>CAMWTS010000006.1 GCA_947177225.1 uncultured Alistipes sp. | reverse complement strand
CCTATCCGCGCCGCTTTCATGTCGGCACCGCTACTAACGCCTTTTGACGAAAAATTGGCGCATATATCTTTGGCGGCTATTCCGATTGTCTTGTCATTTCGGGCGTTAGCGAGAAATCTGTGCGCGGCAATTTCCTCTGTCTTCTAACATTCTGCCACTTCGGTAGACCCCAGATGTCTCACATTCGTTCGACAAGACAAACCGCATAAAGTAATTCCGTATAGCTCGCCAAGTGCGATCTCCCCCCCCCTCGCTCCGAGTAGGGGATTCGGGGGATAGGCAGATTTATAAAACGGCGCAAGCCGTCGCTTATGCGGCCGATATCGGTTTTGCCATGCCGAAGGCTGCGCAGCGGGGCGGATAATCGGTCGACGCTGCGCAGCTCTTTCACTGCCCGCATGCGTTGGAAATGCCCTGTTTTCGTGCAAAAGAGGGGGAAAAGAGAGTCTTTGCTATTGTTATTTTGCAAACAATTCTTATCTTTGCAGGAGCTATCGGCGCAAATGCTTTTAGCATAGAATTTTTATCGGGCAAACTATTTACAAATACAACAAATTTTTAATTATTATGAGCTGTTTTTTAACTAATTCATCTCTGGGGAAGAAACTGGTTATGAGCGTTACGGGTTGTTTTCTCGTGCTCTTCATTCTCTTCCACATGTCAATGAACATCACTCTGTTGTTCAGCCCCGAGGCCTACAACATGGTGTGTGAGTTTTTGGGTGCCAACTGGTATGCTCTGGTCGGAACGGTGATTCTGGTTGCCGGCATTGCCATTCACATGATCTATGCGCTGGTGCTGACCATCGACAACTATCGTGCTCGCGGCAAGCAGCGTTATGCCGTAACGGTCAAGGAGAAGGGCGTAGAGTGGGCATCGAAGAACATGCTTCTGCTGGGTTGGATCATCATCGGCGGTTTGGCATTGCACCTTATTCATTTCTGGTCGAAGATGCAGCTCGTCGAGCTGATGCACTCGACCTATTTCACCCCTGAAATCGATGGCACTGCCACTGTAATCAATCCTGCAAACGGCTCGCTGCTGGTTGCCTACACATTCTCTAAGTGGTACAACGTACTTATCTACATCGTATGGTTGGCAGCTCTCTGGTTCCACCTCACGCACGGTGTATGGTCGATGTTCCAGTCGGTGGGTTGGGCCAACGATACGTGGTATCCGCGTTTGAAGTGCATCGCAAAGATCGCGGCTACCGTCGTTCTGCTCGGTTTCGCCGTAGTATTGATCCTCATGTATCTCAACAGCGGAGATATTATCGCCCAAATGTCGCACTGGGTGCCTGAGGCATAGTCAATCAATCGATAACAATAAAAACAGAAAACAGATATGGCTCTTAAATTGGATTCGAAAATACCGGCAGGTGAGTTGGCGCAGAAATGGAGCAACCACAAAGCGGCCATCAAGGTCGTCAGCCCGGCTAACAAACGCAAGTTGGATATCATCGTAATCGGTACCGGTCTGGGCGGTGCTTCGGCAGCCGCTTCGCTCGGTGAGTTGGGTTACAACGTCAAGATATTCTGCATTCAGGACTCGCCGCGTCGCGCTCACTCGATCGCTGCGCAGGGCGGTATCAATGCAGCCAAGAACTACCAGAACGATAACGACTCGGTTTATCGTCTGTTCTACGACACCATCAAGGGCGGTGACTACCGCGCTCGCGAGGCCAACGTATATCGTCTGGCCGAGGTGTCTAACCTCATCATCGACCAGTGCGTGGCTCAGGGCGTTCCCTTCGCTCGCGAGTACGGCGGTCTGCTGGCCAACCGTTCGTTCGGCGGTGCGCAGGTTTCGCGTACGTTCTATGCCCGCGGTCAGACCGGACAGCAGTTGCTGTTGGGTGCATATGCCGCATTGAACAAGGAGATCGCCGCAGGCAGCGTGAAGTCGTATCCGCGTCACGAGATGTTGGACGTGGTCGTAGAGAACGGTGAGGCTCGCGGTATCATAGCACGCAATCTGGTTACGGGCGAGATCGAGCGTCATGGTGCACATGCCGTGGTTATCGCTTCGGGCGGTTACGGCAACGTATTCTTCCTCTCGACCAACGCCATGGCCTCTAACGGCTCGGCGGCATTCCAGTGCTATCGCAAGGGTGCAGGCTTCGCCAACCCCTGCTTCACGCAGATTCACCCCACGTGTATCCCCGTTCACGGTACGCAGCAGTCGAAGCTGACGCTTATGTCGGAGTCGCTGCGTAATGACGGCCGTATCTGGGTTCCCAAGAAAAAGGAGGACGTGGAGAAGCTGCGCAAGGGCACGCTCAAACCTTCGGATATCAAGGAGGAGGATCGCGACTACTACTTGGAGCGTCGCTACCCGGCCTTCGGTAACCTCGTGCCGCGCGACGTGGCTTCGCGTGCCGCCAAGGAGCGTTGCGATGCAGGCTTCGGCGTGAACGAGACCGGTCTGGCCGTATTCCTCGACTTCAAGACCGCTATCGAGCGTCTTGGCAAGGAGGTCATCAAGCAGCGTTACGGCAACCTCTTCGACATGTACGAGGAGATCACCGATACCAATCCCTACGAGCAGCCGATGCAGATCTTCCCTGCCGTGCACTACACCATGGGCGGTATATGGGTCGACTACAACCTTATGACCACGATCCCCGGCCTCTACGCCATCGGCGAGGCCAACTTCTCGGATCACGGTGCCAACCGTCTGGGTGCCTCGGCTCTGATGCAGGGTCTGGCCGACGGTTATTTCGTGCTGCCCTATACCATCGGCGACTACCTCTCTCATAAGATCCAGGCTCCCAAGGTCGCTACCGATACTCCGGCATTCGACGAGGCGGAGAAGGCCGTTAAGGAGAAGATCGCCAAGCTGTTCGCCATCAAGGGCAAGCAGTCTGTCGACGATATCCACAAGCGTCTTGGCCACATCATGTGGGAGAATGTCGGTATGGCTCGTACCAAGGAGTCGTTGGAGCGTGCTATCACTGAGATTCAGGCTCTGCGCAAGGAGTTCTGGGCTGATGTCAAGTTGGTGGGCACCGCCGACAGCTTCAACGTCGAGTTGGAGAAGGCGCTGCGTCTGGCCGACTTCCTCGAACTGGGTGAGCTGATGGCGCGCGATGCCCTCATGCGTGAGGAGTCGTGCGGCGGTCACTTCCGCTCGGAGCATCAGACCGAAGAGGGTGAGGCCAAGCGTGATGACGAGAACTTCGTATATGCAGCCGTTTGGGAGTACAAGGGCATGGACAACGAGCCCGAACTCACCAAGGAGCCGCTTAACTTCGAGTTCGTACACCCGGCACAGCGTAACTACAAAGACTAACCTTTTCGACGTTAAACTTTATATTTAGAATCAGACTATGAATTTTACATTAAAGATATGGCGTCAAAAGGACGCTAAATCACACGGCGCGTTTGAGACTTACAAAGTTTCTGATATCTCGCCCGATACCTCGTTCCTCGAAATGATGGATATCCTCAATAACAACCTCATTCACGAGGGTAAGGAGCCTGTGGCTTTCGACCACGACTGCCGTGAGGGTATCTGCGGTATGTGCTCGTTGCATATCAACGGCCATGCACACGGTCCCGAGCAGGCTGTGACCACATGTCAGATCTATATGCGCAAGTTCCGCGACGGTCAGACCATTGTCATCGAGCCGTGGCGTTCGGCAGCGTTCCCCGTTATCAAGGACTTGGTTGTCGATCGCGGCGCATACGACAAGATTCTGCAAGCCGGCGGTTTCGTATCGGTTCGTACCAACTCGGTGCCCGACGGCAATGCAATACCTATTCCCAAGAAGGACGCAGACGAGAGTATGGACGCTGCCGCTTGCGTAGGTTGCGGTGCATGTGCAGCCACTTGCAAGAACGGTTCGGCCATGTTGTTCGTTGCAGCACGCGTATCGTCGCTCGCCAAGCTGCCGCAGGGTCGTGTCGAGGGTGCTCGTCGCGCCAAGGCTATGGTTGCCAAGATGGACGAGCTGGGCTTCGGTAACTGCACCAATACGGGTGCATGTCAGGCCGAGTGTCCCAAGTCGATCTCGATTGCACACATCGCCCGTCTGAACCGCGAGTTCCTCTCGGCCAAGTTCGAGGACTAAGCGAAAAGCGTGATATGATAGAAGAAGCAGGGCTTTTGCGAGTCCTGCTTTTTTCTTTTTCCGTGAAAAGCGGCATTCTGCGTCCGCGCCTTGTCGCTCGCCAATGGGCAGTACGTTAGTACAGCCCATCGTCTCACTCCGGCGTTGCGTGGCATACTACCGCTTTTGACGAAAAAACTTTTCCGTGAAAAGCGGCAATTCTACTGCCGCGCCTTGTTGCTCGCCAATGGGCAGTACGGTAAGTACAGCCCATCGTCTCACTCCTGCGTTGCGTTCATTTCATGCACTTTTTCTCGCCGCGACAAAGCCGAAGTAAACTTCGCTTTGTTCGTTCGGTTTAACGAAAAAGTTGTATAATACCGCTTTTGACGAAAAACCTTTTCCATGAAAAGCCGCTATTTGCTTCCGCTCGCTCGTTCGTCCGAATAGGCAGTATGCCAATACAGCCTATCCGTCCTCACATCGTTTGCGTGGCAACTAACTGCTTTTGATGAAAAAGGAGGTTGGTGGTTCTTATCGACTATTCCTAATTGTGTTGTCATTTCGAGTGTCAGCGAGAAATCTGTGCGCGACGATTTCCATTGTTTTTTTAACATTCTGCAAGTTCGGTCTTTCCCAGATGTCTCACATTCGTTCGACATGACAAGACGTGTTTGTCATTCTGAGGAGGACGGCACGTCCGACGTGAGAATCTCTTTTTTCGATGGACAAACTCCTACGCGATTGTGCTCCCGCCTGCGAGACTCCCACGTCGCCTTTGGCTCCTCGGAGTGACAGCGTTTGTTATGTTGATCGCGAGCGAAACACTGTGGACGACTGTTCTCGCCGACATGTCATTTCGAGCGTCGGCGAGAAATCTGTGCGCGATGATTTCCGCAGTCAAGTCTTTATTAAACGACCATGCCGCCGGTCACGTCTTCCCCAAATGCTTCACTCTG
The DNA here is from genome assembly GCA_947177225.1 of uncultured Alistipes sp. Classification (GTDB taxonomy): domain Bacteria; phylum Bacteroidota; class Bacteroidia; order Bacteroidales; family Rikenellaceae; genus Alistipes. The sequence continues at coordinate 69,380 of CAMWTS010000006.1, read as the reverse complement.
CTCGGCCTCGTCCAGTATGACACATCTCACCCGGATCAATACATCGCTTGGGCATGACATAGTGCGTAATACGATCAAAGGAGTAAAATCCGTCGGCATAAAAGAAAAACCGACACGCTCCGTGTGGAGCATGTCGGCTTGAACGCTATTGTAAGGCGGCTGATTAGTTCGCAGCCTTTATAGACATCTTGTCAACCCACATACGAGGAGTGTTGGCACTACCCTCGGTGTAGACCTTGATGCGTGTCTCGGGGGTTACACCAGATATCTTCACCGTGTGGTGGGTTGTCTCATAACGCTTGTTGGCATCTGCGCCCTGTCCGTTGAACATATCCTTGGCAATAGTGTTGGTCAACTCTGCATCGGCAGTATTGACGGTGATACCGTCGGTCTCGACGATATTGCCTGATCCGTCGACGATGGCTACGTGGAATGTTATGCCGTTCTCGGCAGCGACATTATCCTGCATGCTGGCACCGTTTGCTACCGTTCCGGGTTCGTAGTAGGGCATAGAGTCGATTTCCAGGATTATGTCGCCATTGGCATTGACTGCCGGCAACCATATGTGAGCAGGTTTCGAGCTGCCGCCGAACTTCAAGGCACCGACTACCAGTGCTACGTTATAGGCGTTGCCATCTGTCGTATTGGCCGAAATTTCAGCATAATCCCACTGAGGCATATAAGCCTTGTACCACGATTCATTGCCTGTTACGCGGCCGGGGTTGTACACATAGTTCAAGCTGCCGGGAATAGTCAAAGCAACGCTTGCCTGGTAGTCATTGACGCTGCCGATGGCTGAGCCGTATGCGCAAGCGATCGGCTGGCAACCATAGGGGAATTCCTCGAAATCGGCATAGAACAGATAGCCAGATGTGTCGGGAGCAGCATTGGTCGTAACATCTACGCCGACCCACTCTGAATCGAGATATTTGTCGAGATTATCAGCAGAAATTCTGCGACGCATCTCAATGCGGTACTTGGTGTTGGGGGTAAGACCTCCGAACACGAAACGCTGATGCTTGTAGCGAGTGAAGTTGAACGCATTGTAGCTATCCAGCGAGCGACCTTCCATTACGTTGCCTGCCGCATCTTTCAACTGGAAGTCGATGATATCGGCAGTGCCGAGAGCCTGCTCTTCCAGGGCTTGGGCGGGATACTCCCATTCGATGATTGCATAGCCGTGCGACTTCTCGTAGAGCGTTACAGTGGGAGCGGTGAGTGTGGGAATCTTGATCTCGCCCTCGGTAACAGCTGAAAGCTCGACGGTTTCCGAATTCCACTTCTCGTCGGCACTGTAAACGGCCGTCACGGTGATGTTATATGTCGTACCCTCCTGCAAACGGGTTACTTTCAGAGTGTTGGTCGTTACGTCTACGCTCTTGACGAAATCGGGCTGAGTGGCAGCCGCTATCGTCACACGATAAGCGTCGGCACTCTCTACTTTGTTCCAGTCGATGGTGATGTTGGTTCCGTCGACAGTGGCAGTTACGTTCTCCGGCGTTGCGAGTTTCTCGGTGCGCTCTACGATAGAGCCCTGTCCCATGAGCTTGATGTTGTCGAGCATCCAACGACCGTTGCCGTCAGTGTCTTCCGTATACCACTTGAATGCAGTGGTAGGTCCTGCGCCCTTGATCGTTACGGTGAACGATCCCCACTCGGCGTTCGAGTAACCGTCATACTGCGGCGGATCGAACTGTGTGAAGCCTGCAACCGTACCGGCACCGATCACTTCCAAATAGATGGTGCCTTTGGCCTGAGTCCAGTGTGCTGCGTCGAACGACAAAACCACGTCCTGGGGATTGGCCAGCGATGATACCTGACTCATGGGCGGAGTCTGGATCCAACCGGCTTTGGCACTTGTACCCATTTTGATATATCCGGGGTGCTCATATACGCACGATCCGCTCCAACCGGTCATGTTGCGTGCTTCGAGAATCTCGAAGTTGCTTGCCGTGGGAGCTCCTCCGCGGAAATAATCCTGCGTACCGCTGGTGCCGACCGATACCTCCGACAGATCGTCGGTCTTGTTCCAGTCGATACCCTCTGTGATGACCATCTGGGCTCCGGTCTGGCTGACACCTTTCTTATTGTTCATCGGGTCGCCGCCGTAGATACATTTGCTGAAATCGAACTGCCATATGAAGTTGTCGTTTACTACACTGGCATTGATCGTACCGGAGAAGATCTCGGTGCCGTCGATAGAGAGTTTGACATTTATGGTCAATGCTCCCATCTCCATGGCAGTACCCTCGATAGGAAGCGACAGCTGTCCGTCGCCCTCTTTCTGGATAACGGTCGTATAGGGCGACTCTATCGTAAGACCGTCGGCTACGCCCGACAACGATGTCTCGATAACGGCTACCTCGCCGCCAATCGCCTTCACATAGGGGATAGAGATGTATGCCGAACTTTCGACATTCTGCTTGATGTCGCCTTTGAGCGACGGATTCGATACCTCGAATATACCGGCAGCCTGCTTTACGGTAATCTCCAAAGCCTCCTGCGAATTTGCCTGACGCAGATAAACCGTAGTCTGGCGAGCTTCGCCCGTATTGCGGTTGGCCGTCATTACAAGATATTGATAGTCCGAGCCGTTACCCACGCTCGATATGCTGGTTGCAGCTTCACTGCCGCCGACCGACAACAACAGCCAGTCGCAACCGGTGGCGACGCTTGCCTCCCAAGAGCCGTTGTAACGTACCGACAACTGTCCCGAAGAACCGTTGGCATACGCCAAGCTCAACTCGTTGGTGTCGCGCTTGATGACGTTGGCCGTATCGTCGTCTGAGGTACAGCCGGCAAACAGCAACGATGTCGCAGCGAACAACATTAATAATTTTTTCATAAATGCTTGCGTTTTGATTTAGAGTTAACTATTAAAAATAGCAATTCGGAATGCGTCGATGACGCCTCCTCCCTAAAAAGATATGTCCGTTACAACTTACGACGACAAATATATAAACTTTTTTTTTCTTTCGCAATATTTCGTAAACTTTTTTCTTTCGTGAAAGATATTCTTCATATTTTCGATATGGTTCCGTTTTGGCTGTTGGTGTCGGATTTTGATTTGTAAAACGAAATGAAACGAAACATGTTTTTGATCTTTCATGCCATTTTGCCGATATTTTATTTTGATATGTAGAAAAAATTACATAATTTTGACGTAAAATTGAAGAATTGATATAAACGCGAAAACAAAAACTAATAACTAAAAATTTTAATAACCTACAAAAAACAACAAACAAACTATTTTTAAACCCTAAATGACAACGATTGTTATCGGTTACGACTTACACCCGATTCCGTATCTTTGCGTTACACCTATTTTATTTATAAGGGAGATGCGGAATGAAAACCGAACAATAACTTAAACTGTTGTAAAATGAAACAATGTTACTCTAAAACGCGATCGACTTTGCAGAGGGGGGGAGTCTTCTCTTGGCTTCGATCATTCGTGCTCTTGCTTCTCTTTACAGCTGTATCGGGTGCCGTGATGGCTCAGGGCACCGTTAAAGGTACGGTAAAGGACGAGGCAGGAAACCCGATGATCGGTGTTGCAGTTTCGGTCCCCGGAACGTCGATCGGTGTCTCGACCGATGCCGCCGGTAATTACGTAATAAAGGCTTCTGGCGATCAGAAGTTGCAATTCAACTATTTGGGCTATAAACCTCAGGTGGTAAGCGTGGACTGCCGCTCGGTTGTAGATGTCGTTATGGACGAGGACAATACCTCGTTGGACGAGGTGGTGGTCGTTGGTTACGGCGTGCAGAAGAAGCGCGATGTGATCGGCTCGGTGGAGACTCTGTCGGCCGACAAGCTCGACGGTCGTCTGGGTCAGTATCAGAATGCCGCGCGTTCATTGCAGGGTGCTATTCCCGGTATGACCGTGTCGTTCTCGGACGGTAAGCCCAACCGTGGCGCGACAATGCGTATTCGCGGTAATGAGACCTCTATCGGTATGGGTGGCGACGCTCTGGTGCTGGTCGATGGCGTTGAGCAGTCGCTCGAAACCGTCAACCCCGAAGATATCGAGAGCTTTACCGTGTTGAAAGATGCTTCGTCGGCTGCCGTTTACGGTGTGCGCGGTGCATTCGGTGTGGTTCTGGTCACTACCAAGAATCCCGACAAGGGTTCTGCCAAGATCAGCTATAACGGCTCGTTCTCTCTCTATCAGCGTACGGTTACTCCGCAGATGGTTACCAACGGTTATGACTGGACTACTTCGTTCCTCGAATCGTATATCAACCGTTCGGGCAACGATCCTGCCAACATCAACAATATCTTCCCCTTCTCTCGTCAGTGGTACAGCGAGCTGGCCATGCGCAACTCGGATCCTTCGTATGAGAAGTGGAGCATCGGTACCAACGGCCGTTACCAGTATTATGGCAATACCAACTGGTATGACCTTTTCTATCGTGACGTGGCCGTCGGCCATACTCACTCTGTAACGGTTCAGGGTGGCGGCGACAAGGCCTCTTACTACATCAACGGACGTTATTTCTATCAGGACGGTATGTATCGCGAGGGTAACGAGTTCTACGATCAGTACAACGTTACGGCGCGCGGTACGGTGAAAGTTCGTCCCTGGCTCAAGCTGGACAATACCACGACTTTCTACTACCGTCACTCGAATCAGCCTCAGGGTCACACCGGTATCGCGAATACCATGACCCCCGTGCGTATGATGGGTCACCAGGGCTACCCGATGACCATGCCTTACAACCCCGACGGAACATGGACGCAGACAGCCGTTTACATGGGCTATGCCGGTTTCGTGGAGGAGAACAACTGGCGTCGCGACCACAAGTTCGACTTCCGCAACAAGACCTCTTTGACTATCGATCTTATCAAGGACGTCCTGGTTGCCAAAGGTACTCTGGGCTACTACTACAACCACACTCTGCGTGAGACTCTGATCTATCCTTCGATCTATTCTAATGGTCCCGGCATGACCGGTCAGCAGGTTGCCGATTCGACATTCGAGGAGCGTATCTACGGCCGTGACAACATCATGGGCGATGCGACTCTTACGTGGACACCGCGTCTGGGCGAGGATCACAACCTGAGCGTCATGGGCGGTTGGAGCATCGACAACTACGTATACAGCGCCCGCACCATGCTGCGCTACGGCATTCAGGATCCCGACAAACCCAATCCGAGCATGTCTACCAACAGCGAGACGATGAAGTATCAGGACAACGGTTCTTACGATTGGGGTATGGTCGGTGCTTTCTTCCGTCTGAGCTACGGTTTCAAGAGCCGCTATCTGTTTGAGTTCTCGGGACGTTACGACGGCTGCTCAAAGCTGATGCCTACCGAGCGTTGGGCGTTCGCACCGTCGGGATCGTTCGGCTGGCGCATTTCGGAGGAGCCCTTCATGGAGAATGCCAAGGGTTGGCTGGACAACTTGAAGCTGCGTCTCTCGGCCGGTCAGGCATCTAACGGTTTGTTGTCTAAGTGCTACGATTTCGAGCAGGTTATGGAGCTTGGCAAGTCGTCTGTACTCAGCAACGGCGCATTCATGACCTACACGACTGCTCCCGGTCTGATCCCGAGCAATCTGACGTGGGAGAAGACCACTACCTACGACATCGGTATCGATTTCGAGGCTTTGAACGGTCGACTCAACGTTGTCGCCGACGTATACCGCAAGAATACCACCGACATGTATGTTACGGGTCCCGAGCTTCCTGCCGTATTCGGTCAGGCTGTGCCCAAGGGTAACTACGCCGACATGCAGACCGACGGTTGGGAGTTGTCTGTTTCATGGCGCGATTCGTTCATGGCCGGAGGCAAACCCTTCTCTTACAACGTCAAGGCTATGGTATATGACAGCACCTCGAAGCTGACCAAATACACCTCTAAGACTGGTACTCTGCCCACCAACTATGCCAACAACTACTATGAGGGCATGACCATGGGCGAGATCTGGGGTTATCAGGCCGACGGTCTGTTTGCTACCGATGCCGAGGCTGCAACGATCGACTACTCTAAGTTCGCCAACAGCAACTGGACGGTAGGTGCCGGTGACCTGAAACTCATTGACCAGAACGATGACGGCGCAATCAACAACGGCGCCAACACTATCTACGATCACGGCGACTTGAAGGTTATCGGTAATACCACTCCCCGTTACTGCTACTCGATCCAGGCCGGATTCAACTGGAACGGTCTTGGTTTCAGCATGCTGTGGCAGGGCGTAGGCAAGCGCGACTGGTATCCCGCCAAGGAGTCGCACTACTTCTGGGGTCAGTATGGACGTTCATACTCGATGTCGCTGCCCTGGCATGCCGACCGTTGGACGGAGGACAACCCCGATACCGGTGCATACTGGCCGCGTCTGGTAGGTTATCAGGCTCAGCTTTCGGGCGGTATCTTCTCGGCTCCCAACACCCACTTCCTGCAAGATGCAAGCTACATTCGTCTGAAAAACCTTACCATCGACTATACGCTTCCCAAGGAGGTCGTGAAGAAGATCGGTTTGCAGAACTTGAAGATCTATGTAACTGGTGAGAACCTGTTGACCTTCTCTCCGATGAAGAAGTATGCCAAGAACTTCGACCCGGAGGGTATCAGCGCCGGCGATGCCGATATCCAGTCTACGCGAGGCGGTGATAACTCCGGTGACGGTGAGGGTTATCCGGTATTGCGTTCGTACACCATCGGTCTTAACATAACATTCTAAAACGAACTCTATGAAAAAGATATTATATAGTTTGGTTGCAGTCTCTGCCATCGCGACGACCGGATGCGAGAAATTCCTGGAACGTCACGATCCTGCGGCGGTGGACGCCACTACATACTGGAAAAACAAGGACGCGTTGGAGCAGTATACCAACGGCTTCCTGAACAGCTGGACTCCCGATGAGGGCGATATCGCTTACTCTTACGACAATTACAGCGATATCATCGAGGCTCGTAATCCGGCCGAGTTCCTGCGCAATACGATATGGACATCGTCGCAGCAGGGCAGCTGGGCCAAGTCTAACTGGAAGTTCATCTACGAGGTGGAGTATTTCCTCGACCATTTCCGCAATACGCCCAATCTGACCGAGGAGGTCTACAATCACTACGAGGGTGTTGCGCGTTTCTGGCGTGCATGGCACTATTTCACCAAGGTGCAGACCTTCGGTGCCGTGCCTTACTACGACTACGTGATCGAGCCCGATGACATGACCATGTACAAGGCTCAGGATTCGCGCGAATATGTTTGCGAGCGCATCTTGGAAGACTTGAACTTCGCTGCTGCCAATATCTCCGATTCGTCGGAATATCTGAATGTTTCGAAGATCAACCGCTATGTGGCACTGTTCCTCAAAGCCAAGTTCTGCTTGTGGGAGGGTACTTTCCGCAAGTACCACAGCGTCGATCCCTCTACGGGTCTGCCCTGGTCGGCCGAATACACCTCGTCGGAGGAGTTCCTTCGCCAGGCGTGCGATGCTTGCGAGAAACTTATCAACGACAGCCCCTACTCATTGGTTACCGGTGTATCGGCAGCCGACAAGAAGACGGCATATCGCAGCCTGTTCATCAACGAGGCGATCAACCACCAGGAGGTGCTGTGGGCTCGCGAGTATAGCGACGGACTGAACATATGGCACACCGTAACGTGGTATTTCTGCTCGGGCTCTATGGGTCAGGGCTGGTCGCTCGACTCGGATTTCGTGGCCATGTACCTGAAAACCGACGGTTCGCGCGTGACCAACAATGCCGACTGGAAGGATATGACCTTTGCCGAGGTATTCGCCGACAGAGACTTGCGTCTGGCTCAGACGATCATCTCTCCCGAGTATCAGAAGTACGACAAGGCCGGTGTCCTGAATCATGCCGCACCCAACCTTACGGTATCGTGCACGGGTTATCAGATCATCAAGTGGAATATCGACAACGAGGCTTACGAGGCATCGAAGATTTGCAGCAACTCGCTTCCCATCATGCGTTATGCCGAGGTTCTGCTGAACTATGCCGAGGCTAAGGCCGAGCTGGGCGAGATGTCCGACGAGGTTTGGAACCGCACTATCCGCCCGTTGCGCGAGCGTGCCGGTGTCAACGGCGATCGTCCCGCAACCATCGACAACTACCTGAACGATTACTATGCTCAGGAGGACGGCTCGAAGATCAACGACAAGGATATCTTGGAGGTTCGCCGCGAGCGCTCGATCGAGCTGATCTCTGAGGGCGACGAGCATACCGCACGCTGGTTCGACCTGTTGCGCTGGCATATGGGTCACAAGACCATCAAGCAGTGGTATGGCGTATATGTTCCGGCATTGAACACTCCGATCGATCTCAACGGCGACGGCATCAACGATCTTTGCGTTGTCGAGTCGGCAAGCCAGGTCGGCAGCGAGGCCGGTGTGACCTATATCAACCTCGCCGAGGGTACGTTCACCCTTGAAAACGGCAACCACGGACGTCTGATGTATATGAGAGACCGTTATTGGGAGGAGGCCAAGTATCTGCGTCCCATTCCTTATACGGTATTGCAGCTCAGCCCCGAGTTGAAACAGAACGTTCTCTGGGAGGGTCGTTAACAATCGGTTTCTTATGAGGGGGATCGGATCGATCCTCCTCATAAGTTAACTTTGCGGATAATTTTAAATCCTTTACACGTATGAAACGTCTATTCTTTTTATTAACGATTTGCGCTACGATGTTTGCCGCTTGTTCGAAGGACGACGGCGCAAAAGAGACCCCGGGCCCCGGAGGAACCATAACTGAGATCGAAGAGGGTAATGATGTATACGGTGTCATCACCGATACGAAGGGCAATCGTATGGAGGGTGTTGTCGTGAGCGACGGCTTTACGGTCGTTGCCACCGATCATAACGGTTGCTACCAGTTCAAGCGCAGCAGCGACGCGGTATATGTCTTTTACTCTACGCCTGCCGATTGCGAGATCGCTATCGAGTCGGGCAGTCCGTGCTTCTACAAGGCTTTGCAGCCCAAGGTGGAGCGTTACGACTTTCAGCTGAGGAGACTCGATGCGCCCGAAACGCGCTTCAAACTCTTCTGTCTGGCCGATCCCCAGTCGAAGAATGCCACATACAACGCTCGTTTCATCAACGAGACCATGCCTGTGGTTAAGGCCGAAGTGGAGGCCTCTGACGTACCTTGCTATGGCGTGACACTGGGCGATATCGTCTATACGGAGGGTTCGACCAATACCGTAGGCAACATGGTGCCCATGCGCAATGCCATGCGCACTACTTTCAGCGGCGGCATGCCCATCTTCCAGACCATCGGCAACCATGACAACAACTTCGCTCCGGTTCAGGCCGATTCGAAATCGTCGACTTTCAATCTGGCATTCCAGCGTCAGTTCGAGTATGTGTTCGGTCCTATCGACTACTCGTGGAATCGTGGCGATGCGCACATCATCTCGATGCGCGACATACAATACACCACCAATACCGCATCGAACAGCTATCAGCGTGCTTTTACCGACGAGCAGTACGAGTGGCTCAAAGCCGATCTGTCGCATGTCGACAAGGACAAGATGATTATCTTCTGCATACACATTCCGCTGGTCAACTCCAATACGCCTCATGTGCAGGACGTGCTGAATCTGCTCAAAGAGTATAAGGAGGTGCATATCATGGCCGGCCATACGCACTATGGCCGCAACTACATCTATTCGGACAAGATGTACGAGCATATCCACGGTGCCGTGTGCGGTGCGTTCTGGTACTCGAATCTCAACGGCGACGGTACGCCCAACGGCTTTGCCATCTACGATGTCAATGGCACCACCATCGACAACTGGTTTTATCGCGGTGTCAACGAGCAGATGAACGATCGCGATTTCCAGCTGCGTCTGTATCGCGGCAATGCGGCCACCGGCGGCAGCTACGAGACGTTCCAGTTCGCCTACGGAAGCGACGTGGTTCTGGCCAACGTATTCAATGCCGACAAGGATTGGACGGTGCAGCTCTACGAGAACGGCGTGCTGAGCGGCGACATGACCCTTATCCCCTACAAGTCGAAAGAGGAGAAACCTTCGACCACCTCGGCACAGGACTGGTGGGCAATAGGCTATAATGTCGGAGTCGTCGGCCGCGGTCACAACGGCGGTACGCGCAGCAACTATTGTACGGCCTGCTACCACATGTACAAGTACACGCTCAAAGATCCGTCGGCTGCGGTCAAGGTGGTTGCCACCGATCCCTTCGGCAGAACCTACGAGTGCGACAAGTTCTATTCGGGCAGCGATTACTCTTCGGCCACTCCGCCGACATATTAGTCGGGCGGCTCCGGCAGACGGAGTCTTCTCGATCCGATTTTGTGAGTGCGGCTTGATCGCCGCACCCACAGCTAATGTCGTCGCATGTATGGCGGCGCCAGATAAAATTCGAAAAGGAAATTATTTTGTTATTTTATGAATAAAGTTGAACAAGCATTGACTCGTACGACCGATACCAAAGATCTATACATCGGTCGCGGAGTGGTATCTCGCACCGGCGAGATGTTTAAGAAGTTGTTTCCCGAGAAAAAAGCTATAATCGTAGCCGACACCAACACCTGGGAGGTTGCCGGCAAGCATGTCGAGGCTTCGCTGGCGGCAGCGGGTGTCGAGCAGCATGCACCGCACATCTTCAACGATCCGGAGCTTTATGCCGAATGGAAATATGTCGAGGAACTGGAAGAGGTGCTTTCCAAGACCGATGCCATCGCTATCGCCGTCGGCTCGGGTGTGATAAACGACCTGACGAAGCTGGTGTCGCATCACTGCTCGCGCCAGTATATGTGCGTGGGAACGGCTGTTTCTATGGACGGATACACGGCATACGGTGCTTCCATAACGCTCGACGGCAACAAGCAGACCTTCGACTGTCCGGCTCCCTACGGCTTCATCTTCGACCCGACCATCTCGGCTGTGGCTCCCAAGGAGCTCGCCGCATCGGGTTATGCCGATCTTATCGCCAAGATTCCGGCCGGTGCCGACTGGATTCTGTCGGACGCCATCGGCTCGGAGCAGCTCGACGAGTTCTCGTGGAATCTTGTGCAGAACGGTCTGCGCGAGTCGCTGTCGGCACCGGCAGCCGTCTTCGCCGGCGATGTCGACATGACCGAGGCGTTGGGCGAGGGACTCATCATGTCGGGTTTCGCCATGCAGGCGTTGCAGTCGAGCCGTCCGGCTTCGGGTACCGAGCATCAGTTCTCGCACTGCTGGGATATGGAGAATCTCTGCTATGAAGGCAAGCATGTGTCGCACGGTTTCAAGGTGGGTATCGGCACATTGATCTCTACCGCTTCGATTGAAATGCTGCTCGAAGAGCCGCTGGAAAACCTCGATATCGAGCGTGCTGTCGAAAATTGGAAGAGCTGGAATGAGGTGGAACAAGATATTTTGCGTATATTTGCGGGAAAACCGGGACATATCGCCCGTGCTACGAAGGAGACTCGCGACAAATATGTCGACAAGGAGGGTCTTCGCCGGCAGCTGACGCTGCTCAAAGAGAAGTGGCCGGAGCTGAGAGAGCGTATCAAGGCTCAGATCATACCTTTCGACGAGGTATATGCCAATCTGAAAGCCGTGGGTGCGCCGTATGAACCGGAGATGATAGGTGTGACGCGCGAGCGTCTGCGCACGACGTTCGGATATATTCCATACATGCGCAGCCGCATCACCAACATCGACATCATCTACCGTTGCGGTTTGATGGAGAAATTCTCTGAGCGGCTCTTCGGCAAGGGCGGCAAATGGGAGGTGAAGTAGAGCGATTGCCGCAACCGAAGCGAGAAGCTAATTTAACACTATTTTAACTTACTGCAAATGGACGCAAATCAGAAGAAACTTTTCAAGTACTGGCAGACGCGAACCATCATCGTGACGATGATCGGCTATGCGCTGTTTTACTTCGTCAGGAAAAACTTTTCATTCGCCATGCCCGGCCTTGCCGCCGAGTACGGCATCTCTAACACGAGCTTCGGTATTATTCTGGCCATCGTAGGTCTGGTATACGGTCTGTCGCGCTTCGTCAACGGCCTGATCGCCGACCGCATGAACGCGCGCTACCACATGTCGCTGGGTTTGCTGCTCTGTGCGCTGGCCAGCTTCGCTTTCGGCTTCGCGCCGTCGCTTCTGGGCATCGAGATAGGTGCTGCGCCTCACACGCTGATTATTATCTTCGGTGCGCTGCTCGTTCTCAACAACATCTTCCAGGGCAGCGGTTTCCCGCCGTGCGCGCGACTGCTTTCGCACTGGATTCCGCCTCAGGAGCTGGCTACAAAGATGTCTATCTGGAATACGTCGCACTCTATCGGTGCCGGTCTGTTGGCCATTCTCTGCGGTTTCATCATGGGACACATGGGTGCCGATTTGAGCAACGATGAGACCAAGGTCAGCGATATGACGTACAACTATGTGACCTGCAATCTGAAAGACGATGTCAAGAAGTCGGATATCCGCATTGCCAAGGTCGACAAGGTTACCGTCGAGAAGCAGGCCGACGACGTGATAGCATATGTCGAGTACACTTTCAAGGAGAACTATGAGCATGGTGCCACCGTCGATCAGACTTTCGTGTTCGATCATCAAAACTATACCGCTGTCAAGAATATGCTTGCAGCCGATCCGAAGATCTCTGCCGACAACATCTCGGAGAAACTCGGTATAGCTCCTGCCGAGGCCAAGGCCTTGTCGAGCATCGTCGCTCTTTCGACCAATGCCGGAGCATGGCAGTGGTGCTTCTTCCTGCCGGCCATCATCGCGCTGCTCGGTGCGCTGGGCATCTTCGCATTCCTGCGCGATACGCCCAAGTCGGTGGGTCTGCCCGAATTGGAGAATACGAAGACTTCGCTCGACAGCGGCGACAACGATCCCGCTGCATACAAGGAGTTCGTTCGCAAGAAGGTATATCGCAACAAGCTGATATGGATCCTTGCCATAGCCAACTTCTTCGTCTATATCGTCCGTTTCTCGGTTCTCGACTGGGGTCCCAAGTTCCTTACCGAGGCGCGCGACATGTCGTATACCTATGCCGGTTGGACTGTGGCCATCTTCGAGATATTCGGTATCATCGGTATGCTTGTGGCCGGTTGGGCTACCGACCGCTTCTTCAAGGGTCGCGCACACCGCACATGCGTATTCTGTATGTTGGGTACGGCCGTGTTCATGACCATATTCTACATGCTGCCCAACGATGTTCACCCGCTGGTGTTGATCTGCGTGTTGGCAATGGCCGGTTTCTGCATCTACGGTCCGCAGGCGCTGATCGGTATTGCCGCAGCCAATCAGGCAACCAAAAAGGCTGCTGCCACGGCTAACGGTCTGACGGGTATATTCGGTTATCTGAGCGTATTCGTGTCGGGTCTGGGTGTCGGCGTTCTGGTCGATCACTTCGGCTGGAACTATGTCTTCCTCGGCATGATCGCAATAGCTGTCGTCGGCATGCTGGTCTTCACTCTTATGTGGGGTGCGCGTGCCAACGGTTACGACGAGCAGGAAGCATAATCAAAGATAAAGGAGAATCGGATACGGGCATCTTCAACAGATGTCCGTATCTGTTTTTATGTCGGAGGGGCGGGCTGTCTGGCGGGAGGCAGGATTGTCTGTCGGAGTGGCGGATCGTCTGGCAGAAGATCGGATTTTTTTGCGGAGGCAGGATCGCCGCCGATTGCAGCAGACGTGCTGATATGCCGATGCCGCAGGACGCTCGGCAGGCGGCCGGCAGCAGTGCGAAGAAGCGGCATAATGATGCGAAGAATCAAGTTTTTTCGTTGTCGGGTGTAATATTTGGTCTGCTTGAACCGTTATTTCGAAAATTATGTATAACTTTGCGTGCTTATTGTCTTCGCAGGCATAAATAACTATCGATCGGAAATGAAGCGAATTATCGGATATATAGCCTTTGCGGTTACCCTCGGTTGCATGATGGGTGCCTGTTCGGGTGTCAACCAGATCATTAAGTCGGGCGACCCGGAGTATGCCTATCAGCAAGCGTTGGAGTTCTATGGTGCGGAGAAGTGGTCGAAAGCCTCGACGCTCTTCGAGGCATGCCGCCACATCTATGTCGGCACTCCGCGCGAAGACACCATCACCTTCTATACGGCGCATTGCAAGTTCAAGGAGCGTGACTGGGACGCAGCTTCGATGATGCTCGACGAGTTTCGCCGCAAGTTCGGCCGCAGTCCGTTCATCGAGCAGGCCGAGGGCATGTATGCCCACTGTTTCTTCCGCATGGCTCCCGGGCCCAAGCGCGATCAGTCTCTGACCACTCAGGCCATTGTCGCCATCTCGGAGTTCATGTCGCGTTATCCCGATTCGAAGCAGATACCCGAGTTCCAGCAGATGATAGATATCCTGTCGGAGCGTTTGCAGGAGAAGAGCTATCTGAATGCCTACACCTATTATAAAATAGGACGCTACAAGTCGGCCATCGTGGCCTTCAAGAATGCTATCAAGCGTTATCCCGATTCGAAGCATCGCGAGGATATGATGTACTATACTGTGGTGTCGTCGTATCGTCTTGCGGCCAACTCCGTCGAGGCAAAGCAGACAGACCGTTATCTGTCGATGCTCGACTCCTATTATACGTTCCTTAACGAGTATCCCGAATCGGATCACTTGAAGGAGTTGGAACGCATGGCCAAAGATGCACGCAACTACCTCGACAAGAATCGCACTTCGGAGCCCGAGAGCGAGGAGACGTCGCAGCCGCAATTTAACGATTTCAGATAAAACAATATAATAAACGATGGAGATCAAGAAGAATATTCCCAACAACACCATCACACGCAAGTTGGTGGATTTGGATCGTCCGACAGGCAACATTTATGAGAGTGTCAACATCATTGCCCGTCGTGCCAACCAGATTGCTACGGAACTTAAAACCGAGCTCAACCGCAAGCTGGCCGACTTCTCGTCGCCGAGCGACAACTCGGTGGAGGAGACGTTCGAGAATCGCGAGCAGATAGAGATTTCGCGCTATTACGAGCGTCTGCCCAAGCCTGTCATCATCGCAACCGAGGAGTTTCTCGACAACGAGGTATTCTTCAAGCACGGCGCAGAACAGGCCGATCAGCAGTAACAATGC
The DNA here is from genome assembly GCA_947177225.1 of uncultured Alistipes sp. Classification (GTDB taxonomy): domain Bacteria; phylum Bacteroidota; class Bacteroidia; order Bacteroidales; family Rikenellaceae; genus Alistipes. Next base: position 54,342 of record CAMWTS010000006.1, on the reverse strand, counting down.
GCATTGCGAGCCGGCGATATCCGTCCGATCGGCGGAGTCACCTGCTCGAAACAACGTATATCAGGTATGTTGAAGGGAAAACATATCATACTCGGAATAACGGGCAGCATAGCGGCATATAAGGCCGCTATGCTTTGCCGTCTTTTAAAGACGGCAGGTTGCCAGGTACGTGTAGTCATGACACCCATGGCCAAGCAGTTCATTACGCCGCTGACTATGGCCACCTTGTCGCGCAATCCTATCCTGGTCGATTTCTTCGATCCGGAGAACGGTGCGTGGAATTCGCACGTGGCGCTCGGCGAGTGGGCAGACTGCTATCTGATAGCTCCGGCCACAGCCAATACTCTGGCCAAGATGGCTACGGGTACGGCCGACAACCTGCTGCTTACGACCTATCTCTCGGCGCGCTGTCCGGTGGCCGTGGCTCCGGCCATGGACCTGGATATGTATGCCCATGTCACCACGCAGCTGAACCTCAGTACGTTGCGCGAGCGCGGCGTAAGGGTCATCGAACCGGGCGAGGGCGAACTCGCCAGTGGCTTGTCGGGCAAGGGACGCATGGCCGAACCGGAAGAGATCGTTGCCGAGATCGCCGATCTGTTGTCCGAAAAAAAAAAGAGTCTTGCAGGTAAGCATTTCATAGTGACGGCCGGAGCTACGATCGAACCGATCGATCCGGTGCGTTATATCACCAATCACTCAACCGGAAAGATGGGCTATGCCATTGCCGGCGAACTGGCCGGACGCGGTGCGCGGGTGTCGCTTGTAAGCGGCCGCACGTCGCTGCCGGTGCCAAAAGGTGTGGAGCGCATCGATGCACTGTCGGCAGCCGATATGTATGTTGCCGTCACCGCTCGCTGGCCTGAGGCCGACGGTGCCGTTATGTGTGCTGCCGTGGCCGATTACACCCCCGAACATGTGGCCGCCAGCAAGATCCGCAAGTCGGACGACGACATATCGATAAGCCTTGTCCGCACCCGGGATATAGCGGCCAGCGTAGGTGCCGACAAGGGCAGCCGCATATTGGTGGGCTTTGCCTTGGAGACCGATGACGAACAGGCGCATGCCGAGGCCAAACTCGTTAAGAAGAACTTCGATTTCATCGTTCTCAACTCGTTGCGCGATAAAGGTGCGGGCTTTCGCGGTGATACCAACAAGGTAGCGCTGATCGATGACAAGTCGCGCACGGATTATCCTCTGATGTCAAAACGCGAAGTGGCCGAGATTATCGTCGACCGCATCGAGGAGTTGATCGATAACCGAAAATAGGGTAGCATAGAAGGAGCCATGTTGAAGCATCTGTCGATTGAAAACTATGTGCTGATCGATCGTTTGGAGATCGATTGGGACGCTCATCTCAACATTCTGACCGGTGAAACGGGTGCGGGAAAATCGATCCTGCTGGGTGCTCTGGGGCTGTTGCTCGGCTCCAAGAACGAGGGTTTGGCCATGAAGGATACGTCGCGCAACTGCGTCATAGAGGCTACGTTCGACATAGAGGGGTATGGGCTCGAAGAGCTTTTCGCCGAGGAGGATATCGATTTCGAATCCTTATGCACCATACGCCGTATCATCACTCCGGCGGGCAAGAGCCGGGCGTTTGTGGGCGATATGCCGGTGCAGCTCAGTTCGCTGCGCCGCATAGGTTCCCGTCTGATCGACATACACTCGCAGCATCAGAATCTCATACTTTCATCGGAGGAGTTCCGCACGCGTACGCTCGACACGCTGGCCGACAATGCCCCGCGTCTGTCGGCATACCGTGCTCTGTATGACGAATTGGGACGTGCCAGAAGCGAGTATCGCCGTCTTGCGGCCGAGGCCGAGTCGTCGCGCAAGGACGAGGAGTGGCTGCGATATACGGTCGAGGAGCTTCGTGCCGCACATCTCAAAGAGGGCGAACAGATCGAAACCGAGCAGCAGCTGGCCACATTGGAGAGTGCCGACCAGATCATTCAGTCGCTTGCGCTGTTGCGCCAGACTCTCGATGACGAGCAGGCGGGAGCACTGCTGACGCTCACACAGTCGGAGCACGAACTGGCGCGTCTGTCGGATCGTTATCCCGCAGGCGGCGAGATGGCTGCGCGACTGCGTTCGGTCATCGAGGAGCTCAAGGATATAAGCTCTACTGCTGCGGCAGAGACGGAACGCATAGATGCCGACCCGGAGAAGTTGCAGAAGTTGAGCGACAGGCTCAATACGATATATTCGTTGGAGATGAAACACAAGGCGGCCGATTTGTCGGAGCTTATAGCCAAGACGGTCGACTACGAACGTCGTCTTGCAGCTATCGACAACAGCGATACGGAGTTGCGCCGGGTGCGCGAGCAGATCGATTCTCTGGAACGCCAGACGGCCGAGGCTGCCGATATGCTGCATGAGGCTCGTGCGAGCGTCACGGCTGCTCTTTCGGAGAGTATCGAGCAGACGTTGGCGCGGCTTGGCATTGCCGATGCCCGTTTCGTCGTGGAGTTGGAGCGTGGGGAGGAGTTTACCCCTACGGGCAACGACACCATACGTTTCCTCTTCTCGGCCAATGCCGATCTGGTACCGCAGCCTGTCGAGCGTACCGCTTCGGGCGGTGAGCTTTCGCGCGTGATGCTGGCCTTGAAGGCTATGCTGGCCAAACGCTCGAAACTGCCGACGATCATATTCGACGAGATCGATACGGGCGTGTCGGGACGCATTGCCGACGCCATGGGCGATATTATCTGCGCATTGTCGGCTACGATGCAGGTGATCGATATAACTCACTTGCCGCAGGTGGCTTCCAAGGGCTCGACCCACATGGTGGTCTACAAGTCCGACGGCCGCACCAATGTACGCAGGCTGAGTGCCAAGGAGCGTATCGATGAAATAGCCAAGATGTTGTCGGGCAGCACTATAACCGATGCCGCGCGTGAGCAGGCCTGCATCTTGCTCGATAACCATCAGCGTCTGTTCTGACGCATGCTCCGGCCTGGCCGTATGACATAAGCAAGGCGCACGATCGATCCGATCGTGCGCCTTGTCTTTTGGGAGTGTCCGTTACCGTATGCCGGAGCTGCCGATAATCTCTACTGCTGCTTTTTCCCGCGCTTGTCGTAGAGGAATCGGCGTATCTTCTTTGTCGGAGTCTTCACGAACTCCTCCTCGTTCTCCACCACGTCGCTGATCTTCGAGAAGCGGTTTACTTTCGAGTTGACATACTCGATAATCTCCTTTTTGATCTCCTCCTTTTTCTGACTCAGAAGCTCGGCGTTGCGCGAGAGTTTATATTTCAACTCCTCGTAGTGCTTGATTATGGCGTCGGTGTCGAAATGTATGAGGGCAATCAGCCTGCCGTCCTGCTCGGTTACGACCGACTCCTGCACGAAGCGATAGGAGTTGATAACAGTCTCGATATCCTCCGGATAGATATTCTCGCCGCTGGGACCAAGAATCATGTTCTTCAATCGTCCCTTGATATAGATCCAGCCGTCGGCATCTATCGATCCGAGGTCGCCGGTGCGGAACCAGCCGTCGTCGGTGAATACGGCCTTGGTCGCCTCCTCGTTTTTATAGTATCCGCGCATTATGCATGGAGTGTTGACCACGATCTCGCCCTGCCCTGTCTCCGGATCGATGTTTTCCAGTCGCAGTCCTATGCCGTCGAGAATGGGACCTGTCGATCCCACGCGCACCATCTTGCCGACAGCACCGGCAAGCAGCGGCGCGGTCTCTGTCAGTCCGTAGCCTATGCCGTAGGGGAAGCCCGATTCGAGCAGGAACTGCTCGGCTTCGGGATCGAACTTGGCTCCGCCTATGGCGAAGAATCGCATGCGTCCGCCGAATATTCGTTTCAACTGACGTCCGGCCATGCGGTTGAGCAGTTTGCGCGACCAGCCCCAGCCGTAGAGCGTGCGCAGCAGTCGCGTACTCTCGAACTTGGGCTTGATCTTCGAGCGGTAGATCTTCTCCATGATGAGCGGTACCGATGCCATGACCGTCGGGCGCACCTCGGCCAGCGTCGGCATCAGCACCGATGCCGTTGGCGGACGGTCGATGTAGACCACTTTCGCACCGCGCGCAAAGGGAAATATCATGCCCAGCGTGCATTCGTAGGTGTGCGACAGCGGGAGTATCGACAGCAATACGTCGTCCTGGGTGAAGTCGAACAGCGGCGGGATCACCGTGAGCTGCATACATATATTATAGTGCGACAGCATTACTCCCTTCGGACTCGATGTGGTGCCCGACGTGTAGATTATTGCCGCCAGATCGTCGGGCTGCGGCAGGCGTATCTCGCCCTTGGCGCGTACGGTCTGCGATATTACGTTCAGACCTTTGGTGCGTATTACGATGTTGAGTTTGTCGACAGTCGATTTCGACAACTTGGCGAACAGCTTGTCCGACACCAGAAGTGCTTTGGCCTCGGAGTGGGTTATTATCATGTCGAGCTCCTCGCCGGAGAAGTCGGGCAGAATGGGCACGGCTACCATGCCTGCCGAGGTGACGGCGAAATATGATACCGCCCAGTTGGGACGGCTGCTGCTGAGAATGGCGACCTTGTCGCCCGTGTTCAAGCCTGCGTCGAGCAATAATTGCTGCACATGTTCGATGCGCTCGCCGACCTGACGGTAGGTCAGATCCTCGCTGCCGAGCAGCGTGTAGGCTATGCGCTCCGAGAACTTTTCGACGCTGTGCTTAACAACCTCATATAGTGTGTTGAACGTCATGTCAAATAGCGGAATATGCGATGAATTATCGGTTAAAAATCGCCGCAAGATAACAATTATTCGCTATAAATCACTATTTTTGAATGAAAAATGTCGGGTATGATATCGAGCGAACATATCAAGCGGGCGGCTGCCGAGGCGGGTTTCGACCTCTGCGGCATCACTGCCGCCAAACCCCTTTTGCGCAATCGGGAGGCCTTTGTCCGATGGATCGAAAAGGGGTATCACTCGTCGTTGTCGTATCTCGAACGCAATCTCGACAAACGCTTCGATGCAGCGCAGCTGGTCGAGGGGGCGCGGTCGGTTGCGGTATGTGCCGTCGGTTACAAATCCTCGCTCGGCGAGGGCTATGAACCGTCGTGGCCTGCAAAGGTGGCTTCGTATGCCGCCTGCGAAGATTATCACACCGTCATCAAGAGCATGTTGCGTGTCATGGCCGACCGTCTGCGCGAACTCTATCCCGATCTCAGGGGGCGCATGTTTACCGATTCAGCTCCGTTGTGCGAGAAGCAGCTCGCCGTCGAGGCAGGTCTGGGGTGGATCGGGCGGCAGTCGCTGCTCGTTACTCCCGAATTGGGGTCGTTCGTGCTGCTGGGCGAGCTGGTGTTGTGCGACGAGGTCGACTGCTACGACACTCCGTTCGAGGGTTCGCGGTGCGGAACGTGCAGGGCGTGTGTCGATGCCTGCCCGGGCGGTGCCATTCTCGACGGGTGCATGATCGACACCTCGCGCTGCATCTCGTGTCATACCGTAGAGCGTCAGCCCGACAATCGTATCGATCTGCACGGCTGGATCTTCGGTTGCGACATGTGTCAGAGCTGCTGCCCGTATAACCGGCGTGCGCCGCAACATCGCAACCGGCGGTTCGATCCGCTGTTCGACCCGCGGTCGATGACAGCCCGGCGGTGGCGCATGCTCGACGAGGAGTCGTTTGCGGAGCTGTTCAGCCGCACCCCGCTGATGCGCAGCGGCCGCAGTCGCATAGTGGCCAATATCGACGATGGAGAGTGAGTCTGTCGGATTGACCGAAATGTTGCATCTACTTTGCCCGTTTGTGGGCAAATATTATTATATTTGCAGACTAATACAGTTTTCTTGGAATGGTCGAATTCAATTTCAAACGTTGGAACAATATTGTCGGCTGGGCGGTGTTTGCCATCGCCACGCTGTCGTATCTTTTGACGATGGAGCCGTCGTCGAGTCTGTGGGACTGCGGCGAGTTCATCGCAACCTCATACAAACTGGAAGTGGGACACCCTCCCGGCGCACCTCTGTTCATGATGCTGGCGCGTCTGGCTACGATGCTTGCTCCCTCGGAGCACTATGTGCCGATCATGGTCAATGCCATGAACTGCATCGCCAGCGGCTTCTGCATCTTGTTTCTGTTTTGGTCGATAACTCATCTTGCACGCCGTATCGCCACGCGTCGCGGCGACAGCATGTCGCTGCCCGCTGCGGTGACGATATTGGGTGCCGGTGCGGTCGGTGCACTGGCTTATGCCTATACCGATACGTTCTGGTTCTCGGCCGTCGAGGGTGAGGTGTATGCACTCTCGTCGATGTTCACCGCTCTGGTGGTGTGGCTCATGCTCAAATGGGAGGAGCAGGCCGACGATCCGCATTCCATGCGCTGGATCATACTCATCGCCTATCTTATGGGTCTGTCGATCGGTGTGCATATTCTGAACCTGCTGACCATACCGGCATTGGTGTTCATATATTTCTTCCGCCGCTGCAAGATCGCTTCCACGAAGGAGTTTTTCTGGAAGTCGGCTTTGGCTACCGTGGTGGCCTTTCTGATTCTCGGTACCATCAACGGCGTGATAATCCCCTATACGGTCTACCTCGGTGCGTCTGTCGACAAACTCTTCGTCAACGCTCTGGGACTGCCGGTCAATACGGGTATCGTGGTATTCTCGCTGGCCGTGTTCGCTGCAATGGGCTGTCTGATCTTCTTTACGCATCGTCGCGGTTTGAGGACACTGAACATGATTGCCGTCTGCACGACCATGATCCTGCTGGGCTACTCGTCGTATGCCTCGATGACGATCCGTGCCGCGGCCAATCCGCCGATGAACAGCAATAATCCGTCGACACCATACAACCTGCTCAGCGTGCTGAATCGCGACCAGTATGGCAACCGTCCTCTGCTGTGGGGGGCATATTATTCGGCGCAGCCGCTCGAAATGGTCGACGGCGACGGCCTGCCCACGGGCGACTACGAATACAAGACGACCAATTATCTCAATCCCGAGACCGGCAAGTACGAGCCGCGCGAGATATTCACCGGTTATAAATATCGTCCGGAGTTCATGCACCTGTTCCCGCGCATGTGGAATCCGCAGCGCAAGAGCGGATACGAGAGCGGCTGGGCGGAGTTGCAGGAGGTGGTCACGCGCGACGGTTACAATCGCGAATCGACCATGGAGGTGCCTTTGCAGCCGGTGACGGCCGATGTCGACGGCAAGCAGGTTACCATCGGTTACGAGCCTACGCGCATGGAGGACATACGTTTCTTTTTGGGCTATCAGATGGGCGACATGTTCTGGCGTTATTTCATGTGGAACTTCGTCGGCCGTCAGGACGACATACAGTTGGAGAAGGACGAAAACGGCACTTATATCCACGGAGGCTGGCTCTCGGGCATTACTCCGATCGACGAGCTGTTTTGCGGTCCGCAGAGCGAACTCCCCGACGAGATGGCTTCCAACCGGGCGCGCAACACCTACTTCTTCCTGCCGTTCCTGCTGGGTTTGATAGGTCTGATATATCATCTCAACCGCGATCCGCGCTATTTCATCGTGGTGATGTGGCTGTTCGTGATGATGGGTATAGCTCTGGTGGTCTATTTCAACATCTCGCCCGACGAGGTGCGTGAGCGCGATTATGTCTATGCCGGAGCCTTCTATGCCTTTGCCATATGGATAGGTTTGGGACTTATGGCTGTCGAGGAGCTGCTCTCGAAGATCTTCAAGAGTGCGGCATCGTCGCAGCGTGCCAAGACGGCGGTAGCCGCAGGTGCTGTCGTGCTGTCGTCGTCGGTTCCCGCGATCCTCGCTGCCGAAAACTGGGACGATCACGACCGTTCGGGCAGAACCATGGCACGCGATATCGGCTGGAACTATCTCAACTCTGCGCCTGAGGGTGCTATCGTGGTCAACTACGGCGACAACGACACCTTCCCGCTGTGGTTCAATCAGGAGGTCGACGGCGTGCGGACCGATGTCCGTGTGATGAACTCGTCGTATCTTGCCGGCGAGTGGTATATCGACGAGATGAAGCTGGCGGCCAACGATGCTGCCGGTGTGCCTTTCTCGCTGCCGGCATCGAAATACAGCTATATCAACGACTATGTGATGGTCGAGCGGCCTGGCAATGCTCTGGTCGCCGCTCAGCAGGATACGATCCAGGCACGTCTGGCCGATATCTACGTCCGCTATCAGGCGGCCGTATCCGATTCTGAAGCCGATCGCCTGGCTTCGCAGTACAACGCTCTGGTCGAACGCTACTCCGATCTGATCGACAAGGCCGACAGTATCAACAAAATGCGTCTGCCGATGAATGTGGCCGATGCCATACGTCTTGTTGCCTCCGACTCGGAGGGCATGACCGCCGTGCGCAACAACGGCACGATGCGTCTGCTCGACAAGAACGAATCCATACCGGCAGAGGAGCGCGGCGATGATTATGCCGTTCTGGGACTGATGCCGTCGAAGATGCGTTCGCCCATCGACGGCGAAATGAACGACTATATCCCCTCGGCCGATCTCTTCATCGATGTCGATTTGGCCAATGCCATAGCCTCGGGCACTGTTGCGGAGCGCGATTCGTCGCTCGTGGTCGACAGAGTATTCCTGCGATTGTCGAAGAGCGCATTGCAGAAAGACCAGCTGATGATGCTCGATCTTCTTGCCCACTTCGAGTGGCGTCGTCCGCTGTCGTTCACGCAGTCATATCTGTTGCAGGATTACGGTTTGTCGGACTACTTGCAGTTCGACGGCTATACCTATCGTCTGGTGCCGATACGTACTCCGGTGCGTTCGGCGCGCGAGACGGGGCGCATAGATATCGATTATGTATATCCGCTGCTTGCCGGCGAATATGACGACCCCGATGCCGAGGCTGCACGCGGAAGAGTCAATGCACCGTTCCGCTACGGCAATCTGGCCGATCCGAAGGTGTATGTCGACTACTTCTATCAGTATAACCTGGCGGCATCGCGTACTCGCGAGGGCTTCGCACGCGTGGCCAAGGCTCTTGTACGTCGCGGCGGGGAGGGCGATTTGGAGCGTGCCGAGCGGCTGTTGCAGCGCGGCATGGAGTTGCTGCCTCCGTCGCAGGTTCACTATTCGATGACCAACACCATAGGCTACATCGAAGCCTACTATCAGATCGGAGCATGGCATCTCGACCGCTCGACCGATCTGATGCAGCAGGCCGTCGATGAGATGCAGCGGCTCACGGGCGACACGACCACGGTCGAGGTCAACGATTTCGATCAGTTCACCTATCGCTACGATCTGGCCGATTTGTATGCGCAGTTGGTCAACACGGCGCAGCGCAGTCTGCCGGCCGAGAAGCTGGCTTCCGCACGAGCCCTGGCTGCGCAGAGCGACGATGAGTATATGGAGGCCGACAGGGCGTTCAATCTCGGCGATGAGATCATGTCGGGTTACATACGCAATTCGGCTCAGTATGCCCGCTATTACATGCAGTTCATGACGGCAGACCGCTTTACCCCGAAAGTGAGCGACATGCTCTACAACCATATAGCCGACATTGCGGATCTGCTCGACTACTCGCAGCGATTCGGTGGCAGCCTCGACCGCCAGATCATGCCGGTCAAGGGGTTGCTTGCGGAGTATGTCAAGCGAATCGATATGATTACGCCCCATTCGGTCAACGATCCCAGGATATTGCTGGTGGCGCGTCATATCGACAACATATTGAAGGTGACCGACTATTTCTATATGATGTCGCAGCAGTCGCCGTCGGCCGACGGCAGCCTCACGGCTCGCGATATCGAGGATTTCAACGATTTTATGGCATCGAGCGATGAATATCTGCTGCGCGACGAGGTGCAGAGCATCATGCGCATAATGAACAGTGAAGAGTAAACGATAAACAGAGATATAATTTATGGAGAAATTTGTGTTGTACAATACGCTCACGCGTCGTAAGGAGGAGTTCGAACCCATTGCCGCGCCCAATGTGGGCATGTATGTATGCGGCCCGACCGTCTATGGCGACCCGCATCTGGGGCATGCCCGTCCGGCGGTCACGTTCGACCTTCTGTTCCGCTATCTGCGTTCGCTCGGATATAAGGTGCGCTACGTGCGCAACATCACCGATGTCGGTCACTTGGAGCACGATGCGGACGAGGGCGAGGACAAGATTGCAAAGAAGGCGCGTTTGGAGCAGCTCGAACCAATGGAGATAGCCCACCACTACACCGAGCGTTACCACGATGCCATGCGTGAGCTGGGAGTGCTCTCCCCGTCGATCGAACCTCATGCTTCGGGACATATCATCGAGCAGATAGAGATGGTGCGCCGCATACTCGATGCGGGCTATGCCTACGAGTCGAACGGCTCGATCTACTTCGATGTGGAGAGATATGACCGCGATCATAAATACGGCCGTCTGTCGGGGCGTAATCTCGACGACATCGTGACCAATACGCGTGAGCTGGACGGTCAGGGCGACAAGCGTCATTCGTTCGATTTCGCGCTGTGGAAGAAGGCTTCGCCCGAACATATCATGCGTTGGCCATCGCCGTGGAGCGACGGCTTCCCCGGCTGGCATATGGAGTGCTCGGCCATGAGCACGAAGTATCTGGGCGAGCGTTTCGACATACACGGCGGCGGAATGGATCTGATGTTCCCTCACCACGAATGCGAGATAGCCCAGTCGACGGCTGCATTGGGACACGACTCTGCCAGATATTGGGTACATAACAACATGATAACGATCAACGGCCAGAAGATGGGCAAGTCGCTGGGCAACTTCATCACATTGGAGGAGCTGTTTACCGGCTCGCACAAGCTGTTGCAGCAGGCATATTCGCCTATGACCATACGCTTTTTCGTATTGCAGGCTCATTACCGCTCGACTCTCGACTTCTCTAACGAGGCGTTGCAGGCGGCCGAGAAGGGTCTTGACCGACTGATGAAGGGCGTCGAGACGCTCTCCAAGCTCAAAGCGGCCGACCGCTCTACGGTCGATGTTTCCGAATTCGAGCGCAGAGCAGCCGAGGCCATGGCCGACGATCTGAACTCTCCCATGGTCATCTCCGCTCTGTTCGACTGGGTGCGCATCATCAATCAGGCAGCTGAGGGACAGCAGTCGTTCACCGAGTCCGATTTGCAGACCCTGCGTGCCGCATTCTCGAAATATGTGTTCGACATTCTCGGACTGCGCGACGAGAAGAGTGCTTCGGCCGCAGGCGGCCGCGACATGCTGTCACCGCTGGTGGAGATGCTGCTCGACATGCGCATGGAGGCCAAAGCCGCCAAGGATTGGGCGACCTCCGACAAGATTCGCGACCGTTTGACCGAGATAGGCATACGCGTCAAGGATCGAAAGGACGGGTATGATTGGGAGATCGAATAGTTGTTCGGCGTGATAGCCGCACACCTGCCGCACGATCCCCGATCGACGCTCAATGGGCAGTACGCCGAGTACAGCCCATCGCCCGTCTTACGGCGATCGACGTAAATAGGTAATTGCGGGCAGTGACTGTCACTCTGTCGGATTATGTAAAATATGATAAAATGGTATCGCAAGATCAGATAAAAGATGCTTTGGAGCGTTGTGACAAGTTGGAGCGTTGTCTGGATATAGAGCAGCGGCGCATCGACTTGCAGAATGAGCAGGAGCGAACCGAGGAGCCCGATTTCTGGAACGATGCCGAGGCTGCACGCCGCCAGTTGAAAAAGGTGGCCGACATAAAGAGCTGGATCGAGGATTTCGATGCCGTCAGACATGGTGTCGAGGATTTGCGACTCATGCCCGACTTCGTCGAGGGAGGTGTGATGAGCGAAGAGGAGTTCGAGAGCGAGTATGCCGCCACGATAGAACGCATAGAGAAGCTCGAACTGCGGCAGATGCTCGGCTCGGAGGAGGATAAGTTGGGAGCCATAATGGATATCAACGCGGGTGCCGGCGGTACGGAGGCGTTGGACTGGGCGTCGATGCTGATGCGCATGTATACGCGCTGGGGCGAGGCTCACGGCTATCGGGTGAAGGTGATGGACTATCAGGCCGGCGATGAGGTTGGTGTGAAGTCGTGTACGCTGGAATTTGAGGGCGACATGGCCTACGGTTATCTCAAAAGCGAAAACGGCGTGCACCGCATGGTGCGTCTGTCGCCGTTCAATGCCAACAACAAACGTCAGACGACATTTGCGTCGGTGTTCGTGTCGCCGGCCGTCGACGACACAATCGAGATCAACATATCGCCGTCGGACTACGAGTGGGATACGTTCCGTTCGAGCGGTGCCGGCGGTCAGAATGTCAACAAAGTCGAGACGGCTGTGCGTCTGCGCTATCACGGCAAGGATCCGGATACGGGCGAGCCGGTGGAGTTTCTTATCGAGAACATGGAGACGCGTTCGCAGCTGATGAACCGCGAGAACGCTATGCGTATCCTGCGCTCGAAGCTCTATCAGCGTGAGCTTGACAAGCGTATGGCTACGCAACAGGCGTTGGAGGCTACGAAGAAACGTATCGAGTGGGGTTCGCAGATCCGCAGTTACGTATTCGACGACCGCCGCGTGAAAGATCACCGCACGGGCTGGCAGACATCTAACGTCGATGCAGTGATGGACGGCGATATCGACGGATTCATCAAGGAGTATTTGTTGCAGAACGGCGGTCTGCAAGATGATAAACAATAGAACGAATGCGAAGTATCGTTGTCATATTGGCAGTCGTTATGGGTGCGATGCTGTCGGTTGCGGCGTGTGCGCAGACTCGGAGTGTTGCCGAGAGTCCGGCCGCGGTCGAGGTGGGAGCAGCCGATACGGCCGCCTACATGCCGTTGCTGAGGGGGCGTCGTGTGGCTGTTTTGGCCAACCATACGGCCATGTTCTCCGAGCAGGAGCATCTGGTCGACATGTTGTGCCGCTGCGGTACGGCTCCCGTGGGTATATTTTCGCCCGAGCACGGCTTCCGCGGTAAGGCCGAGGCCGGAGCTGCCGTAGGCAACTCGGTCGACGAACGCACGGGAGTACCAATACTGTCGTTGTACGACGGTCGCACGCAGCGGCCGAGCGACGATGCCATGCGCTCGTTCGATGTTTTGGTGGTGGACATGCAGGACGTGGGATTGAGGTTCTACACCTATTACATATCGATGATTCGCATGATGGACGCATGTGCAGAGTTCGGGCACGAGGTGATTGTGCTCGATCGTCCCAATCCCAACGGACACTACGTCGACGGCCCTGTTCTCGACATGCGTTTCAAGTCGGGCGTGGGGTGGCTGCCCATACCGGTGGTGCATGGCATGACCATGGGCGAGTTGGCTCGCATGGCTGTTGGTGAGGGCTGGTGCAAGCATGTCGATCTGCGAGTGGTAGGCTGCCGCAACTACGATCATCGCACACATTATGTTCTGCCGGTGGCTCCGTCGCCCAATCTGCCCACGCAGCACTCCATATATCTCTATCCGTCGATGTGTCTGTTCGAGGGCACGGTGGTGAGTCTCGGTCGCGGAACCGATTTCCCGTTCGAGGTATACGGTCACCCCGACATGAAGGGACGCGGGTTCAGCTTCACGCCTCGACCCAATGCCGGTTCTGCCACACCTCCGCTTAGCGGGCGTGTGTGTCATGGTGTCGATCTGCGTGAACTGCCCGACGAGCAGATATGGCGCGAAGGGTTGACGCTGCGATATGTCATCGATGCCTACCGCGATCTTGACATTGGCGAGCGGTTTTTCACCCCGATGTTCGAGAAGCTGATCGGTGTCGACTGGGTGCGTCGTATGATCGTCGACGGTGCCGAGACCGAAGAGATCGAGGCTCGTTGGCGCGGTGATGTTGAGCGGTTCCGCGAGCAGCGCAGGGCTTATCTTCTCTACGAGGAGTAGAATTATATCCCGATGACCATCGATTTACGACTAAATATCCGGATTCTTGTCGGGGCGGTATTCAATTATAGACATATGTAAATTATGACGCAGATTCGATGATCTGCTGACCGTTGCGTCATTTTCGCTCGTGAAAGCCGACTGCTGCCCCCCCCCTTATGCGGGCAGGACAGATATCGTGCCGATGCCTCCGGTTCGGAGAGGTTTCGGCAGCCGCCATATGTTGAGTAAAAAGAGGTAAATCAAAAGAGTCGCCCCATGCAGGAGCGACTCTTTTGATTGTGCGGTATGCGGATTATTCGTACTGTCCGGTTTTCAGACGCATCACCTCATCGCGCGTCAGGAAACGCCATGCGCCGCGTTTGAGGTTCTTCTTGGTCAGACCGGCGTAGTAGACGCGGTCGAGTTTCTGTACCGAGTAGCCCAGATGCTCGAACATGCGTCGCACGATACGGTTGCGGCCTGAGTGGATCTCCACTCCCACCTCTTTCTTGTTTTCGTCGACGTAGGCCACTTCGTCGGCATATATCTCGCCGTCTTCGAGTGTGATGCCCTGCGTGAGCGTATCCATGTCGGCACGCGTCAATGCTTTGTCGAGCGATACCTGATAGATCTTCTTCTTGCGGTAAGAGGGGTGGGTGAGCTGCTTGGTCAGATCGCCGTCGTTGGTGAAGAGCAACAATCCCAGAGAGTTCTTGTCGAGACGACCCACCGGATAGATACGTTCGGTGCATGCGCCCTTGACCAGCTCCATCACCGTCTTGTCGGCGTGGGGATCTTCGAGCGAGGTGACGTATCCCTTGGGTTTGTTGAGTACCAGATATACATTCTTCTCGCCTTGGAGACGTTCGTCGTTGAAACGCACCTCGTCGGTAGGCATGATCTTGGTTCCCAGCTCAGTGACCACTACTCCGTTGACCGTCACCACACCTGCCGTGATGAAGTCGTCGGCCTCGCGGCGCGAGCAGATGCCCGACTGCGAGATGAAGCGGTTGAGACGTATCTCACCCGTCTGCGCATTGGGATTGTACTTGGGATACGAGCGCGGACGATCGTCGCCCTTGCGTGCGAACGAGCGTTTGCCCCCGTCGCGACCGCTCTGCTTCGTGAACGTGCGTGTGACGTTGTTGCGTCGTTCGCTCTTGTGAGCCGACGAACCGTTGCGGTATGACGGGCGTTGTGCGGGTGCGCGATCTATGCGGTTGCCATCGACCTCCTGGTCGGCGGTGCGATTGCGATCCGAGAAATTCTTCTTGTATGCCGGACGCTCGTTGAAGCGTCGGTCGGTGCTGCGGCGATCGTCGTATCGGCCGTATGACGGACGGCTCTCGTCGCCGCGGGTGTGCTCGTTGCGCTGTGCCGACGAGAAACGACGATCCTGACGGTCGTTCTCCGTGCGACCGCTGCGGAAGGGCTTGCCATGCGAGTGGGGACGGTTGTCGTCGGTGAAATTGGGATTGAACGATGCACGTTTTACTGCGGGCTTGTGACCGAAGCCCTGTCGGTATCCTGCGTCGTCGGCGTCGCGCTGAGGGCGAGGATTGCGCTCAACGCGCTCGGTAGAGCTGATGCGCTGACGTTTGTCGCGAGCGAAACGCGAAACGTTGGCCGTTGAGTCTGTGTTGTAATTTTTCATCTTTATGATATATTAAAGTGCGACAAAGGTAAGCTAAATTTTTTGATATGCAACGCTTTTCTCCAATATGTATGCCACAAAAAGGCGCAGCCGGCATTCGGCGAACATTATCAGCGCATTACACATGCCGACGCAGCATCGTGGCAGGATAAATGCCCTCCGTCGCAGGATTATTGTGATGCTTGCGGGCGAGCGTATTCCAATAATGCTTAACTTTGTCGCGTGATAAACATTGATGATATGAACAGACAGATACTACGCATAGCCATACCCAACATCATCTCCAACATAACGGTGCCGCTCATGGGACTCGTGTCGACGGCTATTGCCGGTCGTGTAGGCGGCAGCTCGGTGACGGCTATCGGTGCATTGCAGATCGGTGTGACCATATTCAACTTCATATATTGGAACTGTTCGTTCATACGCATGGGTACGAGCGGACTCACGGCGCAGGCGTTCGGTGCCGGCAACAGTCGCGAACAGAGCCTGATGCTGTGGCGCGCAGTGGTCGTGGCACTTGGCATCGGTGTGTTGGCACTGCTGATGCAATATCCCATAGGCGAGTTGTCGGTGATGGCCATGGGCGGCAGCTCCGTGGAGCAGGACACGATGATCCGCGACTATTTCTACACGCGCATATGGGCTGTGCCCGCAGGTATCATGCTCTTCGGATTGAACGGTTGGCTTACGGGTATGCAGAATGCCGTGGTGCCGATGATAGTGGCCATAACGGTGAATATAATACACATCGCCGGCAGCTATATGTTTTCGATTGTGGGGTCGATGGGACTTTCGGGTATTGCTCTGGCCTCGGTGGTGGCGCAGTGGACGGGTGTCGGCGTGATGACGGTCGTCATATTATGGCGATTCCGCAGCCGTATCGTGCGCGTGCCCTGGCGCGAGGTGATCGACATGGAGGCCATGAAACGGTTTTTTAGAATCAATGTCGACATCATGGTACGCACATTCTGTATCGTGGCCGTATACACATTCTTCACCGTAGCTTCGGCTCATATGGGCGATGAAACGATTCTCGCCGTCAACACGCTGCTGTTGCAGCTCTTCACTCTGTTCTCGTATATGAACGATGGCTTCGCCTATGCCGCCGAGGCACTTACCGGACGTTTCATCGGCGCGCGCGACGGCGTGTCGCTTCGTCGCTGCATACGGTTGTGCATCGTGTGGTGTGCGTTGGTGTCGGTCGTATTCGTGGGGGTGTATGTGGGCTGGTGGCGCGATATTCTGGCTGCGATAGTCAATCCCGACAGCGGCGACATTGCAATATTGACCGAGGTGGCTGGACGCTATATAGGTTGGGTGATACTCATACCCATAGCTGCGTCGATGCCCTTTATAATGGACGGCATCATGGTGGGAGCCACGCGAAGCCGCATAATGCGCGATTCGATGCTGCTATCGACACTGTGCTACTTTGCCATTTTCTACGGTTTGCGGTCGTTTATGGGCAACGATGCTCTGTGGTGCGCTTTTACCATGTATATGCTTCTGCGCGGGGTGTTGCAATATATCATGTCGCATCGTCTGCGCGATATCTATCGCGCTGCTAATGAGTAGCTTTCCACCACGACGTCGATCTGATGGCGTCGCTGTAACGGCTGCTCGGCAGCGAGGTGGTTATGCCTGAATAGACATCTGTGTCGATCGAATAGGTG
Source organism: uncultured Alistipes sp. (assembly GCA_947177225.1). GTDB lineage: Bacteria > Bacteroidota > Bacteroidia > Bacteroidales > Rikenellaceae > Alistipes. Next base: position 37,242 of record CAMWTS010000006.1, on the reverse strand, counting down.
CCGTATGCGCCCAGAGCCGAGTAGAATGTTGGCAGTGTGTATGCCGCGACAACGCATCGCGACAGCTGCTCCTCGAACCGGTCGAGTGCAGCCTGATCGGTGGCAGCCACCGAGCAGAACTCTCCGAAGTCGAAAAACGTGTGGGGCGTCTGCCCCTCGTAGGTCTGTAATGCTGAGGCGTCGTAATCGTCCGATGCCGTAGCCAGCAGCGTGCGCGTGACATCGGCCAGCGATTCCAGTTCCGAGCAATCGATAAGTGCTATCGAGCCGCATCGGGCGGCACCCAGATACTCGTCGCGATAGTATAGCCAATAGCTCTCGGCAGCCTTTACAAGATCGCTTTGACGCCCCTGGTCGGCCATCAGGTGGGGCAGCGTGCGGTGATATGGAAATCCGCGTCCCATTATCTCGCACGGTGAAGCTATTATATACCGGGTGGCGTGACGCAGGTCGTACAATGCCTCGATGTTGGACATGAAACATGCGTCGAACAGTATGTAGTCGAATTCTACGCCTGCCCCCGATATGCCTTCGGCAATCTCCTCTATATCCATCTTGACGTTGCTCTCGCCGAATGTTCGCGTGATCTCAGCCTCGGGCGCAGGTCTCCATGCGTCGAGGTGCGGCCGCATGTCGAATATGGTCGGAGAGTCGTTGTCGGCATCTTTGGTAACCCAGCCGGTGGAGTGCCCGGCCACGATCAAACCGTAGCGGCGTGCCGGAGCTATCTCTATTATGCGGCGCAGATGGGCAGCCATGTCGTCGGCCGTAAGCTGCGTGGACGGAATTTCGATGTCGTCTATCGGCAGCTCTGTGCAGCCATTGATAGGGTCGTATCGCAGTTCGCAAATGACGGCCTCGGTGCGCGATTTCTGACGCATGCAGATCACGCGGCTTTGGCCGAGTATGTCGTCGGCAATGGCTGTCTTGGTATCGTCGATGTTGTAGTCGAAGAAACGTCCGAGGCTCGTTCCCATAAAGTAGTAGATCAGCGTCTGCTCGGCTTCGACTGGTGGGGCGGGCAGCTGGTCGATCGAAATGTCGACGCCTGTGGCACCCGGATATACCACGTGCAGTGTTGTGGAGCGTGTTACGAGCCGGTCGTTGCCTTCGACCAGGAACGATATCTCGTTTTCGGCACTCGGATCGATGTCGGTCACCCACTCGTCGTCGGCTGTGACCGATATGAATATCGACTCTCGTTCGTCGACATTCGACAGCCGATAGCCGAAGCTCACCCGTTGAGGCGCCGAACCTATGACGATGTGCGTTTTGTCGACCGAGATGATCGGTGCCGGCTTGTCGGATTCCTTGCGGCAGGCGATGCCTGCCAGAAAAACCGTCGCGAGAAGAATCGTATGTGCGAGTCTGAGTTTCATCGTTCAAGATTGTCGGCGGGGTGGAGCCGTGCTGTGAGGTTTATTTATATTTTCTGGGTTTGAGATTGTTGAACTGCCATGTGCGGTCGCGCTTTATCTCCACATCGTCGGGCTTGTTGCGGTAGACGCGGCTGTAATCGAAGTAGAAGCCCTTTTTCTTGTCGTAGGTCTTCTCTTTGAGCGGAACATACTGCACCGTGCGGCTTATGATGCGCCCCTCGTTGTAGAGATAGCCCTTCGAAGCCAGAAGATCGTAGGCGTGCGAGAACAGAAGTACATGCCACGGCAGATTCTCTTTGAGCCCGGTGCCGGTCGACTCTATGGTCTGCAAGATGCCGTTGAGATGGTTGAAGTAGAGCTGTTCGCGCTGCGTGTCGCCGAGTGCGCCGTAGGCATATGCCATCATGTTGAGCACCTTGGGGCTGAACGGATCGATCTCCAAGGCCTCGGTGCCGTATTCGATAAGCGATTCCAACTGTCCCACCTGCGGCTGGTCGGGGTTGATGCCTGCCATGACAGCGAGCATCTGATCCAGTGCCGCGTTGTTGGCAAATGGGCGGTAGTCGGTCTGATAGGCGTAACCGTAGTAGAGGTAGTAATACTCCTCGGCCGATAGCGGAGCCGTACCGTGGCGATACTTCAACATCAGATTGGTGTAATAGTATGGCGACGATGCGTCCATCGTGCGCATGGCGATATCCTCCTCGTCGGGTATGCGCAGATTCTGCGTATCGGTCTGCTGTGCCGACAGGGCAAGGGGTGTGATGAGAATCAACAGAAGCAAAACTCTTTTCATCGATCAACTGTTTTTACCCAATAACGCAAAAATTATCGCAATTCGTATTCGGCCACCAGTTTTGCGAATCGCTCGCGCAGCGATTCGCTGCCCTCGGTCAGTGGCAGGCGCACCTTGTCGCCGGCAAGCCCCATGACCGAAAGCATGCACTTCACGCCCGTGGGATTGCCCTCGGCAAAGAGTGCCTCGCACGCCTGGGCAAGGGGGGCGAATGCCTTGTCGGCTTCGTCGAAAAGCCCTTGTGCCGCCTTGGCTATGCAGTCGGTGAAACGTCGGGGAAAGGCATTGGCCGCTACCGATATGACGCCGTCGCCTCCGCGGCGCATAAGCTCGACAGTCAGTGCATCGTCGCCCGATATGACGAGAAAATCGTCGCTGCGGCCGTCGATTATGCGCTGCATCTGTTCGATGTCGCCCGATGCCTCCTTTATTCCTATTACGTTGCTGTTGTCGCGAGCGATGCGCAGCGTGGTCTGGGCAGTCATGTTGATGCCGGTGCGTCCCGGTACGTTGTAGAGTATGACAGGGCGGGGCGAGGCTTGGGCAATGGCCGAGAAGTGGCGGTACAACCCCTCCTGCGAGGGTTTGTTGTAGAATGGCGTTACGCTCAAAATAGCATCGACGCCGTCGAGGTTCATCGTGCCGAGCTGTTCTGTAACGCCCTGCGTGAAGTTGCCTCCCACGCCGGCCACTATCGGCAGCCGTCCTGCATTGCGATCAATGATGAAACGCAATACCTCTTCGCGCTCGTTGGCGCGAAGCGTGGCGGCTTCGGCTGTCGAACCGAGTGCCACTATGTAGTCTGCGCCTCCCTCTGTGACGTGCTCCACCATGCGCTCCAATGCAGCGTAATCCACCTCGGACTCTGCTGTGAACGGTGTGACGAGTGCTACGCCTACACCTCTGAATCTCATATCTTTCATAACCGATGTTGTTTTCGTATGTTTAAAACAGCGATCCCTGTATCGGCCGATCGCTCTTCTCTTCCTTTTCCGCGGCCGGTGTCGTGCCGGCATGCGGCATGACAGTTTGCTCCTGATTGCCTATCATCTGCATCAGCTCCTGCTCGGAGATGATCTCGATGCCCAGCTTCTTGGCTTTTTGCAGTTTGGCGGGTCCCATGTTTTCGCCCGCCACGATGTAGTCGACGTTGGCCGACACGGCGGCGAGATTGCGCCCTCCGTGCGACTCGACCAGTGCCTTCATCTCGTCGCGCGAGTGGTCGGCGAATTTGCCCGATATGACGAAACTCTTGCCGCTCAGCGACTCCGATGCCAATGTCCGCTCCTCGATCTCGAACTGCAATCCGGCCTCTCTGAGACGTTCGACGATACGGCGGTTATCCTCGTCGGCGAAGTATTCGACGATCGATTCGGCGATCTTGGCTCCCACCTCCTCGGCCTCGGCAAGCTGTTCGCTGTCGGCAGCCATGACGGCATCGAGCGTGCGGAAATGCGAGGCCAGATACTTGGCCGTCGTCTCGCCGACGAATCTTATTCCCAGAGCGAAGAGCACGCGTGCGAAAGGCACCTTGCGCGAAGCGTCGATGCTCTGCATGATGTTGGCTGCCGACTTCTCGCCCAGCCGTGGCAGTGTGGCGAGCCGTTCGCCGCGAAGCGAGTAGATGTCGGCTATGTCGTGCAGCATGTCGTTTTGCCACAGCAGCTCGACAGTCTCTCCGCCCAGCCCCTCGATGTCCATGGCGCGCCGTCCGACGAAGTGTTCTATGCGACCCAGGATCTGCGGCCGGCAGTGGCTCTGGTTGGGGCAGTAGTGCTTGGCTTCACCCTCGTAGCGCACCAGCGGCGTTCCGCATTCGGGACACTCGGTGATATATTCGAACTCGCGGCTGTCGGCCGGACGTGCAGACAACTCTATGCCCGTTATTTTGGGTATGATCTCGCCGCCTTTTTCCACATATACCGTATCGCCCACACGTATGTCGAGCTGCGCTATCTGTTCGGCGTTGTGAAGGGTGGCGCGCTTGACCACCGTTCCTGCCAGCAGCACCGGTTCGAGATTGGCCACAGGGGTCACGGCTCCGGTGCGTCCGACCTGAAAATCGACGCTCAGCAATCTTGTGGCGGCACGCTCGGCCTTGAACTTGTAGGCTACTGCCCAGCGCGGAGCCTTGGCCGTCGATCCCAGTTTGCGACGATCCTCGTCGCGATTGACCTTTATCACCACACCGTCGGTGGGGAATGGCAGATGCTTGCGCTCGGTATCCCAGTAGGATATGAAATCATCTATCTGATGGCGGTTGCGGCATATCTTCATGTGATCCGAGATCTTGAATCCCCACTCGCGCGCCTTGGCCAGATTGTCCCAGTGGGAGTGCGACGGCAGTTCGTTGCCGGCTAACTGATATAGCGTGCAGTCGAGTCCGCGGCGTGCCACTACCTGCGACGACAGCTGTTTGAGCGTGCCTGCCGCAGCGTTGCGCGGATTGGCCAACAGAGGTTCGCCGGCTGCGGCACGTTCGGCATTTAGCCGGTCGAATGATGCGTATGGCATCAGTATCTCTCCGCGTATTTCGAAATATGGAGGATAGTCGTTGCCGCGCAGGTGCAACGGTACCGAGCCTATGGTGCGGACGTTGGCCGTAACGTCGTCGCCGCGAGTGCCGTCGCCGCGTGTCACGGCGCGCAGCAGCGAACCGTCGCTGTATGTGAGCGATATGGCCGTACCGTCGAATTTCAGTTCGCATACATACTCCACCTCGCCCGTCTCGCGTTCTATGCGCTCTATCCACTCGTGCAGTTCATCGAGCGAATATGTATTTGCCAGAGAGAGCATGGGGAACTTATGTTCCACGCTTTTGAACTCCGCACTTATGTCGCTGCCCACGCGCTGCGTAGGCGAGTTGGGATCGAACATATCGGGATTCTTGGCCTCCAACTCCTGCAACTCTCTAAGCAGCATGTCGAACTCGTAATCCTCTATCTCTGGCGAGTTCTCCACATAATATTTATAATTATAATAGTCAAGTCTTTCTCTTAACTCGGCTATTCGCTCTTTGTCCATGATTGCGTTTATATCATATATTTGGTGTAAATATACACAATTTCCGTAACTTTTCCGTGTCTTTTTCGTGAAAAGCGGCATTCTGCTTCCGCGCCTTGTCGCTCGCCAATGGGCAGTACGGCGAGTACAGCCCATCGTCTCCCTCCTGCGTTGCATTGCATAATACCGCTTTTGACGAAAAAGGGGTTGTGGTGCTTAGTAGACTATTCCAATTGTTTTGTCATTTCAAGCGTAAGCGAGAAATCTGTGTGCGACAATTTCCACAGCCATTTAACATTCTGCCAGTTTAGTCTTTCCCAGATGTCTCACATTCGTTCGACATGACATCGCGTGTTTGTCATTCTGAGGAGCGCGATACGCGCGACGTGAGAATCTCTTTTGTTGCGGCAACCAGTACTCACGTCTGCGAGACTCCCGCGTCGCAGTCTTAGCCTGCTCCTCGGAGTGACAACTCAGAAGAGACTCCCACGTCGCCTGCGGTTCCTCGGAGTGACAGCATTTGTCATTTCGAGCGCGAGCGAGAAATCTGTGCGAGACGATTTCCATTGTCTTTAACATGCTGCCAGTTCGGTCTTTCCCAGATGTCTCACCTTCGTTCGACATGACAACTGTTCCGAAGATGTCTCGGAGCTTCGTGCGATACCGTTTGTTGCGTGCGGCGGTTATGCCTTTGAGGCTGATTGCAGGCCGATTTATGCCACTGCGCAGACGGATTATGTGCGGCATGTGTTTTGGGTGGAGGTGTCGTGGCGGAAAAATATGTGACGGTCACAATTTTTTCACAAAGATGTTAACACATTTTCAAAATTGTGTATATTTGCGGAAAATTTCTACGATAATCTATTATATGGTGACAGTATCTAAGAAGAAACGTTTGGTAACAAGTTTCCATAACCTCACGCCCGAACAGCAAAGCGAGGTTAAAGCTCTCTATCCTCTGGGATTTGCGGAAGTGATGATGCGTATCGACAAGCCCGATGGAACATTTTTCTATGTAGTTCCGTTCGAGACGGAGGACACGTATTATCTGGTGAAGATAGATGTCAAGATCGATGATGCGTCGGAGGACGGCGATGATGGATTCTACGACGACGACTTGAAGGGTGCCGACGATTTGGCCGACAGCGCATCGGAAGAAGATGAGCCGAGCGATGGCGGTGACGACGACTATTGATTGCGGATTAAGTAATAGACAAACAGATGATATGCGACAGCCGGAGATCTTCGGCTGTCTTTTTTTGCTTATGCGCGCCGGGCAGGGGTATAGCTTTCTGCCGTTTGCTTTCGGGTGGTCGTGACGTAGATATTCGGTAAAAAAATGCCGCCGGAAAATTTTCCGGCGGCATTTTCAATTATCGCAATAGCGCGTTACTTGGTGCGCTGTACGTAGCTGTTGTAACGCCACTTGGCATTCTCCTCGGCTGCCTGGAACAGCTCCTCGGCCTCGGCAGGGAAAGCCTTCTGCAACGAAGTGTAGCGCACCTCTTTCATGAGGAAGTCGCGGAACTTCGACCAGTCGGGCTCTTTCGAGTCGAGCACGAACGGATTCTTGCCCTGATCTTCGAGCGTGGGGTTGTAGTGCCACAGGTGCCAGTAACCGCACTCGACAGCCTGTTTGCCGACGGTCTGTGTACGAGTCATGCCGCCCTTGATACCGTGGTTGATACAAGGTGCATAAGCGATGATGAGCGACGGACCCGGGTAGGCCTCGGCCTCTTTGAGCACGTTGAAGAGTTGAGACTGAGAGGCGCCTATCGATACCTGTGCCACGTATACGTAGCCGTAGGTCATGGCGATGGCACCTATATCCTTCTTGCGGATACGCTTGCCGGCCGATGCGAACTTGGCGACTGCACCCACGGGGGTAGCCTTCGACGACTGTCCGCCGGTGTTTGAGTAGACCTCCGTATCGACGATGAGTATGTTGACGTCTTCGCCCGAAGCCAGCACGTGGTCGACACCGCCGAAGCCGATGTCATATCCCCAGCCGTCGCCGCCGATGATCCACTGCGACTTCTTGACGAGCCAATCTTTCATTTCGAGAATCTTCTGGCAGTAGTCGCAGCCGCAAGCCTCCATCATGGGTACAAGACGCTTGCTAACCTCGGCCGATGCAGACGACGAACCGCGTGCGGCGATCCACTCCTGCATGGTCGACTTCAACTCTGCCGAGCACTTCTGGCACTCGGCGATAGCCTTCTCCATATACTCCTGTATGCGGTCACGCAGCTTCTCCACACCCACGTGCATACCCAGACCGAACTCGGCATTGTCTTCGAACAGAGAGTTGGCCCATGCCGGACCCTTGCCCTCGGAGTTGGTGCAGTAGGGGGTCGACGGTGCCGAACCCGAGTAGATCGACGTACAGCCGGTGGCATTGGCAACCATCATCTTGTCGCCGAATAGCTGCGAGATGGCCTTGATGTAAGGCGTTTCGCCGCAACCGGCGCAGGCACCCGAGAACTCGAACAGCGGCTGTGCGAATTGCAGGTTCTTGACGCTCTTGGTCTTGTCGACAACCTCGTTGTAGCCTACGGTCTTGGTTACGGTATTCCAGTTGTCGGCCTCGTGCATCTGTGTCGACAGAGGCTGCATGACCAGAGCCTTCTCCTTGGCAGGACATACGTCTACGCAGTTGTTGCAACCCGTACAGTCGAGCGGCGATACCTGTATGCGGAACTTGTAGGCTTTGGTCTCGCCCAAGCCCTGCTTCCACTCCAAGCCCGTTGCAGCGGCCTGCTCCTCGGTTGCGAGGAACGGACGTATGGCTGCGTGGGGGCAGACATATGCACACTGGTTGCACTGGATACAGTTCTCGATCTTCCACTGGGGAACGTTGACGGCTATGCCGCGCTTCTCGAATGCGGCCGTGCCGTTGTCCCATGTGCCGTCCTCGCGGCCGTTGAATGCCGATACGGGCAGCAGGTCGCCTTTCAGAGCGTCGATAGGCTCGCAGACATTGCGAACGAAATCGGTGGCATCGGCATCGGCTGCATGCGTCGCGGGCTTAACCTCGATCGATGCCCACTCGGCCGGCACCTCTACTTTCTCTACGGCATTGCCTCCGGCATCTACGGCAGCATAGTTCATGTTGACGATATCCTCGCCCTTCTTGCCGTACGACTTGTAGATGGCGTGCTTCATCTCCTCGACGGCCTTGTCGAAGGGAATGATGTCGGCTATCTTGAAGAATGCAGCCTGCATGATGGTGTTGGTGCGCGAGCCCAGACCCAGATCGGCTGCGATCTTGGTGGCGTTGATTATGTAGAAGTTGATATTGTTCTTGGCCAGATATGCCTTCATGTGGTCGGGCAGCGAGGCGCATGTGGTCTCGGCGTCGCCGACCGAGTTGAGCAGGAATGAGCCACCCTTCTTCAAGCCCTTCAACACGTCGTACTTGTCTACGTACGACGGCACATGGCAAGCCACGAAATCGGGTGTGGTGACCAGATAGGGTGAAGTGATGGGGTTGTCGCCGAAACGCAGGTGCGACGAGGTGTAGCCTCCCGACTTCTTCGAGTCGTAAGAGAAATAGGCCTGGCAGTATTTGTCGGTCGAGCCGCCGATGATCTTGATCGAGTTCTTGTTGGCACCTACCGTACCGTCGGAGCCCAGTCCGAAGAAGAGTGCCTCGAACGTGCCGGGCTTGGCCATCGAGATCTCCTCGCCCACGGGGATAGAGTGGAACGTGACATCGTCGTTGATACCTACGGTGAAGTGATCTTTGGGCTCGGCTGCTGCGAGGTTGTCGTAGACGGCCAGCATCTGTGCCGGCGTGGTGTCTTTCGACGAGAGACCGTAGCGGCCGCCGATAATCATCGGGCGAAGCTCAGACGAGTAGAATACGTCTTTTACGTCGAGATACAACGGTTCGCCGTTGGCTCCCGGCTCCTTGGTGCGATCCAGCACGCAGATGCGCTTCACGCTCTTGGGCAGTACGTTGAACAGATACTTGGCCGAGAAGGGGCGGTAGAGGTGTACGGTGATGACACCCACCTTGCGACCCTGCGACATAAGATAGTCGACGCTCTCCTTGATAGTCTCGGTGATCGAACCCATGGCGATGATGATGTGCTCGGCATCGGCCGCACCGTAATAGGTGAAGGGCTTGTATGAGCGACCCGTGATCTCGGAGATCTTGTCCATGGTCTGGGCGACCATGTCGGGCACGGCATCGTAGAACTTGTTCGATGCCTCGCGCGTCTGGAAATAGATGTCGGGATTCTGGGCAGTACCGCGCGTTACGGGGTGTTCGGGGTTGAGCGCACGCTCGCGGAATGCTTTGAGCGCATCGCGGTCGAACATCGCCGTGAGCGATGCCTCGTCGATCATCTCGATCTTCTGTATCTCATGCGAAGTGCGGAATCCGTCGAAGAAGTGTACGAACGGAATACGCGATTTGAGCGCAACGATGTGAGCCACACCTGCCAAATCCATGACCTCCTGTACCGACGAGGTGGCCAGCATGGCGAAACCGGTCTGGCGTACGGCCATGACGTCCTGGTGATCGCCGAAGATCGACAGCGACTGGGCTGCCAGGGCGCGCGCCGATACGTGGAATACGCCGGGCAGCAGCTCTCCGGCTATTTTATACATGTTGGGCACCATCAGCAGCAAACCCTGCGATGCCGTGAAAGTAGAGGTCAGAGCACCGCTCTGCAACGAACCGTGAACGGCTCCTGCGGCACCGGCCTCCGATTGCATTTCGACGACCTTGACCGTGTCGCCGAAGATGTTTTTACGACCTTGCGCCGACCACTCGTCGACCAGCTCGGCCATTGTCGATGAGGGGGTGATGGGGTAAATGGCAGCAACCTCGGAGAACATATATGCAATATGTGCCGCCGCGTAGTTACCGTCGCACGTAATAAACTTCTTTTCTGCCATAGTATAAGTTTTATTGATGAATTTCCTAACAAAATCTACCCTGCAAAACGGGGGTATGATTTACAATAACCGCCGCAAAGGTATATAATTCGATCCAAAAATCATAGAATTTTCAGTGTTAATATTATAACATTTTCAATGGGTGGAACGGGCGTGTTTACCGGCATTGTTGCGGTGGTGATAATATTTTGTATATTAGTGTTTTAACGAAATAAAACTTTGCGAGTTTCGTTTCGAAACCGCGCCTGAAACAGGGCTCTTGGCGGGGTGTTTTCAACGCCGTTTTCGCAATGTCGGACGATGGTGCGCGGCCTTTCGGCGGCATGATTGTTTTTACTAAACGGTGTGATTTTTTTATGCTGTCGGGATCGGGTGCGGCAGACGTTGAAACGGCTATGTTTTTTTTGCGGATAGCGATGGCGCAAGGGATTGAAACCGCCGGCGGCAGGCGGAAAATCGGTCTCTCGTCTGTCGCCGGCGATTTATGCGGTCGTGTTTCCGGCATCGGGCGTGATGCCCGTGTGCCGAGAGCGGTGTGCCGTGTGAGCCGGGTGCGGGTTATTGCTGCCGCGAGGTCTCGTGTATGGGGTTGAGCCGGCCTGTTATCGAATCCATGATGTAGCCCTTGACCACGATGTCCCCGGGTATGAGAGGGTGGTTGCGCACCAGGTCTACCGTTTCGAGTATGGCCGTTTCGGTGTCGTCGAAGCCGTGCAGCCAACTGTCGAGGTCGATGCCGCAGTGCTTCATCAGTGTGATGTGGCGATCGGGAATGCCGCGCTCCTTCATCAGATGCTGCATGTGTGCGCTGTCCATGCCCTGCACGCCGCAGCCCGTGTGGCCTATTATCATCACCTCCTGCACGCCCAGCTCGTAGACTGCCACGAGCAGGCTTCTGACGGTGCTGTCGAACGGATTGGTGATGGTGGCACCTGCGTTTTTGATGATCTTCACGTCGCCGTTTTTAAACCCCAATGCCGCCGGCAGCAGCTCGACGAGACGCGTATCCATGCACGTGACGATGGCGATGCGTTTGTTGGGATACTTGTCGGTGATGAATTGCTCGTAGCCTTTCCTCTCTACGAAGCTGCGGTTGTATTCGAGAATTTCGTCGATCATAACATACTGTCTGTTACTTGAAACATATTGTAGGCTTATGCCATGCTATGCACGGTATCTTTTTCTGTCGGCAATTATGTCGGCCATGTTTTCGTGCGCCCGGCCGATCTGCGTATCGACTTGTGGCAGCAGCAATCTTGCGCGGTCGGTGAGCGTCTCCACGCGAGGCGGTATCTCGGCGTAGGCGGTGCGTGCGACAAACCCGTCCTGCTCCAAGGTGCGCAGCGTGACGGTCAGCATCTTCTGCGAGATGTCGGGAATGGCTTTCAGCAGCTCGCCGAAACGCATGCGGTTTGAGCCGGTGAGTAATAACGACCATTTGTCGCTTATGCGTGCCAGTACGTTGCGTATGGGACAGTCCGGGTGCGAAGCGCATTGCATGTCCGATCTGTTCATTATGTATGGTGCTTTTTATTTTACACTACAAAAGTAACTAAAAATCGCGTGGTGTGCAACGGAACAAGACGATTATGAGATGGTCTGATTAAAATAAAATTAGTATCTTTGTCAAATAGAGATTCATGTGTGAATTTTTCTTGAAAAGAATGTGTCCGATGTGTGAGCCGGAGGTGTTAACGATAAATTTTATCTGATGATATGTGTGTGAATGATGATATGTTCGGAAGTTTCAGAATCGATTGTCCCTCTAACCTGTTGCAGAACGGCGATCTGCCTTATACGCTTCGAATAGGGCACTTCGATAGAAACGGCATCGGCGTTCCGTTGCTGATTCCGTTTGCCGGCGTAAGCGGAATCTGCTTTGAGACGGATTCCGGCAGCCGGTCGCATGCTTTGCGGCAGATGGAGTATATGGCATTGGGCTTATTGGGATCCGTGGCTTCGGAGGCGGTAAATCTTATATTCGTGGATATATCGCTGAATACCAATTTCCCGATTATGTGCTCGTTTGATTCTCCTAATGTCAAGTTCGTTACGAACCGGGATTCCTTGCGGAATGAGTTGTCGAGAATACAGGAGAATGCGCGATATATATCTACTAAATGTCTTGGATATAACTATGCCGATTTGCGTGAGTATAATGGTTCGACAGAGTTTAAGGAGCCTTATAACATATTGTTTGTTTCCAATTTTCCGAAAGATTTTACCGATTCGGAGATAGATACGGTTGCATTGTTGATGGAAGAGGGCGAAAAGTGTGGCGTCAGAGTCATCATGAACATCGAACGGCAATATTTCCCGGAGGATAATGCCTATAACAAGTCCCGTTATTCCCGATTGTACAAGCTCTGCGAAAATGCGCTTAGGCTCGATTGCACTGTCGAACCATTCAGGATACACAATCTTCAAGCGGATATCATAAGCGACTTGCTTTTGACCGGATCTTTCAGATTCGATTCTTACGATGTGCAGTCCGTGTCGAGGGTAATCGATGCGATTAAGGGTAATGATGCGGATCATGCGGCAACGGTAGCCGATTTCATATCGATACCCATAGGCCGTAGCGGAAAAGAGCGTGTGTCGTTCGAGATGGGACGCAAGTCGGGCGTGTATCACGGATTTATCGCCGGTCAGAGCGGTACGGGAAAATCTACGTTGCTCAATAATATAATTACGTCTATTGCCGAGAGATATTCTCCTGACGAATTTCGGCTCTATCTTTTGGACTACAAATGGGGAGTGGAATTTCAGGTGTATCAGAATCACCCCAATGTAGAATTGCTGTTGCTTGATAATGAAAATCTGGCTTTCGGCATAGAGGTTTTCCTGCGTTTGCAGCGAGAGATAATCGAACGGGCGAGGTTGTTCAGAGAGTTGGGGCAGACGATCAATAATATCGACGAATACAATCAGAGCGCAGAGCACAAGTTGCCGCGTATTCTAATGATAGTCGATGAGGTTCAACAACTGTTCGTAAATTACGAGACGCGGAAACATGTTAATCCTTTGGTCAAGGAGATTGCCAAGCAGGGACGTGCATTCGGTGTCCACATGCTGTTCAGCTCTCAGTCTTATACGGATTGTCATATCGATGCCGATGCCCTGAATCAAATGTCGTTACGCATTGCATTCGGTTTGGCTAACGGCAGTGAGTGCCGTGCGATTCTCGGTGCCGACAATCATGCTCCGATGAAATTGAAGCCGTATACGGCAATATACAATTCTAAAAACGGAGATAAGGATTATAATGTTCTTGTAAAGATGGATAACTTCTCCAAGGAAGATATCGCACCGGTGCTGGCGGCAGCGGCAAACAAATATTCTTGCTGCAAACCTTTCGAACGGGAGATCATTGTGAAACATGGCGATGAGCGGAATGTAATCGGTTCGGAGCATCATGCCGTTAAGGTAGTTGCGCGCAAAGGGTACGAAGACAGGGACTTTCAATCGGAGTTCGGATTTTAATGTGTGCAAAAGCGTTAGGAATAATATAAAATAGTGATTATGCAGGCCAGAAATGAAGAGTTCGACAAATATGTCAATAGCTTGAACGCCATGATTTGTCAAGAAAGCAGATCGAGATTGGAGAGTTTTTATGCTCTTCATGCACCGTTGCTGTGCTTTTTCGAGATAATCGACAGCACGATCAAGACTTTGTTGAAGAAAAAGAATCTGCACCCGGATAGTGTATCGGCCGTTGAAATGCAAATTACGGACGTATTGCCGCAGCTTGAAAAGATGAAAGCAGATATATCGCTGTTGGCGCACGATGATTTCAGTCAGGCTTGCATGCAACAGTTGACTCAGCATATAGAATATGTCAGAAAGTCGATGTCTGTCGATGAAGTTGCCGAAATGTCAGGTAAATTATCGGAATTGATTGATATCAATGCAAATGCTGTCATTGCGGAGAAGAAAGAGCGGAAAGAGGAGGCGGTTCGCAAAGCCAAAGAGGAGCGTGAAGATCTGAAACGGAGGGAGAAAGAGCGCTTGCGCAAGGAGCAGGCTGCCGAGCGGCTGAGTCTTAAACGGTTGGAGACCGATTATAAATCGAAGTTCCGTTCGATCTGCGATGATCTCACGGTTGCCGTTCCGGGTGTAGACAAAAGTGTGGCTCGTGCAGAACGGACAATGTGGATAGGATTGTTGCTTTGTATCCCTTTGGTTACAGCTGTCGTCGGTTTGCCGTTGTTTTATTGGGGGTGTAAATCTAAATTGAAATTCAAGCGGGAGCGGTATGCTATTGACTATGCGATTGGAATATTGAAGAATGAATTGCAGTGATAGATAGGGTGCGATTATATCATGATGTTCTGGTGCCGATTCTGTATCGTCGGGGTTGGACAGATGATCGTATACTTTACGGAAGTTCGATGCCCGCCTGCTTCCTGGAATCCGATTTCGATTTTTTGTTGAAATATAAAGGGGTGAGGCTGGCGGCTGTGCGGATTGCATGCGTGGATTCGGCGCGAATTCATTGCTGCCTGCGCGAAATGCCGGTTGAGGCGTCGACTCCGTTTTCCATAGTATGCGATGCCGAACATGCGATTTTTTATAATGGCCGCACTGACGGTATGGTTCGCTTTTCGATCGATGAATTCCCGACGCCAGATGAAATGTACCGATTGTATATGTGTTGTGCCTGTGGCGTGTCGGTCGGATCTCATACCGGAAAAATATTGAATGCGGGTTATGAAGCTGTCGTTATAGTTATAGCGGCTGTCGGAGCATTGTTCTTCGAATTCGGACGGGTTGTCGTCTCGCTTTTGGCTCGGTATACGCATAAAGATTTTATTTATATATCTCCCGAAGGGCATGTCTGGACGAATGTCGGCGCTTGTAACAGGTTGTCGGACGGCGGTGCGAGTGAGTATGCCGAGTCGGGATCTGCGTGTGCCGGAGAGTGTACCGGCAGCACGTATGACATGCTGCGGTTTGATACGGAGTCGGGTTCGGAGTTGTGTTTTTATCGTAGTTTCGAGGAGTGGAACCGTATGGTTGCAGACTGTTTGGTGCTGACGGTAACAGTGATAGAATACGACTCTTTTTGTGATGACGATCGATTTCGAACGATAAAGCGAAAGTTTGCCAGTACAAAGCATATCACGATCGCTGCGGCAGAAGATATGCCTGTCGGTACGAAGAGCTGTCCTGTCGTGACTTTATACCCGAGAGTGTCGTCGCATGACCGGGTGTTGGAGTTTTTCGCCGAAAATGATTCATGTGTCGAGTCTGACCGAGGTAGGTTCGATTCACAGGTATTGTATGGTGCCGATGACGCTGCGGCGAAATTTTCCGGGTGCGGCAGTCGGATTGGTCGTGATCGCGTAACGATAGATATACCGCCCAAACGATATTGTGTTTGCGGCAGTTGGTTGACGACGAACGATAATGGTAAAATAAATATAAATTCAGGAATTATGGCAAGAAAAACATCATTCGAACATCAGATCGAACTCGCTGAGAGTTTGAAGGCATATTTACATGGTTTTCAGGAACGGCTGGGATATGTGGCTAAAAATTACAGAGACAAGTGCAACGATTTGTATGAGGCGGGTATGATGGACGAAACATATGCCGATTTCGAGCAGAATTACATGCGGGAGACTGTAATCAAGATTGCCAGTGTCGTCGAGAGGATCAATGATTGCGATATCCCGTTCGTGGAGAGATATATCGGGGAGTTGGAGCAGATGAGGTCGAACCATAACAAATAATCCCGCCGATCGGTTATGTCGCTGCAACGGTTTGTGTTTATGTCGATAATGGTGATGACGATTTTTGCATCGTCATCATGCCGGAAATCACCGTCGTTCGAGGCTCGTTGCCGCGAGCGGTTGGAGCAGCTCGATGCGGTCATTGCCGACAGAGAGCGTTACGAGCAGCGCAAGCGCAGCCGTATAGATTCGATCGAGATGCTGGTGCGGACAGATGATTCGGCAAGGCTGTATGACGTGTACGGCATGCTGCTGGACGAGTATGCCAAATATGATGTCGATGCCGCCCTGGACTATGCTCAGCGTAAACTGAGGCTGGCCTCGTCGCTGGGCGACTCGGTGCGCCGTCGCCGCAGCATGATCGATATGGCGACGTTGTATGCTCAATGCGGCAACTATGTCGAGGCGTTGAGTACGATTGCGGAGGTCGATACGTCGAATATGTCCGTTGCCGACAGGTATGCCTGGCACAATGCGCGTTATGTGACATACGAGGGTATGTCGCTGGTGAGCGTCGATGCAGGATGCCGCAAGACCTATGGCGAGCTGTTGGCCGTCGAGCGGCTTGCGCTGGTCGGCTTGGATCTGCCGATGACATTCGTGCAGGCGGAGATTATGCGTTCGGCAGGGGACGATGACGGAGCCTTGGAGCTGCTGTTGCAGATGTCCGACGATGAGATAGGCTCGGTGCACGGCAGAGCGGTGTGGGCTTATTCGGTGGCGCAATCGCATCTCAACGAAGGTCGCGTGGACGATGCCATATACTATCTGGCCGAGAGCGCGTTGTGCGACTTGAAGACTCCTGTGCACGAGTATCGTTCGCTCTACGAGCTGGCGGCATTGCTCTATCGCAGGGGCGATATCGAGCGGGCTTACGGCTATATCAACTGCTCGCTGAAAGATGCCCGGCAGGCCAATGCCCGTATCAATATTCACTCGATCAACCGCCTGCTGCCGATCATCACGCAGTCTTACGATCTGCTGATGGCGCGCAAGCAGCATCGGCTCAATGTTTTGCTTGCAGGCATAACGCTGCTGTTGCTGCTGCTGGCGGCGGCAATGATATGGATCAGGCGCGACAGCCGCCGTGTCGAACGTGCCGAGCGCAGGCAGGCTGCCGTCAACGAGGAGTTGAAGAGCGTCAATGCCGAACTGTTGCGCATCAATGCTCTGCTGCACGATGCCAACAATCTGAAAGAGTCGTATTTGTGCACCTATATCGATCTGTGTTCGGATTATATCGGGCGCATCGACGAGTACAGACGCGAGTTGAATGGTGTGGCGCGCAGCGGTGGTGCGGCGCAACTGCTCGAAACATTGAAATCCAATGCACGCATAGACCGTGAATTGAAGAGTTTTTACGAGCGGTTCGACCGGTCGTTTCTCGATCTGTTTCCCGATTTCATCGAACAGTTCAATGCTCTTTTGCGCGAAGATGCGCGGATCGAACTGAGCAGTGGCGAACTGCTGTCGACCGAGTTGCGGATATTCGCCTTGATCCGGCTCGGCATAACCGATTCGGTCAAGATAGCCGCTTTCCTGCGGCGTTCGGTATCTACGGTTTACAATTATCGGGTCAAGATGCGCAATGCAGCTGCGGGAGGCCGAGAGGAGTTCGAACGCCGCGTAATGTCGATCGCAAGGCTCGGTTAACTACTATTTGATACTATTAATGATATATTATTATGTTGATATATAGTATATTTAGTTTTAGTATCCACTACTAATTGACTACGAATCATCTCTGCTGATCGATATTATTCATATCTTTGACTTTGGAAATGTATTTAACCTGAAACAAAACTTATAACCTATGAAAAAACTTTTATCGCTGGCCGTGGCATCGGCTCTGATCGTGGGGGTCAATGCGCAGGAGTTGCGCTCTCCCGACGGCAACCTGCGTATGGATTTCTCTTTGGACGAATCCGGCGCACCTGTTTATAAATTGGAGTACAAAGGCAAGATTGCAGTGGCTCCGAGCCGTCTTGGCTTGAAGCTGAAAAGCAGTGAACGCAATGAGTTCGGGGCGGACTTCACCAGCCGCGAACATAAGATCGATCCGCAGACATCGCTCTATGACGGATTCGAGCTGGCGGGAGTCGAAACCTCGACGTTCGATGAGACGTGGCAGCCTGTGTGGGGTGAGGAGTCTGAGATTCGCAACCATTACAATGAGATGGCCGTGACGCTGCACCAGACTGCCAACAATCGCGACATGATCGTGCGCTTTCGTCTGTTCGACGATGGACTGGGTTTGAGATACGAGTTCCCGGAACAAGACAATCTGGTCTATTTTATCGTGATGGACGAGCTTACGGAGTTTGCCATGTCGGGCGATCATACGGCGTGGTGGATACCCGGCGATTACGACACACAGGAGTATGACTATACGCGCTCGCGTCTGTCGGAGGTCAAGTCGCTGTTGGAGAGTGCCGTGCAGTACAATCTGTCGCAGACGATATTCTCTACGTCGGGACTGCAAACATCATTGCAATTGTTGTCGGACGACGGTCTCTACATAAACATACATGAGGCCGCTCTGGTCGATTACCCGTGTATGCACCTCGATCTCGATGCCGACCGCATGGTGCTGACGTCGCATCTGACGCCCGACCCCAACGGTTATAAGGCTTATGTTCAGACCCCGGGTCATACGCCGTGGCGTACGGTGATCGTGTCGGACGATGCCCGCGACATATTGCGCTCGCGCATAACGCTCAATCTTAACGAACCGTGCAAGTTGGACGATACGTCATGGATCAGGCCCACGAAGTATGTCGGTTGTTGGTGGGAGATGATAACGGGCAAGAGTACGTGGTGTTATACCAACGACCTGCGCAGTGCTCATCTCGACACCGACGATCTTACGAAGGTCAAGCCGAATGGGACGCACGGTGCAACGACCGAGAATGTCAAGCGATATATCGATTTTGCGGCCGAACACGGATTCGATGCCGTGCTTGTTGAGGGCTGGAATATCGGCTGGGAGGACTGGTTCGGCAACAACAAGGATTATGTCTTCGACTTCGTGACTCCCTATCCCGATTTCGATCTTGCCGGCATACGCGACTATGCTGCCTCGAAGGGTGTGAAGATGATAATGCACCACGAGACCTCATCGTCGGTGAGAAACTATGAACGCCGCATGGACGAAGCGTATAAGTTTATGAAAGATAACGGCTACGATGCAGTCAAGAGCGGTTATGTAGGCAACATCGTGCCCGTGGGTCACAACCATTACGATCAGTGGCTGGTCAACCACTATCTCTATGCCGTGAAAAAGGCCGCCGAATATGAGATCATGGTCAATGCCCATGAAGCGGTTCGCCCTACGGGTCTGTGCCGCACCTATCCCAACCTGATAGGCAACGAGTCGGCACGCGGTACGGAGTATCAGGCATTCGGCGGCTCGAAGCCTTCGCATGTCACCGTGCTGCCGTTCACGCGACTGATAGGTGGTCCGATGGACTATACGCCCGGCATATTCGAGATGGATATATCGAAAGCCGATCCCAATAATAAATCGCATGCCAACTGCACTATTGCCAATCAGTTGGGTATCTATGTGGTGATGTCGTCACCGTTGCAGATGGCTGCCGATTTCCCCGAAAACTACGAGCGTTTCATGGACGCATTCCAGTTTATAAAGGACGTGGCCATAGACTGGCAGCAAAGCCGTTACCTCGAAGCGGCCCCGGGTGAGTATATTACCGTGGCACGTCAGGCCAAGGATAGCGGAGAGTGGTTCGTGGGCAACTGCACCGGCGAAAAGGAGTATGTTTCGCAGATCGTATTCGACTTCCTCGATCCCGGCAAGACATATGTGGCAACGATATACGCCGATGCTGCCGATGCCGATTATCTGACCAATCCTCAGGCATATACCATTCGTCAGGTTCGTTGCACCTCGCGCAGCACATTGCGTCAGAAGGCTGTCGCGGGCGGCGGTTATGCCATATCGTTCCGCGAGGCTACTCCGGCTGACAAGAAATTGAAAATGTTGAAGTAACAGATTCTATGTGTCTGATGATAAACACCTCCCGGCCATTTCAGCCGGGAGGTGTTGTTTGTATTGTAATGAGTTGTTAGTTATTTATATCAGGCCGCAGCAGTTTGCCAACGGAGCCGGTTCGGATTAACGAACGGAGTTTGGCCGACTGAGGGTTGGGTGCCGTAGCGATTAAGCTGGCTATGGTCGTAGCTTTGGCGTTAAATAAAAAATACTATTAGTTATAATGGGCTGTTTAATTGATGTTGAGAATCCGCTGCCATTCTCGTGTGAGGATTGCAAACACTATAAAGAGGGCGTTAAGTGCGCTGCGTTCGATATTATTCCGTTGGAGATATACGGCAATGCCGAAGGTCATACACAAGTGATCGACGGACAATATGGTAATTATCTGTTTGAAACCGACCGGGAGCGCAATGTTTTGCGTATCTATGAAATGTCAGATATTTGATTTCGCTTCTTCGCAGTATCGGTTTCTCTTGTAACAACTGCCAGGTTGTATTTTAATATTCAGAGTCGTGGCGTTCGCTTCAAACACATTGTGATTCTGACGTTTTGCTGCGCTTACTTTGTATTATATTCGGCCGCACCCGCCGAATTGTATATTATTTTGTTCCTACATCAAACCACAACTACGGCGGCAAGTTACCCGACGGCTTCGCGGTTCTATCTTATTCTGTTTCTACATCAAACCACAACTCTGCTATGAATTGCTCCATGACTGATGTCGTTGTATCTTATTCTGTTTCTACATCAAACCACAACATGGGAGATGTGACAGTCTCCCATGGCACAGTTGTATCTTATTCTGTTTCTACATCAAACCACAACGGCGTGCTTTTACTAACGTTTCGCATGGGTGTTGTATCTTATTCTGTTTCTACATCAAACCACAACGGAAAATGGAGGGTTCATCACGACCAAGTGTTGTATCTTATTCTGTTTCTACATCAAACCACAACCTTTGTTCTGAGGATTTGGACATCGACGAGGTTGTATCTTATTCTGTTTCTACATCAAACCACAACATTTCCGCATTGCGAGTTGGCCAAACACTGGTTGTATCTTATTCTGTTTCTACATCAAACCACAACCGTGTCGACAATCGTGTCAAAAAGTTCTTTGTTGTATCTTATTCTGTTTCTACATCAAACCACAACACCCGCCTTTACGTTCAGTCTCTCGACCAAGTTGTATCTTATTCTGTTTCTACATCAAACCACAACATTCTCACGAACCCAGCCGAAGACGTTGCCGTTGTATCTTATTCTGTTTCTACATCAAACCACAACAAATGATCTGCTACACTCTTGACAGCCGTTGTTGTATCTTATTCTGTTTCTACATCAAACCACAACTAATCAAAAAAACAAACTACTATGTATAGGTTGTATCTTATTCTGTTTCTACATCAAACCACAACGTAAACATGGTCGAGAACACCTCAAAACCTGTTGTATCTTATTCTGTTTCTACATCAAACCACAACTAGAGGTTGATATTATTGGAATAAATAAGAGTTGTATCTTATTCTGTTTCTACATCAAACCACAACACCCACAACATCGAACGATATTTTGAACTGTTGTATCTTATTCTGTTTCTACATCAAACCACAACACTGGCAGCATCATGTCTATCCCTACTGTAGTTGTATCTTATTCTGTTTCTACATCAAACCACAACCTCTTTGAGTCTTTTTTTCTTGACATTTTGTTGTATCTTATTCTGTTTCTACATCAAACCACAACTTTATACTCATACTTTGCATCAAAGCTGGGGTTGTATCTTATTCTGTTTCTACATCAAACCACAACCAAAGGCGGAATATCTACCGGCGCAGCTGTGTTGTATCTTATTCTGTTTCTACATCAAACCACAACTATCATGTGTGCGATTATACGTATCTTGCCGTTGTATCTTATTCTGTTTCTACATCAAACCACAACCGCGCCCTCGGGGCATTGTCGTCTCAGCTGTTGTATCTTATTCTGTTTCTACATCAAACCACAACGAGCTGATGCCTATCCGCGATGTCATTCATGTTGTATCTTATTCTGTTTCTACATCAAACCACAACTCCAACATATGGAGCTGTACCCGAAGATCAGTTGTATCTTATTCTGTTTCTACATCAAACCACAACGCCGGGCAATCTATACTTTGATAATGCGGCTGTTACGCGTGTTTCGACTGTGCGTAAACCGTTGATTGCAATCCGGTGAAGTCGATTTGTATGTAGTTTTTCGTATCGTAAATACAAATATATCAAAAAAATTCCAACTGTTGCGGTGTTTCGGGCTTTTTATGCTCGACCTTGCCCCAAAAATTCCGAATATCGCCGTACTGCTTGTCTGTTATGCTCATGATACTCGTATATCCCGCCGGAGGCATCGATTTGCGTACACGGTTGATATGCACGTTCATATTCTCTTTCGACGGGCAGTGACGTACATACACCGAATATTGCATCATGGAGAATCCGTCCTTTTCCAGCGCCTTGCGGAATTGTGCTGCATGTCGCCGTTCGGTCTTGGTATTGGTCGGCAGATCGAAAAATACGAATAACCACATGATACGGTAGGCATTTAATCGGTTCTCGGACATGGTCTACTCTATGATCGGATATGTCAATTTCTTTTGAATACCTTGAAAACATTTGTTGAGCGATGCGCTCGTTGCGGTCAGTCCTATGTCGAGCGGGCGTGTCATGCGTTCGAATACGGTGTCGGTGTAGAGCACTCTCAGCAGGCGGCTTTTGGCCTCCTTGTCGAGTCGTGTGATCCCGTTTCGATGCAGTTCGAATACTATCTCGTCGACATAGGGTCGATATGGCTCCATCATGTCGTCGGCCAAAGGAAAGGCGTTGTAGCGGTTGCGATGAAAGATGCCGAATGCGGGAAAGAGTCCCGATCCCATCAGCGCGCGTGCTACGGCGGCGCGAAGTATGGTATAGCCGTAATTGAGCATGTTGTTGGGGGCGGAACCTTCGCGGCAGCGAATGAAATCGGATCCGAAAAGCTCCGACCAGTAGATCTTGGCAGCTATGCCCTCGCGATTGTCTGCATCGCCGCTCTTGACGTTCATGTAATATGGCTTCAACTTGTCGCCGTCTTTGCCGAGCTTGTTGAGCAGAGCTGCCTGATTGCGAATCTTGGCCTCGACGATCTGTCGCCACAATCCCTTTTTCAGCGGTTCGCTCGCCTCGATCTGCGCACGGTAGCACTCTCCCTGCGTGGTGTTGGAGTCGAGATTCATCAACATGGCATTGGGCATGCGGTTATCGCCGCAGAATATCACCGCCACATTGTTGTCCGACAGGGCATTGAGCAGCGGCAGAGTGACAGATGTCTGCTGATGCTCCAACACTACGAACCCCAGATCCTCGATCGGCACGCTTTGCTGCATGTCGGGCATTTCGCGCGTGTTGATTATCATCTGTCCGTTGCGCAGGCTCAGACAGAACGGTGTGGAGAAAAAGAGTGCTCGTTTCGACATGGCAGTGTCAGTGTTTGAATATTATCTCGCCTGTAACGCTCAGATCGAAATCGTAGCCCTCGACCATGGCGTTGAGTTGGGTATGCTGTAATCCTATTACGGGTCTGTACTCCTCGCCGATCTTCCATATTCCTTTCTTGACTTTCAGATCGCCTGCCGGACGAGCTTCCTGATGATGTTTTAATATGATTATACCATATGTATACTTTTGTTGTATTGTTGATAAACTCAGACCGGTTACCTTATACAACCTCTTTGTAAGCTCTCTCTTGCTGCACTCGTACAACTCCTCAGGCGAGTTTTCGTAGAAGAGCACCATGGTGCCGGTCTTCAATATCCATTTCAGCGGATAGTCGTTGCTGTTGGATTGATCGACGATATCGAACCGGTCGGTCTTGCCGTTGAAGAACTTGGCCGCATCGAGGTTATTGATGATCTTGAACCCTCGCTTGATCTTGCCGCGGGCATCGGATCCTTCGTAGATGGCCATGCAGTAATTACTTTCGTTATCCACATGATATTTGCGCTTGTACTCGTCTTTGGACAGGTCGCGATGAGCTTTCAGGTGTATGGGCGATGTTACATTCGTAGCGAATATTCTCACCTTGTTGATCGGTATGCCCTTCTCCTCGTTCATGTATATCTTGCCTGCCATGGCCTCTTTGAAGCCGAGCCGCTCGACTGCTTCACGCACCTTTTGCCTTACGGCCTCGTCGACGATCTTGGCGATGTCGGCCTGTTCCAGATCGGCAAGTCTCTTTCGAATCACATATCTCTCCTTTTCTTCGCCAGGGAGTTTTATGGCTCCGTAGAACGTATCCCTATGCAGCACTCCACGCGCGGTGTCGCCCTGTACGTATTTGATCTCGCCGGCAGCATTGCGTTGCACCTTGCCGCGTATGCGCAGGCATTTGCGACTCTGCTTGGGCATGTTGTCGGGTGTGTGGTGGGCTATAAGCAACTCCTCGGCCATGGCCTTGACATCTTCGGTGAACGTCGGCCACGGTTTGTCGAAATGCGGTTTGCTGCCCTCTCGGCGGCGATAACGCTCCTCGTCGGCAGCATATTGCGCCCACTTGTCATACTCCGTATGGCCGATGCAGGCTATGGTGACGGCATCGATGCAGTGGTGAACGTGGTTGTTGCGGCATTTCTTTTCGTACTCCTGCTGCAAGCCCCACATCTTGCGAAACTCGGCTGTCGTGGCACCCTTCACTGTACGGATATGATCGAATACCGTTTTCATATAGAGACGCGCATAGCGACCTATGATGCCGATGTCGACACCCTGGCGGTTCGAAAAGCCCTCGGGCACCTCGGTCATGGCGAATCTCTCGACCTTGCCTTGCCAGTAGTCGAGCTGCATGTTGAAATAGTGCCGATCCTGAATATTTCTGTCTTTGACCTCTTTGGTCGATGCCTGCTTCGCCTGCATGCTGGCGCGCTCTATCTTCCGGCGCAGTTCCTCGATCTTTTTGTGCCACCCGAGCGACTCGATGCGTGACATGATCTCCCCGTGCACGGCCAGCTCGGTCGGCAGTTTCGAACGCTTTGTCTCGCGATTGAATCGGCTGTCGCACAGTGTCTTGTTCATCTGTGAGTTGTCGCCGCCGCGTGCTCGCGGCAAGGTGTGCTCGATGTCGAATTCCGATGCCGCACCGATAAATTGCTCGACGGCTATCGTGCGACCGGTATAGAGACATATATGATTCTGCTCCTCCCACAACTGATATTTGAGCAGCTCCTCCTCCGACGGTTCTGCCTGTCGGCCGGTCTGTTCGAGGTAGAGCTGGCGTATGTTGTCTGCATAGCCGTTGCGCATCTTTTCATTGTCGCGCTGAAAACGCTCTATTGCCTTGCGTTTGTTGGCATCGTTGAGCTGTCGCGAGAACTCTATTCGGATCTTCGTGTCGCGATCTATTTTACCCTCGCGCAGCAGTCTGTTGAGGAGTATGCGCAGGCGGAACAGTGCACGCATGGCCATGGGGTTGCGCACCGACGATGTGCGTGGCGAGGCGAGTTGCAGCAGGCCGTCGCCGTCGGGATTCGCTCGCTTATACGCCTCTATCATAGACGGGTGATACAGTCGGCTGAGATCGGCGGCAATACCGTGTTCGCGCAAGTATTCGCAAATGCGGTTCTCCTTGGAGTCGTTCTTTTTATATGGATTGGGCTTGTGTTCGGTCACTATCTTCACTATGTCGTCTACGATGCGCTGACGCTGCTGCTCGTCGCCCCATATCTCGTCGCGTATGACCTCTTTGAGGTTGGCGCAGAATACGGCCTCGTCGTAGCGATACCCCATGCGCATAAACGGCAGCATCTTGTCGATGGCATTGATGCTCAATGCTGCATACCCCTGCGGCATGCCGATATCGACGAACTTGTCGGCATCGTCGTCCGATAGTTGCAGGCGGCTTTTAGCCCACTCCCTGAGCTTGTCATCGTCGTCGAACGTAAACAGTGCGTGCCATATGTCGTTGATGATCTGTTCGGGTGTTTTGCCCTCGGCGCGCGTGTAGAGCGAGCATATCTCGTTGATATAATCCTCTCCGAAAATGCCTTTCAGGGCAGCCGTGACGGGACAGCCTGCAACCGATGTCGACAGACGGTAGTTGAAGCGGTACGGAGCTTGGCTCTTGTCGCCCTCGTAGGCATAGCTCTCCTTGCGGCCGGCCAGACGTTTGGCTATATCGTCGAACGCGAAGTGAGGTTTGCTCTTGCGCATGAATATAGCTTCGGCAGCTGCACGCTTCTCTTTGTTTAACGGGCGGGAATTTGCTTCGTAGGGCGTCGTAATGCGTATGTTGTTTATAAATTGCAACATACGGAATTCTTCGAATCGCGGGTGCGACACCGGGCAGCGACTCTTGTCCTTCTCGAAGGTGCAGTGTCCGACCAATCCCTTCTGCGATTTGAGAGGCCGCTGAAAGAATATGGCTTTGCGCAGTGCTTCCGTCAAGTCGCCGGAGAGCTGCTGCTTGCTGCAAATAGCTTCGAACTCAGCTTTATAGTGCTCATTGCGCGAGGTGTATCGGCCGCGTATCTTCTCGCCGCGTTGGTATAGTTTGTAGAAATATTCACCCAAATAGAGACAGCCCTCCTGCTGTATGGCTTCGTTCAGCGACGATATGCCTTCTTTGACCTTGCCGTCGCTCTCCTTGGTCGACTCCTTGCGGTTGCTCAGAAAGCCGCGCCGTTGCGACATGTGATAGAGTGCGCGCCCCAGCGTATGCCGATCCGCCTTGCTTTGCATGTTCAGCGTCTCAGTCAGTGCTCTGTGGCGGTCGTGGTATGGGTTGCGGTCGATATTGTCGTCGGTGCGCTGCCATGCCAGAAACGCTTCGTCGAGCGGATATCGTTTGTGCGTCTGCCACGCATGCAGCTGCTCGTCCGACAAATATGGGCACAAGTCATGCTTGATGAGCACTTTCAGAAGGTCTATTTTGCGCAATCGTCGTCTGCGGTATTGTCGGCGCAGAGCACGCGCCGATGTACGTTGCGCCACGGCCGGCTTCTCGCCCGACTTGTCGTGCGCCACACCGTCTTGAAATATGCTTACGCCCTTGTCGATGATTTTATAGTTGTCGTCTTCGTGATCTACTATCGCCCAGCCTATGGAGTTGGTGCCGAGATCAAGTCCGAGTATTCGTTCCATGAGTCAGTGTTTTTTAGTTTTTTGTAAAAATAGTGAAAATTATGTTGATATTCAAAATAAATGACTATCTTTGTATCATAAGATTTTCTACATCTTATCACAATAAGGCTATATGCCGAAGGTTTTAATACCTATGCTCTCGCTTCGGTGGGAGCTTTTCTTTTTCGTGAAAAGCGGTATTATGCTTCCGCTCGCTCAATTGCCCGAATAGGCGGTACATCGAGTACAGCCTATCCGGGCAATTTTCGTTACGCGTTCATTTCATGCACTTTTTCTCGCCGCGACAAAGCCGAAGTAAACTTCGCTTTGTTCGTTCGGCTTAACGAAAAAGTTGTATAATACCGCTTTTGACGAAAAATAGGGTTGGTGGTGCTTGGGCTACTATTTCCATTGTTTTGTCATTTCGAGCGAGAGCGAGAAATCTGTGCGCGACTATTTCGGTTGTCTTTTAACATTCTGCAAGTTCAGTCTTCCCCAGATGTCTCACGTTCGTTCGACATGACATGTCGACAGTTGTCATGTTGAGCGCGAGCGCGAAGTATGTGTGTGAAAAAAAACTTGCGTCCCGAGACACTTCCGAGAAGTGGATTTGGGACGCAAGTATATGACGTGTAAGCCGTCGTTCGATCCGTATGGCGGGATCAGAGTCCTTCGCGCTGCGGTTCGCAATCCTTGTCGAGAATATCGTCGCCTTCCCAGTCGAAGTGTTCGAAGCGGCGTTGTCCGCCAAGCGAGAAGCGGGTGTAGGTGATGGGCAGCCGGCGTGCGAGAAACACACGTTCGTAGGCTGTCTTGACCGACAGAGTCTCGTCGGCGAATCCCGAACCGTAGATGTCGTCGTTGGCTACTTCGCACGGCAGGCCGAAGCGGTCGATGACGGCCGATGTATAGCGGAACAGATGCTGCGAGTCGGTTTTGAGGTTTATCGTGCCGTTGTCGGAGAGCATGTTCGCATAGCGTTCGAGGAAAAGCGGAGAGGTGAGGCGTTTCTTGGCGCGACGGCTTTTGAGCTGCGGATCGGGGAATGTGATCCAGATCTCATCTACCTCGCCCTCGGCGAAGAACGACGTGATGAACTCGATGCGTGTGCGTATGAATCCCACGTTGTCCATATGCTGCTCGGTGGCGGTTTTGGCTCCGCGCCACATGCGTGCCCCCTTGATGTCGACTCCTATATAATTACGGTCGGGGTTGCGCTCGGCCAGTGCAACGGTGTATTCGCCTTTGCCGCAGCCCAGTTCGAGCGTTATGGGGCGGTCGTTATGAAAGAAGTCCTGGTGCCAACGCCCTTTGAGACGATGGTCGCGTCCGAATATCTCGTCGAATTCGGGTTGTATGAGGCAGTCGAAAGTGAGGTTTTCGGCAAATCTGCGCAGTTTGTCTTTTCCCATCGGTAAGTCGGTTTTATTCGGCGGTGTCGATCATAAGGCCGACCGACTCCACGCCGACGATCTCCTCTTGCGAAGAGAGGGTGAATTGGTAAATGCCGCTACGCAGCAGACGTGCATTGCGGCGATAGGGGAATATGCGTTCGACGGCATGCACCTCGTTTGTCGGAGGTATGTGCAGCGTGAAACGCTCTTCGAGATGCAGCGAGTCGGGCGTCATGGTAGTTATGTCGACGGTGACCGAGTCGGTTTTCAGCTGACGGTTATAACGCACGACGACACTCAGATCGCGCATCGAGAGCGTGTCATCGTTGTCGACAGAGATGTGCACGGTGTCGCTCCAACGCAAGTCGGCCATGTCGTGCATTTCGACTGTTGTGCCGCCGGAGGCGCATGCCGTGAGCCACATGGCGCATGCCGCAGCGACCGTATGTCCCGCTCTGAGAGTCATGGTGCAGGGCTGCTATGCGTTATTGTTGTTGCCGTTCGAGCCTTCGGTGCGGCCGTTGTCCTGCGCTGCGCCCTGTTGCGGACGGCGACGGGAAGGTCGGCGGTTGTTGCGCGAACGACGTTGTTCGCCGTCGTTGCGCTCGCCTTTTGCCGGTGCGGCTGCGTCTTTGTTATCGGCCTGGGGCTTCTCCGGCCTGCCTGCTGCATTGTCGCGATTGCGGCGGTTGGCGTTGCGGTCGGGGCGTCGCTGCTGTTGTTTGCCTTCGCCCTGAGACTGCTCGCGGCTTTGCGACGGCTGTGCCGCGCGGCTGCTGTCGCTGCCGTTGTGGGAACGACGCTCCTGTCGGCTCTCTGCCGATTTGGGCTGTGTCTGCTTGGGCTGCTGCTCGTCGCCTTTGTCTTTGCCTGCACTCTTGCCGGTATCCTTGGCCGTATCTTTGCCGCCATCTTTGTGTGAGGCACCGCTCTTGCCGCGTTTGTTGCGTTTGCTGCGGCGGTTTTTCGAGTCGAAGCGGGTGATGCTGTCCTCCTCGTGGCGATATGTGGGCTCCTCGACGGCAGGTGCGGCGTTTTCGCCCTCCAAAGTCTCGGCTTTCTTGCCGGCGCGGTTGAGCGACAGTATCTCGCGCACGCGGCTTACGGGCAGCGTCACCACGTTGGCCATGGCATCGCGGCTGCTGCTGAACGACATGGTATGCGCCAGCGGGTCGCTCTTGATGAGATAGTATTCGCCGTCGAGCGTCTGCAACGGCTCCCGAACGCGCGGCATGTCGCGGCGTGCGTCGGCATAGACGTCGTATTCGTACATCAGGCAGCACTTCAACTTGGAGCATTGTCCGGCCAGTTTTTGCGGGTTGAGCGATATCTCCTGCATTCGTGCGGCGTTGGTCGTGACGCTCGAAAAGCTCGATATCCACGAGGCGCAGCACAGCTCGCGTCCGCATGCCCCGATACCGCCTATGCGTCCGGCCTCCTGCCTTGCACCGATCTGTTTCATCTCGATGCGTATGCGGAAACGCTCGGCAAAGACCTTGATAAGCTCGCGGAAATCGACTCTCTCGTCGGCGATGTAGTAGAATATGGCTTTGATCTTGTCGCCCTGATACTCCACGTCGCCGATCTTCATGTTGAGTCCCATGTCGGCGGCGATCTGGCGTGCGGCGATCATGGTCTCGTGCTCCAAGGCTATGGCCTCCTGCCAGCGTTCGATGTCATATGGTTTTGCCTTGCGGTAGATCTTCTTGAACTCGCCGTTGAAGGGGTTGAAGCCTACTCTGCGCATCTGGCGTGCAACCATGTCGCCCGTGAGCGAGATGATGCCGATGTCGTGGCCGGGCGAGGCCTCGACGGCCACGATGTCGCCGCGCTGCAAATCCAGTCCGTTGACATTCTGATAGTAGGAGCGGCGCGTATTCTTGAATCGCACCTCGAATATATCGTTTGGCAGATTGTCGGGATAATCCTCCAACCATGCCGTTTCGTGCAGTTTGAAGCACCCCTCGACGGGTTTTGCGCATACTTCGTCGCCGCAATCGCAGAAGCGGCAGCCGCGTCCCATCTCAGGCATATGTTTTTTATTGCAACTCATTTCAATATACAATTTGGCGTAAAGATACTAAAAAAATCCCAAACATGAAATTCGGTGTGGACATAAGCTGCGATTTCTTCGCCGGCAAGAGTGTCTGCGCATTCGGCATGTCCGGTCTGTGCGGCCGGGCAGGGATTGCCGCTGCCGATAAAAAGGGGACGGGTGCAGTCGTGGCACTGTTTTGGATTGAGCGAAGAGCAAACAAAAACTCTTTGGATTATGGACAAGAAAAGACTTACGGCCGAGAACGGTCGTCCGATTGCCGACAATCAGAACGCAACCACCGCAGGCCAGCGAGGCCCGATGCTGATGCAGGATCCGTGGTACTTGGAGAAGTTGGGGCATTTCGACCGGGAGGTGATTCCTGAACGGCGCATGCACGCCAAGGGATCGGGTGCATACGGCACATTCACCGTG
Source organism: uncultured Alistipes sp. (assembly GCA_947177225.1). GTDB lineage: Bacteria > Bacteroidota > Bacteroidia > Bacteroidales > Rikenellaceae > Alistipes. Next base: position 6,413 of record CAMWTS010000006.1, on the reverse strand, counting down.
ACGCACGATATCACGCGATGGACGCGGGCGTCGATCTTCTCCCGTGTGGGCAAGAAGACGCCGTGCTTCGTCCGTTTCTCGACGGTGGCAGGCGAGAGGGGTGCGGCCGATGCCGAACGCGACATACGCGGTTTTGCAATGAAGTATTACACCGACGAGGGCAACTGGGATCTGGTGGGAAACAACACTCCGGTCTTCTTCCTGCGCGATCCGTTGAAGTTTCCCGATCTGAACCATGCCATAAAGCGCGATCCGCGCACCGGCATGCGCAGTGTCGACAACAACTGGGATTTCTGGACACTGCTGCCCGAAGCTCTGCATCAGGTGACGATAACCATGTCGCCGCGAGGCATACCGGCTTCGTTTCGTCATATGCACGGTTTCGGAAGTCATACTTACAGTTTCTACGACAAGGCCAACCACCGTACGTGGGTGAAGTTCCACTTCCGCACGTTGCAGGGAATAAAGAATCTTACAGATGCCGAAGCCGAAGCCGTGGTGGCCAAAGACCGCGAATCGAATCAGCGCGATCTGTTCGAGGCCATCGAGCGCGGCGAGTTTCCGCGCTGGAAGATGCAGGTGCAGCTGATGACCGAGGAGCAGGCGCGACACTATCACATCAATCCGTTCGACCTGACCAAGGTGTGGTATCACGGCGATTTCCCGTTGCACGATGTGGGTATATTGGAGTTGAACCGCAATCCCGAAAACTTCTTCGCCGAGGTCGAGCAGGCGGCGTTCAATCCGTTGAACGTGGTCGAGGGTATCGGGTTCTCGCCCGACAAGATGTTGCAGGGACGGCTCTTCTCGTATGGCGACGCGCAGCGTTATCGTCTGGGTGTCAATCACAATCTTATTCCGGTAAACCGTCCTCGCTGCCCGTTCCATGCGTATCATCGCGACGGCCAGATGCGCACCGACGACAACTATGGCCGTACGCCAGCATACGAGCCCAACAGCTTCGGCGAGTGGCACGATACGCCGTCGGTGAAAGAGCCGCCGTTGAAACTCTACGGCGATGCCTATGCCTACGACGAGCGCGCCTACGACGACGATTACTACACGCAGCCGGGCAAACTGTGGCGTTTGATGTCGACGGAGGATCAGGTGGCCACGTGCGAAAATACGGCGCGTGCCATGGGCGACTGCAAGCTCTTTATCAAGCAGCGGCATGTGCGCAACTGCTATCGCGCCGACAAGGAGTATGGCGCGGGTGTGGCGGCTGCTCTGGGAATCGATCTGGAAGAGGCTCTCGCCGCAGACGATCCGGCAGATAGGGCCGGCTCGAAACAGCCTGCGGCAGTGGGACACAAATAGATGTCGCAAGAGCCTGTATCGCCGGATACAGGCTCTTGATTTTGCTTCCGGACAGAGCCGGGTGTTTGGAACGATTTGTGAACAGTATCGGCTTGCCGGCCATCGAATCGAAGCGCGTGACCGTGCGACGACTCGCAACGGTCATCTGAAAATGAGAACGACACCGACAGAGGCGGCAAATAAAAACTTGTCCTACATTCGCTTAGTCCTCTGCCGAGTGTCGTTTTCTGTCAATTCGACGCACTGTCGTTCTTGCATTGCCGCATAGTCTTTCGCGGCGATAATGCCCGATAAAGATAAGAAATAATTCGGACATTATTCGAAATTGATACAAATATGAGCTTTTTATGCTATTTTGTGATCTTTTTTTGTCAATGTTCGAATGGCCTCTTTCGCATCTTGGGCATGTGTTGTGCGCCGCTAACACGCTCGTAGTGCTATATATATGTCGTGGTCGTCGGCAGCCGTCGGTCGTCGTGTCCTGATCTTGCGGCCGATCAGCCCTCGAAGGGCATGTAGACGACCTTTTTCGTCTCGAAGAACTCCTCCTCGAACATATCCGATATGGCGTACTCGCGCCATTTGCGACGGGTGCGTGCCATCTCCTCCGAGAGATCTCCGCCTTTGAGATAGAGTATGCCTGCGGGGAGTGTGCCGCGACGGCTGCGTTGCAGTTTAGGCCATACCCAACCGGCGAATGTCGACATGTCGGTCACGGCGCGCGAGACCACATAGTCGAACTTGCCGTCCAACTGTTCCACACGTGTGTGGCGGGAGTCGATATTGTCGATGCCGGCACCATGGCAAATGCCGCGCACCACGGTTATCTTCTTGCCGATCGAGTCGACCGATGTGAATTGCGTTTGGGGAAACATGATGGCCAGCGGTACGCTCGGAAAGCCGCCGCCGCAACCTACGTCCAGTACGCGCGCCTGATCTTCGAAACGGCATACGCGGGCGATAGCCAGCGAATGGAGTACGTGGCGGAGGTAGAGTGAGTCGATGTCCTTGCGCGAGATGACGTTGATTTTGGCGTTCCATTCGGTGTACAGCTCTTTCAGGGCGGCGAACTCCTCGCGCTGTCGCTGTGTCAGGTCGGGGAAGTATTTTTCGATTATCTCCATGGTCGTGGCTCTCTGTTTTATCTCTCTCTCTCGATGATGAGCCGGCACATCGACTCCTTGGCGCGCCGGATCTGTGTCTTGATGGTGTTCATCGGACGTCCCAGCGTCTCGGCTATCTCCTCGTAGGAACGCTCTTCCAGAAAACGCATCTCGATGAGTTGGCGATAGGCCGGCGTGAGGTGGGTAAGACATGTGTCGAACTGCATGCGTCGCTGTGCCGCTATGACGCTCTCCTCCGGCGTGGGCATGGGCGAGGCGGGCGAGAGGAAACGCTCGTCGATCGATATGTCGTCGGAGCGGCGGCGCAGGTGATCGATCAGCGTGTTGCGCGCTATGGTGTAGACCCACTGCCCGAAGGTGTAGTCGGACGAGTAGCGGTCGATGTTGATATAAACCTTAATAAATGTCTCCTGCAACAGATCGTCGGCGTCGTTTACGTCGTCGATGCGTTGCACGAACAGGCGGTAGATGGCCTCGCGATAGCGGTTGAACAGATATTCAAAAGCCGATTGGTCGCCTTCGAGCACCAGTGCCACAAGTCGCCGGTCGTCGGCTACGATGTAGTCGTCTATCTCCATACGTCGGGATTTTTACGCATTAGCGACAGTCGCAGCGCATAGTGTATCCACACTCCGAAGATGTCGTAGAGCCAGTAGAGCGACAATATGCCGCGTTCGCCCAGACGCTGCGACACTTTGCGTGCGGTGTGCAGCACCACGGCGTAGCGGAGCAGCAGCAATGCCGCTGCGGCGATCTTCAATTCGTGAGGCAGGCATACCAGTGCGGTGACGACCGCGGCGAAAAAGAGTATGCGGCTGCCGTTCTCCCACTCCGAGAAGTTGCGTGCCCGGCGGGGATACAGCGAGTACGACGAGCCGTAGTAACGCATGCGTTTCCACCACCAGCCCAGTCCGCCCCAGCGGGTCTCGTCGACGATGGTGTGGGGCGACATTACCACTGCGGCACGGCGCTTTCGGGTGATCGTCTCTAAGAAGAGGTCGTTGTGGCCGATATTCATGTTGAGATGATTGAAGCCTCGCGCCTTGTCGTAAACCTTGCGGGTGAATCCGAAATTGGTGTGGGCACTGCAATAGGGGCGGTCGTCGATGGCGCCGACTATCCAGTCTTCGGCGCGGTGGAACTCCACCATGCGTGTGAGATAATCCGTCAGCCGGTTGCCGCCGCGGGTGAGCGACGAGTAGGCCAGTACCACTTGCGCGCGCTCGAAGCCGCAGGCCATGTAGGTGATCCACTCGTTGTCGCGCGGCATGGCATCGGGGGTGGTGAACAGCAGCGAGTCGTTGTGCGCCAGTTTTATACCCAGATTCAACGCCATCTTTATCGATATCGGGAAACGCGAATCGGCCTTTATCTGCGTGGTGGAGAGGTTGGCATAGCAGCCGTTCATCAGCCTCAGGCTCTCGTAGAACTCGCAATCCGATCCCACGTAGACCACGACGATCTCGTAGTCGGGGTAGTCCTGCTCGAACAGGCGCGGCAGACGCTCCTCGACGAACTCGCGGTTCTCGCCGTATAGTGCCACGATCACCGATACGGGCGGTTGCTGGCAGCGCTGCTTGAACCGGCGGTTCATGCGGTAGCGGTATATGCGCCGATAGGCTATGCCGTAGTAGTGGAACTGCACTGCGAACAACACGAGCATGATGGCTGTCAGCGCAATGCCTTGCCACCCGTAGCTTTCGACTATCGTATCGATGAATTGCATAATTGTCCGTTAGATTACAATGGGGCAAATGTACGAATTTTTTTCGAGAAATCTTCATGCTTTGACGCCGGAGAGTTTCTCGGCCGGAAATTTTTTAGTACTTTTGCAGCCTGAATAATTTAATGACAGGAAAAATGGCTCTAATCGACGAAATCGGACGCCGCAGGACGTTCGCCATCATATCTCACCCCGATGCCGGTAAGACTACTCTTACCGAGAAACTGCTCCTCTTCGGCGGTGCCATACATGTGGCCGGAGCCGTCAAGAGCAACAAGATAAAGAAGGGTGCCACCTCCGACTTCATGGAGATCGAGCGCCAGAGAGGAATATCGGTGGCAACGTCGGTCATGGGATTCGAGTATCGCGATGTGAAGATCAATATCCTCGACACTCCCGGTCACGAGGATTTCGCCGAAGATACCTATCGTACACTGACTGCGGTCGATTCGGTCATCATCGTTATCGACGGTGCGAAGGGTGTCGAGACTCAGACGCGCAAACTGATGAATGTCTGCCGAATGCGCCGTACACCCGTGATGGTGTTCATCAACAAGCTCGACCGTCCTTGCAAGGATCCGTTCGATCTGCTCGACGAGGTGGAGCGCGAATTGCAGATCAGGGTGCGTCCGTTGGCTTTCCCCATATCGAGCGGTGAGACTTTCCGCGGCGTATACAACATCTACGAACAGAACCTGTCGCTGTTCCTGAGCGACGAGCGTCAGACGGCCGATGCCAAAACCGTGGAGATCGACGATCTGTCGTCGCCCGAACTCGATACGTATGTCGGGGAGCGGTTCGCCTCTCAGCTGCGCGAGAACATAGAGCTGGTCGAGGGTGTCTACGACCCGTTTGACCGAGAGGCCTATCTTGGCGGCGAAGTGGCTCCCGTATTCTTCGGTTCGGCTGTCAACAACTTCGGCGTGAGAGAGTTGTTGGAGTGTTTCATACGCATAGCCCCCTCTCCGCGACCCTCGACGACACAGACCCGCGCCATCGAGCCGTCGGAGCCGAAGATGACGGGTTTCGTGTTTAAGATACACGCCAACATGGATCCCAACCACCGCGACCGAATAGCCTTCATGAAGATCTGTTCGGGTGTGTTCGAGCGCAATCGCAACTATCTGCATGTGCGCAGCGGCAAGCAGCTCAAATTCTCGTCGCCCACAGCGTTCATGGCCGAAAAGAAGTCGGTGATCGACTTTGCGTATCCGGGCGACATAGTCGGTTTGCACGATACCGGCACCTTCAAGATCGGCGACACGTTTACCGAGGGCGAGAAGTTGAAGTTTACGGGCATACCGTCGTTCTCACCCGAATTGTTCCGCTATATCGAGAATGCCGATCCGCTTAAATTCAAACAGTTGGCTAAGGGTATCGATCAGCTTATGGACGAGGGTGTGGCACAGCTATTCACCTCTTCGCTCAACGGCCGCAAGATCATCGGCACCGTCGGTGCGCTTCAGTTCGAGGTCATACAGTATCGTCTCGAACACGAGTACGGAGCCAAGTGCCGTTGGGAACCTATATCCATCTACAAGGCATGCTGGATCGAGAGCGACAATGCCGAGCAGTTGTCCGACTTCAAGCGTCGCAAGCACACCAACATGGCTGTCGACAAGCATGGCCGCGATGTTTTCCTTGCCGACACGAGTTATGCACTCGCTCTTGCTCAGGACAACTTCAAGGATATACGTTTTCATTTCACTTCCGAATTTTAATTTTTCGTGAAAAGGCGTCATTAGCGTCGCCTCGTTCAAGTCCGCCAATGGAACGTACGCCGAGTACGCCCCATCGGCGGACTTTTCACGTGCGGCTTGCTACTAACGCCTTTTGACGAAAAATGGAGTGGTGGTTCTTGGACTGTTTTCCGTGAAAACACCGCACCTGCGTCCTCTCTTTGTCGCTCAGCAATAGGAAGTACACCCAGTACGTCCTATCGCTTCGCTCTGTCAGAGAGTTGCATCTGTGGCGTTTTGACGAAAAAGTAGCCATTGTTCTTGGTTGGCTATTCCCATAGCCTTGTCATTTCGAGCGTCGGCGAGAAATCTGTGCGCGGCGATTTACACAGTCTTTTAACATTCTGCAAGTTCAGTCTTTCCCAGATGTCTCACATTCGTTCGACATGACAAGACTGTGTTGTCATTCTGAGGAGCGCGATACGCGCGACGTGAGAATCTCTTTTGGTGCGGCAAACAGCACTTGTGACAGCGAGACTCCCACGTCGCCTTTGGCTCCTCGGAGTGACA
>CAMWTS010000005.1 GCA_947177225.1 uncultured Alistipes sp. | reverse complement strand
TAAGTGCAAAAACGAAAAACAAAATTGCAGAACAGCGTTTCATAATAACAGAGTTGACGGTAATTTTAAATTGCCAGTGTATTTTATGTAACCCGAATTATTGCGATAAAACATGGGTGCAAATCCTCTTAGCTACATGTCGGATACGGTTGGCGTTTTGACAAAGATAGACATTTTTGTGTCTGTTTTCAAGTTTTACGGAATAAATGTCGATCGTGCAGACAAAAAACAATGTTTCGGTTTATTATTCCCCTGCTATTTTGTTTCGGACGCCGCAAAGTCGACAAAGGCTTCGTATGCGATTGTCTCTCCCGTATCGAGCAGAAATTCGACGGTTAGGGTGTGTTGCTTGGCGACGGCGGGCAATGTTTCGGCGTTAAACGAAATCTTGTGGGCGAGATACATATCACCCGGCCGTATATCCGCCAAAGGCTTGCTGCAATGTTCGACTGGTTCGCCCGTGTAGTTATTGCGGATATAGCGGTAGTAGGAGTCGTACTCGACAAAGAAAATATCGTCGAGCAATGTCCCTGCCGTATGCTCCGAGTCCCAATCCTCGGAGCTTGTTATATGTATCGCATCGATTGCTTCGGCAATGGCCACGGCCCCTGACCCGAAAAATCCGCCATATTCTACATGGCAGTTTTGCCCGCCAGGTTTTAAGTCTCCGTATTTAACGCACAAGTCATAGTATCTTTGATCGCCAGAGAGAAGATAATCTTCTGCTCCTGTATAGTAAGTAGTATGAATATACAATAATACAGTCCGATCTTGTATATAACTCGAATATGTCTTTATTTCACTAAGGTTACCGTACATGAAAATATATCCCGGAGATTTATAGTGACGGCTGTTGGACGATGGCTTAATACATGCACTCAATAAAATAAGACAATAAATATATATAGTATGCAGTATCTTCGATTTCATAGAGTTATTTTATTATTAGAGTTCTAAAAGCCCATGTGTAAGAAAAGTTATCGCCGTCCCAATTCTGAGGATAGCAATTAGAGTTGTCTTGGCCTCGATGAGGATTTGGAGTATGTGTTCCGGTCGGGTTACCGCTGTCTAAAGATTCACACTCGGAATATATGAATAAATTATAGTAGTACCACCCGTTACTGCTGCCTCCTTTCCAGCCGAAATTGCAATGATTGAAATAGGTCTCGGATTCATAATGGTATTTACAGCCATCGATGACCCATGCATGACCATTACAATTGGGTGCCAGTGCTCCTATAAATACGGGGCGTCCTTTATCTAAACTGCGAACTATGTGATGTTGTATATCTTTATCGAATCCTTCGTATTTATCGACATCGTATCCCAATCTCTCCAAATATTTTTTGACTTTTGCCGGTAACGCGAAAGTTCCGCCTGATCCGTTATAGTTATATTTGACGCCTATTCCGTCGGCAATATGTTTTGCCATTGATGCAATATCTTCTTGATGGGATAATTCTGATGTGTTAGGATTTCCCTTAACGATAAACCCCTCCATATCTTCCCATGTCGTGCCGGTTATTCCGAATTTAGCGGTCAGGTCCAGATCTTTACGGCATACCAGTATTTGTGCGGCTGCGATTGTCGTGCAACCCGCCGGACGTTGTTCTCCGGCACGATCTTTATCCGATGCCGGTGCAAAATGGAAATGGCTGTTATAAGGATAACCTTGGTGCCAGCAAGTTTTCAATAACGGCTCGACATTGACGATTCCACCGCCCCCGTGCCAGCCGTTGTATTCTTCTCGATTGCCTGCCCATATTATTTGCCGTTGGGTGTAGTCGGATAATAAGTCGACTATAAGGCCTTCGTTGCCGGTATCCGATGATCCGAGATAATATTCGTCGTACTCCTCGCTGTATAGATCATATAATGTCGGCTCTGTTTCTTGTTCAGAATCTGGCATACAACCCGGCAGAGAGTCGGGGTTGTCGCCGGGAAGCAGAGATTCCGCTTCTGGCGAGTCGAATAGCGATGGATCGAAATTCCCCGTGTCGCCAACGATAAGCACTGTGTCGAGACGGCTGTCGGCACCGAGAATGGCATATCCCTCGTCGCCTGAGAAATTGACCACATAGAGCAGATCGCCGGCTTCGGGCATTTCGTCGCTGCGTGTTGCCGCCGGAAACATGTCGGCCGCCGAGACACGGTCGATGCTGGCTATTGTCCGCCGTCCGCCGCGCGTGACGGGATCGGTAGTATCGAGAAATCGGTTGAGTGCGGCTGCGGCTTCGGCAACGGGTATCTCCGTCTCGGAGCTTCGGCTGTCGGGTGCGGGAGGTTCGGGATACACTGTTTCAAGGTAATCGTGCTTGCACGAGATAAGTGCAAAAACGAAAAACAAAATTGCATAACGTTGTTTCATAATAATAGAGTTAACGGTAATTTTAAATTGCCTGTGTATTTTATGTAACCCGAATTATTACGATAAAACATGGGTGCAAATCCTCTTAGCTACATGTCGGATACTGTTGGCGTTTTGACAAAGATAGACATTTTTATTATGTTTGCAAATTTTACAGCCACAATTATCAATCATTCAGTGAAAAATAATTTTCGCAGCGCGGCCTCGGACGTTGCCGATCGGCAGGATTTTTGACTGTCAGACAACGGTAATCCGAGATAATTTCGAAAAATATGTATTATATTTGCTCCGTTGTAGAACCTGTCGTGGTAATGAACAGAACAATTTCGGTCAAAGGGTCGTGCGAGATATACGTCGGTCGCACCGAGTCCATTCTGCCGCGCGTATTGCCGCGCCGTCGCGTCGTTGTCATCACCGATGCAAATATCGATCGGCTCTATCCCGATCTGGTGCATCGCTTCGACTACGTCGTTATCGGCCACGGCGAGGCGAGCAAAACACTGATGACCGTACAGCGTGTCTACAAGCGTCTTATGGAGTTGGGGGTCGACCGCTCGACATTTCTGCTCGGTATAGGCGGCGGCATAGTCACCGACGTGACGGGGTTTGTGGCAGCCACCTACATGCGCGGTCTCGATTTCGGATTCATCTCGACCACCCTGCTGGGGCAGGTCGATGCTTCGGTCGGCGGCAAGAACGGAGTCAACGTCAACGACTATAAAAATATGGTCGGCACGTTCACGCAGCCTTGTTTCGTCATATCCGACGTGGAGATGTTGCGTTCGCTGCCCAAGCGCGAATTGCGTGCAGGTATGGCCGAGGTTATAAAATCGGCCGTAATAGCCGACCGAGAGCTGTTCGAGTATCTCGAAAAGCAGCCAGTGGAGACATTCATCGACAACCCTGAGACGATGTGCAACATCGTGTGGTCGTGTGTGAGCATCAAAGCCGGCATAGTGGAGAAAGACGAGCGTGAGGGCGGTGTGCGCCGCCTGCTCAATTTGGGTCACACGATGGCACATGCCATAGAAAAGTGTGCCCACGAGATCAACCACGGCGAGGCCGTAGCCATGGGCATGGCCATGATAAGCGATGCGGCGGTGCGACACGGCATGTTGCAGGCCGATGACCGCGACCGCATATGTACTCTGCTGACAAAATTCGGCTTTACTCTGACTCCTCCCGTACCTACGGCGCGCCTGCTGCGCGAAATACGCAAGGACAAAAAACGTCAGGGCAGCGATATCAACGCCGTCATTCCTACCGGTATCGGCAGTTGCAATGTGGTAAAGATGCCGGTTGAGGAGTTTGCTGCCATGTTCGGTTAGGCAATTTTTATACTTCATCGAGAATATTTCCGCTCGAAAAAACTCAATTGGTCGGGTATTGATCCGACCATGCTAAGCCCCATATGGAGCGCGCTCCATCGCGCGACCGAAGCCCTTCCGGATTTATGGGCGGACGGAATTGTATAACGGTGCAAACCGTCGCTTCGGCGGTTTATATTTCTGGCGTGTTGAGTGCCGCGAAACATCTGTGGAGATTATTTCTATCGACGTGCCATTTCGAGCGCAAGCGAAAAATCCGTGTACGACAATCTCCGCGGTCAAGGCTCTTATCTCCACCTGTCGGCGGTCTTGCCTTCCACAGATGGCTCACATTCGTTCGACATGACATGACGGTGTTGTCATTCTGAGGAGCGCGGCACGCGCGACGTGAGAATCTCTGTTTGGTCGCCGTACTTGTTCGGCAAACAGCGTTCCCGCCTGCGAGACTCCCACGTCGCAGTCTTTGCCTGCTCCTCGGAGTGACAGCGTTTTGTCATTTCGTGTGTGAGCGAGAAATCTGTGCGGGACGATTTCCGCTGTTTTTTCACATACTGCAAGGTTCGTATATCTCAGATGCTTCGCTCAGCTCGGCAAAATGCAAGTAAACTTGCTTTTGCCCTCGCTTATTCTTATTTGGCTGCGCCGAAGATACTTGCGCTCGGCAATGCTCAAATAAATTTGGCATCTGCCCCTCACTCACTTATTCGTATATTTGGCTTCGCCCAATATACTCCCGCTCGGCAAAATGCAAACAAGTTTGCTTTTGCTCTCACTTATTCGTATATTTGTATCATAATGCGAATCTTCTCGGCATACATACATTATCGATGGCCGACGGATTGCAGTGTGAAGCAGTAGTAATGGCGAAAGCCGTAAAATGTGATATGTTATGTTTTGTAGCGAATGCGGGGCGGCAGTGACCCCGGAAATGAATCATTGCCATAATTGCGGTGCGCGCACCTCATCGGGCGATTGCGGCCGATCGGGTGCGACTGTGGCGCACAAGGCTGAATCGGACATGCATGCCGATATGATTAACAAGGCATTGCTCGGCATGGGGGTGTTCATGATCGTGTCGACGTTCATGGCCTGGTATCGCGTCTCGATCAACATGGGCGATGCGTCGGTCGATGCACTTGCCAACTTCGTAACTCGTCTTTTGCCGTCGTATACGGGTGTAAACACCTATTACGGCATTGCAGCTATGGCAATAGCTTTTGCCGCCATAATATGTGTCGTATGCCGGCGATATACGTGGGCTGCGGTAATGGGTGTAACAGGCGTTGCACTGGCTATGGTGGCAATGTTCGTTGCGCCCGATTTCGTTGCGCTCAACTATGCGGTAAGCGGTGGCGGTGATTCCAATGTGATGGAGCTGATGCAGTCGGGGCTGGGCGCGAGCATGCTGCCTTCGGAGGTTCGCCATGGAGCTGCAATGGCATCGGGGGTATTGGACGCGATATACGATTATGTCGCCGTGAGGAGCTGCTTCGGCCTGACTGTTTATGCCGTCACTTCGGCTGCTTTTGCGGTGCTGAGTGCTCTGGGTGTGAAGCGGAGCGAGTAATAATGAATCCAATAATTTTAAATAATGTATGAATAATCAGGTGATTTCGTCGCAGGCAGACCGACAGTCGGTCGTGGCGACACTCTTCAAGAGCCTCTACATGCAGATGGCTGCGGCTCTTACGATAACCGGCCTTACGGCCTATTTCATAGCATCGTCGCCCGATATGCTGGCTACGATATTCAGCAACCGGTCGAGCGTATGGATTCTTCTGTTCGCACAGCTGGGTGTGGTGATGTGGCTCTCGTCGCGCGCATTGCGCATGTCGATGACGGCTGCCACGCTGCTGTTCATTCTCTATTCCGTGCTGACGGGTGTGACGTTCTCGGTGATATTTCTGGCCTATACCGGCGAGACGATTGCGACTACATTCTTCATAACGGCCGGAACATTTCTGGCGATGAGTATTGTGGGATATGTAACCCGCATGGATCTGACGCGCATAGGCAGCATTCTGTTCATGTTGCTGATAGGTGTGATAATCGCCACTGTGGTCAATATATTCATGCACTCGGAGACGATCTACTGGGTGACGACCTATGCCGGAGTGGTTATCTTCGTCGGTCTGATTGCGTTCGATACGCAAAAGCTCAAACACATATTCATGAGCATGGATTCTGTCGACGAGACCTCGCAGAAAGTCGCGCTGCTCGGAGCATTGACTCTCTATCTCGATTTTATCAATCTGTTCCTTTTCCTGCTGCGCATATTGGGCGGCAACCGCGATTAGGCAGATGTCGCATAGAATGAAAAGTCCGGCACCGCTGAATAGCGGTGCCGGACTTCTTGTTTGCGACGGACGAGTCTATAATGTCAGCTTCACACCGACGAAGAATGCACGCGGCATCGACGGGCCGTAGATGTAGGCCGAGTCTTTGGCCGCTCCGAAATCGAGGTCGCGCTGATAGGCGTCGAAGATGTTCTTTACACCGGCATTGATCTCCAAGTCGATGATGTTCGACAGAGGTATCACGTATGCCGCCTTTATGCCGCAATCCCAGAACGAGGGTGTGGTGGTCTGCGTATCGACGGGCAGTATGCCGGCATTGTGCTGCACGAGCATCGATCCGGTGTAGGTGCAGAAGAGCGATGCCGAGAGACGGCGTGCTATGTTGAACGTCGAGGTGAGATAGCCGTAGTGATCGGGCGAACGGAACATGCGCCGCTGCGGCTCCACGTCGTCAGACCACTGCTCCGGGCTCTTGTAACGACTGCGCTGGAATGTGTATCCGGCCTGAATTTCGAATATGCCCTTTATGCCGAGCTTGACCTCGGCCGTAATGCCGGCCACCGTTGCGCCGTCGGCATTGCGTCTCTCTTTGATGGTGTTGCCATCGTCGTCGGTGCCGATCTTTTCGAGCGTAAATACGTCGTCGAGCATGGTGTAGAAGCCTTCGATAAGCAGGTTGGTCTGCAAGCGGCCGAACGAGTGATAGAGGTCGGCCGAAGCGCTTATGCTGTGCGAATACTCCGGACGCAGGTCGTCGGCGATGCGAATGATCGAGACGGCATGGTTGAGAGCGTCTATATGCAGGTCTTCGTTATATGCCTGCGGTGCGCGATAGCCGCTGGCATAGCTGATGCGCAAACCGATATCCTCTATTGGGCTGTATCGAACGTTGACACGCGGCGAGAATATGGGATTCTTCACCATATTGTGTTTGTCGAGTCGTCCGCCGATCAACAGGCTCACCTTGTCGCTGCGCCACTCGTTCTGGAAGAAGAATCCGGCGGTGCGTGTGTCCTGCTTGAAGTGACGGTCGGTGGCGATATAATTGTCGTGCAGATCGTTGTAGTTGTACTCCGCACCGAACGTAAGCTCCGACGGCATGAACCACAAGCGGTCGAAGTTGTAGGTGTATTGCGCTCCGGCCACTACCGTCAGATCGTTCGTTGTACCATAGGCCTCTGGATTCATGTCGGTTCCGAAATAGCTGTTGCGATCTATGCCCTGCGCCGATGAGTAGATGCTCAGGCGGTGACGGCTGTCGGCCGAAAAATAGTCGAAGCGCAATCCTCCTCCGTCGATCTTGTGGTCGAGCTGTTCGCATATCTGTGCCATGTGGGGAGCCTCGGTGAGGTTGTCTCCGCCGCGGCGGAATTCATGTGTGTGGTGATACTCGGCCGTTATGCGGGTGTGTGGCGAGGTCTTGTAATAACCGCGGAATCCGACGGTCTCCGAGTTGAGCTTCGGTATGTCCGAGAATCCGTCGTCGTTGCGATCGTAAGCCTCGCGTTCCTTGATCTGACCGAACAGATATATGCCGATTTTGTTGTCGTCGCTGACGAACGATCCGTTGAGTGCGGTGTTGACATCGGTCGTGCCGCCCGACAGAATATGTGTGGTATTGGCAAGCGAGAGCGAGTTGCGCAGCGGGTCGCGTGTGATGATGTTGACCACACCGCCGATAGCATTCGAGCCGAACAGCGCCGATCCGCCGCCGCGTATTACCTCCACGCGCTCGATCATGGCCACGGGCAGCTGATCCATGCCGTATACGGCGGCCAGCGACGAGAATATCGGACGGCTGTCCAGGAGGATCTGCGAGTAGTGTCCCTCCAAACCGTTGATGCGCAATTGCATGGTGCCGCAGTTGCCGCAGTTGTTCTCTACGCGCAGTCCCGACTGGAAGTTCATCGTCTCCGACAGATTCGACGATGCCACCGCATCGAACAGCTTTTGCGATGCCACGTTGACGACAGTGGCCGTCTGACGTCGGTTGGTCTCGTTGCGTGTGGCCGATACGACCACCTCGTCGACCATCATCGAATCCTCTTCGAGTGTGAAGTTGATCTCTATGTTCTTGTCGGGCACGGCCTCTATTGTCTGCTCGATGGTTTTGTAGCCGAGCGATGCCACGACGATGGTATTCTCGCCTGCGGGCAGATTTTTCAGAAAGTAGTGGCCGGTGGCGTCCGACGCGCAGCCTATGGTAGTACCTTTGACACCTATGTTGACGTAGGGCAGATGTTCGCCGGTCGATGCGCTGATGACGTGACCGTATATGTTTGCGTCGGTGTTGCGCTTGTTCTTTGTTTGCGGAGCATTTTCAGCCGACACGACGGTCGGCATAAGGAGCATGATTATTGCCCCAAATATACGTAAATTCATAATAAGTTCGGATTTATGCGTTAGACACAGTTGTTGCACTCCATCTGCGGAGATATGTCGTCTATGACGGCATTATAGACAGACGGGAGGTGCGCGCAACGAACAATACGACGACATGACCGCAGATGCACGCTGCTCGTCGTGTTGTGTGCGATGCAGTCGCAGCCATGTCAATATGCTGGTCGTCAGCCCTGCCAGCGTTACGATAGCTGCAAATGCAGAGAGATAGGATATGGCCTGCAATTGATTGCTGCTGTGTCCGTGCGACGAAGCCGAACCCGTATAAGGGTGCGAATGGACTATGCGAACGCCGTCGATATAGTGCACGTGCATGAACATGGTCGTACTGCACCAATATCCTATGAATAGGGTGGTTAGCAACAGCGTGACTATGTTCCTGCATCTGTTCTTCATCGTGCGACGTCTTATCGGGGACAAATATACGAATAAGCGAGGGCAAAAGCAAACTTGTTTGCATTTTGCCGAGCGGGAGTATATTGGGCGCAGCCAAATATACGAATAAGTGAGTGAGGGCAGATGCCAAATTTATTTGAGCATTGCCGAGCGGGAGTATATTGGGCGTAGCCGGATATAGCTCTTATTCGAATCGGGGAAACTCTCTCTGCGGACGATATTCGCCGTCGACAACCGACCAGCAGTGTGTTTCGCGACCGTTGGTCATTACTATGTGGCGGCAGCCTATGACGGCATTGTAGCGCACGGCCTGCGAGAATACGGTGTGGTCGATGGCCGTCGAGGCCTCCTTGCACTCGACGAGCACCAGCGGCCTGCCGTCGCTACCCATGGCAACTATGTCGGCACGCTGTGCCGTGCCGTTGAGCGCCACCGGATACTCCTCGGCAAGCGATTGCAGCGGAAATCCGCAGTAATCCATCATGTATTGCGCTACATGACGCCGCACCCACTCTTCGGGTGTGAGCACTACCCACTGGCGGCGCACCGTGTCGAATATCTGCGTGCGTCCCAACTTGTCGCGTTTTGCGCGCAATGTTATGGGCGGCAGATTGAGTTTGGGCAGATCATTCATGTTGCGAATCGAAAAAATCACTATATTTACAGTGGCAAATATACGAATAAGCGAGAGCAATGCCAAATTTATTTGGGCATTGCCGAGCGGGAGTATATTGGGCGAAGCCAAATATACGAATAAGTGAGTGAGAGCAAAAGGCAAATTTATTTGGGCATTGCCGAGCGGGAGTATATTGGGCAGGCAAAACGGATTTCAGGCTGATGTCCGAGATAGCAAAACTTTGCAACTGAATGAAACGATTACTATTATCCATTGCGGCCGTTGTGTGCTGCATATCTGCTTCGGCTGCCGATGACGGCCGCCTGATCGACGAAACTTTGATGTCGGGAGACATCGAACGCTCTTACAAAATCTATCTTCCTAACGATATGGCAGCCCATCGCTCGCTGGTTGTGGTGCTGCACGGCTATGGCGGCTCGGCCGACCCGGCACGCTTCGACATGAATCGTGTGGCCGACCGTTACGGCTTTGCCGTCTGTTATCCGCAGGGCGAGAGAGACGGTCGGGGCAAACGCTGCTGGAATGTAGGATATCCGTTTCAGGAAGATATGACAATCGATGATGTGGAGTTTTTGTGCGATCTTGTAGGGCATCTGCAAGATCGATACGGCCTTTCGCCGGACAATACTTTTTGTACCGGACTCTCCAACGGCGGCGAGATGTGCTATCTGCTGGCCTATACTTGCAGTGATGTGTTCCGGGCTGTGGCTCCCATTGCCGGCCTTACACTCGAATCGATGTATCGTACGCTGTCGGCAACGCGTGCCGTGCCGTTGATGGAGGTGCACGGAACGGCCGACCGCACGTCGTTGTGGGAGGGCGATCCCGATAACAGCGGCGGTTGGGGAGCATATCTCTCTGTGCCGGTGGCAGTGGGGTATTGGGTTGCCGCCGACCGCTGCACTCACTCGCTGCGAGATACCGTCCCGTCGCGCTCGGAAAGAGTGATTGTTCGTGAGCGTTATGTGGGCGGTACCGACGGTGCAGAGGTATGGCTCTATCGCATCGAAGGCGGCAAACACTCGTGGGGCGAGCCCGATATGGATACGCCCGAAGCCATATGGGAGTTCTTCTCGAAGTTCGTGACAGAATAGAGCGTGTCGATATTTTTTATATCTTTACAGCGATTAACAAGCGATTCGGTATGACAAAAACCATAATAATGTCGGTTGCGGCCTTGGCCGCCACTGTCGTCAATATCTCCGCACAGCGTCCTCTGTCGGTCACCTCCGAGGGGCGCGATGCCTTGCGCGGACGTCTTATCCCTTATCCGACGGCCGAGGAGGCTGCCGCCGCATCTATGCAGCGACAGCGATACATGCAGCCGTTGGAGCAGTGGCAGCAGAGTGTTGCCGATGACGGTGCGACCGTCATGTCGGCATCGTTCACCGTGCCGTTCTCGTGGATCGAGCGACAGACATTCCTGCGAGTGGAGGGTGCCGGTTCTCCTTACGAAGTGCTGGTCAATGGCCGTTTGGCGGGTTATGCCCAGAACGGATTTGCCGCTTCGGAGTATAATATCACCAAACTGTCGCACGAAGACAAGAACAGAGTGGAGATCCGCCTGCTCGATTCATCTGCGCTTGCTCCTGTCGAGTCGTTCGGAGCGTCGGCCGCGATACCGCTGCGTGCGTATGTAATATCGCAGCCTCGTGTGCGTATACGCGACGTGTTCAGCCGCACGCGCATGGGGGTCGGCGACCGTGCCAACATAGATGTCGGTATAATCGTACACAATCAGACCCTTAATGCCAAGCGCGCGCGCATCAGCTATGAGCTGTATTCGTCGGATACGGTGCGTGTGGCCATTGGCTATAAAGATGTGGAGTTGGGTATGTACGGTATCGATACTGTGCGTTTTGCGGCCAATATTCCCGACTCTACGCTGTGGAGTGCGGGGGCGCCCGAGATGTATCGTTTGGAGTTGCGCAACCGAATCGAAGGGCGCGATGCCGAATTCTATTCGCTGCCGATCGGATTTCGTTCTGTGGAGTATGCCGACGGTGAGTTCGTTGTCAATGGCCGGCAAGAGTCCATGCGCCGGGCAGATGTCGACGCCTCAGTGTCGTCGCAGCGCATCGAGGCTTTGCATGACGATGGCTTCAATGTTATTGGTTTCGATGCGGGACATGTGTCGGAGGATTTGTTGTCGTTGTGCGATTCGCTGGGAATGTATGTCTTTTTAACGGCTGCGATCGATTCCTCGTCGGCAGGGGAGTCGCGGCGGGTGGGCGGTAATCCGTCGAATGATCCTGCCTGGCGTGCTACATATGTCGATCGCGGGCAGATGCTCGTCGAGACCACCAAACGCCACCCGTCGGTAGTGGTTTACTGTCCGGCACGACGCTCGGTCAACGGTATATGTCTGTATGACAGTTATCTCGCTATGAAAATGCTGTCGGGCGAACGTCCCGTATTCTATGTCGATGGCGGTGGCGAGTGGAACGACGATTCAAGAAAATAAAGAAAAAATGCAAATTTTTCTTCAAAAAAATTTGCAGATAATAAAATTTGTCGTACCTTTGCACCGCAATCGAAAGGTTGAATGCCTCTTTAGCTCAGTTGGTAGAGCACGACACTCTTAATGTTGGGGTCCAGGGTTCGAGCCCCTGAGGGGGTACAGAAGCGAGAATCGAAAGGTTCTCGCTTTTTTGTTTTGTGCCGCGTCATGTGGGGCGAGAACCCTGGCGTCTCCTCCCTCTTAGGGAGGTCGGGAGAGTGTAAATATTCGAGCACACGACTGCCTGCTGCAAGTAGCGCAGTCGAGCCCCTGAGGGGGTACAGAAGCGAGAATCGAAAGGTTCTCGCTTTTTTTGTTTTGTGCCGCGTCATGTGGGGCGAGAACCCTGGAGTCTCCTCCCTTTCAGGGCGGTCGGGAGGGTGTAAATATCCGAGCACACGACTGCCTGCTGCAAGTAGCGCAGTCGAGCCCCTGAGGGGGGACGCAAACAAAAAGTCCGACGGTTTACCATCGGACTTTTTGTTTTATGTGGCAGCATCGGCTCGAACCATCGGATACTTCTTAATTGGAGAATATATGTGGCTGGCCGTAGCGGCAATACGTTTCCCGATCAGATGAACAGGCTGTTGGGTTTGCGTCCGGCGAAGGCTTTGCCCATCACCAGTGCAACTGTTTTGAGCAACAGCGGGCTGAAACGACGGGCGTGGCTGGGGCATGCCGTTACGCAGCGAAAGCAGCCTATGCAACGCGATTTATCGACACGCCGGGGATCTCTGGGATCGATGGCCTGCGCCGGACATGATCGTGCGCAGATGCCGCAGTCGGTGCAGCGATGCGTTGCTTTGGGGACGAATGCTCCTCCTGCTTTTTTGTATGGTCTGTTGCCTGGCAGTTCGAGGCCTTTGCCGGTTGTGAGCTTTGCTGCGTCGATTATCTTTCGGCCGAAGTCGGCAAGTTCGGCGATATCCGCGGTGTCGGGGCGAGCTGTGGCGAACTGCCGCATGATGGAGTGCTCGGCCACGGCGGTTATAGCCGCCATAACCTCGAAGCCGCATTGTGCTGCCGTATCTTGCAGCTCGACAAGTGCGTCGTCATAGGCACGGTTGCCATATACTGCAATTATGACGCATTTGCTGCCGTCGGCCTTCATCTGCAATAATCTTTCGGTGGCAAAGGCCGGTATTCGACCGTTGTATACCGGTATGGCAATGGCCGCGAGATCGCTCTTGCCGAAAGCGATTTCGTCGAATCTCTTTGCCGGCTCGCTCAGATCGATGTGCCGGACGTCTGCCCATGCCGATACCACGGCTTCGGCCACTCGTCGTGTTCCGCCTGTCGGGCTGAATGTAATCAGGTAGTTGTTCATATCGAATATGTGTAAATAGTTTGAGGGCAATGGAGGCTTGAAATGGTGTTTGCGTGCAGCCGCATCTATGTGCGGGAGCGATGATATGTCGGGCGGCTGTGTTACCCGCCCGCTTTCTTGCAGCGGTAACCTGCTCGTGCGAGCAATTCGACTACGCGGTCGCGATGGTCACCCTGTATGATTATTTCGCCATCTTTGGCCGTGCCGCCCACGCCGCACTTTGTTTTCAGCTCCTTGCCGAGTTCGGCAAGTGCCTGCTGCGAACCGACAAACCCTCTTACCACGGTCGCCACGCGTCCGCCTTTGAGTCGGTCGAGCCACACGCGCAGATTCTGATCTGCCGCCGCGAGCGTCTGGCTCTCCTCTGTCGTCTCGGTTTCATACTTGTAATCGGGATTGGTCGAGAACACCACTCCCAGTCTCTCTTTCCAGTCGTTGGACATATGGCTGATATTAATTGTTTGACCAAAAATCTAAAAGTCTTGTTATGGCATCTCGGAAAATCTCGGGTGCGTATTTGCCAAGTATCATATCGCCGTGCTTGTTGAGCATGAATCCGATCTGCGGCTCCACGATATGTTTGTTTGTGCTGCCATACACTATCACCGTTCTGGTAATATCGAAATCAGGATAGTGTTTGCTGATGTATTTGGCTTCGATACAGTCGTAGCCAGCGAGCTCTTCGATGCCGTGATGCCTGCGCATATGTTTCTTGCCTTCGATATCGATAATTTCGCACCGATTGCAATCTATCAGTATAAGATCGGGAATATTGATTATTTGATCTTTGTTCCCGGCTTTATATGCAGCTCGGTCATTATATTTTTCCAATGCGATGTGTTGGCCGTGCGATGTTATGAAATAGCCCTTTTCGCATCCTGCATGGTTCTCGAATATAGAGCGTCCGTCGGTGAAATTCTCTACTGCGATGTGCATGAATATAGTAGCGAGTTTCTCGCCTTTAAGGTCATAGTGCCAATATGTGTCGGTTGCAGCTGCGGCCGGACGAATCAATCCTTGAAATGATATGTCGAGCATTTCTGCGATGCGTATGAACTTGTTGCCGGAGCTGAGATGACCTTGCGATAATCCGTGAGCGGTGATTTCGATCTCTCCTTTCCAGCCGAGATGGCGCAACACGGCGCATATTATGCTTAGGGCACCTATGTTGGGATCGTGACTTAGGGATCCGTTTTTATACAATCGCCCGGATACCTCGATTTTGCTGCTGCCGCTACGTCTGATTGTGATCGGCACATTTCCTCTCGGAGCACGGCGCATTGCCGATTTATGTTCGATTATCTCGTCTATGCTTTGAAAAGGAGCGAATATACTGCTGTCATATCCTGTCTTGCCGTGTATCTCAACGCCTAATGTGCGAAGCAGTTTTGTACCGAAGATATTGGTTTGTGTAGGAGTGTGTTTCTGCGCTACTTGGAGATTGTAGAGCATTATCATTTTTATGTCGGCATAGAACTTTCTGATATACACGAATTTCGAGCATCGCTGATATACTCCCGTATTACGGCTCTCCGAGTCGTCGGTCTTTGTCTCTTCTATGGCGAATATGGGCTTGTCGGTATGTGCGGGCACTTGTTCCTGATAAAAAATCAGAAAATCCGTGAAACTCGATGATCCGGATATTATTTTCAGGTACACATTGTCTGCTTTGTCGCACGTATATCCTTCGACTCGGTATGTAAACTGAAACTGTCCGGCAGCATTCAATATAGGAATTATTTTCAACGTATCGACTGAGAAGGCGCACCTGTATTCTCTTGCGAATATCTCGAATATTGCACGCAATACCTCTTTCTTCGGACGCTCTTCTGTGAGTATCCATAAATTATTCGCCATAGTTCAATATGTATAATTGTTCCTTGACAGTTTTTATTGTAGCACTTGTTCCTCGGCTATTACTCTTGAACCGGTTGTATGTAAACTCTACGACACGGCTGCGCCCGTATTTCTCCAATATCTCCAATATCTTGTCGCGGGGCATGATGCCTTCCGAATTATAGCTCAGTACAAAATGCCTGTATCTTGCAGTGGATACGATCTTTTCAAGATCGATAAGTGCTGTTTTGCGGTTGCAGAAGCGCGATTTCTGCGATGAGTAGTCTCGCATGCCGCTTATGCCTCTGATCGGCGGATCGTCATATCGGGCAATGGTTTCGAGCAGATGATAGTTCGGAGCATATTGCCTTTCGTTATATGGCGGATCGAGATACAGAATATCTACATCTATATTGTCTGTCAGGGTCACTCCGTCTTGGCAGTATGATTCATTTGCAAGTCCGTTGTCGATGATATCTATCGGTCGCAATAATAATCGTTTTACGGCTCGTGGATCCCATTGTTTCTGAAATGCTGCATATACGCCCGATATGTTGGCATAAAGTGAAACGCTCTCTATTAGGCAGGCAATCAATATGTAATACTCCGCCTGCGTAAGCCACCCGTTTAGGAGCCATGATTCGATCATAGCTCTTATGGCATCTATGCGCTTTCCGTTCTCGGCGGTGAAATACATTCTGGGAACCGGATTCAAATATGTTCCGGCGGGTGTATAGTTGCTGTATATGAATCCTTCGGCTGACGGTATGCTATTCAAATAGTCGATTACTCGATCGAGATTGTCGCCGGCCATCTTTCCGCTATTGTTCGTGGCGATGTGGGGGAGCAATGACTCGAATGTCGGAGACGAGTTGTTCTCTATATAAGCCCTCTGCAAACAATACGACATATATAATATGTCATTGGAGATGATTCTGTATCCTTTCTGCTTAAAGAATCTTGCTACGCTTGTCGTTCCCGAAAACAGGTCGCAAAACGACGTGCCCTCGACGCCGTGCGCGCCGAGGATCGAGTATATGGTATCGACGAGATTCTGTTTATTGCCTATGTATCTCATCTTTGGTGTAGTTTGTGACGACTATCTCCATGCTTGCATGGGGTGTGCGATCGGTCGTATGGTATGACGAATTGGCGTAACTGCTGGCTATCGGGTGAATGACAAATCCGTGATTATCGATCCATTGTTCCAATATTGTGTTGCGTTTGCCTTTGTGAGTCAGGACGTTGGATAATGCGAACCGTATGCCTCGTCGGTCGAGCCGTTCGAGTATGTCCAGCAAAGCCGTCTCCTCACGCATGCTCCAACCCTTGAATCCGCGTTTGCCGTCGTTGTATGATCCGGTGGTTATCAGATACGGCGGGTCGCAGTATACGAAGTCGTCGCAATCCAATGCCTCGAAGTCGAATGCTTCGAAATCGTAACAACTGAACTCGATTGCAGCAGAGTGTATCTTGTCGAGGAATGCGACGAGATTGCTTTGCATTGAGGTGTTGTAGCTGCTGCGATCTTTGCCGAACGGAGTGGTGAATTTGTGCTGTCCGTTGTATCTTATCTGGTGGTTGAAGGCATATGCGACCAATATGAAGAGATCGAGCGGTTGCCGAATGGTGTTGTATGTCTCTCGCAATGCGAGATACCCGTCGCGATTGCTCCTTGATAATTCATATCGGCGTATCGTCTGTTCGATGTACGACAATATTTGTTCTGGTCTGTTGTTGCGGAATTCGTTGTACAGGTCGATCAAATAGCATATATTGTCGTTGCATATGACGGTATCGGCTCCTCCGACATTGATCCCGACATTGCAGCCTCCGGCGAAAAGATCTACGAATCTGTTCATGCGTTCCGGAAACAGCGGCAGCAATTGTGGCAGGATGCGGAATTTCCCGCCTATATAATTCATCGGAGATTTTATCGGAACGATTGGTGTGCCGGTATTGTCTGCGAATATTTTCGTTCGTCTGTTCATTCTCGTATCCCATTATCTCCGAGTGGCGGCCGAGCGATAAAATCGGTTGCGCATGTCGAATACTCGTGCAAATTTAGAAAATATTTCTTAACTTTACCACAATGAAACGATCGACTGCCTCCAAAATGCGTCGCGACATCTTTTCGACCGATGCCGTCGACCTGCCTCAGGTACTGCCGCCGCCCGACGACCGTCGGCTGGTGAGGGTGTTTGTCGAGGGCTACGAGGACGTGGCTTTCTGGCGAGGCATATTCGATCACTTCCGCAATCCGTATCTGCGTTTCGAGATCTCAGTACCCAATCGCGACGACCTGCCCAAGGGTAAGAAGGTGCTGTTGTCGATGATCGACAATGCCGACGAGGATCTGTTGCTGTGTGTCGATTCCGATTTCGACTATCTGTTCAATGCCTCTACCGAGCAGTCGGAGCAGGTGCTGTCGGCGCGCAATATGTTTCATACCTATACTTACGCCACGGAGAACTATCTGTGCTATGCTCCGTCGCTGCATAACGTCTGTGTCAAGGCCACCAAGAACGATACGCGCATATTCGACTTCGTCCGTTTCTTCGACGACTACTCTTGCGCCATATATCCGCTTTTTCTTTGGTATGCCTATTCGGCCAAGCTGTCGACCGAAAATGTGTTTCGTCTGGCCGAGTTTCGTGCGTCTGTGCGTCTCGGGCATGTCGATATTCGCAACAACGGTGAAAATACGTTGGCGTGGCTGCGTCGCAATGTCGATCGCCGCCGCCGTCATCTCGAAGAGAGCAATCCCGATATGGTGGCTGCCGTCGAGCGTTTCGGCGAGGAGCTGCGGCAGCGGGGCGTCGAGCCTAAGACTACCTATCTGTTCATGCACGGCCACACGCTTATGGATAATGTTACGCTCGTCGTGCTCGGTGCTGTGTGCGAGCAGCTGCGCCGCTTGTCGCTTGCCAAGATATACTCCTCGGCCAAGCAAGACGTGGCGTTGCGCAACGAGCTGAGCAACTACACCAATACTCTGCGTTCGATACGCGACGTATTGCTCGACAATGAAAATTATACCCATTGCCCTCTCTACAAACGCCTGCGCGACGATATACAGGAGTATCTGACCTCCATGATAGGGCGTATCAAGCAGCAGCGGCAGTCGCCAGTCATGCTGCGCCGAAATTTCGAGCCTTGATCCGTCAGGGTGGCGTTCGGAGTCTCTGCCGCTTTTTTTTGAGACCTACCTTATATGTTAAATTGTGCCGGCCGAATAGCGGCGGTAGAGTGGCACTGTGTATAATAGTCTTTGTATTAGCATTTTGCGGTGTGATGTGTGTGTCGGGTTCTGCCGGTTGCCGGCGTGTGGCCGGTTTTCTGCTCTGTATGCCGATAATAGTGTAAGCGCAACTTTCGATATTCAAACCATACCTATGTTTATTTTATATATATGGGTGGCCTATATCGCACTGTATGACCTCCGAATCGCCGATTATAAAATATTATCTCGCGGTATAGCTTTGTTGCATATTGTTTCATTTTGGCGTCTTATTCTGCATATATTGCGCATGTTTATTTGGAACAGATTCCGCTGCTTTCAAATTGTATAACAAATTGAAACTTTAATTACGAATCGTAAGTTTTTAAAACTTTCCTCTAAAAAACTGTAAATAACTAAAAAATATTAATAAGATAATTTGGTAAATAGAATTCCGTTTCGTATCTTTGTAAGTGAACTTTTATATTAAATTTTGTTAAAACTAATGCTTATGGTTAAAAAAGTTGTACTATCTGTGTTTGCCGCTCTGGCTTTGGGGTGCTCTTTGGCATCGGCACAGGGTCAGCAGATTACCGGTAAGGTGACCGACGAATCGGGTCAGCCGGTGATCGGAGCAGCGGTTACGGTTGAGGGATCGTCACGAGGTACCTCTACCAATGTCGATGGATCTTATGAGATCGTTGCGCCGTCTGATGCAACTCTGAAATTCTCGTTCCTCGGTCTGGAACCGCAGACGGTTCCCGTAGCGGGCAGAACGAAGATCGATGTCGTCATGAAAGACGATTCTACAAATATCGGAGATGTAACGGTTGTCGCTTACGGTAAGAAGCGCAAGGAGGACCTTGTGGGTTCTGTGTCTAAGGTGAAGGAGGGTCTTATAGCCAACTCTCAGGCTTCATCGGTAACCAAGTCGCTCGAAGGTGCCGTTGCCGGCGTGCAGATCTTCAGCTCGACGGGTCAGCCCGGTAGCGATGCTGCGATCGTAGTGCGCGGTGTCGGTTCGATTTCGGCGAGTACAGGTGCTCTTATCGTGGTCGACGGTGTGCCGTTCAACGGTTCGCTTTCGGACATCAACCCCGCCGATATCGAGAATATGTCGGTATCTAAGGACGCCGTTTCCAACTCGCTCTACGGTTCGCGTGCCGCCAACGGTGTGGTATTGATTACAACCAGAACCGGTAAGCAGGATCGCACTCGCGTATCGTTCAAGGGTACGTGGGGTGTCAATACGCGTGGTGTGCCGGATTACGACATGACTCGCAATAATGCCGAGTTCTACGAGTTGACATGGTACGGTCTGCGTAACAACGCTTGGGCCAACAACGGTCACGATCTCGCTGCCGCCAATCTTACGGCCAGCCAGACTCTGTTGCCTGAGTTGGGCAACTACAACGCGTTCATCATTCCTGCGGGACAGTATCTCGTTGGTACCAACGGTAAGTTGAATCCTCATGCTCGCGTTCGCTACGACGATTCGTTCTACGATGCTATGTTCAATAACTCGTTCCGTCAGGAGTATACGGCTTCGGTTTCGGGCGGTACCGCCAAGACCGACTACTACCTCTCTATGGGTTATCTCGACGATAACTCTTACGTAGTAGGTTCGGATTATGAGCGTTTGACCATGCGTGCCAATATCAATACTCAGGTGTTCAAGTGGTTGAAGGTCGGTATGAACATGGCTTATGTCAAGACTACGAGAAACGGTATGAATGAGTCGTCGGGTGCTGCATCTAATGCATTCGAGGTGGCTCGCTCTTGGGCCCCCATCTATCCCGTTCACGCTTACGATGCCGAGGGTAATATGAAATACAACCCCGACGGTACTCCCATGTACGATAACGGTATGAAGGTTACCGACGGTACGGACAACCGTCCGACGGCCACCAACCAGAACGTTATCTGCAACCTCTATGAGGATATTCGTCGTTCGACTTATCACAACCTCTCGACCCGTACTTATGCAGAGGTTACTTTCTTGAAGGACTTTACCTTCACGGTTAACTACGCATACGACCTCATTTCGGGTATCGGTACCACTTACTATACTCCTACCATCGGTGACGGTCAGTCGTTCGGCGGTCGTTCGACCAAGGCATCTACGGCCGCAGAGACAATGAACTTCAACCAGCTGCTTGCTTATCGCAAGGCTATCGGCGACCACCATATCGAGGCTTTGGCCGGTCACGAGTACTACTCACTCAGTGAAGAGCGCATGTCGGGTCAGAAGACCAATTTCTACGATCCCTCTAATCCCGAGCTGGATAACGGTGGTGCTATGCAGGACTTGAGCTCTACAAAGTATATGCACAATATCGAGGGTTATTTCTTGAAGGCTGACTACGATTTTGCCCACAAGTATTATCTTTCGGGCGCTGTTCGTCGTGACGGTACGTCGCGTTTCCTCGATCGTTGGGGTACTTTCTGGTCGGTAGGTGCCGCATGGCGTATCTCTTCGGAAGACTTTATGTCGAATGCCCGCGGCTGGCTCAACGATTTGAAGATCCGCGCATCTTACGGTACTCAGGGTAATGAGGATCTTGGTGTCGATTATATGTATACTCCTTATCAGGATCAGTGGGCTGTAACCTGGGACGGTACGTCTTTGGGTATCACGCCTGCATTCTACGGTAACCCCGATCTTACGTGGGAGAAGCAGAAGACCTTCGACGTAGGTCTCGACTTCAACCTCTGGGGACGTTTCTACGGTAACATCGACTACTTCTACCGTCGTACCGACGACATGCTGTTCAGTCGTACCAAGGCTATTTCGAGCGGTCGTCCCTATAACTATGAGAATATCGGCGATATGCAGAACCAGGGTATCGAGTTCGAGTTGAACGTAGACGCCATCAAGCGCAAGAACGTTCAGTTGACCGTATCGTTCATCGGTTCGCACTACGCCAATAAGATCCTTCGTTTGCCCGATGAGTACAAGGAAAATGGTTTGATGCAGACTTATCAGCGATTGAAAGAGGGTTCGAGCCGTTATGAGTATTATCTCTACAAGTATGCAGGTGTAACAGAGGACGGACAGGCATCGTGGTACTATTTCGAGCAGGACAGCGATGGTAACTATATTTACGATGAGAAGGGTAACCATGTAACGGGCATTACTTCTGATTATGGCAAGGTAACTTCTTCGAATGCAAGATTCGAGACCGGCAAGTCGGCTCTGCCCGATTTCCAGGGTGGTCTTAACTTCTCGCTGCGTCTCTACGGCTTCGATCTGTCGGTTGCTACGGCATTCCAGATCGGCGGCTATGTTTATGACTCGAACTATGCCGGTACGCTTGGTACATCGTTCTACGTAAATCACAACCGCGACATGTGGAAGACCTGGAATCCCGAGACCAGAAGCGGTGAGTATCCTATCTGGAACGCAGTAAACCAGTCGAGCTCTATGACCCAGTCATCTGACCTGTGGTTGACATCGGCCTCTTACTTCAACATTCGCAACATCACTTTGGGTTATACGTTCCCGTCGAAGTTGATGAAGAAGATCGGTATCGAGAGCGTACGTGTATTCGTTATGGCCGACAATGTGGCTCTGTTCTCGGCTCGCAAGGGTCTCGACCCGCGTACTACTATGAGCGGTCAGGGTTCATACGGCGGTTATGCACAGATCAGAACCATCTCGGGTGGTATAAATCTTAATTTCTAAACATCAGGGAGGATAATATATATGAAAACTACAAAAATAATTTTAGCAGCACTGTTATCTTCTGCCGTAGCAACCTCTTGTATCAAGGAGGCTTACCACGATTCGTATCTGGGTGCCGACCGCAAGAACGAGATTGCAGAGGCCGATCCCGATAAGGTTTTCGCTTCACAGGAGCAGTCGATATATACATATTTGTACTCTTATGTTTATCAGAATGTAAATCACAATTATTTTGGACAAAAGAGTTTCGACTATTTGACATCGCTCATGGGCAACGATATGGTTTTGACCGGACGCTTTGCAATGTCGTACTATCACTATCTGCTCGACTATGGAACATCGGGTAATTATGCAACTACGGGCAATCGCTACAACGAATATTATGCCCATATAGCAATTGCCAACGAGTTCCTTGCCTCTATCGACAAGGATACGGAGAATGCCGATTTGCTTCGCTATCGTGCAGTTGCACTTACCGCGCGCGGATATGCCTACTGGCAGCTCACCAATCTCTATCAGCGTGCTTACTACGTAGGTGCCGACGATACGGTTTGGGGCAAGGGAAATATCTACGACTGGTCGCAATATAGTTGTGTGCCCATCGTGACCGAGGAGCTTACGGGCAACCAGCCTCTGTCGACCGTAGAGCAGGTTTACGAACAGATGCTCGGTGACTTGGAGGAGGCATATGCTATCTTCGAGAGAATCGGTAAGATCCACACTCCGTCACCCGCCGATTTCGACGGCTGCGTGGCTGCAACCTATCTCTATCGTGCCTACATGGTTAAGCATGACTGGGCTAACGCTGCCAAATATGCTCAGGTCGTAATGGACAATATTCCGATCCTCACCACGGAGAGCGATCTTACTCAGGGCTTCAGCCTTATCACTCTGCCCGACGTAGTCATGGGATTCGATATTACTGTCGATACGTCTACTGTATATATGTCGTTCTTCTCGCAGATGGACGCCTATGGTGACGGTTATGCTGGTATCGGTGTTTTTCGAGTCGGTTTCAAGCCGTTCGTAGACCGTATCGCCGACAACGACGTGCGTTTGCAGTGGTTCTGCAATCATGCCCGTTCGACCGATCGCTTCCTGCGTGATACCGATGTTCCGGCCGACGAACCTTATCAGTCTGTCAAGTTCATCGGTGCCGGTCGCGACGCTGTCAAGGCTCTTCCTTCGGGCAGCCGCAGTGCTGCTGGCTGGGAGTTGGGCGATTACATCTACCTGCGTTCGGAGGAGGCTTGGTTCACCAAGGCCGAGGCTCTGGCTCACCAGGGCGATCTGACCGGTGCACGCAACACTCTGGCACAGGTGCTCGCTTCGCGTATCCCCGGTTATGTCTGCCTGGCCAATACCAAGGCTGATGTTATCGAGGAGATCAACTTCCAGAAGCGTGTCGAGTTCTGGGGCGAGGGTATCGAGTATATCGACAACCGTCGTCTGAATATCCCCGTAGATCGTCTCGACGCAACCTGGGGTGCTGCCAACAACAACCATTACGAAGATGGTAAGATCAGAGTTGAGCAGGAGGCCAGCAAGATGGTATACTATATTCCGACTCGTGAGATCGAGGCTAACCTCGAGATCAACTTCGGCGATCAGCAGGTTAATGTCGGAGGTGAAGAGAACAGCGGGGAGTAGTTTCCGATCGACATTTTTGGTGTAATTTATAAAGATGAATAATATGAAAAATATAAAAAACTTGCTATATGCGGCGGCTGCGGTTTTGTTGTTACCTCTGACATCATGTAGCGACGACGACTATCCGCTGGTTCCTGAGCCCACTGGCCAGGAGGTCTATTTCAGCGCTACTCTCGCGACCAGCTATACGCTTTCGCGCGATGCTTCCACTGTCGAGATTCCCGTTATGCGTGTCAAGACCGAGGAGGCTGAGACCATACAGCTCATGTTCGAAGACGAGTCGGGTCTGTTCACCATTCCCAACAGCGTTACTTTCGCTGCCGGTGCCAGCTCGGCCAAGATAGTCATCTCTTACAATTTCGAGGATCTGACTCCCTCTACCACCTATCCCATTTCACTCCTTGTGATGGGTAACCAGTCGGAGTGGGGACAGTCGCAGGTTCAGGTCAAACTGGTTGTTGCCGCACCTTGGATCAAGTTGGGTACCGGTTTGTTCCGCGACGATATCGTTGCTTCTGCATACAACGGTATAGAGCCGAGCGATCACGAAGTGGCGATTTATGAGTATGACGGTCGTCCGGGATACTACTATTTGGAATCTCCTTACAATGCACAGCTTCTTGGCGAGTGGTTCGATATGGATCCGAGCCAGTTGGGCAATAATGTTCAGGCTGTGCAGTTCATCATCGATGCTACCGATCCCGATGCAGTCGTTATCGGTTCGCCGTCTAATCCTCAGCCGCTGGGTTGTATTCTGGGTGAGGACGGTTGGCTCTATACATACTCAGAGATGCCCGGTACGTTGGTCGACGGTGTGATTACTTTCCCGCAGGAGGGTCTGATGATTATGTTCTCTGAGACTCCGGGTGCTTATAAAGTAAACTCTAACTCGATGTTCCGTGTGGTTCTTCCCGGTGTGAAAATCGTGGACTGCTCTATTTCGGCTGCATATGATGGAATGAAGATCGCTGCCGACGGTACTTCATCGGCTCTGTTCAACCTCTCTTTCGGTGCCGACGTGGCTTCTTACAAGTATGTCATTGCCGAGGGTGATGTAACCTCTGATCGCGACACTGTCGTAGCAGGTATCGTAGACGGTTCGTTGGAAAACATCGCCGAGGGTGATGTCGACCATACCACTATCGCCGTGGCTCTCGACGCCAGCGGTATGTGCAGCTTCGTTGCCGTTCCGTATGACGCTGACGGTGAGGCTAAGACAGGCGACGCTATCATCGTTCCGTTCTTCTTCCCCGGTCAGGGGGGGGGAACTATTCCTGATATCGAGTGCGCATTGGAGTTGAACACTATTGCTTATTACTATGGCGAGGCATTTGAGGCTCAATTTCCTGCAACGACTTTCTTGGCCTTCAAGGTCACTGCTACCGATGTGAAGAATGTCATCTACTATATTAATAAGACTGCAACGATCGAAGGATCGGGCATGGAATATAAGGACATTCTCAGTACTTATGGTATTAACGATGGCGAGAAAGGCGGTAGTATGACTGCCGATTTGAACGCAGAGGGAGAGTATATCGGTTACTTCTCGGGTCGTGAGCCCGGTACGTCTTATACGTTGTTGATGGAGATCGAGAGCATCTACGGTAAGAAGTATGTCATATCTGCTACCCGCTCTACCGCAAGCGTCGACTATAAGGGCGAGCTGGTTCTGGGCAGCTACTATATGACGTATACAAGTTCATTTGTTTCGGAGAATACGTTTACCCTCCAAGGTACGGACGATCCGGCCAAGTTCATTATCTTAGATCTTGGTATAGACGGCCCCGGTGTGCGCTGGCATGCTGTTTACGACTCTGCCGCTTCGACTCTGACTTGCGACGGTACGGTCGTTGGCAACGAGAGCAAAGGCTGTATGTTCGGATATCTGTTGGGCTATGCCAATGCTGCTCAGACTCAGGGTTGGGGTATCTTTGCGTATGACGATATGACATCAGACGCTATCGATGATCCCGTTGTATTCAAAGTCGATCCGGCAACCAAGCAGATTGTAGAGTTGAATACCTACATCGAAGTATTTGTTGCAAATGCTTCTGATGGTTCGGTATTGGGCGATGTCAATCTGTTCTATCCCGGTACAAAGGTAGAGTTGGTTCCCGCTACTTCGTCTGTACGTGCTAAGGCATTGGATTTCGCCTCGCAGTTTAACAATTTGCAGAATGCAGGCGTGCAGCGCGCTTTGAAAGATTCGAAGATGGTTGACACGACTGTTGCCTGCGCGAGCCTGAACGAGCCCCGCCAGTTGCGTACTATCGCCACCAAAGCCGAGCCTTGTGCTCGCGCCAAGAAGTCTTCATTCAAGGCTGCGGTACGCTTCTAAACGGTTCGGGATCTTAGAATCCTAATCTCGATGATAGGGCACGACATTTACGTCGTGCCCTATCTCTATTTTATAGGCTTTATATATTGCCGTAACAAAAAAATCATTATCTTTGCGTATAGAGTACTATATTTTATAAACGAATGATTATGGTAAAGTGTAAATTTTCGTGGATTGCCTTGGCAGCCTTGCTGTTGGCCGGTTGTACGACCGACCCGCAGGCAGAAACGGTCATCGATTCGACCGAGGCCGCCATTGCAAAAAAACTTATTCATACCTCGAATAACGCCGTTGCTGGCGAGTTGATACTTTATGTCAACGACGATGCCGTCAAGAGTTTTGAGGCTGTCGCTGCTGCCGAACCGATGATGACGCGTTCGGGAGTGTCGGATATCGACGAGGTGTTGTATGAAATAGGCGCAAATGCTATCGAGCGTCTTTTCGTGGTCGATCCCCGTCATGAGGATCGTTTGCGTGCTCGCGGCATGCACCGCTGGTATGTGGTGCGTTTCGACGAGTCGCAGGATCTCGACAAGGCGGCCATGAGCCTGGCGCGTTTGGGTGCTATCGACCGAGTGGAGTTCTGCCAGCAGGTCGAGAGAACCGACTGGGGCGAGGCGCGTGTGGTCGATCTCGATGAGTTGCGTGTGGCAACGCGTGCCAACGATTTGCCGTTCGACGATCCGCAGCTGATTAACCAGTGGCACTACATCAACACGGGCGATCCTTATATCTCGTCGCGTGCTCGTGCCGGAGCGGATATCAATGCCGAGGCAGCATGGGCTATCGAGACGGGTAACCCCGATATAGTCGTGGCTGTGCTCGACGAGGGTATCGACTATACTCACCCCGACCTGGTGGACAACATGTGGGTCAACGAGCGTGAGCTGAACGGTCAGACCGGTGTCGATGACGACAACAACGGTTATGCAGACGATATCTACGGTTATAATTTCGTTACGGGCGGTGCCATCTCTTGGACCGATCCCAATGATTCAGGCCATGGTACTCACGTGGGCGGTACGGTTGCAGCTGTGAACAACAACGGTATCGGTGTGAGCGGCGTTGCAGGCGGTTCGGGCAAGAAAGACGGTGTGAAGATCATGTCGTGCCAGATATTCGTGGGCAAGTCCAACAATCTGGCCAGCACGGTGCGAGCCATACAGTATGCAGCCAACAACGGTGCCTGCATATTGCAGTGCTCGTGGGGTGTGGCTTCGGGTTCGTATACCAACGATGCCGCTTTTGCAAATGTGTACAGCAGCGAGTTGGAGGCATTCGAATATTTCAGAAGCATGAAGAACTGCGAGGCTCTCGACGGCGGTCTGATCGTCTTTGCTGCCGGTAACGATGCCGGTTCAATGTGCGGCTATCCGGGTGCTTATAATAATATTATCAGCGTTACGGCAGTGTCGGCCGACGGTCTTCCTGCATGGTATACCAACTATGGCCCCGGTTGCAATATCGCAGCCCCCGGTGGCGATGAATACGAGGATCTCAGCACTCGTCGCTGCTCGGTGCTTTCTACTCTGCCCAACAATCGATACGGCTATATGGACGGTACGTCTATGGCCTGCCCCCATGTGTCGGGCGTAGCTGCTCTGGGTCTGTCGTATGCTCTTAAATTGGGCAAGACATTCACCGTGGATCAGTACAAGGCTCTGATTCTGACCTCGGTCAACGATATTAACTCATATCTGACCGGCACGCGCCTGTCATACTATACCATGAATCTGGCCGATTACCGCGGTAAGATGGGTACGGGTACTATCGATGCGTTCCAGGTGCTGATGGGTGTGCGCGGCACACGTTGCGTTCCTGTGACGATCGGTTCTCAGCAGACGATCAATCTGCAAGATTATTTGGGCGGCGGCAATCTCGGTATCAAGTTCTCGTCGATCGAGGTCGATCCGAAGGATATGGAGAAGCTCGGTATTGCGGAGACTCCGGTGCTGTTCGGCAACAACTTGCTTGTCACGTGCACCAAGCCCGGATCTATCGTAGTCAAGGTCAATATGATTGCCGGAGGAACGAGTGTCGGTGGCGGCTCGTCGATGGGCGGTATGCTCATCACCAAGGAGCTGGCACTCATTGCGCGTCCGTCGCATGCCTCTAATGGCGGTTGGTTGTAGTAAATGTATGTAATTAACGAATTAGTGATGAAACATATCAAAATATGGTCGTTGATGGCGATGATGGTCGTCGCAATGACATCTTGCGGAGGAAGCAATGAAAATGGCGGTAATGAAGATACGGGTCTCGGCGAAGCATTGACGGTCAATACGCTTGCCGGTGAGTGGCATCTCACATCATGGGGTGCGAACGATGAGATCGGCGACGTATATATATCTTTCGCCGCAGACGGTACATTCGATCTCTATCAGTTGGTTTATCATGCCGGCTACGACCACTATACAGGTCGCTACTCGTTGGAGCGCGACGGTCGTTTGTTGACCGGTGTCTATTCCGACAATGTGCCTTGGGCAACGTCGTATGCCTGCGGTATAAATGCTGCCGGCACGACGCTCAATATGCTTAGCCAGAATAACGAGTCGGTGCTCAGTGTCTACACCAAGACCTCTATTCCCGATGATGTCAAGAATGGTGTGATTACCAAAGCCGCAGCCGGCGAGGACGAGGTTCGTTGGTTGTAATAGGGTAGTTTTACTCTTAATATGAGGGATCTTCCGTCAGCGGGAGATCCTTTTTTTCGTATACTCTCTCTGGCGATGTCGTCCATGGAGTACGTTGGCTCATGTGCCTTGCGCCATAGCCGGACTGCGGCGGCATGCAACCAATAACGCGACTATTTGTTCCGTAGACCGTGCTCTGCCGGCTCCGCTATTTTGCGATCGGACGGATAATCTCATTGATCGCCGTGCGCATTCCTAATGGAAATGATAGCAGGCGGCCGCTTCCGAATCATCATATCTGCCCGTTACGGTGCGGCATTGCATCGTTCGCGATGCCTAAAAAAAGATAGTGTCGGCATATCTTTCACAGATATGCCGACACCGATGATGCCGTATATGCCCGTTCGATTTGCCGGTTTGGCAGTCTGCTCCCTGCTGGTTTGTGAATCCGGCCAGTCTGGCTTGCAGATTAGTGCTGCCGACTTTTGAAGACAGCGTCGACAATCATCTCGGTAGCTCCGCAGTTGCTTTGTGTGTAGTCGGCGGCAAGGCGGCTGATGTGCAGTCGGGCGGCTTCGTCGTCGCGCAAAGGGGCGAACCACTCTTTCAGCTCGGCAGCCGATGCGATGCTGCGGGCTGCGCCGAGACCGATCATGTCGCGTGCCTCCTTGAACTTGGCGTAGTTGGGGCCGAAGGCTATGGGCAGACCGAAAGTGGCGGCTTCGAGCGTGTTGTGTATGCCTACGCCGAATCCTCCGCCTATGTAGCTCCATGAGGCATAGCCGTAGACCGAGGACAATATGCCCACGGTGTCGAGTATGAGCACCTGCACATGCGAGAAATCGCTTGCCTCGTCGCACTGCGTGTAGCGTACTGCACCGCCGCGCGTATTGTCGATGATGCGGCGTATGCGCTGCTCGTCCATCTCGTGCGGTGCGACCACGAAACGTATGTCGGGGTTGTCGTTGATTATCTCCTGCAAGATATCCTCGTCGGGCCCCCACGTCGATCCGGCAACGAACAGTCGCGATTCGCCCTTGAAAGCCTCGATCAGCGGAATGCGCCTGGCGGCATGGGCTATGTCGGCCACACGGTCGAAACGTGTATCGCCTGCAACCACCGCATTGTCGCGGCCGATGGTGGCGAGCAGCTGTTTCGACTCCTCGTTTTGCACGAACAGTGTCGAGAATGTTTCGAGAGCCTTGCGCCATGCTCTGCCGTAGAATCGGAAAAATATGGATTGGCGGCGGAATATGGCCGATACGATGTATGTGGGTATCTTGCGTTTGCGCAGTTCGCCGAGATAGTTGAGCCAGAATTCGTATTTGATGAATATGACGGCCTCGGGGTGGGCTATGTCGAGAAAACGACGGACGTTCGAGGGCTTGTCGGACGGCAGGTAGAAGATGTAATCCGCCTTGGGATAGTTCTTGCGAATCTCGTAGCCCGACGGCGAGAAGAACGTCAGCAGGATTTTGTAGTCGGGATATTGCTCCTTGATCTTCTCTATGATAGGTCGCCCCTGCTCGAACTCTCCGAGCGAAGCGGAGTGCACCCATACTACTCTGTCGTCAGGCGATATGGCGCTCCGCATCTTGTCGAATATGCCCCGACGTCCCTCTTTCCACTGGCGTGCTTTCGGGTTGCGACGCGCGGCCATGCCTATTGCAAAATCGTATAAGGCTATGCCTATGTTATATAACCCCATGACTATCTTGATTAAAACTGCCCAAAGGTATAAAAAAAACTATGAACGGCCAAATGCGTCATCGGGTCTGCGCACCTCGGCCGGCAGGCCGGCGTGCAAACCGGTGCGAAAAACCGATAGCATGACTGTTGTGGGAGCATGGTTGCAAGGGCTTTTTCAAATTATGTCGGCAACATATCTAAGCTCGCGCACTCCGTCGTCGCGGGTCTCCACGGCGATTAGATCGAACCGTATCTCGTATTGCCGCATGTGACGACGTGCCATGTAGGCTGTGGCGGCACGGCGCAACGCGCGTATCTTCGCAGCATCGACGGCCTGCTCGGGCGCGATCCAGCCGCTGCTGCGCCGTGTCTTCACCTCGACGAAGTGCACCTCGTTCCATCTCAGTGCTATGATGTCGATCTCGTAGCGTCCGGCGCGCCAGTTGCGCTCGCAGATGTAGAATCCTTCGGCGCGCAACCAGTCGACGGCGGCATCTTCGCCGGCCGAGCCTATCAGTGTGCCTCTGCCGCTCATGCCTGGCAGGGCTATCGGAGGAATCCGAGATCGTCGCCGGCATTGACCTCATAGGGTTCGATGCCCTTCTTGAATATGCGCATCGGGCGGCTGCCGATCAGCTCGATCTTGCCGTCGTGGCAGTGCAGCATGCAGCCTTCGCGCAGGCCTACAACATAGCGGCGCGAGTTGGCCTCGATGTATTCGGCTATGCGCTGCTCGCGTGTTTCGCCGGCATGACCTGCGGGGTTGGCATCGAGATAGTGGGGGTTGATCTGGAACTTGACGGCGCCTATTGCCGCGAACGACTGCGGCTGCACGATGGGCATGTCGTTGGTGGTGCATATCGTCGGGCAGGCCACGTTGCTGCCGGCCGACCAGCCTACGTAGGGTATGCCGGCCTTTATGCGGCTGAGTATGGCACCCATCAGATGCTGTTCGTGCATCTTTTTGGTTAGAGCGAAGGTGTTGCCTCCGCCCACGCATATGGCCTCGGCGTGACGTATCATATGCCGCGGATTGGGCGAGCGGTGTATCGAGCGCACGCGTATGCCTATTTCGTCGAAGCGCGCCTGTACTTTACGCTCGTATTCTGCGTAAGAGAATGTTACGGCCGCGTAGGGTATGAATACTATCTCTTTGACTCCGGCAAGGAAACGTCCGATCTCGGCTATGGGATATTTGAGATACTCTTCACCGGCATTGGTAGAATTGGAAATTAATAATAAATTCATAATCCTCTGATTCTTAATTTATTTATACTCTTGTGGGCTTGTAGGCCTGTAAAAAAATTGCGATATATTGCCAAAGATAATAAAAAAAGTGTTATTTTTGTGCCGACTCATGATAAAATAAGTGAGAATATACGGAAAGTGTTTATATATAATGTTTAACTAAAACTTATTAATTATGTCAGAAATTCAGTCAAAAGTTGTCGAGATCATCGTAGACAAATTGGGTGTTAAAGAGTCTGAGGTTGTACCCGAAGCAAGTTTCACGGCACATCTCGGTGCAGATTCGCTCGACACGGTTGAGTTGATCATGGAGTTCGAGAAGGCTTTCGATATTCAGATCCCCGATGAGGACGCTGAGAAGATCGCTACCGTAGGCGACGCTATCAGCTACATCGAGGAGCACAAGAAATAATTGTCGTAATCGGTTGCAATCTCACACGCCGTCGAATTTCAAAACTTGGAGATGGATTTGCGCAGAGTCGTCGTTACGGGCTTGGGTACGATCAATCCTTTGGGTGCAAGTGTCGGGGAGTATTTCCTCAATCTGCAACAGGGAGTCAGCGGAGCCGCCCCGATTACGCGTTTCGATGCAAGCCGCTGCAAGGTGAGATTCGCCTGTGAGATCAAGAATTACGACTGGACTCGTTACTTCGACCGCAAGGAGGTACGCAAGTACGATCCGTTCGTCCAATACGCGCTTATCGCGGCCGCCGAGGCCGTGGGCGATGCCGGTATCGATGGCGATGCCGTCGACCGTCGCCGCTGCGGCGTGATATGGAGCTCGGGTGTCGGAGGAATCGAGACCTTTTTCAACGAATGTATGGACTATGCCAAGGGAGGAGAACTCCCTCGGTTTAGTCCATTCTTCGTTCCTCGCATGATCGCCGATCTCGCGGCCGGCCATATCGCCATGAAATATGGTTTTATGGGTCCCAATTACAGTGTGACATCGGCCTGCGCATCGTCGAACCATGCCATTATCGACGCACTCAATCTTATACGTCTGGGCAAAGCCGATATCATCGTCACAGGAGGATCGGAGGCTGCCGTCAATGTTGCCGGTGTGGGGGGATTCAGTTCCATGCAGGCTTTGTCGACGCGCAACGACGATCCTGAACATGCCTCGCGTCCGTTCGATGCGGATCGCGACGGATTCGTTATGGGTGAGGGTGCCGGTGCACTCGTGCTGGAAGAGTACGAGCATGCCGTGGCGCGCGGTGCGAAGATCTATTGCGAGTTGGCCGGAGGCGGAATGTCGGCCGATGCGTATCACATGACTGCTCCGCACCCGGAGGGTTTGGGTGCCATGCGCTCCATGCAGGAGGCTTTGGACGATGCTTCGGTCTCGGTCGACGACATCGATTATATCAATGTCCACGGCACATCGACTCCGCTTGGCGATATCGCCGAGTTGAAGGCTCTCGAAGCTCTGTTCGGCGACCGTCTGCCAGAGGTTAATATTTCATCGACCAAATCCATGACCGGTCATTTGCTGGGTGCCGCTGCCGCAATCGAGGCTTTGGCGTGCGTTATGGCCGTCACGCACGGTGTCATACCTCCCACGATCAATGTCGAGCATCTCGACGAACAGATCGATCCGCGGCTCAATCTTACGTTGGGTGAGTCCCAGCGTCGCGACGTTCGTTGCGCATTGAGCAATACGTTCGGTTTCGGCGGTCATAACTCTACCGTCATATTCCGCAAATTATCTGTCGAATAGTCAATTCTTTTTTTTCTGCCATGTTCGATTTTCTGCTGCGTCCCCTTCGCCGTCGCTTCGGCAGTGACAAGCATTATTATGCTGCCGTCGACGACATGTTCGGATTCATTCCTCACAATATCGAGTTGTATAAGCTGGCGTTGATTCATAAATCGGCCTCTGTCACGCTCGATAACGGACAGCAGATCAACAACGAACGTTTGGAGTTTTTGGGCGATGCGGTCATCGAGAGCGTGACGTCCGACTATCTCTTCATCGAGTTTCCCGATCGCGACGAGGGCTTTATGACTCAGTTGCGCTCGAAAATAGTTTCGCGACAGTCGCTCAACGGCATAGCCAAGAGCCTCGGACTCGATACCTATCTTATCTCAAATTCTGGCGGCAACTTTACGCAGAAACATATCTACGGCGATGCGTTCGAGGCCATGATGGGAGCAATCTATCTCGATCAGG
Organism: uncultured Alistipes sp.; assembly: GCA_947177225.1. Lineage (GTDB taxonomy): Bacteria > Bacteroidota > Bacteroidia > Bacteroidales > Rikenellaceae > Alistipes. Next base: position 49,324 of record CAMWTS010000005.1, on the reverse strand, counting down.
GCTACGATTTCGTCAATCGATTGCTGATAAACGACATCTACGGCCGTTATCTCAGCATGGAGGATATGCTCATGTCGGAGACCGATTTCAAAAGCCGTCTGATAGAGTGGTGCCAGAAGAATCATCATGCCATAGAGTTTCGCACCGATCACGACAAGGGCTATTCGTCGAGTCGCCCGGTGTTCTCGTCGACGATCTTTGTCGACGGCATTGTCGTAGGCCACGGTGCAGGCGATTCGAAGAAGGAGGCGGAGCAGAGTGCATCGTTCTCCGTGTCGCAGAGCACGATGACCATAAGCGACGAGCAGAGTGCTCAGCTGCTCGACACTCTCGACCGCATGAAGAAAAAGGCGTAAAAAAGTCGTACAATCTTATCTTTTATAGCGCAAAAATGTGTAAATTCGCAGAGTGTCTGTGAATCATCTTTTTGTATGCGTATATTGACCGAGAGAATGTTGTCGCGCGGAGCCGGTGCCATGACCGACGAAGAGCTGTTGTGCCTGCTCTTGTGCGATGGCGATAGCGATGTGCGAGCCATTGCTGCCGGACTGCTCGCCGAGTGCGGAGGCTCGTTGGCAGGTGTGGCTGCGCATGAGGTGTCGCGACTGCGCATGATTGCGGGACTTGGGCTGCGCCGTGCCGTGCGGTTGAAGGTCGCGGCCGAGATAGGCCGGCGGGTGGCGGCTGAGCGCAGCCGAGAGGTGGTTGACATCTCGTCGAGCGACGATGTGGAGCGGCTTATGCGACCGCTGGTCGATACGCTGCCATATGAAGAGTGCTGGGTGTTGTATCTCACCTCGTCGAATCGCGTCATCGAGCGCATGCGCGTGAGTCAGGGCGGTGTGCAGGCAACGGTCGTCGATCACCGTCTTATAGTAAAGCGCGCATTGGAACTGCTCGCCACTCAGATCATACTTGTACACAATCACCCTTCGGGTGCAGCCGAGCCGAGCGTGCAGGACAGGCAGCTTACGCAACGTGCCGCCGAGGCCTGCCGGCTGTTCGACATCACGCTGCTCGACCATATCATCATCGCCCGCAACAACGCCTCTTACAGCTTCCGTTCCCACTCTCTGCTGTGATGCGCTGCGGTATCGAATGCCGCAGTTGGGAGGAGAGTGTTTTATTCGACATTTCGCTTTGATGATTGTCGAATTTGATTTTTTTATGCTACCTTTGTAGATCAAACAAGTGTGGAAAATAATATAACCAAATAACAATGACACAGGAGGAACTCTTCAAAAAACTGGTAGCTCACTGCAAGGAGTACGGTTTCATATTCCCGTCGAGCGAGATCTACGACGGTCTGGGTGCTGTGTATGACTACGGTCAGAACGGTGTCGAGCTGAAAAACAACATCAAACGCTATTGGTGGGATTCGATGGTCAAGCTGCACGAGAATATCGTCGGCCTCGATGCCGCCATCTTCATGCACCCGCGCACGTGGGAGGCATCGGGTCATGTCGGAGCATTCAACGATCCGCTGATCGATAACCGCGATTCGAAGAAGCGTTATCGTGCCGATGTGCTCATCGAAGACTGGCTTGCCAAGCAGGACGAGAAGATCGAGAAAGAGGTGGAGAAGGCACGCAAGCGTTTCGGCGAGTCGTTCGACGAGGAGAAGTATCGTGCCACGTCGCCACGTGTTGCCGAGACGGCGGCCAAGCGCGATGCCGTGCACACTCGTTTTGCCGAGGCCTTGAACGATAACGATCTGGCCGAGCTGCGACAGATCATCGTCGATTGCGAGATCGTATGTCCCATATCGGGTACGCGCAACTGGACAGAGGTGCGTCAGTTCAATCTGATGTTCTCTACGCAAATGGGTTCGACGGCCGACGGTGCATCGACCATATATCTGCGTCCGGAGACTGCTCAGGGCATATTCGTCAACTTCCTGAATGTGCAGAAGACCGGCCGCATGAAACTGCCGTTCGGTATAGCTCAGATCGGCAAGGCATTCCGCAACGAGATCGTGGCACGCCAGTTCATATTCCGCATGCGCGAGTTCGAGCAGATGGAGATGCAGTTCTTCGTGCGTCCGGGCGAGGAGATGCGTTGGTGGCAGCTGTGGAAAGAGACCCGTATGGCATGGCACCGCGCATTGGGCTTCGGCGACGACAACTACCGTTTCCACGACCACGACAAACTGGCTCACTATGCCAATGCCGCAACCGACATCGAGTATAACTTCCCGTTCGGATTCAAGGAGGTGGAGGGTATCCACTCGCGCACCGATTACGATTTGGGACGTCATCAGGAGTTCTCGGGCAAGAAAATACAGTATTTCGATCCCGAATTGGGACAGAGCTATGTCCCCTATGTCGTCGAGACGTCGATCGGTGTCGATCGCATGTTCCTGCAAATCATGTCGGCGGCTTACACCGAGGAGAAGCTCGACGGCGGCGAGGAGCGCGTGGTTCTGCGCATACCTGCCCCTCTTGCCCCGACGAAGGTGGCCGTCATGCCGCTTGTCAAGAAGGACGGACTGCCGGAAGTGGCACAGCGCATCATCGACATGCTCAAACTTGACCACAATGTGGCTTACGACGAGAAAGACTCTATCGGCAAACGTTATCGCCGTCAGGACGCCGTCGGCACACCGTTGTGCGTGACAGTCGATCATCAGACTCTGGAAGACAATACCGTGACGGTGCGTCATCGCGACACCATGGAGCAGGAGCGTATCGCAATCGACGCTCTGCCCGCATTGGTCGACGGAGAGGTGTCGTTCCGTTCGTTGCTCTCGAAGGTCAAGGCTTAATTCGTCGGACGTGGCTCGCATTCTTGCAATAGACTACGGTACGCGTCGTACGGGGATCGCAGTGAGCGATCCCTTGCAGATTATCGCCACGGCGTTGGAGACGGTCGAGACGCGGTCGCTGGAACGATTTTTGGCCGATTATTTCTCACGAGAGGAGGTCGACACGATCGTTGTCGGCTATCCTCGTCAGATGGACGGCTCGCCCTCGGATACGATGCGTTACGTCGAACCGCTTATGGGACGCCTGCGCCACGCATATCCCGATAAACGCGTTGTCGGCTACGACGAACGCTTCACATCGGTGCTGGCTCAATGGGCTATACGTCAGAGCGGTATAGGCAAGATGGCACGTCGCGACAAGGCGTTGGTCGATAAGGTCTCGGCCACGATTATTTTGCAGGATTACATGGCCTGCCGGCACTGATTCATGTATTTAGATTGTAAACTACATAATTATGATTTACCCGATAGTTATTTACGGTTCGCAGACTCTGCGCAACGAGTCGATCGACATAGACAAGGATTATCCCGATTTCGACAAACTCGTCGAAGATATGTTTCTGACGCTGGGTGAGGCCGAAGGTGTCGGTCTGGCAGCACCGCAGATCGGTAAAAACATTCGCATGTTCATCGTCGACTGTACGCCGTGGGGCGAGGAGGATCCGTCGCTTGCCGATTACCGTCGCGTCTTCGTCAATCCGGTTATCTATGAACACTCGGAGCAGACCGATCTGTTCGAGGAGGGTTGTCTCTCGTTGCCGGGACTTCACGAGAACGTGCGTCGTCCGGTGAAGATCCGCATGCGTTATCTCGATGAGAATTTCGTCGAGCACGACGAGGAGTTCGACGGACGTCCAGCACGTGTGATTCAGCACGAGTACGATCATATCGAAGGCAAGGTCTTTACCGATCATCTCTCGCCGCTGCGTCGCAATCTTATAAAAAACAAGCTCTATAAGTTGGCAAAGGGCATTTATCGCTGCACGTATAAGACCAAGCGATGATTTCCCGTTTTGCATGAATCTTGTCTGAATAATCCCACGCATGGCCGGGTTTCGTTATAACAATCCGTCCGTTGGTTGATTTGTTTGACGGATAAGTTTGCTTTTTAACTAATTATATTAATTTTGTAGTAACCATATTAAAATACGACTTATGAAAAAGTTTATTGTTGCTGTTGTGATGTGCTTTGCCGTAGCTACTGCCGCCAAGGCACAAGATACAAAGTATGCGGCCGGACTCCGTTTCGGCGGTAGTGTCGAGTTGTTGTTCGATTACAACCTCAGCTCGGAGAACTATTTGCAGTTCACCTTGTCGGTACCCAACTACGACGGTATTGCTCTGACGGGTATATATAACTGGCGTTGCTGCGAGTGGGATTGGACTCCCCGTACATGCACATGGCATCTGAATGCCGGTGTCGGTGCTACTGTCGGCGCATATCATTTCGGTAACGCAGGTTTTTTGGTTGGTGTTGCCGGTTCATGCTCGTTCGGCTGTCTGTTCAAGAATACCCCGATCTCGATCGACGTCGATTATCGTCCGGTCGTAGGTGCTGTCGCAGGTGGTAGCAAGAGCGGTTTCTTCACTCCCGGATTCTGGAATTTCGGTTTGGCAGTGGCATACCATTTTTAACGAAAAATCTTTCTCTTTTCTGAGAAAAGAGGTTGTTAGCGTCACCTCAATCATAGGCGCGGATAGGCATGATGTATAGCCTATTCGCGCCTCTTTTATGCCGGAACAATGAAGGGGTGGTTCCCATTGTCTTGTCATGTTGAGCACCAGCGAAACATCTGTGCGCGACTATTTCCATTGTCATGTCTCTCCGCACTCGATATGTCGCAGGCTGCGTTTTTCCCATATGCTTCATCTCGCACAGCTTCGTTAAGCATGACAAATCTGAGGTCTTGTCATTTCGAGCGAGAAGCCGGTGCCGATTTATTGCGGCTGTGTATCGGAGAGTCGAATAGGCTGGGTTTGTGTGAGAGCCCGCAGATGAAGTCCAGGTCAGCCCCAGGCTGGCTTGATAATGTCTCTCTAAAACATATACTCTATGCCGAGCGACAACACCACGGGATTGCGGTGATTGGCGGCTGTTTGTGACAGCCATTTGCATTGAGCGGAGGTTGTCCATCGGTGGTTGAGGCGATAGTTGAATCCGGCACCGAGCGCTCCGGCGAACGACCACCCCTCGCTGTTTTGGCTTTTGGAGCCGATCTGATTAATGCTGATGCCGACGATAGGGTAGATGTAACTTTTGGTTGTCAGTTCGAGAATCACATGAAGGTCGCAATAGATGTCTACCGAGCTAAGCTCCTTGCACATGATGTTGACACCCGGCTCTATGTCGAGCCAGCGTGTCAGGCCGTAGTTGCCGTAGATGCCAAGTGCAAACGCTTTGGCTCGCGTATATCCTGCCATGCGCATGCCGAGACTGAGCCGTCCCTTGTCTTGGGCTGCGGCGTAGTGGCAAGAGGCGATCGTGCATATCAGTGCGGCCAATATCGCAATATATCGTTTCATGGTATCGAGCATTGATGATTTGCATACAAAGTTATCAAAACTCTCTTTCTGCGGCAAGGTTCGGGGATAAAAAAAACAGTCCGAACTGTCGTCCGGACTGTCTGAATTATCTCCTTGCGGAGATTATTTATCCTCGCTGAGAGCTGCGTGAGCGGCTGCCAGACGTGCGATGGGCACACGATAGGGCGAGCAACTTACGTAGTTCAGGCCTGCGAAGTGGCAGAACTCTACCGACGAGGGCTCGCCGCCGTGCTCGCCGCAGATACCGCACTTCAAGTCGGGACGAGTCGAGCGTCCCTTGAATACTGCCTCGCGGATCAACTGACCGACACCGTTGCGATCGAGGATCTTGAACGGATCGTTCTTCAAGATGTTCTTTTCGAGGTATACGGGCAGGAACTTGCCGATATCGTCGCGTGAGAAACCGAGCGTCATCTGGGTCAGGTCGTTGGTACCGAACGAGAAGAACTCGGCAACCTCGGCGATCTGATTGGCTGTCACAGCCGCACGCGGAACCTCGATCATCGTACCTACCAGGTAGTCGATGCGATCGTTACGCTCCGAGAATACGGCGTTGGCAGTCTGATCGATAACATTCTTCTGATAGCGCAACTCCTTGTGGTTACCTACCAGCGGCACCATGATCTCTACCTTGACGGGCGTACCGGCAGCCTTGACATTCATTGCTGCCTCGATGATGGCGCGAGCCTGCATCTCGGTGATTTCGGGATAGGTATTGCCCAGACGGCAACCGCGGTGACCGAGCATCGGGTTCTGCTCGTGCAGAGACTCGACCTTGGCAACGACCTTCTCGAAAGGAATATTCATCTCGGCTGCCATCTCGCGCTGCTCTTTCTCGGTGTGAGGAACGAACTCGTGCAAGGGCGGATCCAGCAGACGAACGATCACCGGATAACCCTGCATCACCTTGAACAGACCCTCGAAGTCGCCACGCTGCATGGGCAGCAGCTTCGACAGAGCCACACGGCGACCGGCCTCATCGTCGGCCAGAATCATCTCGCGGATAGCCTTGATGCGGTCACCCTCGAAGAACATGTGCTCGGTACGGCACAGACCGATACCCTGAGCACCGAATGCGAATGCCTGCTTGGCATCGCGCGGCGTGTCGGCATTGGCACGTACTTTCAGAGTGGCATACTTCGATGCCAGGTCCATCAGCTTGCCGAAATCGCCGTCGAGGTTGGCCTCCTGAGTAGCTACCTGACCCAGATAAACCTCACCGGTCGATCCGTTGAGCGAAATCCAGTCACCCTCGTTTATGGTATAGCCGCCTACTTTGATCGTGCGCGCCTTGTAGTCGATCTCCAACTCACCGGCACCCGATACGCAGCACTTGCCCATACCGCGGGCAACCACGGCTGCGTGTGAGGTCATACCGCCGCGAGCGGTAAGAATACCGGCAGCGTCGAGCATACCCTTCAAGTCCTCGGGCGAGGTCTCGATACGCACCAGAATAGCCTTCTGTCCAGTTGCTGCCAGATGCTTCTCTGCGTCGTCTGCGAAGAATACGACCGGACCGGTAGCGGCACCGGGCGATGCGGGCAGACCCTTGACGATGACCTTGGCGTTTTTGATAGCCTCCTTGTCGAATACGGGGTGGAGCAGCTCGTCGAGCTTGGCCGGTTCGCAGCGCAATACGGCTGTCTTCTCGTCGATCAGACCGTCGCGCAGCATGTCCATGGCGATCTTAACCATGGCTGCACCCGTACGCTTGCCGTTGCGGCACTGCAACATCCACAGCTTGCCGTCCTGAATGGTGAACTCGATGTCCTGCATGTCGGTGAAATACTGCTCCAAGTGGTGCTGTATCTCGTTCAGCTCGCCATATACTGCGGGCATTACCTCCTCCAACGAAGGATATTTCGTCTTGCGATCCTCCTCCGATATGTTCTGAGCCTTGGCCCAGCGGCGCGATCCCTCGATGGTGATCTGCTGCGGAGTGCGGATACCGGCTACCACGTCCTCGCCCTGAGCGTTGATGAGGTACTCGCCGTTGAAGATGTTTTCGCCGGTGGCTGCGTCGCGCGAGAATGCCACACCGGTAGCCGAGTTCTCACCCATGTTACCGAATACCATGGCCTGTACCGATACTGCCGTACCCCACTCCTGAGGAATGTTGTTGAGCTTGCGGTAGAGGATTGCACGCTCGTTCATCCACGAACCGAATACTGCGCAGATTGCGCCCCAGAGCTGATCCCAGGGATTGGTGGGGAACTCCTGACCCGTCTGTTCCTTGATGGCCTTCTTGAAGTTGGCAACCAACTCCTTCAAGTCATCGGTCGACAGATCGGTATCCATCTTCACGCCGCGCTTCTCTTTCTGGGCGTCGATCAATACCTCGAACGGATCGTGATCCTCTTTCGATACGGGCTTCATGCCGAGTACCACGTCGCCGTACATCTGTACGAAACGGCGATAAGAGTCCCATGCGAAACGGGGATTGCCCGACAGCTTGGCCACAGCCTCCACGGCCTCGTCGTTCATACCGAGGTTGAGGATAGTATCCATCATACCGGGCATAGATGCGCGTGCACCCGAACGAACCGAAACCAGCAGCGGCAACACCTTGTCGCCGAACTTACGACCCGTAAGGTTCTCGATATTCTTCATTGCGGCCTCTACCTCGGGGCGCAACATCTCGATCACCTTCTCGCGACCGTGAGAATAGTACTCCGTGCATACCTCGGTGGTGATGGTGAATCCGGGAGGCACGGGTATGCCGATAAGATTCATCTCGGCAAGGTTGGCTCCCTTGCCTCCGAGCAGCTCTCGCATTTTGCCGTTACCCTCGGCCTCTTTGTTACCGAAGGTGTAGACGCGTTTTACATCTGCCATAATTGTTTAGTTTTTAGTTATTTGAAAAATAAATGATATTCTAAGTCAATCTGTTCGCATTTTTTCGAACTACAAAGATAACGTTTTTTTATAAAATCCCAAAGTTTTAGCGGATATAGATGTATATGGGCAGACGTCCCGATCTGCCTCCGGCGTATCTTCTGCCGCGAAATGTAGCTGCCGGACGGTTGCGCTCGTCGAGCAGCCACTGCCGGGCATATACCGATGCCTCGGCGCGGGTGACGGTGTCGGTCAACACCCGGTCGAGCATCTTCCAGCCGTTCGACAGCAGGGCATTGCCCATGCCGGCGGTTTCGGCCGCTGCGGTAGCATCGCGAAACAAACCTCCTTTTGTATCGAAATTGTCGGTGCGTCCCATGACTATTACCGTGCGGTCGCCATCTTGCGCCTCTTTCGAGGCGAGGCGTTCGGCTGCCGACGAGTAACGGCAGAGTATCAGCACTATGCGTCGGCTGTCCAGGCTGCCGTAGATCGCCATGTAGTCGAATCCGCTCTCCACGCGATCGATGAACAGCCTGTCGCCCCAATACAGCAATGCAAAATCCAAACCGTTGCGCGTCGAGAGTGTGCGATGGACGTAGGAATAATCTTCGCCGCATCGGTCGATTATATCTCGCACTACCTGCTCGTTCTCTACTCCATACAGAGCCACTACCGGCAGGGCCATCGAATCGACGACGGCGGCTATACCTCCGATCTTGCGAAGATAGCGGTTGCCGTTCCATTTGTATTTGCCTTGCGGAGTGTAGGCTCGGTCGTCGTAGAAGAGCGACGGCAGAGTGTCGTAGAGCCGGTCTGCATCGTAGTAGGCAATGCCTGAGGGTTGCCGTGCTGCAATTCCGGCTGCCGAAATGGCGGCATATATGACAATGGCGATGGAAATTACCGTGCGCATGTGCGTCGCGATTATCTGTCGATGACGCCGCTGCCGACGAGTCGGTCGCCGTCGTACCATGCGGCGAACTGTCCGGCGGCTATGCCGCGCTGCGGCTCGTCGAAAAGGATATAGAGTCCGTCGGTGTCGGCTATGAGCTCGGCCTGCTGCAATGGCTGGCGATAGCGGATACGAACCGAGTAACGACGTCTCTGCCCGATTTGCATAGACTCCTCAGGATCGATCCAGTGCACCTCTTCCGGGCGGATCTTCAATGCGCGGCGGTAGAGTGCCGGGTGGGAGTCACCCTCGCCGACGTATATCACGTTCTGGTCGATGTCGGTGGCAACCACGAACAGCGACTCCTTGCGGCCGCCTATGCCCAAACCTTTGCGTTGTCCTATGGTGTAGAAGTGTGCGCCGTTGTGCGTTCCGATCTTCTTGCCGTCGCGCACGGTGAAGGCATACGGCTCGCTAAGCGACTTGTAGTCGTCGGGAGAGATGTCGCGCACGAGACGCCGGCACGATGGCAATATTTCATGCACGTTTCCCTGCTTGGCGGCGAGTTTCTGTTGAAGGAATATGGGCAGATCGACCTTGCCCACGAAACATATTCCCTGCGAATCCTTGCGCTTGGCCGTTGCCAGGTGCTGCTGTTCGGCTATGCGCCGCACTTCGGGTTTGAGCATCTCGCCCACGGGAAACATTGCGTAGCGGAGCTGCTCCTGCGAGAGCTGACACAGAAAGTAGCTCTGATCCTTGTTGGGATCGCTGCCGGCCAGCAGCGAATAGACCTTGCGGCCGTCGACGACGCTCTCCGTGCGGCGACAGTAGTGACCTGTGGCCACGGCCTCGGCACCGAGTTTCAGAGCCTCTTTCAGAAATACGTCGAACTTGATCTCCCTGTTGCACAGCACGTCGGGATTGGGTGTGCGTCCGCGTTCATACTCCGCGAACATGTATTCGACCACGCGTGCGCGGTACTCCTGCGACAGGTCGACATAATGAAACGGTATGTCGAGACGTTTGGCCACCAGTTCGGCGAACATCTGATCGTCGTACCAGGGGCAGTCGCCTTCGAGTGTGCCGGTCGTATCGTGCCAGTTGCGCATGAACAGACCTATTACGTCGTGTCCCTGTTGTTTGAGAATATATGCCGCCACCGACGAGTCGACGCCGCCCGACAGACCTACTACTATACGCATGAGTCGATTAAATTTTTTGCAAAGGTAGCAAAATATTGCCGCAGCCGGAAATTTTCCGTAAATTTGCATGGTAAACATTGATTAATACGCAACTGCATGTACAGTTATTCACCTTCGGGACTGCCCAACAGCCGTATCGATGTGGCCGATGTCCTGCGCGGCATAGCCATAGGCGGCATTGTCTTGATACACTTCGTCGAGCACATGAATTTCTATATGTTTCCCGAACCCACGGCCATAGACCGTGCGGTGTGGGACACGCTGTTCTTCCTGCTCGCCGGTAAGATGTATGCCATATTCGCACTGCTGTTCGGTCTGAGCCTGTATATTCAGCATGACAATCAGGCACAGCGGGGCGTGGATTTCCGGCCGAGATTCGTGTGGCGCATGGTGCTTCTTATGATGTTCGGGCTGGTAGATTTGTGCTTCTATAATGGCGACATACTCTTTCTGTATGCCGTGTGCGGGCTGGTGGTACTGCCACTGGTTAGGCTGAGCAGCAGGGCGTTGAGGTGGATTGCCGCGGTGCTGCTGTTGCAACCGGTCGAACTGGTATATATGATATTGGGACTGTCGGACGAATCGCTGCGACCGCTGTCGCTTGGATCGGGTGCACACTTTGCGGCCATAATGCCGGCGCAGATCGACGGTTCGTTGATAGATGTCGCCGCGGCCGGCATAGAACATGGTCTGCCGTGTAACTTTCTTTGGGCCATAGAGCATGGTCGAATGACGCAGACGCTGTTGCTGTTCGTTGTGGGAATATTGATAGGCCGGAGCCGTCTGTTTTATGACGAGGGGGATAACCTGCGAAAGTGGCGGGCGATTCTGGTCTCGTCTGCGGCGGCATTCGCTTTGCTCTATCCGCTGAGCGAACGGTTGCCCGAGGTGATCGACAATGTGTGTGTGGCGCACTCTGCCCGGGTTATGCTCTCCATGTGGCGCAATCTCTCGATGATGTTTATCATCGTGTCGGGTGTGGTGTTGCTGTTCTATCTGACGCGCGCCCGTCGTGTGCTGATGGCGATTGCTCCCTACGGCAAGATGTCGCTGACGAACTATATCGGACAGTCGGTCATTGGCGGCATGCTGTTTTACGGTTGGGGATTCGGACTCTATCGCTATTCAGGACACACGATGAGCCTGCTTCTGGGTATGGCAGTGGTGGTGTTGCAGTGCATGTTCTGCCGATGGTGGCTTGCGCATCACAAGCGCGGATTGTTGGAGCAGTTGTGGCATCGTGCCACATGGATTGGACGATAGGGGAGGAGTGTTGCGCCTCCTGATATAATGTGAGGACGTTTTTTTTGAGACCCTCTTCTTTGGTTACAGATCGAGCAGACCCTCAGGCAGCACGAATCGGATATTGCGTGCCTCAAAATCGATGTGTGCTATGAACTCCTCGACGGCAGGAATTAGATATTCGTTTCCGTCGATCGTCACCTCGAACAGCGGATTGGCTTCGCTGTCTATATAATCGGTCAGTTCACCCTTGGCCTCGCCGGCTTCGACGGAGAATCCGATGAGATCTTCCATGTAAAATTCATCGTCGTCCTGCTCCTGGTCGGGCGACGGTATCATGAGTTCGCGGCCGAGCAGTTCTTCGGCGCGGCGCGGAGTGTCTATATCGTCGAAACATACTATTGCGCCCGTCTGCCCGCGTCGTTCGAACGATGCACAAAATAGCGGAACCGCCAATTTGTCGATCTCGACAAACAGCGGTTCCGTCGTGCGGAAGTTGTCGGGGAACGTGGGGTAGAGCGTAATGTTCACGCCACCCTCTACTCCGAAGAGCTTGTTTATGCGTCCTACCGTCAACATCTCTTTTTTGAAAAAACTACTCGGCAGCTGCCTCCGTAGCCTCCTCTGCCGGTGCTTCTGCGGCCTCTGCCTCAGCGGCAACTGCTGCGGCAGCCTCGGCTGCTTTCTTCTCGGCGATAGCGGCGGCACGATCCTCCTTGACCTTAACCTCGGCTGCGAACTGCGCCTTCTTGGCGGCAGCTGCGTCGCTCGACAGCTTGTTGGTCTTGGCTGCGATCTTACCCTCTTTCTGCTCGGCCCACTTGTTGAACTTGGCCTCGGCATCAGCCTCAGAGAATGCTCCCTTGGCTACACCGCCCAGAAGGTGTTTCTTATACAATACGCCCTTGTACGAGAGGATTGCTCGACAAGTATCCGTAGGTTGTGCGCCTTTGAGTAACCAATCCAAAGCTCTGTCGAACTTCAAATCGATCGTAGCAGGATTCGTGTTGGGGTTGTATGTACCCAACTTCTCGATGAATTTACCATCACGTGGCGCTCTGCTATCTGCGGCAACGATATGATAGAAGGCATAACCCTTCTTACCATGACGAGCCAAACGAATTTTAACAGCCATTGTGCTAAAAATTTTTATTGGTTAATAATATACGCATAACCCGTTCGGGGTTTAAAGCCTGCAAAAATAGCAATAATATTTCGAACCGCCAAACGATTGGCCGGCAAATATCGTCGAATGTGCCGTTGTTTTCCTCCGATTGGTTTGGCGGTCGGCGGTCATTGCCGCAATTGTGTTGCAGCAGACGGCAATCGGGTTGGTATGTAATTTGCCGTTAGGGGGTGAGCCGCCGGAGAGAACCGTCGGAAGATTTGTTTAACGATATATAAGATTTGAAATTATGATGCCAGCAATTAAGAATCAGAATTGGTTGCCGAGTCTGTTCAACGACTTTTTCGGCGACGAGTGGTTGTCGTTGTCGCAATACAAGCGAATGTCTACGCCTGCGGTCAACGTCATCGAGAACGAGCACGATTACACCGTAGAGGTCGCGGCCCCGGGTATGACCAAAGATGATTTTCATATCGACATAACGGCCGACAACGAGTTGGTCATCAATCTTGAAAAACGCAGCGAAACGCAGCAGACCGAGCCGGCGAAGACTTATGGCGACAAGACCGCCTATGATGCCGGCAAGGTCAAGGCTGCCGGGCGCGACGAGCAGGAGAAACATGGCTATGATGAGCGTGAGAAGTATGGCCATGATGAGCAGAAGAAGTACGGTTATAATAACGAGACGGCCAAGACACCCGAATCTGTCAAGACCGCAGAATCGGCCAGGACGACCACGCCGACCTCTGCTGCGACAACTCCTGCGGCAGCCGCTTCGGGCAAGCCGGCCAAGAAGGGTCACTATCTGCGCCGCGAGTTCTCTTACAGCTCATTCCGTCAGAGCTTCACGCTGCCCGAATCGATCGAGCGCGACAAGATCTCGGCCAAGATGGAGAACGGCGTGTTGAAGATCGAGATCCCCAAGAAGACTACTGCCGCCGCAACTCCCGCCACGCGCTGCATCGAGATCAAGTAGCGATGTGCGCCGTTTAGGCATTAAGACCGGTTCGGCCGGTAACGGTAATCCCCGTATCGAACAGCTTCGATACGGGGATCGTTGTTTGTCGCCCGGCGGCATCTACCGGAACATGCCGTCGATGCCGGATATCATGCCATCGGCGTCGATCTCTAAAATGACGATGCGGTATTGCCTGTTGAATTCGTCCCAAAGAGCTATGCGGCAGGCGTTGTCGCGGTCAGCACACCGCTCGACGGTGAGTTTTTCCAGCACGCTGCGATCGCAATCCTGAGCCTGTAAGAACGGGTCGAAATCTAACTGCGAGCTATGCAATCTGTCGAGCAGCGACTGTGCGACGTAACGCTCTAAAACAGCTTGTCGCCGAGCCTCGAAATCCTCTTCATCGGCGAGCCATGTTTCGATATACTCGGTGTAGAAGCTGCCGATGCGCTCTGCGCTGTCGCGACAGCTGGCCACGGCGGCATTGTTGCGACAGCCCGCCGCAGTCATAATTGCGAAAATCGCAGCTATAATCACCGGAGCGATGTTGCCCGGATATTGAAACTTAACGGTCATATGCTTTGCTTGTAACGTGAAACTATCTGTTTTGCGCCACCCACTGCGTAAGTTCTACGAAATCGGCCACCGACAGCTGTTCGGCGCGCATGGTGAAGAATCTGTGCTCATGGCCGCCGAAGTCGCCGAATGCCGCACGCAACGAGTTGCGTAGCATCTTGCGCCGCTGGCCGAACGAGGCTTTCACCACCTTGATGAACAGCTTCTCATCGCAGTCGAGTCGCTCAACGCCGTTGCGCCGCAGTCTCACCACGGCACTCTTTACCTTTGGCGGCGGAGAAAACACCTTCTCGCCGACGGTGAACAGATACTCTATGTCGTACCATGCCTGCAACAACACACTCAATATGCCGTACTCTTTCGAGCCGGGAGGTTCGGCGAGCCGCACCGCCACCTCGCGCTGGATCATGCCCACGCATTCGGGTACGATGTCGCGATTGTCGAGTACTTTGAAGAATATCTGCGACGATATGTTGTATGGAAAGTTGCCTATTATCTTCACTCTGTCGCCAAGCATGCCGCGTATGTCCATCGCCAGAAAGTCGCCCTCTATGAGACGCGGTGCGAAGTCGGGATAATGGCGGTGCAGGTAGTCGACCGACTCCTTGTCGATCTCGGCTCCGTGGGTTACGATGTCGTTGCGCTGCAACAGAAACTGTGTCAGCACACCCATGCCGCAACCTACTTCCAATACGGTGTCGGGCGCATCGGTCTCGCCTCCCGAAAGCGAGTCGCATATCTTGCGTGCTATGTTAAGGTCGGTCAGAAAGTGCTGGCCGAGCGATTTTTTTGCTCTTACCTCTGTCAAAATTCCGGATTATAATCAGTTCGCCACTTCGCACATGAACTTTATGCGCACCAGTCGTATCTCCTCGTCGGTGTACTCCGAACCCAGCTCCTCGACGGCATCGTCGAGCGAGTCGCTCTCGGCGTCCTCTTTAAAATATAGGTATATGTCGTTTACCTTGTCCTCGTCCATCAGCGTGTCGAGATAGTATTGTATGTCCAGACGCGTGCCCGACTTGACGATGGCCTCGATCTCGGTCAGCAACTCGTTCATGTCGAGGTTGCGCGCACGGGCTATATCCTCGAAATCCATCTTGCGGTCGATCGACTGTATGATGAATATCTTGTTGCTCGACTTGTTGGCCACGGCCTTGACGACTATGTCCTGCGGACGCTCGATCTCTTTCTCCTCGACATAGGCCTTGATGAGTTTGATGAACTCCGCACCGAACTTCTGCGCCTTGCCGGCTCCGACACCCGATATGCCCTGCAACTCTTCGAGGGTGACGGGATACTGCATCGACATATCTTCCAGCGACGGATCCTGGAAGATGACATATGGCGGCAGGTCGTGCTCTTTGGCCACCTTGCGCCGCAGATCTTTGAGCATGGCGAACAGCTCTTCGTCGGCAGCACCGCCGCCGCGCCCGCTCGTCTGCTCGGCCTCTTGTTCCTCCTGATCGTAGTCGTGGTCGAGAGTTACCGTAACCGGCTTGGGGTGCGATATGAACTTCTCGCCGCACTCGTTGATCGATATGAGTCCGTAGTTCTCTATGTTTTTGTCGATGAGTCCCATTATCAGACCCTGACGTATCACGGCATTCCAGAATCTGACGTCCTTGTCGGCTCCGGCTCCGAACCATTCGCTCTTGTTGTGACCGTAGCTCTTTATCATGGCTGTCATCTTGCCCATCAGTACCGATACCAGATGGTCTATCTTGAACTTGTCGCCTATGTCGCGCAGAGCCGACAATACGGTCTGCATCTGCTCGCGAGCCTCGATCTTGGGCTTTGGGTTGCAGCAGTTGTCGCAGTTGCCGCAGTTCTCTTCCGTGTACTCCTCGCCGAAATAGTGCAACAGCGTCTTGCGGCGGCACATCGAACTTTCGGCATACGATACCGTTTCCAGCAGCAGCAGTTTGCCGATCTCCTGCTCGGCTACGGGTTTGCCCTGCATGAACTTCTCCAACTTCTGTATGTCCTTGTAGTTGTAGAATGTCAGGCAGTGACCTTCGCCGCCGTCGCGTCCTGCACGGCCGGTCTCCTGATAATATCCTTCCAGCGATTTGGGTATGTCGTAGTGTATGACATATCTTACATCGGGTTTGTCGATGCCCATTCCGAACGCTATGGTGGCCACTATCACGTCGACCCTCTCCATCAGGAATGCGTCCTGATTGTCGGCGCGCGTCTGCGCGTCCATGCCGGCATGATAGGCCAGTGCCTTGATGCCGTTGGCTACGAGAAGCTCGGCCAGCTCCTCCACCTTTTTGCGGCTAAGGCAGTAGATGATGCCGCTCTTGCCGTCGTGCTGCTTGATGAATCGTATTATGTCGCGGTCGACATTGTGCTTGGGACGTATCTCGTAGTAGAGATTCGAACGGTTGAACGACGAACGGAAGAGTGTGGCATCGGTCATGCCCAGGTTCTTCTGTATGTCCATCTGTACTTTCGGCGTGGCAGTAGCCGTGAGGGCTATCAGCGGTGCTGTGCCTATGTCGTTGATGATAGGCCTTATACGGCGGTACTCCGGTCTGAAATCGTGACCCCACTCCGAGATGCAATGCGCCTCGTCGATGGCATAGAACGAGATCTTTATCTTTCTCAGAAACGCGATGTTGTCCTCTTTGGTTAAAGATTCGGGTGCGAAATAGAGCAGTTTCGTGCGACCCTCCAATACGTCCTGGCGCACCTGCGCTATGGCCGACTTGTTGAGCGACGAATTGAGGAAGTGGGCTATGCCCGATTCGGTGGAGAATGTGCGCATGGCATCGACCTGATTCTTCATCAGTGCGATCAAGGGCGATATGACTATCGCCACTCCGTCCATTATCAGTGCCGGCAGCTGGTAGCAAAGCGATTTGCCGCCGCCGGTGGGCATCAGTACGAAAGTATCTTTCCCGGCCAGCACATTGCGTATGACGGCCTCCTGATTTCCTTTGAATGAAGCAAATCCGAAATACTCTTTTAACTTATCGTGTAACAAATCCCCCACTTGGACCTCCATAATTCGTTTTCGATGACAAAATTTTACCCAAAGATAAAACTATTTTTGTGAAAAAGTAATAACTTTGTAAAAAAATATAACAATTCTATGCGACTTTTTACAAGCGAGCTGGTCAAATCATATAAATCGCGTACGGTGGTGAACCACGTCTCGATCGATGTAAATCAGGGCGAGATAGTCGGTCTGCTGGGCCCGAACGGTGCCGGTAAAACCACGACGTTCTATATGATAGTGGGTCTTATCAAACCCAACGAAGGGCGCATATATCTCGAAGACGATCACGGCAAGGTGACCGACATTACGAAGGAGCCGGTCTATCGTCGTGCGCAGATGGGTGTGGGCTATCTTGCGCAGGAGGCATCGGTGTTCCGCCGTCTGTCGGTCGAGGACAACATACGTGCGGTATTGGAGATGACCGATTTCTCCAAGCAGTACCAGCGCGAGCGTTGCGAGTCGCTCATTGAGGAGTTCCGCCTGCAAAAGGTGCGCAAGAGTTTCGGTAATCAGCTCTCCGGCGGCGAGCGTCGCCGCACCGAGATAGCCCGTGCCGTGGCGATCAATCCGGCCTTCATTTTGCTGGACGAGCCGTTTGCCGGTGTCGATCCCATTGCAGTGGAGGATATACAGAGCATCGTCGGCACCTTGAAAGAGAAGAATATCGGTGTGATTATCACCGACCACAATGTCGACGAGACCCTCGCCATCACCGATCGCACCTACCTGCTCTACGAGGGTAAGATACTGAAAACGGGTACGGCCGAGGATCTTGCCAACGACGAGATGGTGCGCAAGGTCTATCTCGGCAAGAACTTCGAGTTGCGCACCTCGCCTCAGATGGCGCGTCAGAGAGCCGCTGCCGAGAAAACAGATGCCGCGGAGCATGCTGCCGAGGCATCGCAGAGTCAAACCAAAGGTTAATCTATATGGATAGTTCCGTCCCGTTAGGGAATCAACTCAAAGGCGATGTAGTTCCGCCATGTTCCAAGAGCTACGCCCAACGTGCATTGGCTGCCGCACTGCTGGCAGACGGCCGCACGACGCTCAGGGGAATCGAGCTGTGTCAGGATACGCGTGCGGCAATATCGTGTATCGAGACGTTGGGTGCAAAAGTAGACATCATCGACGATAATACTGTGACGATCGACGGCGGTTTCAGACCGCGCGCCGACCGTCTGTGCGTGGGGGAGTCGGGTCTGGCTGCCCGTCTGTTTACACCTGTGGCTGCACTTCATTCGTCGCCTGTTACCATAGAGGGAGTCGGTACGCTGCTGCATCGTCCCATGTCGATGATGATATCTCCGCTGCGCTCGCTCGGAGTGGAGGTGCGCGACGGCGGCGGACGACTGCCCATCGAGGTGTGCGGTCCCATGCGCGGCGGGCGGGTTGTCGTCGACGGATCGATGTCGTCGCAGTTCGTTACCGGACTGCTCATAGCCCTGCCGCGTGCCGAGCACGATACGACGGTGGTGGTCGAAGGTGCCGTGTCGACACCCTATATCGAGATGACCGTGTCGACGCTCGAACGTTTCGGTGTCGAGATCATGCACCAGAGCGGTGACTATACCGAATTTTATATAGAGGGCGGTCAGCATTTCCGCCCGGCCGACTACACCATAGAGAGCGATTGGAGCGCAGCGGCCATGATGATGATCGCCGGAGCCATTGCCGGCGAGGTTACGGTGCGCAACATATCGATGCTCTCCAAGCAGGCCGATCGGGCAGTGTGCCGCGCATTGGAGCGCGCCGGGGCTTCGATCATCATCGAGCACGACCGTATCACCGTGGCGCATCGCGACCTGCATGCGTTCGAGTTCGACGCAACCGATTCTCCCGATCTGTTCCCTGCGCTGGTGGCTCTTGCCGCTGCGGCCGAGGGTGTGAGTGTCATACGGGGATTGTCGCGTCTGTCGCATAAGGAGAGCGACCGCGGAGAGGTGCTGCGCGAGGAGTATGCCAAGCTGGGCATCGATATCGAGCTGGACTACGATGATGATCTGATGCGCGTAGTGGGCGGACGTCCAGTGGCGGCCGATGTCGACAGCCACGACGACCATCGCATAGCCATGTCGCTCGCGGTGACGGCATTGCGTCTCGACGAACCTGTGGCTATCCGCCATGCCGAGTGCGTCATGAAGAGCTATCCGTCGTTTTTCGACGATCTCGATTCTCTTAAAATCAACCGATAGATATCATGAATACGTTTGGCCGACAACTGCGCGTTACGCTTCGCGGCGGCTCCCATACGGCCGAAATAGCTGTCGTGGTGGAGGGCATACCGGCGGGTGTGGCACTCGACGAGGGTATGTTTGCCGCCGATCTCGACCGGCGTCGTCCGAGGACGGTGGGCACCACTGCGCGCCGAGAGTCGGATTTCCCGCATATTGCCGGTTTGTGCGACGGTCGCACGACGGGTGAAGCGTTGGAGATCGTGTTCCGTAACGAAAACATACGCCGTTCCGATTATTCCCGTTTCGCCGACTGCCCGCGACCGTCGCATGCCGATCTGACTCAGCGTCGCAAATATGGCGACTGCTGCGATATCAGCGGCGGCGGACAGGCTTCGGGGCGCATGACCGTGGCACTGGTGGCAGCCGGTGTGGTGGCGAAGCGCATAGTCCCGTGGGCATGTTTTTCGACGCGTCTGGTGAGTGTGGGCGGGCAGACCGATCCGATGTTGTTCGACGATGAGATTGCGGCAGCTGCTGCGGCAGGCGACTCCGTTGGCGGAGTCGTCGAGTGCCGTGTATCGGGCATGCGGGTCTCGCTCGGCGAACCGTTCTTCGATTCGGCCGAGAGTATGATAAGCCATCTCGTATTTTCAGTTCCGGGCGTCAAGGGCATAGAGTTCGGCGACGGCTTCGAGGGCGCGCGGAAGCACGGCTCGGAGCGTAACGATGCCATAGTCGATGCCGGCGGCCGCACGGCTACCAACAACGAGGGCGGCATTAACGGCGGCATAACAAATGGCAACGATGTGGTGTTTCGCGTGGCGGTGAAGCCTACGGCGAGCATATCGCGCGAGCAGGTAACCTACGACTTCTCGACCGGACGCATGGAACGCCTTGTCGTCGGCGGACGTCACGATGCCTGCATAGCGCGCCGTGCGATGGTAGTAATAGAGGCCGTGGCAGCCATAGCCCTGGCCGACATGTATCTTGTAGAGAGCAGATCATGACTTCGCGACGCGACATATTGCATCGGTTGATCGCCATCGCTTCGCCGCTTTACGGCGAGGAGGAGGCGCGCCAGATTGCCGAGATGATCGTTTGTGCCAAGGGAGGCATCACGCGCGGAGAGCTGTTGACCGAACCTGCATGCGAATTGGAGATCGAGGGACTCGATCGCATCGAGTCGGAACTTGCCGCATGGCGTCCGGTGCAGTATATCACGGGCAGCGCAGAGTTTTGCGGATTGGATATTGCGGTGCGCGAGGGCGTTTTGATTCCGCGTCCCGAGACCGAAGAGCTCGTCGACCTGATCCGACGCGAGGTGCGAGCCGATGCGCGCCTGCTCGACGTGGGTACCGGCAGCGGCTGTATAGCAGTGGCTTTGGCATCGATGCTGCCGGCGGCAGAGGTGTGGGGACTCGACATTTCGGCCGAAGCATTGGCTGTGGCCGCTGAGAATTGCCGACTCCATGCGCCGCGTGTACGCCTTGTCGAGGGCGATGCTCTGGGCGATTTCACCACGCTGTTCGATTGCCGCTTCGACGCCATTGTCTCCAATCCGCCCTATATCCCGCGCAGCGACCGCAGCTCGATGCGTGCCAACGTCACGCAGTACGAGCCGCACACGGCTCTGTTCGTCGACGATGACGATCCGCTGGTATTCTATCGTTCGATAGCGCTTCAAGCGCGTCGGCTGCTTGTAGAAGGCGGACGCTTGTATTTCGAGATATACGAACATGCGGCCGACGAGTTGTGCCGCATGCTTACAGATATGAACTACGTTGAGGTCGGCGCGAAGACCGACTTCCGCGGAAAACAACGAATCATATGCGCCACGATGATTTCGACAGGGAGATGACCCGCCCCGTGCGTGAACGTCGCACGAAGACGGCCGAAGAGGCTCTTGCATCGCTTATGCGGTTGTGTGCCCGTGCCGAACGCTCGTCGGGCGACGCCATGCGTCTGATGCGGCAGTGGGGTGTCGATGAGATGCAGCGTGCGGCGGTGTTGCAGCGTTTGGTGGCAGCCCGCTTTATCGACGACGAACGTTATGCCGAGGCTTTCGTTCGTGAAAAACTCAATCTCAGCGGTTGGGGTGCATACAAGATTCGCCAGGCATTGCAGCGCAAAGGAATAGACCGGCATACGATCGATGCTGCATTGTCGTCGCTCGACGGCGAGCAGATGCGCGATCGCCTCACGGAGCGTCTTTCGCGCAAACTGCGTACGGTGAAGTACTCGTCGCCATACGACTTGCGCTCGAAACTCATGCGTCATGCCCTTTCGCTGGGCTACGACTTCGATACGGCCGGTGCCGCCGTGGCGGAGGTCATGAATGGTATGCGTGTCGATGACAGCGAGACATTTTAGTTTTGTGTTGCAGCATATTGTCGTGCAGCCGTAGCATTCGGTGGTCGATATTTGTTTTTCATTTCGAGTGTCGGCGAGAAGTCTGCGCGCGTCTTGTCGTTCCCGGATTCTTCACTCCGCGTTGCTATGTCCAGAATGACGATTATCAATCTACAATAACAATAACATATCGAACACTTTTTCCAATCCGGACAGACTAATATCCGACGCGGAGACATCGGCGAACGACACTCCGAACAGACCGAACCCTATTCTGGTGCCGTCTGGGTGCTTGTCATTGACAATTTCCACAGTCTTCCACAGCCAGTGGTCTTTGACCACAATGCGATTATCTCCGAGTATCAGTTTTTTCACGGTGTTATAAGTATCGTCGGAAAGCATGGCAAGCGACAACACATCACCGGCACCGGGTAATAGGTTGTTTCCTGTTTTTTTCATGAATGCGAACATCTCTTTCTCCGCTTTTGCAATCATTTTCTCATCGCTCGGCATGGTAAAATGGGCGATCGCGGCCAATACTGCACAAGAGATGACTGTTTCTCCAAAAGCGTCCCAAAGGTTGCAAACACAACTCCATATTGCGGCCAATACGGCCAGAAGGAAAGAGTCTCTGCCCTCTGACTCTTCGGTATAATTATCTTTCTGTTCATTATATATGTCGTCGGACGTATCCGATTCGTCGAGCCATTCTCCACAGAAACGACACTTCTTAGCTTGAGCTTTTATGCGTTCTCCGCAATACGGGCATGAAATAGTGGATTGCTCGGCAGGCTTTTGATCGTCTGTGAAATTAATCTCCCTACCGCACTCCGTACAGAACTTGGCATCGGCGGTCAACTCTTCCCCGCATGCCGGACATTTTCGCGTTTCCATTATTTATTGATTATTTTAAGAATTGTTCGATGAATTGATGCCACTTACTCCACGAGTATCCGGCCGAGGGGTGTTTGACGGGAACGGCCTTGACGCGCGTGCCGTCGGCAAGAGTGTAATACCCGAATTTGATCGGCGGCAGACCCTCGATCACAATTTTGTCGCCCCAAGTCCATCTCTTCGTAGGCATAGCCTTGTCCCACAGGCGATAGCCCCATGCGATGATATACTGGGGACGATGCTCTTCCAACACCTCGAAGAATGCGTCGGTCGATCGATCGGGATTATCGACTGCCAACTTTTGACGCGGGGTCTCGCCGAGGGGATTCTGCACGAAGTTGTAGAACAACAGCGAATCCCATATTTGACGACGCTGCGACATGTCGGTTTTTGCTCCGACCAAAGACTGTTCGAAGAGTTTGAACGATTGTATATATTCGCCGGCTAAATATTTTTCAACGGCTTCGCGCGTTAGATTCTCTGTCGGAGCATCATGGTCTTGGCAATAATGGCTCTCGCCGAGTACGAGAATGCGTTTGCCGAATATGCCTCCCGTTGCAGACTCCGCACCTGCCCAGGGTAGAAAAAATACGTTTTTCATAACATTTGAGTTAGCGCCGATCAACTCCTATGTCGGCCAATAAACAGAAAGCGTGGAACTGATTTCGTTTATCTGCAAGAAGGCTCTGACAAAACCCAAACAAAAATAAACGACGCGATACCACACACTTGAACAGATATGGAGTATCGGGCATGCGGATATGCTCGTCCATAGTCTATACAAGAAATGAGCGCTGTTCGTTGTCCTTTTGTTTGTTGAAAACTGTCAGATTTTCTTGCAAGGACAAAAACGAAAACACTTTCATCAAAACGGAGCATACTCGATCATATAGCGATACTCCAACAATACCGCCTTGTCCGACTCCTTGAACCCTACTATACGCGGAGCAGGAGCCAATGATCCTCGACCTCGCACACCGCCGCTACTCTTTGCCATAATCCAAGATTTGGTTTATTAATTATGTTCAATTATATTTGCATTGTCTAATGACATTGGAAGAAGACCAGGCGCGGATTCTGCGGAGCCGTTGCAGTTTTCAACCTCTAAGCCCACGGAACTCCGGCAGTTAGACCGGGCTGGCTCCGTGGGTATGCTTATTTATCTGCAATAGCATATAAGTAATACCTTCCTGTCTGGCCATTTTTTCTGTCATATGCCACCCTGAAATACACTCCTCTCCCATTGCTATCTATGTATGCTCGGGAACACACTCCAAGCAACTACAAAGTTAGAAAAATTTACGTTTTTAGAACAGCACTCGCGTGGAATATCGCGCAAAACGCATTAAGTTTATCGAAATATATTACTTGTAACCCGGAGATCCATGCGAATTGCACTCTGCCTCGGTACGGTAATGCCGTCGTCCGACGGTGCGCATTCCCCCGAAAATCCGATAATATATCTAAAAGTCAATATTGTATTTCACGAATATTTGTTCGACATTTGTCGGTGCGACAACCCCTATTTTTTTTCGGGGAAGATGTTCTGCATGTCCGAATAATATGTTATCTTTGTACGACATATTTAACACGGAAGTGTAAGCCATTCTCGACTTGCGAACGTAGGAAATTCGAATAGTAGAGAGAGTAGGCCGACATCTTCTCGCGTCGTATCCACACGTGTGGATATAGGCGTGGGGCTGTTGCTTATTTTATCTACGAGGTTTCCTACGACCTGCAAGTCTGAAATAGGTTTTCTGCACCACGCTTTCCGTTTATTATTACCCGTTTCGAGGTGCGGAGACTCAAATGTTTTTTTTATGAATAATTTCTGTGGTAAATGCGGTGCATCTTTGACCGATGTCTCGGCCGAGGCCAAGTTCTGCCCCAAATGCGGAGCTGCGTTTTCCGCTCCTGCTGTGCCGACTCAGCTGCCGGTCTACGATCTGTCAGATCTGCCGTCGCGGTTGCAGTATGTCATTGCAATGGTGTGCCTTGCCGTGAGCATCGGTGCAATGATATTACTTAACTCTATGTTGGACGGAGACGAACAGCCGTCCGTGGCGATTGCATTGGTCAATGCCGCCGCACTTATGTGGCCGTGCGTCGTCATCAAGAAGATACTGTCCGTGAAACGCAAGATGATAGGCCTTTGGGCTGTAAGACTGTTCTATGTAATATCCACGGCAACAGTATTTTCATTGATATTCTCCTTCAATATTTTTCAGGAGTGCAAAAACATGGAGGACTTGCTGTCTTTAATACAAATATTAAATACAGTCGGTATTTGCTTGTCTGTCGTCTATGCGGCGGTTTTGGCGGCATTGGGCTTTGCTTTGACCGATCTGAAAGATCATGCCGCGGGCAGGCATTGGTTTGCCGGTATTGGTGTGGCTCTGATACTGTGTGCGATATTATCGCTTATCTCAGATATCTACTATTCTGCGAATTTCGAGGAGATGATAATGAATGACGAACCCGACAGCTGGTGGTCGGCCGTGGAGTTGGAGTCGATCGTATTGTTCGTGCTGTTCATTGTCGGATATATGTTTATGCCGGGCGACGATAGTCGAAAGACCGAGTGCGGCAGTAAAACGGCTTTTGACGGTTTTAAGTTCGGAGATATATCGATTGTTATATTAATGATTGGGTGGCGCTCATTGGCCCGTATACATAGACATAGCCGTAGCCATATGTATGAACACTCTGGGGATACGTTTATATGGGTCGTTATTATGTTATGTTTGACATTATTATATTTGAGTTGCCGTTTTATATCTTACAGAAAAACACCGCCTGCCGATACAGCCGAATATGGTAATGCGGAGGTGTCCAAGATGCTTGACGAGGACAGCAAGTCGGAAATGAAGGTGTGAGGCATGATCGTCGCAGCGGTAATCGTTTATGTATTGATATTGCTGTTTATATAATTGTTAATCATTTAAATACGTCTTTATATTTATGAAGAACCTGTTTTTGTTGCTGCTCGCTGCTGCTATGGTCGGCTGTGGAGTAGATAAGAATAAACTTTTCAAGAGTCTCGATCCCGCCGATTTCGAATCGGAGATATCTGATGCGGTCAAGGGTTATATTGCAGAAGTGCAGTATGGGAGCGATCTCTATTATGAAATGGCCGATCTGTGGAATGGAGCCGACCGGTATGAGAAATTGATAGATTTGATCGACGATAGTATTATCGACAAATACAATGAAAGTGTCGATGTCACGTTTCGCGATGTTTTCGAGTATTATGCCCATCGACAGGGTGAGATGCAATGCCATGCCAAGGCGATGCTTGCAAAGTATGATGCACTGCGCATATCGCTCTCGGACTATGTGCAGACAGCCGATCGTGACGATTATAAATCGTGGGTCTTTACCGAACAGCGCACGGGTGTGAAGTTTCTGTTCGAGATCGATATGAGAGTCGATATAACTTCTGACGGATACTACGATTATGTATGGACGGTAGAACCCGATGAGGAGTCGTGTTTAAATTATTTTAACCGATTGTAAAGATACGGAAATGAGGATATTCCGGCTCGTGATGATGGCATAGATGCCGGATAGCGGTTGCGGCAGTGCCGGGCGTGGCGGAGAACTTAGGGCGTGTGACATTCGGTTTTGAACACGTCTCGAAAGTTTTGCGACCGGTTTTCGCTTTTGTTCATTGCGTGTGCAATACCGTCAGATGGGTATGATATATTTGTCCGAAATAAATCGAGAGGTTTATTTTTTCGATAGGTTTGGAGTTTCGGCGAAATTGTATTACTTTTGTGGCGCATTGCGTACCGCACGGCGCGCATATGTGTCGGTCTCGTAGCTCAGCTGGATAGAGCAACAGCCTTCTAAGCTGTCGGTCGTGGGTTCGAATCCCGCCGAGATCACATTTATCAACGGTAAGAGACGGATTTTATCCGTCTCTCTTTTTTTTGTTGTGTTATCGATCGCGTGCAAGCCCTCGTCGATATCACAACAAAAACACTTGCGTCACTTCGTTCCGCTTGCCGTTGCCGTGTTCGTGCCGGTATTCTTCTGGTGTTGGGTTGCGAGGATATATATGTTTATTTTCAAATGTATCCTCGCGAGTACCGACGCTATACGCGTCGTACTTCGAATCCCGCCGGGATCACATTTGGCAACGGCAAGAGACGGATCGTATCCGTCTCTTTTTTTGTTGTGTTATCGATCGCGTGCAAGCCCTCGTCGATATCACAACAAAAGCACTTGCGTCACTTCGTTCCGTTTGCCGTTATAATTCGCATATTTTTTTACATGTAGTCGGATTTGTCGCTTGGTGCGAATATTCAATAACGCAATAGAGCTGTCGTGAAGGTATTATCAGAGCAGTTTTTTCGTTTGAAATTATTGGCGAAATGGTGAAAAATTTATATGTTTGTTATATCAATCATATGCAATTTTATAATATGAAATAGAGTAATGTGAGTTGTCGATACGCAGGAGAAAAGATATTGGGTACAATAATTATCTGCTGAATATGGGTAATATCTTATTGCAACATGTGCTTCATGGTTAGTCTTTGATTGACGCATGGCCGAATTGACGCGTTACCGCCCCGGTCTTATGATCGGGGCGGTAACGCGTCAATGTATAATATTGTTAATTACGTTGTTGGGACGATTGACGGACATGTGCCGAGAATCGCAGGGCGACTGCGGTTTATTCGATGGCTATCTTGATTACGCCGTCGAGTCTGTTCGAGAACAGACGGTATGCTTGGGCAATGTCGGAGAGAGGGTAGCGGTGGGTGATAAGCGGTGTGGTGTCGATCTTGCCCTGCTCGATCAGACTCAGTATTTCGGCACAGTGGCAGCCGTCGACGCCGCCGGTCTTGAATGTAAGATTTTTGCCGTACATCTCAGGCAGTGGCAATATCTGCGGACGGTCGTATAGTGCAACCACCGTTACTGTTGCGTTGGGGCGGGCGCACTCCCACGCAAGGCGGAAGGTATCCTCGGCACCGGCTACTTCGAGCACTACATCGGCTCCTCCGCGACTGCATCTGCTGCGCACGGCAGCTATGCAATCTTCGGGCGATACGACCTCGACAGCAGGGTAGTTGCGGCGTATGAAACTTGCTCTTTCGGGCGATTTCTCGCAAACGATGATATGTTGCGGCCGATGCAGCATCGTGCAGAGCAGTGTGCATATGCCGGTAGGGCCTGCGCCGATAATCAGCACGGTATCGTCGGGCTTGATCTCCGATATGCGTGCTGCCCAAAATCCAGTTGCCAGCACATCGCCGACAAACAGTGCCTGCTCGTCGCTCACGTTGTCGGGAATGCGGTCGAGCCCGCTGTCGGCATACGGCACGCGTACATATTCGGCCTGTCCTCCGTCTATGCGGCACCCCAGCGCCCACCCGCCGTCGGGATCGGTGCAGTTGTTCACATAGCCGTTTTTGCAGAAGAAGCATTCGCCGCAGAATGTCTCGACATTGACCGTAACGCGGTCGCCCGGTTTTACTGTTTTCACACCATCTCCCACCTGCTCTACTACACCGACCATCTCGTGGCCGACGGTTATGCCCTGAACGGCGCGCGGTACGCTGCCGTGCTTGATATGCAGATCGCTGCTGCAAATGCTGCCGAGCGTGATGCGCACTATGGCGTCGCGCGGGTCTTGCAATTCGGGTTTGGGTTTGTCGATCAGCTCGAACCTGCCCGGAGATACGTATGTGTATGCTTTCATCTGTTTTCAATAATCTTTCGGTCAATATAAACCTTTCCGCAAATGCCGAGTGCGGAGGATATTATGGCTTATTTGAAATAATCTTCTGCAAAGCTATGTGATTATTTCGATAATTGATGACAATAGTGAGATTATTTTTGCCGCTATCGATGCAGTGCGCTATATGTAAAAATGTTAAATAGTCTTAACATTTGTTGGATTTTCGGCAAAAATGACGTAGCTTTGCTAAGATGTTATAAATATAAGGTAATATTAATAACCAATTTTAATACGTTATGAAAAGAATTCTTTTTTTCGTTGTGGCTCTGTTTATTGGAGTTACGACAGTCTCGGCTCAGGGATTGGTTCCGATTCCGACCGATGAGAATTTGCGCGTAGGCAAGCTCGACAACGGCATGACCTACTACATACGTCACAATGAGAAGCCCAAGGGACAGGCCAGCTTCTACATTCTGCATGACGTAGGTGCAATTCAGGAGAACGACGACCAGCAGGGTCTGGCTCACTTCCTCGAACACATGGCTTTCAACGGCACGAAAAATCTTCCCGGCAAGACCATGATTAACTATTTGGAGAAGATCGGCGTTATGTTCGGTTACAACCTCAATGCCGGTACTTCATGGGACTACACCGAGTATATGGTGAAAGATGTTCCCGTGCGCGAGGGTACGGTCGACACGGCTCTCATGATCCTGCACGACTGGTCGTATTTCATCGCTTTGGAGCCTTCGGAGATCGATTCGGAGCGCGGTGTCATCATGGAGGAGTTGCGTACGCGTGACGGAGCCGGCTGGCGTTCTACGATCGCCATGCTCAAAGCCCTCTACAAGGATACGCGATATGCCGAGCGCAATCTGATCGGTTATCTCGACGGTTTGAAGAGCTTCGATCACTCGGCTTTGGAGTCGTTCTATCACACGTGGTATCGTCCCGATTATCAGTCGATATACATCATCGGCGATATCGATGTCGATGAGATCGAGGCCAAGATCAAGACCCTGATGGCCGATATTCCGGCAGCTTCGGCCGATGCTCCTCAGAAAGAGGTTATCATCGTGCCCGACAACGAAGAGCCTATCATCTCGATCTTCGCGGATCCCGAGATGCAGACTTCGTCTGTCCGCATGTTTGCCAAGCGTCAGGCTCTGCCCAAAGAGATCAACAACACCATGCAGCGCAGCATCATCGACCTGGTGCTCAACTTCGCCATGACCATGGAAGATGCACGTTTGGAGGAGATTCGCATGAAGCCCGATGCTCCGTTCATCAGCGCAGGCATGGGCGAGGGACAGGTGTTTGTCAATCCTACACTCGAATCGACAATGTTTGTCGCACAGACCGAAGACGGCAAACTGGCCGACGGTTTCCGTGCCATCTACACCGAGATGGAGCGTATGCGCCGCCATGGCTTCACTCAGGGCGAGTTCGAGCGTGCCAAGGATAACATCATGCGCGCTGCCGAGCGTCAGTACAACAATCGCAACGATGTGGACAACAACGCATATGCCGATCGTTATATCGATGCTCACCGCAACAATTACGCTATGCCCGATGCCGAGACCGAGTGGCAGATCGACAGCATGTTGATCTCGTCGATCACCGTTGAGGCAGTCAACGAGGCGTATGCAAGCCTTACCGCTCCCGACAAGAACCTGGTGATCGTGCTCAACTCTCCTTTGAAAGAGGGTGTTGAGATCCCCACCGAGGAGCAGATCAAGACCATCATCGCCGAGGTTGCTGAGTCGGAGATCGAGCCTTATGCCGACGATACGGTCAAGGAGCCGCTGATCCCCGAGGGTGCCAAGTTGAAGGGTTCGCCCGTCAAGAAGACCTCGTATAACGAGTCGCTCGGCACTATCGAGTGGACTTTGAAGAATGGCATCAAGGTCGTTTTCAAGCCCTCTGAGCTCAAAGCCGACGAGGTGCGTATCAATATCACCTCTAAGGGAGGTCTGTCAATTCTCACCGACGAGGAGTACTACACGGGCGAGTATCTGCCAATCGTAGCGGCCATGTCGGGTGTAGGCAAGTTCTCGTCTAACGATTTGAAGAAGCAGCTTTCGGGAAAATCGGCTTCGGTAGGTCTCGATACCTCTCACTACTCTCACAGCATGAGCGGTGTTGGATCGCCCAAGGATATCGAGACGCTGTTGCAGCTCGTATATCTCAACTTCACCTCGCCCCGTTTCGATGAAACCGACCTGAATACGATGAAGAAGATGTATACGTCGTATCTGGCCAATGTCGAGAGCAATCCCGACTACATTGCGCAGCGCGAGTATATGAAGACGCTCTACGGCAACAACCCGCGTCGTCAGATGACCAGCGCGGCACAGATCGAGGCTCTCGAACTCTCGGCAATGCCTGCTGTTTACAACAAGTTCTTCGGCAATGCCGCCAATTTCCGCTTCACCATCGTCGGCAATGTCGACGCCGAGACATTGCGTCCGCTGGTTGAGAAGTATATCGGTTCTCTGCCCGTCAAGGGTGCCAAGCTCGCTGTCGTAGACGATGGCGTACGTGCTGTCGAGGGTGTTGTCACCAATGACTTCGCCACTGCAATGCAGCAGCCCAAGGTGTCGGTTTATCTCTCTTATACCGGTGAGACGGCCTACACTCCCGAGAACCGCATGGCAATGCTTCTGCTCTCGCGAGCTCTCAACTCTCGCTATTTGCAGTCGATCCGCGAGGAGAAGGGCGGAACCTATGGCGTACAGGTTCAGGGTTCGATAGATGAGGATCCTATCGAGAACTACGATCTGCTCATTCAGTTCGATACCAATGCCGAGATGGCCGACGAGCTGTTGGAGATCGCAGTGGCCGAGATCGAGAAGATCGCCGCCGAGGGTCCTTTGGCAGAGGATATAGCCAAGACCAAGGAGTTCCTTGTCAAGAATTACAGCAATACGTTGGAGCAGAATGCCGGCTGGATCAATGCCATCAATCGTTGGTACGACGAGGGCTACGACTTCAAAGCCGAGTATTTGAAGACGCTCGAAAGAGTCGATGCCGATTCGGTTAAGGCTCTGGCTGCACAGATCTTGAAGGATAACAACAAGAATCTTGTGATAATGCGTCCCGAGGCCGAGTAATCGATATCTCGATATCTGTTGTCCGCACGTCCCGTATGGGGCGTGCGGATATTTTTTTCTGCTATGCGATAGTGCGGAATTTTGCATATCACCCCATTTTGTCTATCTTTGCCCCGTGAATAGATATAATGTTAGACATGACAAACAATCTGCTTAAAGGAAAGAAAGGCTTGATCTTCGGTGCATTGAACGAGAATTCAATCGCATGGAAAGTCGCCGAGCGCGCCGTAGCCGAGGGCGCAGAGATCGTATTGACCAATACCGCAGCATCGATCCGTATGGGTACGATCACCGAATTGGCCGACAAATGCTCGACCATAGTTATACCGGCCGATGCCACCAATGTCGAGGAGCTGGAAAATCTGATCGACAAGACAATGGAGCATTTCGGCGGAAAATTCGATTTCATTCTTCACTCTGTCGGCATGTCGCCCAACGTACGCAAGGGACTTACATATGACAATCTCAACTATGAATATCTGTCAAAGACTCTCGATATTTCGGCCATCTCGTTCCACAAGGTCATTCAGGTGGCGCGCCACAAAGACGCGCTGAACGAATGGGGATCGATCGTTGCACTCTCGTATATCGCCGCTCAGCGCACGCTCTACGGTTATAACGACATGGCCGATGCCAAAGCTCTGTTGGAGTCTATCGCCCGCAGCTTCGGATATATCTACGGTCGTGAGCGTCATGTGCGTATCAATACCGTATCGCAGTCACCCACTATGACCACTGCCGGTGGCGGTGTGCTCGGCTTCAACGATCTTATGGAGTTCTCCGAGAGCATGTCTCCGCTTGGCAATGCCTCGGCCGAGGATTGCGCCGACTACATATTGTCGCTCTTCTCCGATTACACCCGCAAGGTTACCATGCAGAACCTCTATCACGACGGCGGTTTCTCGTCTATGGGTATGAGCCGTCGAGCCATGCGCACCTACGAGAAGGGTTTGCGTTTCGATGACGTGAAAGAGAATCAGTATCCGTTTGGGCGTAAGGAGGAGTAGTTTCTTTTTTTCGTGACTTTTTCGTGAAAAGCGGCCATTTGCTTCCGCTCGCTCAATTGCCCGAATAGGCAGTACGCCAGTACAGCCTATCCGGGCAATTTTCGTTACGCGTTGCAACTAACCGCTTTTGACGAAAAAGGGGGTGGTGGTTCTTGGTGACTATTTCCCTTGTCGTGTCATTTCGAGCGTGAGCGAGAAATATGTGTGCGACGATTTCCACCCTGTCATTCTGAGGAGGACGGCACGTCCGACGTGAGAATCTCTTTTGTTGCGGCAAACTGCGCTCGTGACAGCGAGACTCCCACGTCGCAACTGCGTCGCTCCTCGGAGTGACAATTACTGACGGTAAGACTCCCACGGTCGGGCATGCCCTCCCTCGGAGTGACATCGGGTTGTCATTTCGAGCGTCGGCGAGAAATCTGTGTGCGACTATTTCCGCTGTTTTTTTAACATACTGCAAGGTTCGTCTGCCTCAGATGCTTCGCTCAGCTCGGTAATGCCCAAATAAATTTGGCATTATTCCATCTCGCTTATTCGTATTTGGCGCTGCCGAATATACTCCCGCTCGGTAATGCCCAAATAAATTTGGCATTACTCTCGCTTATTCGTATATTTGTAGGAAAATAGTGATATATGCATAAATCGGGTTTCGTAAATATAATAGGCAATCCCAATGTCGGCAAGTCGACATTGATGAATGCGCTGGTGGGTGAGCGTCTGTCGATCATAACCTCGAAAGCACAGACAACGCGTCATCGTATAATGGGTATAGTAAACGGTGACGACTTTCAAATCGTATACTCCGATACGCCGGGCATATTGCGGCCGAGCTACAAGTTGCAGGAGTCGATGATGAAGTTCGTGCGCGGAGCACTGACCGACGCCGACATACTGCTCTATGTGACCGACGTGGTGGAGCAGAGCGACCGCTCCGACGAGATTGTCGAGCGCATATCCAGATCGGGTGTGCCGACGATAGTGGTCATAAACAAGATCGACCTTTCAACGCCCGAACGGCTGGAAGAGTTGGTCGAGCTGTGGCATGCGAAGCTGCCCGAGGCCGTCATTGCGCCCGTATCGGCCAAGGAGGCCTTCAATATAGGCGGTCTGTTCGATCTGATATTGGAGCGTTTGCCCGAAGGCGAGCCATTCTATCCGAAAGATACGCTTACGGACAAGACTTTGCGGTTCTTCGCATCGGAGATCATTCGCGAGAAGATATTGCTTACATATGATAAGGAGATTCCTTATTGTTGCGAAATAGCCATCGACACCTATAAGGAGGAGCCTGCTATCGATCGCATATCGGCTACGATATATGTCGCGCGCGACTCGCAGAAGGGCATTGTGATAGGTCACAAGGGTGAGAAGTTGAAGCGAGTGGGACAGGCCGCGCGTGAGGACTTGGAGCGGTTCCTCGGCAAGCGCGTGTTCCTGCAACTTTATGTCAAGGTCGATGAGGATTGGCGCAACAGCGATCGGCAGCTGCGTCGATTCGGATACGAACAAGAGTAATAAAACCGCCGTCGGAGTCGTTATATTAGACGATTCGAAACAGACATGAAGAGATTATTTGCAATCATAGCTTTGCTTGTTGCCGCCATGCTGCCCGTCGATGCCGATGCGCAGTACGACCGCAACTATATATATTGGGTCGGCCGTCAGTGCATGATGAATAACAACTATCACGAAGCCATCGACGTGCTGAGCGTGCTGATACGCTTCGACGACAAGGCCTACGATGCCTATTTTTATCGTGGCATAGCCAAATACAATCTCGACGATCTGCTTGGTGCCGATGCCGATTTCTCGGCTGCAATAGAGAAGAACCCGGTCTATACCGGAGCCTATTACTATCGTGCCATAACTCGCACGCGACTGGGCAACTACGACGATGCTCTGCGCGATTTTCAGGAGGCCATAGAGTTGCGCCCCGATCTTCCGGGACCATATTACAGCCGCGGTGTGACACGCCTGTTGAACCAGCAGTTCGAATCGGCCATATCCGATTTCGACAAGTTCATAAAACAGGAGAAGAAGAATGCCGATGCTTATATCAATCGCGGTACGAGTTATCTCTATCTGAAAGATACGCTGCGTGCCTACGAGGATTTCGATCAGGCCATACGCACCAACCGCGAGAATCCCAACGGATATAATCGTCGCGGTGTGCTATACATGCAGCAGAAGCGTTACGATGATGCCTGCCGCGATTTCGATACGGCCATATCCTGCGATTCGACCTATCTGCTGTCGTATTTCAATCGTGCACTGGTCTACTCCTATACCAATCGTCCGATGCAGTCGCTGGGCGATTTCGACAAGGTGATCGAATTGGACTCGACCAGTTCGCTCGGTTATTTCAACCGAGGTATATTGCGCTCGCAGATAGGTGATTACAATCGTGCGCTCGAAGATTTTAACCGTGTGGCTCTGTTCTCGCCTGAAAATGTTCTCGTATACTTCAACCGGGCAATGCTCTACTCGCAGCTGGGCGATATAGATGCTGCCATCGCCGACTACTCGAAGGCCATAGATCTGTATCCCGATTTCGCCAATGCCTATATCAACCGCAGCATATTGCGCCGCGCGAAACACGACGTGGCCGGAGCCGACCGCGACCACGCAACGGCACAACGCAAGATTGCCGAATATAAAAACCGGCTGAAAGACAGCACATATTCGATATATGCCGATACTACGCAGCGTTTCGACAAACTGCTGTCGTTCGAGAGCAAACTCATAGGCAAGAACTTCGAGCGTATTGCCTCGGCACGAAGCACGGCCGACGACGAGATGACGCTTATACCGATGTTCCGCTTCACGCTCGTGCGCCCCGATACGCTCGTCGAATCGTCTGCGCCGCGTGCACGTTACTACTCGCAGCGGGTCGAGGATTTCAAGGCTAAGATAGGCAATCGACTGCTTTGTATTTCGCGTGATGTGAGCAATATAGATGCCGATTCGCTCGTGGCCATCGACCGTGCCTATGCCGACGTCTTGCGGGGTGAAGAGCAGGAGTCGTGGACAACGCTCTTCGAGCGCGGCATAAGTCAGTCGCTGATAAAGCAATACACCAATGCCGTCAATACCTATTCGGCGGCCATAAAACTCAATCCCGGCAATCCGTTCCTCTATATGAACCGTGCCACCACACGTGCCGAGATGATCGACTTCATATCGTCGATCGACAACTCCTATCAGCGTATCACGGTCGACTCCGATCCTGCCAAGCGATTGCAGAACGCGGGGACACGCTCGTACAGCTACGACGAAGCGATAGAGGATATGAACAAGGTCATAAAGCTCTATCCCGACTTTGCATACGGCTATTACAACCGTGCGAATCTGATGGCAATATCGGGTCGTCTGCCCGAAGCCTACGACGACTACACCAAGGCCATAGAGCTGTATCCTGATTGCGGTGAAGCCTACTACAACCGCGGTCTGGTGCAGATCTTCATGAAAGATACGCGCAAGGGGTGTATGGATATGTCCAAGGCGGGCGAGTTGGGCATCGAGGCCGCATATGCGGTTTTGGCGCAATATCGCATAGCCGAACATTAACCGCAATAGAATCTGCGAAACAATACGAACTTAAATAAAAGAAGTATGGTAAAAACAATTGCAAACAAACTCAACGATTCGGCGTTCGCCCGTTGGTCGGCACTGATCCTCATCGCTCTGATGATGTTCTTCGGCTACATGTTCGTCGATCTGATGTCTCCGCTGCAAAGCATGATCGAGGCGCAGCGCGGCTGGTCGCCCGACGTGTTCGGCACATATGCCGCTTCGGAGTACATTCTCAATGTGTTCGGATTCCTGATTATAGCAGGTATCATTCTCGACAAGATGGGTGTGCGCTTCACGGGTACGCTGTCGGCCTCGCTGATGTTCGTCGGTGCGGCTATCAAGTTTTACGGTGTGAGCGATTGGTTCATCGGCACTGGTTTGGAGTCGTGGCTCAATTCGTGGTGGACCGCGATGCCGGCGAGCGCCAAGATGGCGGCCTTCGGCTTCATGATCTTCGGCTGCGGTTGCGAGATGGCCGGTATCACCGTATCGAAAGCCATTGCAAAGTGGTTTAAAGGCAAGGAGATGGCATTGGCTATGGGCTTGGAGATGGCCATAGCGCGTGTGGGCGTATTTGCCATATTTACGCTCTCTCCGGCCGTTGCCGCTTCGGACATGTTCACGTTTATCCCGTCGCAGGTGGTTAAGCCGGTGTTTCTCTGCACCACATTCCTGCTCATCGGCCTTATCTGCTATCTCACATTCTGCGTCATGGACCGCAAGCTCGACAAACAGCTCGGCGATGAGGCTTTGCAGCAGGGTGTTTCGGCCGACGAGGAGTTCAAGATAAGCGATATAAAGATCATCTTGTCGAGCAAGATATTCTGGATCGTGGCTCTGCTTTGCGTGTTGTATTATTCGGCAATATTCCCCTTCCAGCGTTATGCCACCAACATGCTCGAAAACAATCTTAATGTTTCGGCCGAGACTGCTGCCGGCATATTCCGCTGGTTCCCCATCGGTGCGGCTTTGATTACGCCTGTGCTCGGACGTTATCTCGACAGCCGTGGCAAGGGCGCGACGATGCTCATTCTCGGTGCTATACTGATGATTGCCTGCCATCTGATCTTCGCGCTCGTTCTGCCCGTTGTTCCCAATATGGTATTGGCATTCGCCGCTATCGTCGTTCTCGGCATATCGTTCTCGCTGGTGCCTGCTGCGTTGTGGCCGTCGGTGCCCAAGCTGATGCCCGAACGTTATCTGGGAAGCGCCTACTCTTTGATATTCTGGGTGCAGAATGTGGGTCTGTGTCTGGTGCCGATGTTGATCGGTGTAGTGCTCAATGCCGTCAATCCGGGCGTGTCGGAGGCTTTCAAGATCAAGTCGCAGATAGCCGAGCTTACGGAGAAGATCGAGGCGGCCGAGATCAAGACCGTAGCACTTGTTGCCGGCACGGCAGAAATTGCATTCGATGAGATGGCAACTGTCGACAAGGCTGAATGCGAAGGCGAGACTGCCATTGTCGAGGAGGAGCCGGTTGCAGCTGCCGAGGTTGCCGAGGCCGTTGCTGAGACGGAGACGTTCGACGTGGCCGCAGCCAAGGCCAAGATCGCCGAACTGGAAGCCGAGCGCGAGCAGAAGAATCTTATGGCCGAGCCGCGTTACAACTACACTGTGCCGATGCTGATCTTCGTCAGCTTCGGTGTGCTGGCGCTGCTGTTCGGTTTGTGGCTCAAACGCGAGGATCGCAAGTACGACTACGGTTTGGAGAAGCCTAATATCGTGAAATAACAGATCGGTTGCGACCGATGAAAATGGCGACCTTTCCCGGTGTGGAAAGGTCGCCATGTTTTTGGCTGCCGGCGTGCGATCACTGTTTTGCGATCGACCGGTACAGCTCCTCTATGCGGTCGCACATGGACTGCCATGAAAAACGTTTGCGTTCCTCGCGCATGTTCTCTGCAAAATGTCGGCATGTATCGCCCTCGTATATGCGGCACAGGGCATCGTAAACGCCCTCAGCATCGGGCTTGCACACGATGCCGGTGCGACCGTCGGGGACGATTTCGGCCAGTCCGCCCACGTCGGTGACTATGATCGGCGTGCAGAAGTTGTAGGCTATCTGCGTAACGCCGCTCTGTGTGGCGGTTTTGTAGGGCAGCACTACGCAATCGGCCGCCGAGAAGTAATAGCGCACGTCGTCGTCGCTGACGAAGATGTCGTGCAGTATGATGTCGTCGGTCAAACCCAGCCGTTCGATCTGCTCCGTATATTTGTCGCGCGACGAGTAGAACTCGCCTGCGATGATGAGCTTGTGTCCTGCTCGGCGAAAGCGTGCCCACGCGTCGAGCAGCGTGTCGAGTCCCTTGTAGTCGCGTATCAGTCCGAAAAACAGCGCATATCGTTGCTCGGGGTCGATGCCCAGACGGCTGCATGCCTTAGTGCGCTCTACTCTGTTTCCGAAATTCTCGAACATGGGGTGCGGCGAGAACATGGCCGGAGCCGAGGTGTAGGCCGACAGTTCGCGATGCACCTGCTCCGACATGTATATGAAGCCGTCGATCGAGCGCAGGAAATAGCGGTTGAAAGGCTTGTCGATGATATGATGCTCGTGCGGCTCCACATTGTCGATCTGACACACCGTGCGAGTATGTCCGTTGCCGCGTGCGAGACGTGCGATCGTGCCGAAACAAGGAGCCATGAACGGTGTCCAATACTTCATCAGCACCATATCGGGGCGTTCGCGCCGCAGGCGGCGTCCCACTCTCCACCACGACAGCGGATTGACGGTCGATACGACGCGCCGTATCCGCAGATCTCCCGGCGGCGGAGAGTCTACCGTCTGGCTCTTGCCGGGAAACAACAGGCGAGGATACTGCAACGTGAAGGTGAGAATCTCCACGTCGTATCCTCGCGACATGTATTCGCGCGCCATCGTCTCCATTATGGCGGCCAGTCCGCCGCGATAGGGGTGGGCGGGGCCTACGATGGCTATTTTCAAAGGTTTGTTGTCCATTGTCGTAAAGTCTGACACAAAGTTAAGAATTTACGACCAAACGAGCCACTCCGGCGCTTACTATTTTGCAATGGCCTTGCTGTGACCGATCGACTGCAATGCCAGATATTTGTCGCCGTAGTCGACCATATTCTGCAATTCGGTGCGGAAATTGTCGAGATGCTGCTCCTCGGATTGCGTAATCGATTGGAAGATGTGGTGGGTCACCGTATCCTTTATCTCCGAGGTTATGCGTGCCGCTTCGTTGTATGAATCGATGGTGTTCTGTTCGATCTTTATTGCCAGTCGCAGCATCTCCTTGACGTCGGTCACCTGGCGCGCTTCGAATGCCGGGTTCATGTTGACGTCGCCTTCCAGGAACAAGATGCGTTCGGCGAACTCCTCGATATGGCGCATTTCGTCTATGGCCACTTTGTGGAAATAGGCCGAAAGGTATTCATATCCGGCATCTTCCATGTGAACGTGGAAATACATGTACTGCAACGAGGTGGAGATCTCTTTGCCTACGGCATCGTTCAGGCAGTCGATGCTCCTCTGATATTTGTTTACGTTACTCATGATAAAAGGGTTTTGGCCGGCATCGTTTCAATAACCGTTCCAAAACCCTTTGATACTGTTAGGGCAGTCTCTCTATCGCCACTCTACACGGGCGCGGCACAATGTGCGACCGTCGTCAGACGATATTTCGAAGTTCGACGTGTCGCCCTCCGATGTGTGACCCATTATCAGCGTCTGCCCCCATCGACCCTCGGCCAGGAAGTTGAGATCGACCCTTACGCCGCTGTTCCGTTCGATGCGTTCCAGAGGCAGGGCGTTGAATATCATCTCCACATAACGCATGGTATTGACATGACGGTTGAAATCTATGTCGCTGTATACCACCGGACGCTCGACATTATGCTGCGGTTCGATCGAGCCCAGGCGCAACGGCTTGCCGCACGGCGACTCTGCGTCGACCATGACGGCGCGATAGGCATCTGCCATCGACGACATGTCTGCCACCGAGCGGCTGCGCATGTCGATCATGCACCACTGCGATACGGCGCGGCCGAACACCTCGCCGCGGCTTTCGAGCGTGAAATTTCGTGTCGACGACAGACGGTTGAAGTCGTTGATCCATGTGCCTACCGAGAAATCTTCGTATTGCTCAGGCACACGGTCCAACTCGACGGCAAGTCGCGACAACACCCACGAAAGCGATTGCCGTTGCAGCACCTCCACGCCGAAGCCTTTGTTGTGTGCGTCCTTGCCTGCCGTATTGAGTATGCAGTCGAGCATCGACGGCACCGATGCCCGCAGCGTGAAATCGACCTGCTGCGGCTCCACGCGATATGTGTATTTGGTTATCTCTGCCATAATTCGTCCGTAAAGATAGTGATAAATTTCATAAAAAGTGCGCAATGCCAAGTGATATTCCGAAGCTGTGTGCCGCAGGTGCTTGAACGTTGCGTGCGGTTTATAGCGCAACGAAGTCGCCCGAACCGTTCGGGCGACCTCGTTATCGTTGTCGGACGTCGACATATTGTTTACTCCTTGTTGCGAGCCAGCCACTCTGTCCGGCGCATGTCGGGCAGATGCTTTACGGAGAAGTGTTCGAATACAACGTCGAATCCCTCGCCGTCGGGGCAGGCAGCCATCATGCCGATCTGCACCGGTGTGTTGTCCTGCAACCATGCGTTGCGTATCATCGTGTACTCCTTGTCGTCGAACGAGTAGAAGATCTCGACAGCATCGAGTCGTCTTACGGCCTTGATCCAGATGCAGGGCGGTGTCGTCGTCAGCGAGATGACGCTCCAATCCGAGGTGCGGTGGGTGACCACTACGCTGATGTTATATCTGTTGTCGACGAACTCTATGCCGGCCTTTATGTAGTTTTCATGGTCGATGCGGATCATCAGTCCGGCCTGGTCGAAGCGAGTCTTGTAATCTCCCGTTATTTTGACCTTGGCTTCGAACTCACCGCCATAGGTCGCATAGTAGAAAGGTGCGTCGTCTACCGTGAAGCCGTAGTGCGATATGCGCCAGTAATCGCTATGGGGAGTGACCGATAGGGTGAGAACACCGTTTTTTGTCTCCCATTGTTCCGGTTCGTTGAACCACTGCATCTTTTCCAGCGATTGCGCTGTGGCCGATTGCATGTGCAGCAATGCCACCATACAGATAATTAATGCTCTGTTCATTGTTTGCGTGTAGTTTTCAAAAATAATATTTCGCATAATCGTTTGCGGTTATTACCTTTGCAAAGGTAGGGCGTTGCATATTGATTCGCAATGATTATAAATAACCATTTATGACAATGAATGAAGTCGACCGACTTAACGAACGATTGCTTAACCAGAACTTTTCCGAGGAGGTGTTCGGCTGGGAGCTGCCGCAACACTATGTGCGGATTGCCGAGGCGTATGCCTCGGCGGAGAATGCAATAGCCGTGCTGAGCGACATGCGCACCGACAGCAGTATGATATGTTACGGCGGTTTTGCCGACACGCTCGGCATAAAACGTCCGGAGGGCAGCCGCATGCTCGACTCGATATGGGAGGAGGAGGTATTGGGGCGTATTCATTCCGATGATCTGCATACGAAATATCTTATGGAGCTGCGATTCTTTCATTTCGTGCGTCATCTTCCCAAAGCTCATCGTTCGCGTTATCATCTTGTGGCCAAACTTCGTATGCGAGATGCTACGGGAGGTCATATTCCGGCAGTGCATCGCATGTCATACATGACATCGCCCTCCGAAAGCGGTATCCGATTCGCTCTTTGTCTCTATAATCCGTTGTCGTGTGACATAGCCGATGGGGGATTTATAGTCGATTCGGTTACCGGGCGGATCATCGGGTTTGACCGGCACGACGATGCGCGCATATTATCCGAGCGCGAGAAGGAGGTGTTGCGACTGATAGACAAGGGACTGACGAGCAAACATATTGCCCATATGCTATCAATCAGCGTCAATACGGTAAGCCGTCATCGGCAGGAGATATTGCGAAAATTGCATGTGAGAAACTCCATCGAAGCGTGTCGCGTGTCGCGAGAGCTCGGAATCATTTAATATGTCTGGCAAGGCTGTCGTTGCGATATGCCTTACGGCCTTTTGCCATATGCCGCTTTATTCCTGCGGCAGGTCGTGTCTGATTTTATAGTCGATGCCGGCACGTCGTGCCTGCGAGTGTTGATGGACGCGAGGTATGCGATACAGCCGTCCGTTTTTCACCAGGCGTGCGCCCGTCTGATGGAATCGAAATGCTATGCCGGCGTCGATGCACTGATCTCTGATCTCTGTCACCCAGTCGTAGTCGATGATACGGGCATCGGGGCCTGATTCGCCGCCCACGCTTACCTCCTCGATGCTCGGATCGAGCCATCGTCTGAGATCGAGCGCACCGAGCAGCGGTGCGCAGATTATCGCTTTGTGGCGTATGGGCAGCGATGCGAATATGGGCAGCCTCCGGTCGGCTTCCGTCTGGTTCTCCACCGTACACCCTATGGTGACGTTGTCGTATCCGTCGCCCCAGTCTGCCGGCAGCACCTCGGCCAGACGATCTATTCGTTTGGTGAAAAACATGAAATCGACATCGTGTCGGAGTGCCATCATCTGCCAGCACTCAGGTCGCCACGCATCGGCATCTTCGAGCAGAAAATCCGAGGTGAAGCACGTAAAGAGCATGCTGCCCGATGCCACCTTGAAGCGCCCGTTGCGATTGCGCCTTACCGGCAGGTCGAACTGGGCTGTGCGGCGTGCCTGCGCGCTGTCGGCTCCCCATTGCGCATCTTGGCGATAGACGTAGCAGTTGCGGCAGCCTTCGCTGACCTTGCGGCACCCGTGCCACGGATTCCAACCTGTCGATTTGGGATTCATTGCAATTTATTGTGAGATGTGGCCGGAGGCGATTTATGACTGTTCGTTTATCGAACAAACGCCGATCCTAAAAAGATCGGCGTTGTTCTCTGCGGAGGGCACTGGATTCGAACCAGCGGATACCTTACGATATCGGCAGTTTAGCAAACTGCTGGTTTAAGCCACTCACCCAACCCTCCGTGGAAGTGACTCTTTACATAAGAGCGGTGCAAATATAGCACAAATTTTATAATTCGCAAAATAAATCTTAAAGTTTTACAGCAAGATTTGGTATGCAATCCGCCTGAAAACACTATCTTTGTCTTATGAACACAAAGCGGCTCGCATGCCGTTCTCCGCTCGAAACCGCCCGACGGCAGCGACGGAGATAGTGCCGCGGCCGCTGCAAAACACGCTATCGATGATCGACAACACATCTTTGATCCGCATTGCGCGGCAGTTCCGTTTCGAGGGCAGGGTAGAGCGCATCGACGCTCTGGGAGCCGGATTTATCAACGACACCTACAAGGTGCTGACGGCCGGCGGCTCGCCCGACTATATATTGCAGAGAAAGAACCATGCGGTGTTTCCCGATGTCGGATCGATGATGCAGAACATCGTTGCCGTTACCGATCATCTCAAAAGAAAGGTCGAGGCAGCTGGCGGCGACCCGTTGCGCGAGGTGCTGACGCCGATCGCCACGCTCGACGGCGAATACTGTCATGTCGACGAGCAGGGCAATTTTTGGGCGGCGACGCTCTTTATCGACGGTTCGGTTACTTACGATCGGGCTTCCACTCCCCATCTCGCACGCATGGGCGGCGAGGCCATAGGCAGGTTCCAGACCATGCTCGAC
The DNA here is from genome assembly GCA_947177225.1 of uncultured Alistipes sp. Classification (GTDB taxonomy): domain Bacteria; phylum Bacteroidota; class Bacteroidia; order Bacteroidales; family Rikenellaceae; genus Alistipes. The sequence goes on along the minus strand of CAMWTS010000005.1, from coordinate 5,721 downwards.
GACTTCGATAGGCCGTTGCACGAAACCATCAAGGGCTTCCACGATATGCGTCACCGTCTGCATCAGTGGGACGCATCGTTGGCTGCCGATGCCGCCGGACGACGTCGAAGCGTAGCTCGCGAGATCGAATGGATAGAGTCGCGCCGCGACGAAATGATGCGCTTTTGGCAGATGATCGAACAAGGTGTCATACCTCGCCGCATAGCGCATAACGACACCAAGATAAGCAATATTCTCTTCGATGGCGACGGTCGCGTGCTGTGCGTAATCGATCTCGACACGGTTATGACGAGTTCGTCGCTTATAGATTTCGGCGATGCCATTCGTTCCTATACCAACACTGCCGCCGAAGACGAACGCGATTCGGGTCTTGTGGCTATGGATTTTTCCATGTTCGAGGCCTATACGGAGGGTTATCTCTTCTCTCGCGGATCATCTCTCATCGACAGCGAGACCGACAATCTGGCCTTTGCGGCGCGTTACATCACCTACGAACAGGTCTTGCGTTTTCTTATGGATTATATCGATGGCGACACCTATTACAAAACTGCTTACGATACCCACAATCTTGTGCGTACCCATGCTCAATATGCTTTGTTGAGATCTATGGAGCAACAATATTCGCGAATGCAGTTATGTGTTAAAAGAGGTGTCACTCACAGAGAATAGACGAATGGGGATTCTGCGTATTTTTCAATATCAGGGTATCCAAAGAACCTCCTCGACTTTGAAAAACTCTGTCAGACGACGCCCCAAGACATAGAAATAGTCGGACAGGCGATTGAGGTAGCGCATTACCGATTCGTCGACACCATACATGCGATCGGCGCGCAGGGCTGCACGTTCGGCGCGACGGCAGACGGTGCGGCATACGTGGCAGAGCGAAACAACGCTGCAACCGCCCGGAATCGTGAATTTTGTGACGGGGGCTATTTGACTCTGCATGCGGTCTATGCACTCTTCGAGATAGATGATCTGCTCGTCGGCTACCGGCTTGACCTTGTTGCGAGATGAGTCGTCGACGGCAAGCAGTGCAGCTACGGTCATCAGTTGCGATATTATGCGCAGCAACTCTTCGATGTGCTCGCCCGGAGCGGAGTCGTCGCGCATCTTGTCGCTGAGCAGTGCCGAGAATGCGGTAAGCTCGTCGACAGTGCCGTATGCTTCGACGCGAAGATCGGTCTTTTCGACGCGTTCGCCTCCGATAAGCGAGGTCGTGCCTTTGTCACCTGTTTTGGTATATACTTTCATTGCGCGCTATAATTTGAATCTCTGCCGTGGCAGATGGTTGTTGAACAATAGCAGGTAGCCGCGATTGTCGACCGACGTCGACGGGTGAGCATCTGCAATCTGTTGACATGCGCGGTGACGCTCGGCCGAGAAATATGGCGACATGATGCAGAGCGTCGAGCGTGATTGCTCGGCTGCCGCTGCCAATCGAGTCAGCATGTCGGGTGCTGTATCGAGCGATGCTATGAGCATGTCGACACGTCCGTGCGCACAATCGATGCCAAATGTCTCGTAGCCGCAGTGTGCCAACAGGTTTTGCAACTGTATGGCACGGCGGCGCGATATGCCCATGTCGCGCAATTTGTCGTACAGCGCGGTGTCGGCGGTTTGCAGTTTCGATTTCATGAACACTTTGCGTACGATGTCGTAGACATATGGCGAGTGTACTCCGTGACCTCGAAAGTAGCGCGCACGTTTCAGTCGCGATGGCAATGTCCCGAGTCCGTAAAGACGTCGGCCGATATTTCTGCCGGATATTTTCATCGCCCTGACGTTTTTATTTCTTCAACTGGCCGGCCAGTCGACCGGTGGAGAATGCTATTTGCAGATTGTAGCCGCCGGTGTTGGCATCGATGTCGAGTACCTCGCCGGCGAAATATACTCCTTTGACCTTGGTCGACTCCATGGTGTAGCGATTGACCTCGTCGCAGCTGACGCCGCCGGCCGTAACCACCGCATATTCGAACGGAGCATAGTCGACGATGGGGAATACCATGCCTTTCAGTATCTTTATAAGACGCTCGATCTCCGTGTCTGTCAACTTGCTTATATAGCTCTTTGAATGAAAATCAACCTCTTTGGCCAACGGTACCACCATGTTGCGCGGTACGAGTTTGCGCAACAGCTCGGCGAAGAACTCGTCGGGACGCATGTCTGCCATTTCGCGGCGAATGCGTTCGCGCAGCGTTTCGGCATCGAGTGCAGGTTTCAGATCGAGTACGAGTTTTACGTGTCGCTCTTCGATCAGAGCATCGACAGCGTCTCTACTTATACGCAATGCTACGGCACCCTCGATACCGCGCTCCGAAAATCCGATCTCGCCGAACTCCTCGCAGCGAAGCTCGTTGTCGATATACAGCTTAGCACCGACATTCTTCAATAGCAGGCCGTTGAGATATTCGCGTTGCGGGTGAGATGTTTTAAGCGGTGTTAGCGACGGTCGCACCGGCTCTATGGTGTGACCGAGTGCGTCGGCGAATCCGTATCCGTCGCCGGTCGAGCCGGTGGCAGGGTAGGATACTCCGCCGGTGGCTATTATGACGTTGTCGCACTCCTCCTTGCGCTCGAAGCCTCGGCGGTTGACGAACTTCACGCCGTAGACCTTGCTGCCGAGGGTCAGTATCTCCTTGACGCGCGTATTGTACTCTATGCGCACACCCTCCTCGGTGCAGTAGTCGACCAGTGCATTGGCTATGTCCCATGCCTTGCCGCTGCGCGGAAAGACGCGTTCGCCGCGTTCGATATCGAGCTTTACGCCCAGACGTTCGAACATGCGTATCGTCGCGCGGTTGTTGAATTCGGCAAAGGCCACTGAGAAGAACTCGGCATTGGTGCGCACATGATCCATGAACTCTTCTGCCGGGCGGGCATTGGTCAGATTACATCGTCCCTTGCCGGTGATGCGTATTTTGCGGCCGGCTTTCTCCATCTTCTCCAAAAGCAATACCGAACGGCCGGCATGTGCTGCCGTTGCTGCGGCCATCAAACCGGCTGCACCGGCTCCGATAACTATTACGTCGTACATTATGATTCTCTTAATTTTGCACAAAATTACAAAATTGTGGCGATTAATCATGCTTTTTAGTCGACTTAATGTCCTGCCGAGAGAATATAATGTGCAGATCACACTCCTTATACATTGTGTCCGACTTGTTTATATGATAAATCTTTTCCATATGGCAGAATGGCACTTCATTCAGTCGTATAACAACATCGGCAGCCGAGGACATGCCCCGACTGCCGACTGGAAAAATCCACCAAACCGTTATGTATTGTTGTTATGTGCTATTCGTTGCAATATTTTTCTAAGATTCGTTCACGCTCTGCTGGGTCGACATCGATGTAGCCCGACATACGTACACGTTCGATGCCCCATGCAGCAACGGCCATATTGAACATATCTCCTTCGAGTATCAATCGATGATTTTCGGCATTATAGTACAGTACCTTTGCCGAACAATCCTCCTTATATTCATATTGTCCATCATACGTGATAGAGTATCTTGAGGTATGCGTTGTGATTGAACGTGTTTCAGTGTCATATACCCAATCATATTCTCTGTATATGTCACGCTTGGGTATGTATGCAGCGAAACAGTCACGACAAGTTTTATCCATAAACAACACTATCTGTGCGCGAATATACCTTCCTCCGTTAATTCCAAGTGTAGTGGGATCAGCATAGCCTCCATATATAAAAAAGTATGTCGATGTCATTTTCATCGTACCTCTTTTCAAATCGGCTATCAAAGCCTCCTCGTCGAATCCCGATTGCGATGCTATCAGATTGTCCATCTCCAATATCTCCAACTCTACCGGAGACAACTCGTTTGAATCCATTTCGTTATCGCACGATACGAGCGAAATACAGCACATTGCGGCTACCAATAGTAATATTCGTTTCATGGTGTTATAAATTTAGTATTGTAATAGTGAGTGTTACTATATGCAAATATAATTATTGGGATTTGTATTTGCAAGTTTTTATTGTAGAAAAAAAAGACCTTATATCATTAAATTATGTCAGAATACGGTTTTTGCATAAATCAAACTATTCAAAAACATCGGCAGCCGAGGACATGCCCCGACTGCCGACTGGAAAAATCCACCAAACCGTTATGTACTGTTGTTTGTATTATTTGTTGCAATATTTTTCGATGATTCGTTCACGCTCTGCTGGGTCGATATCTATGTAGCCCGACATGCGAATTATGTGTGCATCAAGGTTAAAGATATGCCCTTCAAGTATCAACCGATGGTTATCTGTGTTATAATAAAGAACCTTTATTCTGCATTCATCGTGGTATAGGATAGTACCATCGTAGCTAATACCATAACTTGTATCATGCGTTATTATGGAATGCGAAGAGCTATCATATCTCCAATCATATTCGGCATATGTATCGATCCAGCCTGATGGTGTGCCATTCTCTCCTATCGGATTAATAGTGCGGCAGTCTTTACAGGTTCCATCTTCAAAGAATAGTGTTTGGATACAAGGGGAAGGACCACCCATTGGTATTGCTTTTTCTGCCTTTCCATCGATCATCAAATAATGTGCCGTCATCTTCATTGTGCCGTTTAACAAATCTGCAACAAGAGCTTCCTCGTCGAAACCGGATTGTGATGATATAAGTTCGTTTATCTCTAATATCTCCAAATCTTCCGGAGAAAACTTTCCTAAGTCCTGCTCGTTGTCGCACGATACGAGCGAAATGCAACACATTGCGGCTGCCAATAGTAATAATCGTTTCATAGTGTTATGGTTTTGATGTTATTGTAAAGAGTATGTAATCATCTGTAAATTGCTATTGAACATCTGTCCGGCAGAGCCAGCATAGTCTCCCACAGAAGTATCAATGTCATCTCTGTCGAGCCATTTGGTTGTATCGAACATGTCTCCTGAGTAATATCCGTCGCACATACCTCCCCAGCCGAAGTTACAATGCACCTTGGTATAGGTTCTCGATTCGAGCAATACTCTGTCGAGTATCTCCATATCTGTTCCACCATGGGTGTCATAATAACAGTTCCAATATCTTACGGTATATTCGTTCCAACCATCGATAACCCATGCATGCCCAGCAGATGATCCTTTTTGTATGCCACTCATGTAAAAAACATATTGTTTATTGCATATCATATCTCGTGCGTTTGTTAGTGTAAATGAACGCAATGATACCGATTGGTATCCGGTATGTTGAAATAATGGTGGAGTATATTCGGTATATGCTATGCTGGAGTCAAGTCCATAGTCTGTATTTAAATATACTCCTATTTTATACACAAAACGAGCAGCTTCAGATTGTGCGGCATATGACTGATTACTGCCATAATTGCAACCGTCTAATAGGAATTTGTCAAATGTATCTCCGCTAATTGTAATATATCTACCGTTAATATTATGTTTCAATATTTGCGCAGTAGCAATGGCTACGCAGCCCGCCTTACAATGTTGCAATATGCCATATTGGTTAATATCCGCACTGCATGCATTATTATACGGACTGTTTTGATGCCACTTTGTTTTCAACAGCGGTGCTTGCTTGCAGTATACCGTATCTCGGCCGGGCCCCCAGAATTTGTCGATCGGCAGCCGCGTCGTATCTATAGTTATTCCCGGAAACGAAGCCAGCTGATTCGTTGCGGATTTTGCGATCATTGCCGTCATGTACGATGTTATGTCGTCGCTTTCGATGTCCGCCTTCTCGA
>CAMWTS010000004.1 GCA_947177225.1 uncultured Alistipes sp. | reverse complement strand
CGTACTACTTATTCGGCGGAGCAAGCGCGCGGCAGTAGAATGCCGCTTTTCACGAAAAAGAGAGTCTTTTCACGGAAAGGAAGAGGAATTAAAGATTAGGATTAATCTTCGACCACTCTTCGATCGGAGGCAAAACACCCAAAGAGATGACCTCGTCGCGGAGCTTGCAGAGATGCTCGTAGCTGTTTTTGAGTGCGGCATGCTCCTCGGCAGTACCCTCGACGAACTTGTAAGAGGCACCCTCCTTGGTGATGGAGGTCTCCATGGCCATCATTATATTGTGGAATTCGGGCGTATCGACATAAACGCCGGCAGGCCAGCGGAATGCTTCGCCGCCCATGGCAGCGGCAATCATCTCGATGGAGATGTATGCAGGGCTCTGGAACGATGAACGGCCGCGCAGATCGATTATGTTTTTGCCACCCTGTATGACACGCTGACGCAATGCCTCCCAATCCGCAACGGGCATCTCCGTACCGATAAGCTCGGTGAGAGGCTTGCCTGCCACGGTGGTAGTAGATGCAAATACGGCCATCTGCTCGCCGTGACCACCGTAAGTACGGCTGTTGCATACCTCGTCGGGCGAGATATGGAAATATTTGGCCAGCTCGCTGCGCAGACGTGTGCTGTCGAGAGCAGCCAAAGTGGTGACCTGCGAAGGTTTCAGACCCGACCATATGAGTGTCACCAGACCCGTAATGTCGGCAGGATTGAAGATCACCACCACATGTTTCACATCGGGACAATAGGTCTTGATGTCTTTGCCGAGCTGCTCGGCTATGGCCGCATTACCCTTCAACAGATCCTCGCGAGTCATGCCGGCCTTACGTGCGGCACCGCCCGACGACACGATATACTTGGCATCGGTCAAGGCCTCGGCGATATCGGAGGTAAAGGTGATGTTGGCACCCTCGAAACCGCAGTGGAACAACTCCTCGGCCACGCCCTCCAATGCAGGAGCAAACGGATCGTAAAGGCAGATGTTGGGAGTAAGGTGCATCATCAGGGCTGTCTGCGCCATGTTGGAGCCGATCATGCCGGCCGCACCTACGATAGTAAGTTTCTCTTCGGTAAGAAATTTCATAGTAACGTAATATTTATGGTTGTAAAAATCTATGGTATCAAACAGCCTGCCGTGGCCTATCGCCGCGGCAGTATCTCAACACGCCACGCGCAATACGCTACTCGGTCGGCATCGGCAAACGGTCAAGCCAATCCGTCACGGCAGCAAACCACTCGTCGTGGTAGCGGAACGACTTGCTGCCGCTCCAACCGTGGCCGCCCGACGGGAAGATATACAAGGCCGCATCGGTGCCGTATCTCTTCAAAGCATTGTAATACAGAGTACTGTTGACCGACGGCACGACCTTATCGTCGTCGCAGTGGATAATCACTGCCGGCGGAGTCGCAGCGTCGACACGCTTATCCAAAGAAAAAAGCCCGGCCTTGCAAGGATCGTTTGCGTCCTCCTGACCGAGCAGATTTATGAATGTTCCCTCGTGACGTATCGCCTTGTCAGCCGATATGACGGGGTAAATAAGGATCGAAAAAAAGGGCTTCGATAAAGAAAGGACACTTAAAGATGCTGCCAGATAGCCGCCGGCAGAGGTCCCCATAACACCAACCAACGAAGAATCGAAGCCCATTTCATCGGCCATAGTGCGCATCACCCGCAATGCCTCTTCGGCATCTTCGAGCGGAATTTCACTATGTCCGTTGGGCAGTCGGTAACGCACGCATGCAACGGTATAACCGGCATCGGCAAATCGCTTGCCGAGCGCGAATCCCGTACCGACGGTATAATATCCACCTCCGGGGAAATAAACGATAGCCTTACCGTTTTTCCGTTCGGGGTTTGCCTCAAAGATCCACATATCGGTTTGAGTCGTATTGCGCCATGCGCCGCGGCTCTGTTCGTAAGCCTCGCCGCTCAACCCGTTGGAGTGAGGGGCGGAATCATTGTCCCAGAGCACCAAGTGTCTCTGTTGCGCCGAGATAGATGTTGCAAGCAACACCATCGAAACTATCAAACCTACTCTTTTCATGTAAAAGAACGTACAAATATAGTAAATATTATACAAACAGTATCAAAAATAGACATTTTTTTTCTCAAACCGTCATTTTCTCAAATAGGCTCCCGATGCGAGCAACTCCTCCTGCAACTTCTCCACATCGATGTCGGCCACCTCCACGCCGTCGCGCACGGCCTGCGCCGCGGCGCGGCCTGCCGCCTCGCCCATAGCCATACATGTGGACATGACGCGCGCCGAAGCCATAGCCTCGTGGTTGAGCGAGGCACATCGGCCGGCCACCAGAAGACCGCCGACCGTGGCCGGAACCAGCGAGCGGAACGGAATATCGTAACAATCCTCGCACCAGTAGAGCGAACAGTCGCCGCCCACGGCATGATGGATATCGACCGGATAGCTCGCCACAGCCACCGCATCGTCGAAACGGCGGCACGAGAGAATATCATCGGCCGTCAGCACATAGCGTCCGACAATGACACGGCTCTCACGAATGCCCATGAACGGTGCCACACACTTCATCTCAGCATCGGCGAAGCCCGGCACGAAACGTTTCAGATAACGCTCGATATCGTAGATCTGACGACGCGCCACCGCCTCGCCATGGGTGTAGCTCTCCGGATCGGTCGAGTCGACGCCGTTGACACGCGACATGTTGACCCATATTTCGTCGTCGGCCATGCCCGTAATAAGGATCGTACGCGCCACGGGAATATCGATTCCGGCCTCACGCGCCTGCGCTATCTGACTGCGCAGTCCGACGGTGATGAAGTTGCGGCGGCGGAACTGCTCGGCAGGCATCGTATCCATATCGTATATGTCGGGGTGCTCGACAATGGCACGGCGCAGAGCATCGACATCGACGCCTCTCATGCAGAACATCAGCGTCGGCGGCTGCATACCGCCCGTCTCGTCGCCCTTGCGGCACTCGACACCGGCACGGAAAGCCACATCGGCATCGCCCGTACAGTCGATGACCGTGCTTGCGAGAATAGCCTCGCGGCCGGCCTTCGACTCTATCACCACACCGCACACCTTGCCGTCGCGCTTTATGGCATCGACACACAGCACATACATAAGCACCTCCACTCCTGCCCGCTCCATGGTGGCAAGAGCCTCGCTCTTGGCTCGTTCGGGATCGATTATAGTCAGGCTGACATGCAATTTGCACGGCACATGCTCGCCGGCAGCGCCATTCTCGCGCAGACGATCGATGAACTGCTGCGGCAAGCCCTTGATTATCTGGTTGCCCTGTCGGCCGAGGAATCCCAGAATCGGCAGGCCGATGGCAAGGTTGCCGCCCAAAAATCCGCGGCTCTCGATAAGCATGGTGCGGGCACCGCCCTTAGCGGCAGCCTCGGCCGCCATGATGCCGGCAGGACCTCCGCCGACAACGAGTACATCGACCTGGCGACGAACGGGAATCTCGCGCGCAGGTTCCGAGATGGTCTTTATGGTTGTCATAGTGATATGGTATCAATCATTAATATTACACAATACGATAACAAAATTACGAAAATATAACAAAACAACAAACAAAACGAAAAGAAATAAAACATACTCCTCAATAATCCGTCTATCGAGTATGAAATGCGGCATATTTGCCGCCACCAAACGGCAGACTCTGTCCGGAGACTGCCGAACATGCTTCCGGCAAGGCGATGTGTCAATAAATTTGTTATTGACGCCGTTTATGAGTATATTTGTAGATTGAAGATTCGTTGCACAAAAAACCGATTGTCTATGAAAAAGATCGTCGTATTCACCGGCGCAGGCGTAAGTGCCGACAGCGGCATAGCCACTTTCCGCGACGCCGACGGCTTGTGGGCCAATTACCGCATAGAAGATGTTTGCACGCCCGAAGCCCTTGCGCACAATCGCGCCACCGTCATAGAGTTTTACAACATGCGCCGGCGCGAGGTGTTAGACAAACAACCCAACGCCGGACACCTCGCCATAGCCGAATTGGAGCGATATTACGACGTGGAGGTAATCACGCAAAACGTCGACAACATGCACGAGCGTGCCGGCTCGTCGCGCGTATTGCATCTGCACGGCGAGCTGATGAAGCTGCGTTCGTCGGCCGACCCCAATCTGATCTACCCCATCGACGGCTGGCAGCAGACTTTGGAGGCGCGCGCCGAGGACGGATCGCTGCTTAGGCCTCACATAGTCTTTTTCGGCGAATCGGTGCCCATGTTCGACCGTGCCACGCAGATAGCGGCCACGGCCGACATACTGATCGTGGTCGGCACGTCGCTGGCAGTCTACCCTGCCGCCTCGCTCGTCCACTACGTGCGCCGCGACATACCTATATATTTAGTAGACCCCGGACAGCCCTCCACGCAACTTATCCGCAATCCGCTGACGCATATCAAGGCTCGCGCCGCGGAGGGCATGCCGCAACTGCTCGAACGACTGCGCAATGAGGCTTGACGCAAAATGGCGCAGGCAAGCCGCCGAACTGCGGCAATACTGCATCGACAACGGCTATAACACACATATGGCCATCATGATCGACTACTCCCGGCACTCCGGGCGCAGGCGTTTTGCCGTGTGGGATTTCGATACCGGCCGACCGCTGTGCCTATATCCGGTCAGCCACGGCAGCGGCAGCGATCGTTCGCACCGGCCGTCGGCATATGCCCGATTCTCGAACGCCGACGGCAGCCACCTCTCCTCACTGGGACATGCACTCGTGGCCGAGCGTTACACCGGCCGCTACGGCACAGCCTACCGTCTCGACGGCCTCGACGACACCAACTGCAACCTGCGCAGCCGCTGCATCGTTCTTCACGGCTGGACACACACGACATCATGCCCCATATGGCCACTGCCCACCACCGGCAGCTGGGGCTGCCCGGTCTTATCCGAACGTGCCATGCGGCACGTCGATACCATATTGCAAAACGCGAACAATGTGGTATTGCTCGCGTTTGCATAGTAAAAACGGCTTGCCTCTCAATGGCGGTTAAGCCAACGAGCAGCAGCAAAACACAGATGACCGAATCCAAATGCCGCAAAGCAGCCGATCAAATAAGCGACAACATACAAGAAAAAAGCAAATCCTTCCATAATAGTTATTTAAATCAATAGGTATATAGTATTTCCAATTCATAAAATTTACGGTTTATTTTATGGATCAATTCATCTGTGGTTTTAGAATAACTATTATAACTTCCAGTTGGATTAATCACATGCGAACACAGTTCGTCGACCAAAAATCCTAATTCCAAAATGCCCTCGAAACCATCTCTTAATGACTGCGGATAATTATTAAGCGATTTTATTCGATCTTTGATACGATCCGGCAACTTTTCATAATCTCTAAATGCCACCAAATCTGAATTCCTCCACTCTTCCAAGTATATATTTAATGCCTCGCTAAAATCTTTACGCTCTTTATTGCGATATACGTACATGTTATTATATACGGTTTCCTCAACAACATCAAACCACATCGACTTAATGTCTGCAATATAAAACTTCGACAACTCTGCAACGTTAGATAGCCAGTCCAACGTTGATTTATATCTACTTTTATATTGAGCTTCAGTTTCAACTTGTAATGGTGCGACAAAATCTTCTTCCGACTCTTGCGCCTGCGATGTGCCGACCATGCAGAGAGCCAGTGCTACAAACAATAACAGTCTCTTCATAATAACCGATTCGATGTTGCAGGCACCCGTGCAACGGATTTACTAAAACAGAAAGCGTGGTGCCGCATGCCTGCATCAGTAATCGGGTTCCGGAATGACCCCATGGGATAAAACAGGCAACAGCCCACGCCTATCCCACATGAGGATACGACGCGGTAGCAGTCAGCCAGTCTCTCCCATTGAATTTTCCGGATTCGATTACGAGAACAAGCTACACTCTCCGTGTTTGATAATATGTCTCGACAAAATTAAAACAAATTCTCCGAATACGAAACATATTCGGAGAATTAAGATGCCTAAAACCCTATTTTCTTATATCCGGCGGACTCTGTCACTCCGAGAGATAGCATTGCCCGACCGGCGGTCACTCCGAGGGAACGAAGTGACTGCGGGAGTCTCGCAGGCAAGGAGGTGTTTGCCCATACAATTGTGCGCACGTCAGCCGAGAGAAAGAGAGAGATTCTCACGTCGCAGCTTATGGCTGCTCCTCAGAATGACAAACACGTCATGTCATGTCGAGCGAATGTGAGACATCTGGGATAGACAAGACCGGCGACATGCTGACGGCGGAAGAACATGACAGTGGAATAATCGCGCACAGATTTCTCGCTTGCGCTCGAAATAACATGTCAATGGAAATCACACACCAAAAACCACCAATCCTATTTTTCGTCAAAAGGCGTTAGTAGCGGTGCCGACATGAAATTGGTGCGGATAGGCTGTACTTGACGTACTGCCTATTCGCACCAATGATTGAGGTGGCGCTAATGACGTCTTTTCACGGAAAAGAAAAAGTTTTTTCGTCAAAAGCGGTATTATACAACGCAACGCAGGAGTGAAGCGATGGGACGTACTCGATGTACTTCCCATTGCTGAGCGACAAGGTGCGGCAGCAGAATGCAGCTTTTCACGCAAAAGAAAAACATTACGAGAAATAGAGATCCAACAACTCCTTCGCCGCCACAAACGACGACTGCTTCGACTCCAAAATACGCTGCTCGACCTCGGCTATGCGAGCCTCGATCAAAGGATTGTGATAAAAACTGCTTTTCAAAGTCTCGTTGATGGTCTCGTACATCCAGTATTTGTTCTGACGGTTGCGGTTATCGGTGAAATATCCGTTGGCCTCGGTGAAATCGAGAAACTCCTCGACACCCTTCCACACCTCTTCCAGGCCGGTACCGTCGAGCGACGAACAGGTATACACCTTGGCACGCCAGCCCGAATCGGGCAGAGGAAACAAGTGCAATGCTCCCTGAAACTGAGCCTTGGCAAGCTCGGCCTTATGAATGTTTTCTCCGTCGGCTTTGGTGATGACCATCATGTCGGCCATCTCCATGATACCACGCTTGATACCCTGCAATTCATCTCCGGCACCCGATATCTGCAACAGCATGAACATATCGACCATCGAGTGCACGGCCGTCTCCGACTGTCCCACACCTACGGTCTCGATGAATATCACATCGAAGCCGGCAGCCTCGCACAACACGATCGTCTCGCGCGTCTTGCGCGCAACACCGCCCAACGATCCGGCCGAGGGCGAAGGGCGAATGAAAACGTCGGGATTGTTGCAGATGCTCTCCATACGGGTCTTGTCGCCGAGAATCGAACCGCCGCTTCGCTCCGAACTGGGATCGATGGCCAAAACAGCCAAACGGTGTTTGAGCGAAGTCACCATGTTGCCTACGGCCTCGATGAATGTGGATTTGCCGGCTCCCGGCACACCCGTGATACCGATACGCACCGACCGGCCGGCATGCGGCAGACAGCGTTCGATGATCTGCTGCGCCTGCTGGTAGTGATCGGGGTTATTGCTCTCTATCAGCGTAATGGCCTGCGCCAGAATAGTGATGTCGCCGGCAAGTATTCCTGCCACATACTCGTCGATGGAGAGCGTACGACGCTTGCGCTTGACAAAATAGGGATTGACGACAGGCTTGTCCTCGACGCCCTGAGTCACGTTGAGCGCACTGTCGTGATGAGTGTCGATATACTCTTTTTCGTAATGTTCTATTTTGGTGAAAGACATTGTTTTATTTCGGTTTTTGGGTTATGATGCTTTTCAGTCGCGACTGATCGAGTTGCTGTATCGACCCGATCCACTGCGCCTTGCGACGCTTGCCGTCGTAGATGACACAGAACGGAACATAGCGTATGCCGAAATTGTCGAACGTGCGGCCGTAACGATCGAAAGCCACCGTGACATTGTCCTTGGCATATGGACTCAGCGTCCGTTCTTTCTGCTCGCGCAACTCGCGCGTGAGCAGCACCACGCTCATGGCGTTGGCATATCGGCTTATCTGCCCTACCAGAGAGTTGACAGCCTCGACGCACGGTGCGCTCTCGGAGTGGAAAAAGACCAGACACACATAGTCGGTCGAGATATTGTCGAGAGGTTTGCCGATAGTCGATGCCACCTGTATGTCGGGGATACGCTCGCCCAGACAGATATTCTGAGCGGCCGCCGAAAGCGAAAGCAGGAGCGTCATTGTCGTTAACCACAATTTCCGTTTCATAGGCAGAACAGGTTTTATACGATTGCGAAGTTAACGATTATTTATCGAAAAACAATCACTTCCGCCTGAAAAATCAATTTCGATGCCATGATCGCCCTCGCCGGCGACACATCTACGACACCTTATATTTATATGAAAAGAGTGACAAAAAAAGCCTCGAAAATATTTCATAGTTTCAAATTTATAAATTACCTTTGACTGATTTTTAAAAAATCGTAAGCAAATGTATGTTCACCTATAAAAAACTAAAACTATGAAAGTATCACACATCGAGCATCTGGGTATTGCAGTAAACAGTCTCGAAGAGTCTATTCCCTACTGGGAAAACGTATTGGGCCTGAAATGTTACGCCATCGAGGAGGTGGCCGATCAGAAAGTCAAGACAGCATTCTTCATGCTGGGACAGACCAAGATCGAGCTTTTGGAGCCTACGTCTCCCGACTCGACCATCGCCAAGTATATCGAGAATCGCGGCATAGGCATTCACCACATGGCACTGGCCGTGGAGAATATCGAGGAGCAGCTGGCCGATGCCGAGGCTCAGGGAATACGCCTGATCGACAAGACTCCGCGCAAGGGCGCCGAGGGTCTGACCATCGCATTCCTGCACCCGAAATCGACTCAGGGCATACTGACCGAGTTGTGCGAGAACAAGAACAAATAATTCAAATCAAATAATTCAAGCGATTTTATGAGCGAGATTCAGAATCAGATCGAGAAACTTATCGCCAACCGCGAGACGGCACGTCTGGGCGGAGGACAGAAGGCTATCGACAAACAACACGACAAGGGCAAGTACACGGCGCGCGAGCGTCTGGCCATGTTGCTCGACGAAGGCAGCTTCGAGGAGTTCGACATGTTCGTAACGCATCGTTGCTACGACTTCGGCATGGAGGCCAAGCACACCTTCGGCGACGGCGTGGTAACCGGTTACGGTACCATCGCAGGCCGTCTGGTCTATGTCTTCGCACAGGACTTCACCGTAACGGCCGGTTCATTGTCGATCTCGATGTCGGACAAGATCTGCAAGGTCATGGACATGGCCATGCACAACGGTGCCCCCTGCATCGGTCTCAATGACTCGGGCGGTGCACGTATCCAGGAGGGCGTCAACGCTCTGGCAGGATATGCCAACATCTTCCAGCGCAACGTGATGGCTTCGGGTGTGATCCCGCAGATCTCGGCCATCTTCGGACCCTGCGCCGGCGGTGCGGTTTACTCTCCGGCACTTACCGACTTCATCATCATGCGTCGCGAGACGTCGAACATGTTCCTCACCGGTCCGAAAGTCGTTAAGACCGTGACGGGCGAGAACGTTACGCAGGAGCAGCTGGGCGGTGCCAACATGCACACCACCAAGTCGGGTGTGGCACAGTTCGCCGTCGACACCGAGGAGGAGGGTATCGCCCTGATCCGCGAATTGCTCTCGTACATTCCCCAGAACTACACGGAGAAGACTCCGGCTGTGGAGTGCACCGACGACATAGCACGCAAAGAGGACATTCTCAACGAGATCATTCCCGACAATCCCAACAAGCCCTACGACATGGCCGAGGTCATCAAGGCTATCGTCGACAACGGCGAGTATTTGGAGTCGGCAGCCTCTTATGCCAAGAACATCATCACCTGCTTCGCACGTTTCAACGGTCAGAGCGTAGGTATCATCGCCAACCAGCCCAAGTTCATGGCCGGTGTACTCGACATCAACGCAAGCCGCAAGGCCGCCCGTTTCGTACGTTTCTGCGATGCGTTCAACATTCCGATCGTGACTCTGGTCGACGTTCCGGGCTTCCTGCCGGGTACGGCTCAGGAGTACGGCGGTGTCATCACTCACGGTGCCAAGCTGCTCTTCGCATACTGCGAGGCCACGGTGCCCAAGGTGACTGTCACTCTGCGCAAGGCATACGGCGGTGCATACATCGTCATGTCGTCGAAGCATATCCGCGGCGATATCAACTACGCATGGCCTTCGGCCGAGATCGCCGTTATGGGTGCCAGCGGTGCCGTCGAGGTATTGCAGGCCAAGGCTCTGGCGGCTTTCGAGAACGCCGAGGAGAAAGCCAAGTTCGTTGCCGAGAAGGAGCAGGAGTACCGCGACAAGTTCTCCAACCCCTACAACGCAGCCCGCTACGGCTATATCGACGACGTCATCGAGCCGCGCAATACGCGTTTCCGCGTAATCCGCGCATTGGAGCAGTTGCAGAACAAGCGTTTGGAGAATCCTGCCAAGCGTCATAATAACATACCGTTGTAATCAGCTGTATAGATATGACTATATTGGCAGTCAATTGGGTCAATGCAAGTCTGGTCGCACTAATCAGCTTTTCGCTGGTCATCATCGTGTTGGCACTTCTTATCGGTGTCATCAAGATCTTCGGAAAGGTGTTCGCCGAGAAGACTGCAACCCTGAATGCTACACAGACTCAGAGCTCGGCCGTTGCAGCCGATGCCATGAGCGAAGAGGAGGTGGTCGCCATTGCCATGGCGCTCCACCTCTTTTATAACCATCACGACGAGGAGAGTGACGTGTTGACATTCCGCCACGACCAGGGCATCACGCCATGGACGATCAAGGCAATCTCTAAACCGCTTAAATAACAAGCACCCAACAACTCTATAAAACAACAAAAACTCTATATGCAAAAACTTAAATTCAAGATAAACGGAAAGAGCTACGAGGCCGTAGTATCGGAGAAGGAGCACAATGTGGCCTCTATCGAGCTCAACGGCAAGGCATATACCGTCGAAGTGGAGAAAGAGGAGGCGATAGCATCACCCAAAATCGCTGCGCCCAAGCGCCAGTCGACTTCCGCCGACACGTTTGTCGAGCCCACAATCGAGTTATCGGGCAATGCCGGTTCGATCAAGGCACCGCTGCCCGGTAACGTTGCCAAAGTCAACGTTCAGGAGGGTGCCAAAGTCAATGCAGGCGACGTACTGCTCGTATTGGAGGCCATGAAGATGGAGAACGAGATCCTCGCGCCTGCCGCAGGTACGGTCAAGAAACTCTACGTACAGGAGGGCAAGGCCGTTCAGCAGGGCGAAGCACTTGTTGATTTGGAGTAGAAAACGGATAATCTTTGAAACAATGAAGAGCGTTAAGTTACTGTTTTCGTTACTCGCCGCAGCTGCTGTCATCATGTCGGTTTCGCCGGCATCGGCTTCCGTGCCGGTCGACGAGACTCTCGCCATGGAGATCGCCGACGACACTGTCGCTCCGGAACAGAATGTGATCGCCGAGTCTGCACCCGATATCGAGTACACGACATCGGAGAGTGCCGACGCGGCCATGACCAAAAGAGACAACAAGGATTTCGATGACACGTTCGACGTTGGCAAGACCCTGTCGAAGTTCGTCGAGGAGACCGGTTTCGTGCCCGTCATCGACGAGGATCAGGCCAAAGAGGGATTCGAGGGATTCATTCAGCGTTACGGATTCATCATCATGATAATCATCTCGCTGGTTCTGCTCTATCTGGCCATAGTCAAGAAGTTCGAGCCGCTGTTGCTGCTGCCCATAGCTTTCGGTATGTTGCTCACCAACCTGCCGGGTGCCAACATGTTCCACGAGGCATTGTTCGCAGACGGACATGTACATTGGAGCATGTTTGCCGACCATAACAATCCGGCCGGATTGATCGACTACCTCTATCTCGGTGTCAAGCTGGGTATATACCCCTGTATAATATTCGTCGGCGTAGGTGCCATGACCGACTTCGGTCCACTGATCGCCAATCCCAAGAGCCTGCTTCTGGGCGCCGCAGCACAGTTCGGCATATTCGCCACATTCCTCGGCGCACTGGCACTCGGTTTCAACTACTGGGAGGCCGGTTCGATAGGTATCATCGGCGGTGCCGACGGTCCCACCTCGATCTATCTTACGTCGAAACTGGCTCCGTCGCTGCTTGCTCCTATCGCCGTTGCGGCATACTCTTATATGGCTCTGGTTCCGGTTATCCAGCCGCCCATCATGAAGGCATTGACAACCGAAAAGGAGCGTAAGATCGAGATGAAACAGCTGCGCAACGTGTCGAAGACCGAGAAGATACTCTTCCCGATCGTCATCACTATCATCATTTCGCTGCTGCTGCCCTCGGCCGCACCGCTCATCGGCTGCCTTATGTTGGGCAACCTGCTCAAAGAGAGCGGCGTCACCGAACGACTGAGCAAAACCGTACAGAACGAGTTGATGAACATCGTAACCATCTTCCTCGGCATCTCGGTAGGTGCCACGGCAACTGCTGCGACGTTCCTCAGCCTGCAAACCATCGAGATCATGGTGATGGGTGTGTTGGCATTCTCGCTCGGTTCGGCATCGGGTGTCATTCTTGCCAAGATCATCAATCTGTTCAGCAAGGACAAGATCAACCCGCTGATCGGTTCGGCAGGCGTATCGGCCGTCCCGATGGCCGCACGCGTGTCGCAGACCGTCGGACAGAAGTACAACCCCGGCAACTTCCTGCTGATGCACGCCATGGGTCCCAATGTGGCCGGTGTGATAGGCTCGGCCGTAGCCGCCGGTATTCTGCTCTCGTTCTTCCCCATGTAATAGGTATTACCCATATAGCAATCAAACGTCCGGACAAGCATGCGAGTCTTGTCCGGACGTTTTTTAATGCTGCTGCCACGCACATAATCATACGCCCCATCTTCCCGCCGCATATAACGACGGAGCAAGACAGACAGTCCTGCGGCCAAGCATTTTCGTCTCGCCAACAATACCGGGACATACTGCCGCACGCGGATTCTCACCGACATGCGATAGGGCAAAACACATAGAGTACAAGAGAGATAAACCGGCCGGCCGAAATCACCCGATTCAGCATCGAAAAGGAGCCTGTTCAACGCCTAAAAACTGGGGTGCAAACCGCATAAAACTCCACATTATTCCACTTTTTACGCAGCGCCGCCAAGAGAACAAGCATTGATAATCAATGTATTGCATATTAATTAAATTTTTTAAATCCACTTTTCGAAAAAGTCGTTTTCCGCCCCGAACCAGCAACTCCGACGATATCCACTTTTTAAGCCCTATAATACGCATACTACAACTGATTATCAATCATATAACTCTTAAAAAGCCTATATTTGTCCCAAACCCGCGCGACAATCTCTTGCTCAATACTTTTTAATTAATTAATTTTGAACTACCGAAATCATAAAACATTTACATACCAGAAAACTACAAACTTAAAACACTCAACCGGCGGCTCGACAGCCGCAAAAAAACAATCGACACAAATTTTCACCTAAACATTAATTATCTAACAAAAGCCTATGAAAAACTTGACTTTCAAAATCGTTATGATCTTCGCGATTATGGCGATGGCGGGCAGTGCCTATGCACAAACCCGACAAGTGACAGGTACCGTCAAGGACTCGGCAGGCGATCCGATCATCGGAGCGGCTGTCTCGGTCGAGGGTACTTCGATCGGCGTTTCGAGCAACATCGACGGCTCGTTCGTCATCAACGTCCCGCAGCAGAGCGCAACGCTCGTGGTCTCGTTCCTCGGTTATCAGACGCAGCACGTCGCCGTGGGGGGGGGAAAGACCGTTTATGACATCGTTTTGCTGGACGACACCCAAAACATCGACGAGATCGTTGTCGTGGGTTACGGTACACAGAAGAAGAGCGTCGTTTCGGCCTCTATATCGAGTATCACGGCCGAGAACCTGAAAACGCAGTCGAACACACGTATCGACAACCTGTTGCAGGGTATGACTTCGGGTGTGACCGTTACGCAGAATTCGGGTGCTCCCGATGCAAGCTCGCAGGTACGTATCCGCGGTGTGGGTTCTATCCACGGTTCGGATCCGTTGTACATCGTCGACGGTCTTGCCATATCGGGCGGTATCGACTACCTCAACCCCAATGACATCGAGCGTATCGAGGTATTGAAAGATGCCGCATCGGGTGCTGTCTACGGTGCCCGCGGTGCCAACGGTGTTATCCTTGTCACCACCAAGCGCGGCCAGATGGGTTCGGCACGCATCAACTACGACTTCTCGTACGGTTGGCAGAATCCGTGGCGCAAGCCTCAGGTGTTGAACGCCACCGAGTATGCCATCATGATGAACGAGGGCTACCTGAACAACGGCAGCCGCCCCATCTACGACAATCCCTACGAGTTCGGCGAGGGTACGGACTGGGTCGGAGCCATCTTCAATGACAACGCTCCCGTGATGAAGCACGACCTGACGATCAGCGGTGCCACCGAGCGCGTCAACTACGCTCTGTCGGCAGGCTATCTCACCCGCGAGGGTACGATCGGCGGCAACTTCGACCGTTCGAAGTACGAGCGTATCACCGTTCGCGCCAACATCGGCGTAACGGTATTCGACAAGTCGAAAGAGCGCGACTGGCTCAACAAACTTACCGTACAGACTTCGGCCTCTTACGCGCGTATATTATCTATGGGTATATCGACCAACTCGGAGTACGGTTCACCGCTGGGTTCGGCCATCGGAATGTCGCCGCTGTTGCCCATCTTCGCCGATGCCGAAACCGAGGAGTCGTACAAGACCCTCTATCCCGACGGCTACGACTACATCGTGCGCGACAAGAACGGACGTCCCTACACCATCGCCGACGGTTCTATCTATAATGAGCAGACCAACCCGCTGGCAGCCTTGGAGTTGCCGGGCGAGAAGTATCACACCGACAAGTTCGTGACCAACTTCGTGGGCGAGTTGCAGATCGTCGACGGCCTTAAATTCCGTTCGTCGGTAGGTCTCGACCTCGCATTCTGGGGCAGCTACGGCCACTCTCAGCAGTATTTCCTCTCGTCGAAGAACTACTCTTACGACACCATCACCGAGAACATCACCTACGACAAGGACGGCAATGAGACCATCATCGAGAAGACCAACTACGCCACTTCGGCATGGCAGTCGATGAACCGCTCGCTGCTGTGGCAGGTGGAGAACGTCCTCTCTTACGAGAAGACCTTCGGCAAGCACAGCATCAGCGCAATGATCGGTCAGTCGGCTCTGTCGTCGTCATCGATGAACGTGGGCGCATCGGCCAAGGGTCTGATGTATCCCTACGACAGCTGGAAGATCACCGTAAACAACACTCTGGGTCAGCAGCCCGACGGCGACCGCAACGGCTGGGGCAGCTGGAACTCTATCCCCTATCGTCTGGCCTCTTACTTCGCCCGCGTATCTTACAACTTCGACGAGCGTTACATGATCGAGGCCACGATACGCCGTGACGGTTCGAGCCGCTTCGGCGACAACAACAAATGGGGTAACTTCCCGTCGGTCAGCGCAGCATGGAACATCAAGAACGAGTCGTTCATGCGCGGCATAGACTGGTTGTCTGTAATGAAGCTGCGTGCATCGTGGGGTATCAACGGTAACGATGCCATCGGCGACTTCACCTACGCCGTCTACATGAATTCGGGCAACAACTACGTACTCGGTTCGGGTGCCAACGGCAGCGAGTCGATCGTAATCGGCAGCAAGCCTTCGGGTCTGGCCAATCCCGACGTAAAATGGGAGGAGTCGCGTCAGGTGGACGTAGGTCTCGACCTGGCATTCCTCAACAACCGCATCACATTCACCGTCGACTACTACGACAAGAAGACCAAGGGTATGCTGCTGGCAATGCCCGTTCCGGGATATGCAGGCGACTCTGCTCCTACGGGTAACCTCGGCGACATGAAGAACTACGGTGTGGAGATGGAGTTGGGCTATCGCGATTCGGCACGCGACTTCAAGTGGCACGTATCGGCCAACGCCACCTACAACAAGAACAAGCTGACATATCTGGGCGACGACGCAACTTCGCTCTACGGTTCGAGCCACAAGATCGGCCAGCTGACACGTGGTGTGGTAGGCCTGCCGTTCCCCTACTTCTACGGCTTCAAGACCGACGGTATCTTCCAGAACATGGACGAGGTCAATGCACACGTAAATGCCAACGGCGAGCTGTTGCAGCCCAATGCCCAGCCCGGTGACGTACGCTTCGTCGACATAGACAACAGCGGCTCGATCAACGACGACGACCGCACCATGATCGGCAAGGGTATCCCCGACTGGACGTTCGGACTCAACCTCGGCTTCGAGTGGAAAGGCATCGACCTCAACATTCTGTTGCAGGGTCAGGCCGGAAACTGCCAGGTATTCAACGTAACGCGTCGTACCGACCTCTATTACATCAACCTTCCCAAGACCATTCTCAACCGCTGGACTGGCGAGGGCACGACCAACACCTATCCCCGCTTCACGTTCGACTCGGCCAACGAGAACTACCGAGTATCGGATCTGTGGCTCGAAGACGGTTCGTTCCTGCGTGCACGTAACGTACAGCTGGGTTACACGCTGCCTCAGGATCTTACCAAGAAGGCCGGCATCTCACGTCTGAGAATCTACGTACAGGCCGAGAACCTCTTCACGCTGACCAACTACACCGGTTGCGACCCCGAGGTTACGGGCAGCAACTCAGGCTACGGCACCGAGGTCGGCGTAGACCGCGGCGTATATCCGCAGTCACGCACGTTCTCAGTGGGTGTAAACCTTACTTTCTAATCTTAAAACCGAATGATGATTATGAAAAAAACAATTATAGCGCTTAGCTCGATTGCAGTCATGCTGTTTTCGTCATGCGGCAAGGATTTCATTACCGTAACGCATAACTCTTCGGAGCCGCTCGACGAATATTTTATCAACGAGGATCGCATGTATCAGGGTCTGATGGCCGCCTACGATCCGCTCCAATGGTTCGACTACTTCTACCAGTACGACAACCTCAACCTCGTATCGGACATCATGGCCGACGACATCTACTGCGGTGGATCCAACGAGGGCGACCAGCCTATACTGGTCAAAACGCACTACTACACGGCAACATCGACCGATTGCTGCAACACGATATGGACCATCGCCTACTCAGGTATCAACCGCGCATGCGTCGTTTTGGAGCATGTCGACGGCGTACCGGGAATGAGCGACGAGAAAAAGGCTCGCTACAAGGCCGAGGCTACGGTGTTGAAAGCCTACTACTACAACATTCTGTGGAAGTTCTGGGGTAACATACCCTACTACGATCAGAACCTCGAATCGCCCTATTTCACTTCACAGCTCGGTCACGACGAAGTATACGAAAGAATCGCAACCCGCCTGGAAGAGGCTATCGACATGAATGCACTGCCGATGAAGGTCGCTGCCGGCGAGGAGGGACGAGTATCGCAGGCCATGGCCTACATGCTCTACGCCGAGGTGGTGATGTATCAGAACGACGACACCCGCTACTCTAAGGCACTCGATTACATGAAGGAGATCATCTCGTCGACACAGTACAGCCTCATGGACGATTTCGCAGGCATCTGGCTCGAAAGCGGCGAATGGTGCCCCGAGTCTATCTGGGAGATCAACTACATCTCTGAGGGCGGTGTACGCTCATGGGACGCTCCTATCGCAACCGGCGGTACGGTCTATCCCATATTGATCGGTATAGCAGGCTGCTCGACCACCTTCTCCGACGGCTGGGGATTCGGCCCCGTGGCACAATCGGCTTACGACATGTATGAGGAGGGCGATATACGTCGTGACGGCGGTATCCTCAACTGGGACAAGTTCGCAGCCGAGACCGGAGCCACCCGCTCACCGCGCTGGCAGGACACGGGCTACTTCCTGTTGAAGTACATCGCCCGCGTCAACGGCAACCACGGTTATCTGGGCGATCCCAACATGAACCAGGGCAACAACCAGCGTATATATCGTTACGCAGAGACCCTGCTCAACGCAGCCGAGCTGGCTGTCTTGTGCGGCCAGGACGGTTCGTCATACTTGAAGCAGGTGCGCGACCGTGCACACTGCACCGACACCGACACCTCGCGCGAGGCCATCATCGAGGAGCGTCACAAGGAGTTCGTCGGCGAGGGTAAGCGTTACTGGGATCTGGTGCGCAGCGGACAGGCCGCAACCGTGCTTCGCGCCGCCAACCACGAGTATCGTCAGACCGACTGGACCGAGTCGAAGAAATACTGGCCTATACCTCAGTCGGAGTGCGACAAGGATCCCAACATCGTACAAAACAACTACTAACAGAGTGTATTATATATCTAAATGAATATGGATATGAAAAGATTTTGGAAAAATATAACTTTCGCGCTGGCGCTGCCTCTGTTGGCGATCGGTTGTACTACGGACTATCCCGAACCGAACATCAACGAGCTGCCTCAGGCGTCGGATCTCATGCCCCGAATCGAGATCGACCAGGAGCAGAACCTGGTGACCTTCTCGATCGACAACAGCGGAATGGTACCCATGTGGATCTTCGGCGACGAACCCATCGACGGCAAGGCTTCGAAGAAGTATGCCTATACTCAGAATGGAGTCACGCTGCGTATCCGCGACAAGGGTATTCATCAGGTAGAGCTCAAAGCCTATAACCGCAACGGTATATCGGTGGGATCGAAGATGGTGGAGTTCACCATGGACAAAGACTATCACGATCCGTTCGATGCCTCGCCCTACATGAAGGCACTCTCTAACAACAGCACGCAGAACTGGCAGTGGAACTCGACCGCAGACGGTCACTTCGGCTGTGGCCAGACCGGCAACAATCCCACCGAGTGGTATGCCGCCAAGGCCGGCGAGAAGCCTCAGCTCTACGACGATATGCTGACCTTCACCGTCGACGGCGAATATACGTTCGATCCGGGTGCCGACGGCATGGTTTACGTCAACAAGGATTCGGGTTACAAGCCGGAGTATTACGCCGGCAACGACGAGGATTATCTGGCTCCTATCGAGACCTACACCACCACTTACTCTATCGAGCAGAAGTGGAACGATGCCGGTATCGAGGAGATCTATCTCGTACTGCCCGACAACACCAACATCTCTTATATACCCAACCCCACGGCATATGCCGAGCCTCGCTTCCGCTTCATGGAGACCACAACGTCGTCTATCAAGAAGACTCTGAAACTGGTGATGGACACTCCTACGGAGAATGGCGGCGGCGGTATCGCATGGTACTACGAATTCGTACCTGTGGGCAAGGTCGTTACCGAGGAGGAGATGCTCGCCGGCTCGACTGCCGAGGGTAAGGTGTGGATCATGGACGCAGCGGCAGCCGGTCACCTCGGTTGCGGAGAGTCTGCCGAGAATCCCGCAGGCTGGTGGTCTGCATCGGCATACGAGAAGGCCGACGCCGGCATGTACGACAACGAGCTGACGTTCTATCCCGACGGACGATATGTATTCGATCCCGGCGCAGACGGTCTGATCTATGTCAACTGGGGTTGTACGCTCGTTGGTCCCAACACCGGATCCGAGCCCGACAACTCTGTCGCATGGAGCACGCAGGAGGGCAACTACATCTTCGCCAACGGCACTATCACTCTGCCCGAAGGCTTCACCGTCGGTTACATACCTTCGGACGCAGCATATACCGATCCTACGTTCATCGTGACGGAGCTGACCGAGACCAAGCTCACACTGGTATCTAATCTCGACGGCATAGCATGGCAGTATAAGTTCACAGCACGCGACGCTCAGCCCGAGACCGTAACATTCGACGGTCAGGAGTTCGTAAACGGCATGGTGGAGACTTCGCTTGCTCAGAACGGCGAGATCGCCATCACCGGCATCGACCTCAACGATGTGTGGGTAGATCCCGACTTCTTCACGATGGTCAATGCCAATACTCTTAAATTCAACGCTGTAAGCGGTGAGTATCGTATCATCTGGGACGGCACTTGGTTCAAGACTCTGCCCTTGAAGAACGGCGAGCCCGCAACATATGCCAACAACGGCGATCTGTGGATTATCGGCGACGGCGGCGGCAAGCCCTCGCTCGACGGTCAAATCGGCTGGGTGACGGAGAGTGCATTGCCTTGCGCTCGCATCGACCAGAACACCTATCGCATCACTCTGGCAATGAAAGCCGAGGGCGGCTCTATCAAGGTATACGGCTGCCAGGGCTGGGATCCCGAATGGACAAAGAGCAAGTACGGCGTTATCGAGGACAACGGTCTGTTCAACATACCCGACGACGACGGTAACATCAAGACGCTCAACGCAACACCCGGTTTCTACACCTTCACTTTCGTCGACAACGGCGGCACGCTCGACATGTCGGTAAATAAGGCGAAATTGGGCGATACGACAATCTACGATCCCACGGCGGCAGAGAACATGTGGCTCTCGATGACCTACTCGATGACCTATTTCTACGCACCGAACTGGTCGGAGATCGCAGCTCCCGACTTCGAGGACAACGGCAACGACTACACCATATCGCTGCCTCAGGCTACATCGGATCAGTGGCAGGCACAGGTGGCTTTCCACACCACGATGTCGTCGAGCTCGGCAAAGACCTACGACTTCTATTTGGAGATGACCTCGACGGAGGATCACCCCGGTGTGACGATCAAACTGGTCAAGGAGGGTGACGACGGCACGTTCTATTTCGCCGATCGTCATGCGCTGACGGCCGATGAGACCTTCGTATACAAGGTTTCCAATATGGCCGGCATCGACATGGAGAGCATCAACCTGTTCTTCGACTTCGGCGGCAACGTAGCCGGCACCGAGGTCAACATCAAGAACATAATCTTCCAGGAGCACAGAGAAGAGGAGTAAATCTTTCAAACGGGGACAAGGCTCTTTCGGGGTCTTGCCCCCTGCTTTTTAAAATATCGATAAAATGAAACGTATGTTATTCTGTCTGATTGCAACTGCGGCAATGCTCGGCAGCGCATGTTCGAGCAATTCGGAGGGCGACACACCAAAGCCGGCAGCCGGCATAACGTTAGATATCGAGAGCATATCGGTATCCAACGACGCGACGACGCAACTCGTCGGCGTGGAGGCTACGGGCGACTGGGGCGTCACGTCGGAAGACACGTCGTGGTGCAATGTATCGCCGAGCGGCGGCGTAGCAGGCTCGACCACCGTCAAAGTGACCATTACGGAGAACAAGACCGGAGATGCACGCTCCACCAATCTCGTATTCCGCACCGGAGTCAACACAAAAACCTATCTGCCCGTAGTGCAGAACTACAAGGTCGAGGCTGTGGAGATAGCCGACGCAGCATTCAAAGCCTATCTTCTGTCGGCATACGATGTCGACGGCGACGGCATATTGAGCACCAAGGAGGCAGCTGCCGTCGATCGCATCGAGGCTTCGGGCAAAGGCATTAAGTCGATGGCCGAGCTCAACACGATCTTCAAGGCCGTGACCTACCTCGACTGCTCAGACAACGCCTTGACCGAGCTTAACATATCGGAGCTTACGCGTCTTACGTACCTCGACTGTTCGGGCAACAACCTCACTACGCTCGATATTCAGAATCAGCAGTCGCTCACGACATTCGATGCCACCGGCAATCCCGACTTGAAGACCATCTACGTCTGGACGGGCTTCTCGCCCAAGGCAGGATTCTCGAAACCCGAATCGGCCGAATATGTCGAGCCGGAGATCCCCACCCCGGCAGGTTATCGCCTGGTGTGGGCAGACGAGTTCAACGAGGCGGGCGAGTCGATGCCCTCTTCGGCCAAGTGGTGGTACGAAACCGGTGACGGCGGCTGGGGCAACAACGAGTTGCAGGACTACGTATCGGGCAAATACGGCAGCGAAATATTGGCTCTTATCTCCAACGGCACGTTGAAGATCACAGCCAAGAAGATCGACGGCAAGGTGCGCTCCATACGCATGAACACCGTCGAGGGCTGGACCTACGGCTATTTCGAAGCCCGTCTGAAACTGCCTGCGGGCAAGGGTACATGGCCGGCATTCTGGATGATGCCCAAGAACTTCAAGACGTGGCCTGGCGACGGTGAGATCGACATCATGGAAGAGGTGGGTTACAACCCCAACCGCGTATCGTCGAGCATACACTGCAATGCCTACAACCACTCCATAGGCACACAGAAGACCAACGAGATACTTATCGCAACGGCTCAAACGGAGTTTCACACATATGCCGTGGAGTGGACGGAGGATTTCCTGAAATTCTACTTCGACGGTCAGCTGCACTTCACTTTCACCAACGACAAGAAAGGCGACTACAACACATGGCCGTTCTTCAATCCGTTCTACTTGAAGCTCAACCTCGCATGGGGCGGCAACTGGGGCGGTGCAATGGGCATCGACGAGTCGGCACTGCCTTGCGTCTACGAGGTGGACTACGTGCGCGTATTCAAGAAACTCGAATAGTATCAATTGCAAACAAATAACAGCTATCCGAATGAAAAATTTCAAATTACTGGCTATCTGCGGAGTGTTGGCACTCACTCTTGCCGGTTGCACCGAAAAGGACGAACTCGACCGCAAGGTCGACGAGTTGCTCTCGAAGATGACCCTTCGCGAGAAGATCGGACAGATGCACCAGGTATCAGGTGCGGGCAACTGGGTGGAGGAGGCCGCTGCCAATGGCGAGGTCGGATCGATACTCAACTGTGTCAATCCCGAAGAGATCAACGCCGTACAGCGTGCTGCCGTCGAGCAGAGCCGTCTGGGAATACCCGTAATAGTCGGACGCGACGTGATTCACGGCTTCCGCACCATATTTCCTATTCCGCTCGGTCTGGCTTCGACATTCGATCCGCAGCTCGTCGAACAGGGGGCGCGCATAGCCGCCATCGAGGCCACAGCCTCCGGCGTACACTGGACATTCTCTCCCATGCTCGACATAGCGCGCGACCCGCGCTGGGGACGCGTGGCCGAGGGTTCGGGCGAGGATCCCTATCTCGACACGCAGATGGGCGTGGCCATGGTCAAGGGCTATCAGGGCGACGACTTCGCCGATCCCACCTCCATGGCGGCTTGCATCAAGCACTTCGTGGGCTACGGTGCTGCCGAGGGCGGTCGCGACTACAACTCGACAATGATCTCGGAGCGTTCGCTCAGAAACACCTACTTCCCCGCATTTCAGGCATGTGTCGATGCCGGCGCATTGACGCTCATGACCTCGTTCAACGAGATCGACGGCATACCCTCTACCGGTAACGACTTCCTGCTCAAAGACATATTGCGCAAGGAATGGGGATTCGACGGCATGGTGGTAACCGACTGGAACTCGTCGGGCGAGATGATCGCTCACGGCTTTGCCAAGGATCTCAAACACGCCACCGAGCTGTCGGTCAACGCCGGTGTCGACATGGACATGATGTCGTTCGGCTACATCTCTTATATCGAGGATCTGGTCAAGGAGGGCAAGATCAAGGAGTCGACCATCGACAATGCCGTTCGCAATATCCTGAAACTCAAATTCCGTCTGGGACTGTTCGACAACCCATACGCAGATGTCGATGCCTCGGCACGCGTGGACTATGCGCCCGAACACCTTGCGGCAGCCAAGCAGAGCGCCTTGGAGTCGGCCATACTGTTGCAGAACAACAATGCCGTATTGCCTCTGGACAAAGCCCGCACGATTCTGGTTACAGGTCCGATGGCCGATGCTCCCTACGATCAGCTGGGCACATGGTCGTTCGACTGCCAGAGCGAGCACACCGTAACACCGTTGCAGGCTCTGCGCGAGCAGTACGATGTAATCTACGAACCGGGACTCGCTTACAGCCGCGACACCGACACCAAGGATTTCGCCAAGGTGCGCGCTGCGGCACAGCGTGCCGATGCTGCGGTCGTATTCGTCGGCGAGGAGGCCATACTTTCGGGCGAGGCGCACTCGTTGTCGGTACTTAACCTGCAAGGCGCACAGAGCGAGCTTATAGCCGAGGTTCGTAAGAGCGGCAAGCCGGTTGTCGTGGTAGTCATAGCCGGGCGTCCGCTCACCATAGAACGCGATCTGGCCAACTGCGACGCCATGCTCTACTCGTTCCACCCCGGAACCATGGGCGGCGAGGCTCTGGCCGACCTTATCAAGGGCAATGCCGTACCGTCGGGCAAGACCCCCATGACCTTCCTGCGCGATGCCGGTCAGGCTCCGTTCTACTACAACCACAACAATACGGGACGTCCGTGCAACGGCACCGAAACCCTGCTCGAAGACATACCGCTGCATGCCGGACAGACTTCTCTGGGCTGCACGTCGTACTATCTCGACACAGGTTACGGTCCTCTGTTCCCGTTCGGCTACGGTCTGTCGTACACGACATTCGAATATGGCAACATAACGCTCGAAAAGACCGTTCTGGGCAAGGACGACACGCTTGTCGTGGAGTTCGATCTGAGCAATACGGGCAATCGCGACGGCGTAGAGGTCGTACAGCTCTACACGCGCGATCTGGTGGGTTCGGTGGTTCGTCCCGTCAAGGAGCTGCGCCGGTTCGAGCGCGTATCGCTCGCCGCAGGAGAGACCAAGCACATGCGCATGGAGCTGCCTGTTGCCGAGCTGGCTTTTTGGAACCGCGACCTGAAATACGAGGTTGAGCCGGGCGACTTCCAGTTGTGGGTTGCCGGCGACTCGGGTTCGGGCGAAGCCTATCCGTTCAGCGTCGAGTAACCGATCTCTCAAACCTTATAACTGTTAACCGACAAGCCGTATCTTAGCAAAGATACGGCTTGTTTTTGCTTGTCACCAGGCACGTCATACGCCTTTTCCGGCAAAACGGCATACTACACGCGCCATACCCTATAATAACGAATCGCCCCCAGCCGGGATCAGGTCGGGACGATTGTCTCTGCAACCGTCACAAAACGGATCGGGATCCGTAACGTCGGAGATACCGGCAGTCAATGGGATTTGCGCCACGATACCGATAATGCCCAATCGTTGTTTTCAAAGATAAATACAATCACCCCAAAGCAAAATATAACTGAAAGAATAGCCGGGACGGGTGATACGCAGACAAAACGAAGCCGGCCGCGAGACTGACTCGCGGCCGGCAATGCTCTTTTCGAAGAGATCGTTACTTGTTGATTGCGCTCAGATCGCCGAACAACTGCTCGAAGCTCGAAATCATGTCGCGACGCAACGCCGAGTAATACTTGCGCACCAGCGATGCGTTCTTAGGCTCGCCGGGATTGTTGACCTTGGCGTAGAGCGCATTGCGCAGCTCGACACCCTTCTCCATGAGTCCTACCACTTCCTCCTCCTTGTTGGGTTGGAAATAGATTGCCATCTCGCAATCAAAGACGAACTCTTCCAGACGATAATCGATCTCTTTCTTTAAGTTTCTTAAATTTGCCATACTTGTATTTCGTTTAAAACTATTTTGCTCAACGCAAAGATAGAAAAACGATTCCGTATTTCCAAATATTTACCCTTATATCGATCTCTTCGCAACGGATCAATCGATATTGGCAGCCTCCATTATGACGATTATGCCGACCGATTCGTCCATCGCATCATCGCCGCAGCAGCACTGATTGGCCGGCGGGCACGGATCGGGCTGAGGAGCCGGTGCAGGAGCCGGACGACGTATCAACTCGCGCGTCTGCTGCACACTGTCCTCGGTATAGGTGAATGTCACCACCGTTCGGCGCAGCGCTGGGAGAACCGACGTACGCAGCCAGTTCCACGCCGTGGTGTGGGCTTTGAGCTGACGTTCGACAGTGGGAGCAGCCTCCGACGAATTGACTATGTCGAGAATCGTGTTTTTGTTCTGCAACGACGAACGGCGCACCTCGTCGGCACATGCGCTCCACGGAGCCACTCGTCCGTCGACCGACACCGTATAGAGGCTCGAAAGTCCATACTTCGAATTGAGCCACGTCAGCAGGTCGTTGGCACGGTTCTTAGCCAGTTTGGCATTGTATGCAGCCGAACCGTCGGGCGACGAGTAACCGGTGATATTGACCGCCGTAACGCGTCGCAGCGTGTCGTTTTTCATGCGCGATATGAAATCGCCTATCTGTCGCAACTCGTCTGAATTTTCGTCGAACTGTCCCGACACCTGAGCATTGCCCACTGCATATTGCACGACAAACTCGGCGCTCTTAGGCTGAGTTCCCTTCACCAGGTAGCGACGAACGAGGTAATCACCTTCGACCCACTCCGAGAGCAAAACGCCGTTGGGCACACTCTGCGAGGAGTTGCGATAACTTTGCGCCGAGACTCCGCCACACAGAGCCAATGCGCAGATCGAAACCAAAGAATAGAATAGTGTTTTCACCATGATACGATTTTATTCGGTTAATTTGTAATAACGTCATGGCAATTCTCAACAATCGCACCATTTTTTATGACTGGCCGTCATTCGTCCCGCCACGGTCATCTCCCCGCACACATCGTCCACTGCCCTATTTTCACTGGCGAGCGGCCGGTCTCGACCGGGCAACATGCTCCATACCGCCCGGCCGCACAATAATCGAGGTGACGATAATGACCGCTTTTCACGAAAAAGTCTCGATAATTTATCAAATACTTTATATATTTGCATTCTGAAAGTAATAAAATCAAAAAGAGTATGCTTACATTAAAGCAATTACGCGACGACAAGCAGGCTGCCGTACGCAAGCTGGCCAAAAAGCACGTCGATGCCGAGCCTGTCATCACCCGTATAGAGGAGTTGGACGATACGCGCAAGGCTGTGCAGGCCGAGTTGGACGCGTGTCTTGCCGAGCAGAACGCAGCTGCCAAGCAGATAGGCGCACTGATGGGTCAGGGACGCCGCGACGAGGCCGAGGCCAAAAAGGCCGAGGTGGCGGCTCTCAAAGAGCGTTCGGCCGAGTTGTCGGTACGCTTCAAGCAGGTCAGCGATGAGTTGCAGGCTACGATCGTAACACTGCCCAATTTCCCGGCCGACATAGTTCCCGAAGGTCACGGAGCAGAAGACAATGTGGTCGTCAAGCTGGTTGAGAGCTACACGACGCTGCCCGAAAATCCGATGCCCCACTGGGAGCTGGCCAAGAAATACGACATCATAGACTTCGATCTGGGAGTAAAGCTCACCGGAGCCGGATTCCCCGTCTACAAAGGCAAGGGTGCCCGTTTGCAGCGCGCTCTTATCAACTACTTCCTCGACTGCAACACGGCCGCAGGTTATCTGGAAGTGGAGCCTCCCGTGATGGTTAACGAGGCTTCGGGATTCGGTACCGGCCAGTTGCCCGACAAGGAGGGACAGATGTATCATGCCACGGCTGACAACTACTATCTCGTGCCCACGGCCGAGGTTCCCGTGACCAACATCTATCGCGACGTGATCCTCGACGAGAAGGATTTCCCTGTGAAGATGACAGCCTATACACCCTGTTTCCGCCGCGAGGCCGGATCGTATGGCAAAGACGTACGCGGTCTTAACCGTCTGCACCAGTTCGACAAGGTGGAGATCGTGCAGTTGTCACTGCCCGAAGCCTCTTACGAAGCTCTCGACGGCATGGTGGCACATGTCGAAAAGATCGTCGCATCGCTGGGACTGCCCTACCGCATACTGCGTCTGTGTGGCGGCGACATGTCGTTCACATCGGCGCTCACCTACGACTTCGAGGTCTACTCGGAAGCGCAGAAACGCTGGTTGGAGGTGTCGTCGGTCTCTAACTTCGAGTCGTTCCAGGCCAACCGGTTGAAGTTGCGCTATAAGGATTCGTCGAAGAAGACACAGCTGGCACACACGCTCAACGGCTCGTCGCTCGCATTGCCGCGCATCGTAGCCGCACTGCTGGAGAACAACCAGACTCCGGAGGGCATACGCATACCGGAGGTGCTTGTACCCTACACAGGTTTTGACATTATCAAATAATTGTTTATATTTGCAAACAAACTTTTCATTAAAAACTAAATATTATGGCTTACAAAATTTCAGATTCTTGCGTTGCTTGCGGCACATGTATCGACGAGTGCCCCGTAGAGGCTATCTCTGCCGGCGACATCTATGTAATCGATCCCGACAAGTGCATCGACTGCGGTACTTGCGCAGGCGTATGCCCTTCTGAGGCTATCTCAGCAGAGTAATCGCAATAGGAGATTATGAAAGAACAGACGATCCTGCGGGTCGTCTGTTTTTCTTTATACCTACTATTTATATAGCAGCATCGCTTCGCTACCGGCAAGAGAGATTCTCACGTCGGACGTGCCGTCCTCCTCAGAATGACAGAACTGTGGACATATCACACACAACTGAGATTCTCACGTCGCGGCCATTGGCCACTCCTCAGAATGACATACACGTCTTGTCATGTCGAACGAATGTGAGACATCTGGGGACGATGTGGCCTGCGACATGCAGAGAGAAAAGACTCAATGGAAATAATCGCGCACAGATTTCTCGCCGACGCTCGAAATGACATGGCAATTGGAATAGTCTCCAAAAAAACACCAACCCCACTTTTTCGTCAAAAGGCGTTAGTAGCAAGCCGCACATGAAAAGTCCGCCGATGGGGCGTACTTGGACGTACGTTCCATTGGCGGAATTGAACGAGGCGACGCTAATGACGTCTTTTCACGGAAAAGAAAAAGTTTTTTCGGCAAAAGCGGTATTATGCAACGCGTAACGAAAATTGCTCGGATAGGCTGTACTAACCGTACTGCCTATTCGGGCAATTGAGCGAGCGGACGCAGAATGCCGCTTTTCACGAAAAAATCACGAAAAAATCACGATCAAGAGCTACTTGGCATAAGATATTGAACGAGTCTCACGAATCACGGTGATCTTCACCTGACCGGGATAGGTCATTTCGTCCTGTATCTTCTTGGCTATGTCGTGAGACAACGACTCAGACTCCTGATCGTTGAGCTTGTCGGCACCGACGATCACGCGCAATTCGCGTCCTGCCTGTATGGCATAGGTCTTGACAACGCCGGGATATGAGAGTGCGATATCTTCCATCTCTTTCAGACGCTTGATATACGACTCTACCACCTCACGACGCGCACCCGGACGCGCACCCGATATGGCATCGCAAACCTGAATAATGGGAGCGATGAGCGAAGTCATCTCCACCTCATCGTGGTGAGCACCGATGGCATTGCATACGTCGGCCTTCTCCTTATACTTCTCGGCCAGCTTCATACCGATGATTGCGTGCGGCAATTCGGGCTCATCATCGGGCACCTTGCCTATATCGTGCAACAGACCGGCGCGACGCGCTGCCTTGGGATTGAGTCCCAACTCAGCAGCCATGATACCTGCCAGATTGGCCGTCTCGCGGGCGTGCTGCAATAAGTTCTGTCCATAAGACGAGCGATACTTCATCTTACCGATAAGGCGCACCAATTCGGGGTGCAGGCCATGGATACCCAGGTCGATTGCCGTACGCTTGCCGACCTCGACGATCTCCTCCTCGATCTGCTTCTTGACCTTGGCCACGACCTCCTCGATGCGTGCCGGGTGGATACGGCCGTCGGTGACGAGCTGGTGCAACGCAAGACGCGCAATCTCGCGGCGAACGGGATCGAAGCCGCTGAGGATAATAGCCTCCGGAGTATCGTCGACAATGATCTCGATACCCGTGGCAGCCTCCAAAGCACGAATATTACGTCCTTCGCGACCGATGATACGTCCCTTGACCTCGTCGGAATCGATATTGAATACCGTCACGGCATTCTCTATCGCCGTCTCGGTGGCTACGCGCTGGATCGATGCAACGACTATACGCTTGGCCTCCTTGGTGGCCGTCAGCTTAGCCTCCTCGATGGTCTCGCTGATGTAGGTTGCGGCATCGGCCTTGGCCTCGCTCTTCATATTCTCGATCAAGATATTCTTGGCCTCCTCCGAGCTCATGCCCGATATCTGCTCCAAACGAGAGTTCTGCTCCTTGATGATGGCTGCAAGCTCCTCCTTGCGGCTCTGCATAGTAGCCATCTGAGCGTCCATCTGCTCGCGCACACGGTCGTTCTCGGCGCACTTCTTGTCCAGCTCGCGCTCCTTGTGTTGCAGATTCGACTCCAACTGCTTGGCGCGCTGCTCGCTCTGCGAGAGTTTCTGGTTGCGCTCGTTGACCTGACGGTCGTGCTCGCTCTTTAACTGGATAAACTTCTCCTTGGCTTGAAGTATCTTCTCCTTCTTTATCATTTCGCCGTCTGCAACAGCCTTCTCGACGATAGACTTCGATCGAGCCTTCACGCCGAAGAATGCCGCCAGGCCGCCTATTACGGCACCCGCTATGGCAGCGACAATCAATATTACAGTATCCATGATTATAAAATATTTGGTTAATAAATAGTGTTTTCCAATTGTTAAAACTCTCTGTCGCAAAGAAGTACGATCATACGACCGCACCCCGGCGCGCACATTACTCGGTCAACTGCCCGACCGTGGCATGACGATAGCCGTCGATCTTGTTCCAGTCGCCGCGCGTGAAGTCGGGCACAGCCACCGGAGCACTGCCGTGTTCGAGCGAGAGTGCCGTCAGAGCACCTATGGCAGACCATTCGGCAGCATCGTAAACGTCCTGATCCAAAGGCAGTCCGTTGCGAAGACAGTAGACAAGGCGGTAATCCATGATGAAATCCATGCCTCCGTGTCCGCCTACCTTGCGAGCCATCTGCTCGATATCCTCGACTATGGGGTGTTTGTAGCGAGCCATAAGTTCGCGTTTGGCCTCTTCGGAGATAAATCCGTGAGACGAAAGATTCTCGTGATCGGGCAGCTCCGACGAAATGCGATCCTCGCGCAGGACATATCCCTCCACCGGATATTTGTTGGCGAAGCCCTCGCTGCCGGTAAGTTGATACATGCGGCTATAAGGACGCGGCGTATAGACGTTGTGTTGGAGATGGATCGTGCGGCCATTGACCGTCTTTATAAGCGTCAACGTGTGATCTCCGTTGGCAAAGCTCTCCGCACCCATCTTCTCACGCGCCTGTTGCAGACCATTGACCGAGGGGGTATCCATCGCCACAAGGTAGTCCATACGGTCGCCGCGATGAATATCGAGCAGCTGGCAGGCGGGGCCAAGGCCGTGAGTGGCATAGACATCGCCGCGATGCTTCTGGTTGAAATCGAGCCGCCAATTGCCTTCGTAGTGATCCCAGAACTCCTCCAAGTTGTGGATATACGAACCTTCGACATGGAGTATCTCGCCGAACAGGCCGTGTTGCGCCATGTTGAGCGTAGTAAGCTCGAAAAAGTCGTATACACAGTTTTCGAGCATCATGCAGTGACGCTGCGTAAGCTCGGCCATATCGACCAGCTGCCAACACTCTTCGAGAGTCGTGGCGGCAGGCACCTCCAAGGCCACATGTTTGCCATGCTCCATGGCATACAGAGCCATAGGCACATGCAACTGCCACGGCGTACAGATGTAGACCAGATCGATGTCGTCGCGGCGACACAGCTCCTTCCAGCCCTCCTCGCCGTCATAAGCCGCCGCCGCGGGGAATCCGCGACGTTCGAGTATTGCCTGCGCACGCTCTACACGGTCGGCATGCAGATCGCACAACGCCCGTATCGACACTCCGTCGATCCACGTAAAACGCTCCACCGCACCCGGACCGCGCATGCCCAGTCCTATAAATCCCACACGCACCGTATCGAGCGGCTCGGTACGCAATCCCAGCACCGAGCGTTGCCCTTCTGCCCGCGCAGGCGTATGTGTTACGATCGGTCCCTCCGCAACCGGGGCTTCGCCGCCGCAGGCTGCCAAAAACAGCAGCCCCAAGAGGGTACACAATCCGAAAAATCTTTTAGCCATAAAAACAGCAGTTTATATTGTTAGCCACAATTAAAATAAAAATCCCGCAAAGGCTCCTTTTCTTGTTTGACGAATCCGCAGATCTGTCATAAGTGGGATTCCGAAGCACGCAATCTTCCAATGGTGCCCGTAGGACACACCTTCGCAAGCGAGGGTTAAGGCCTGATTTTGTTACTCTTCGAGAGTTGTCCCAATGTAGTTTAATTGTACAGTTCGCAAAGCTATAAGGAGTCTATGCGGGATAGATCTCATCAATCGATGTAAAGAACCTGAATCGGATACTTCGCCCGATCGTGCGCAGTCCGCAACTTCACAGCCAGGCTGCACGCTCCACCGAGGAGTTAAGGGCATCTCTGCCCCAGATGTTCGCAACGAGCGGTCTGTCTCTGCCGCGTCGTCAACGCATATACTCGTCCAATCGTGCCGAAAGAGCCTCGATGGCCTGTGTATCGGCATCGTCCAACCGACCTTTTTGCTCCGTACTCAGAGCCAGGATAGAGTAACGCAACGCGGCCATCGCCACACAATCGTTCAACTTGAACGACGGCACCTGCGTAAACTCCTTGATCTTCTCGTTGAGACGACGAGCCGCCTCACGATACAACTCCTCCTTCTCCGCGTCGACCGACATCGGATAGGACTGACCTGCAATCGAAAGAGTTATGTTGAGTTTTGCCATACCGTTACTCCATATTATAAAATCAGTTATTCGGCCTTATCGAGCATGGCTATGCACTTGTCAACCTCCCGCAATAAACTGTTGACACGCAATCTGGCACGCTCCCTGTCGCCGCTATTACCGCTCAGACCCTGTCCCAGCTCGATGCTTTTAACCCTTGCATCAAGCTCTCTCAGCCGCTGCTGCAACGCTCTGTTCTCTGCCGCGAGGCCGTCGCGCTCGGTAACGAGCGCACGACAATCGGCACTTATACGCCGATGATCCTCGATAAGTCTTTCGACCTGAGCAGTCAGACGGGATACGATCTGTTTTTCAGCCATAAATCAAGCTACGGTAAAATAGTATATCGATCCAAAGATAATGATTTTCCGACAAACAGCCAAATAATTCAGCCCTATCGGAGCATAATATTACAACAATTCGGCATACAGATCGTAATTCTCCGCCGCCGTGATGCGCACATCGTAGAAGCAACCGCGACGCAAACGTCTGTCGCCGGCCGATATAAGCACCTCGCCATCGACCTCCGGCGAATCGAACTCCGAGCGAGCCACATAATAGTCACCTTCGCGCGAGTCGACAATCACACGCATGCTCTGGCCGACACGCAGGGCATTGTTTTCGAGCGATATGCGCTCCTGCAACCGCATGATCTCGTCGACACGTGCCTGCTTCACATCGTCGGGCACGTTGTCGGTCAGGCGGGTTGCCGAATAGGTACCCTCCTCCTCCGAGTAGGCAAACACTCCCAGACGGTCGAACCGCACTCGACGCACAAACTCTTTCAGTTCCTCGAAATCGGACTCGGTCTCACCGGGATAGCCCACAAGCAGCGTCGTGCGCAAAACGATACCGGGTATGCGTTCGCGCAGACGATCGATCAGCTCGTAAGCCTCACTGCTCGTGTGGTGACGCTTCATGGCCGCAAGCTGCGCATCGGATATGTGCTGGAACGGAATGTCGAGATAACGGCATATCTTCTCTTCGCGCGCCATGACATCGATCACATCGTCGGGGAAGTCGGTGGGATAGGCGTAGTGCAGACGTATGGATTTGAGTTTGTCGATACGGCACAATCCGGTCAGAAGCTCGGCCAAGGCGCGACGCCCATACAGATCCATGCCGTAGTAGGTCGTATCCTGCGCTATGACCATCAGCTCGCGCACACCTCCGGCAACCAGTTTGCGCGCCTCGTCCAACAGCTCTTCGATCGGACGCGACACGTAACGACCGCGAATAAGAGGTATGGCACAGTAACCGCACATTTGGTTACAGCCCTCGGCGATCTTCAAATAGGCGTAGTGCGACGGGGTCGACAGACAGCGTTCGGTCTCCAACTCGCGACGATGCTTTGCACCCAGACGCTCGGCGATAGCCTCCCAGCTCTTCACGCCGAAGAACTCGTCGACCTCAGGCAGCTCGGCACGCAGCTCATCGGCATAACGCTCCGACAAGCAGCCGATAACGAACAGTTCGCCTATGCGTCCCTGCTCTTTGGCAGCTGCCGCCGCCAGAATAGTATCGATGCTCTCCTTCTTGGCATCGCCTATAAAGCCGCACGTGTTGATAACCACAGCATCGGCATGCGAGCAGTCGCTGTCGAATACGATTTTGTAGCCTGCCGCAGCCAGCTGCGCCGACAGATGCTCGGAATCGACCGTATTTTTCGAACAGCCGAGCGTTATGACATTTATCTTCTTCATTTATTTTCTCCTGATTTATTCTGAACAGCCGACGGCATATCGACATTGAACCACACTTCGTCGTTCTCCGAATCGGAGCCTTCGCCCTCGGCCACCGTAATGATATCGCATTGAGTACCGTCGTCCATGGCCACACGCTGCTGCATCTGTATCTCAGTAATACCCAGCTTATTAATCATAAACTCATATTCATCTTCGACGGCGGCGACCATATATGGCGCCAACATCGTTCCGTTGCCCGAATAGCTGATGACATTCAGCACGAATTCATAGCTGCGCTCCAAATCCGACAACTCCCGCTCCGTTGCCGGCCGACTCTTTTTCGAGGCAGCCTCGTGAAGCAGACGCAAAAGACAGGGCGAAGCGGGATCGCTCTTCCGACGCTCGACACACAAATCGAAAGCCTCGTCATAGCACTGCGCATCGATCAATTCGCCTATATCCGCGCAGAGGCCGTAACCGCCGGCATAATCATCACGATAGGCGCGGCCGTAATACAGCACTTGTATATCCTCGACACCCAACGCAGAGTCGGCTGCGATGAAACGCTCGGCCAGGGCGGCGAAATGGTCGTCGTTGCGAGCCTCCTCTCCCATGGCGCGATAGTCGATATACCAGTCGCCGTTGGGACGGCTCTTGACAAATCGGTATCCGGCAGTCAGATCGTCATCGGCTGTCGATGCAGATTCAGCCGCAACAACCTCCTGCGCTGCCAAGTCGGCACACCAGAATGCCGCGACTGCGACGGAAAGCAACAAGCTCTTCATTGTACGGTTAATTTTCATCGCCGAACATGGCTCTTACGAACTCCTTGCGATCGAACATCTTCAACTGATCGATACCCTCGCCTATGCCGATATACCTCACCGGAATATGAAAACGGTCGCTGATACCGATGACCACACCTCCCTTGGCCGTGCCGTCGAGTTTGGTTATGGTGAGCGAAGTCACCTGCGTGGCCTGCGTAAACTGTTTGGCCTGCTCGAAAGCATTCTGGCCGGTCGAGCCGTCCAGCACGAGCATCACCTCATGCGGCGCATCGGGTATGACCTTGGCCATGACGTTTCGAATCTTCGTCAGCTCGTTCATCAGTCCCACTTTGTTGTGGAGTCGGCCAGCAGTATCGATCAGCACTACATCGGCACCGCTCGCCACAGCCGAACGCAGAGTGTCGTAAGCCACAGACGCAGGGTCGGATCCCATCTGCTGACGCACCATAGAAGCACCGGCACGCTCCGCCCACACAGCCAGCTGATCGATAGCCGCGGCGCGGAATGTATCGGCAGCGCCGATTACCACCTTATTGCCTGCCCGCACCAGCTGCGCGGCCAGCTTGCCTATGGTCGTGGTCTTTCCGGCTCCGTTGACACCGACTACCATCATCACGTATGGCGTACCGGGCTTAACCTCGATGCCGAAGTTCTGCACCGACGAGTGCGACTCCTCCATCAGCGAAGCGATCTCGTCGCGCAAGATGGAGTGAAGCTCCGATGTGTTCATATATTTGTCGCGGGCTATGCGCGCCTCAATGCGCTCGATGATCTTGACCGTAGTCTCCACACCCACGTCCGAGGTTATCAGCACCTCCTCCAACTCGTCCAACACCTCGGCATCGACAGTCGAGCGACCGGCTATTGCACGCGTCAGCTTCGAGAAGAAACCGCTTTTAGTCTTCTCCAAACCGGCCTCCAACTCTCGCTTTTCGGCCTCGGCCGAAACCTCCGGCTGCTGCGAGTTAGCAGGCGTATCTTGTTTTTTCTTAAACAGATCGAAAAATCCCATATCTCTACATATTATATCCCGACAAAATTACAAAAAATTAGACAAGCATACAAATATGCCAGACAAACTAACAGCACATTGATCGTACCGCGACACGACGCAACCCGCACCCATAAAAGAATAGCCGGATCGCGCAATCAGTCGCACATGAGACTCCCGCCGATGCGCGAAATGGAAAAACAAATATCGACCACGAAGCGACGGCTTGCGCCGTTGTACAATTCTGACCCTCTCCTAAATCCCCTCCTCGGAGGGGACTTTCGTCGCGCGACAAGTCGCGCTCCATGCGGGGCGTGGCAAGGTCGGAGCAATACCGGATATCGGGCTTAGTAAGCTATGGCATATTCGATTACTTTGTCATGTCGAACGAAGTGAGACATCTGGGGAAGACAAGACCGGCAGCATGTTAATGTTAAAAGACAGCGGAAATCATCGCGCACAGATTTCTCGCTGATGCTCGAAATGACAACCAGCTGTCACTCCGAGGAGCCGCAGGCGACGTGGGAGTCTCGACATCGGTAAT
Organism: uncultured Alistipes sp.; assembly: GCA_947177225.1. Lineage (GTDB taxonomy): Bacteria > Bacteroidota > Bacteroidia > Bacteroidales > Rikenellaceae > Alistipes. The sequence continues at coordinate 50,112 of CAMWTS010000004.1, read as the reverse complement.
TGTCACTCCGAGGAACAACAAAGTTGCGACGTGGTAGTCTCTTCTGAATTGTCACTCCGAGGAGCCGCAGGCGACGTGGGAGTCTCGCAGGCGGAAGCGCTGTTTTCCGCGCCGATAGAGATTCTCACGTCGGACGTACCGTCCGCCTCAGAATGACAGAACTGTGGGCATGTCACACTCAACTGGGATTCTCACGTCGCGTGCATAGCACGCTCCTCAGAATGACAGAGTGGAAATCATCGCGCACAGATTTCTCGCTGATGCTCGAAATGACAACCAGCTGTCACTCCGAGGAGCCGCAGGCGACGTGGGAGTCTCGCAGGCGGGAGCGCTGTTTTCCGCGCCGATAGAGATTCTCACGTCGCGACCATTGGCCGCTCCTCAGAATGACAGAACGAGCGCGCGGCAGCAGAATGCCGCTTTTCACGGAAAACAGCCCAAGAACCACAAACCACCTTTTTCGTCAAAAGGTGTTAGTTACAACTTTTTCGTTAAGCCGGACGAGCAAAGCGAAGTTTACTTCGACTTTGCCGCGGCGAGAAAAAGTGCATAAAATGAAGCCGCACGTGAAAAATCCGCAGATGGGCTGTACTTGACGTACTGCCCATTTGCGGATTAGAACGAGGCGCAGTAAATGACGCCTTTTCACGAAAAAAGACTACGCACCGAAATTATCGAAGAGAATATTCTCCTCCGGCACTCCGAGACTGTCGAGCAGGTTGACTACCGACTGCGACATCATCGGAGGTCCGCACATCAGATAGATGATGCCTTCGGGCTCCTCGTGATTTTTGAGATAGGTCTCGTACAAAACGTTGTGAACGAAGCCTGCGGTGTACTTCACGCCTGCGGCATCGGCCTCCGGATCGGGACGGTCGAGAGCAAGGTGGAAATGGAAATTGGGGAAATCCTTCTCGATCTGATGATAGTCGTCGAGATAGAAAGCCTCCTTCAACGAGCGAGCGCCGTAGAAGAACGATACGGGACGCTTGGTCTTTTCGGTGCGGAACAGGTGCATGATATGCGAACGCATGGGCGCCATACCGGCACCGCCGCCGATGAATACCAGCTCCTGATCGTCGGGCAGGTTGTCGGGCAGGAAGAACTCGCCGAACGGACCCGACATGGTGATCTTGTCGCCCGGTTTCAGAGAGTAGATATACGACGAGCATACACCCGGATTAACGTCCATGAAGCCACCCTTGGCACGATCGAACGGAGGTGTGGCGATGCGGACGTTGAGCTTGATGATGTCGCCCTCGGCCGGGTAGGTTGCGCACGAGTAGGCACGTACCTGCGGTTCGGGATTGACCATCTTCAAGTTGAATACGCCCATCTTCTCCCAATCCTCGCGGTATTCGGGATCGACATCGATATCCTTGTAGTCGACCGTGATAGCCGGCACATCGATCTGAATATAACCGCCGCTGCGGAAGTTGAGATGCTCGCCCTCCGGAAGTTTCACGACGAACTCCTTGATGAAGGTAGCCACGTTGTGGTTCGACACCACCTCGCACTCCCACTTCTTGATGCTGAGCACCGATGCCGGCACCTTGATCTTCATATCCTCCTTCACCTTGACCTGGCAGCCAAGACGCCAGTGATCGAGGATCTGACGACGATTGAAGAATCCGGTCTCGGTGGGCAGAATAGATCCGCCGCCCTCGACTACCTGGCACTTGCACTGTCCGCATGCGCCCTTACCGCCGCAGGCCGAAGGCAGGAATATGCCCTGATCGCCGAGCGTAGAGAGCAACGTCGAACCGGCTGTAACCTCCAACACCTTATCGCCGTCGTTGATATCGATCTTCACCGGACCCGATGAAGTCAGTTTGGCCTTCGCTAAGAGCAGCAGCAACACCAAAACGAGCGTTACGGCAAGGAAGGCAACGATTGCAATTAATATGATTTTCATTCCTTAAAGTCTCTTATTAAAGGTTTATAACTGAATACCCGTAAAGATCATGAACGCGATACCCATCAGACCGGTGATGATGAACGCGATGCCGGGGCCCTTCAATGCTGCGGGGACATGCGAGTAGGTGATCTTCTCGCGGATCGCGGCCATCATGACGATAGCCAGCCACCAGCCCAGACCGGAACCCAGACCGTAGACAACCGAATCGCCGACGTTCATGATCGACTCGCCGACCTTCTGCTGCATGAAGAGCGAACCGCCCATAATGGCGCAGTTGACGGCTATAAGCGGAAGGAATATACCCAGCTGGTTGTAGAGCGTCGGCGAGAACTTCTCCACGATCATCTCCACGAGCTGCACGAAAGCTGCAATCACGGCGATGAAGATGATGAACGAAAGGAAGCTCAGGTCGATGCCCTCACCGAGCGCATCGGGCAAGAGGACATACTGGTTGAGCAGGTAGTTCAAAGGTACGGTCATGACCATGACGAAGGTAACGGCTGCGCCGAGACCGATGGCCGTCTTCACACTCTTCGATACGGCGATGTAAGAGCACATGCCGAAGAAGAAGGCAAAGACCATGTTGTCGATAAATATCGAACGGATAAAAAGATTCAATGTTTCCATACTTCACCCTCCTACTTTTCCTGTAAATCTTTGTTAAACGAACGGTGTACCCAGATGATACAGCCGACGATAATCAGCGCCATGGGCGGGAACAGCATAAGCGAGTTGCCCACATAGCCGAAACGAGCGATGATGTCGATGCCGAACAGAGTGCCCGAACCGAACAACTCGCGGAAAAATGCCACGATCACGAGAATAAGCGCATAGCCCAGACCGTTGCCTATACCGTCGAGCAGCGACTCCCAGGGTTTGTGACCCAGAGCGTAGGCCTCGACACGACCCATGACGATACAGTTGGTGATGATAAGACCGACATACACCGACAGCTGTTTCGATACGTCGTAGGCGAAAGCGCGCAACACCTGATCCACCAGAATCACCAGAGTGGCGATAACCACCAGCTGCACGATGATACGTATACGCGAAGGTATGCCGTTGCGCAACAGCGACATCACCAGATTGGCGAACGCCGTAACGAAGATCACCGAAAGACCCATCACCACGGCGGGTTCGAGCTTGACCGTAACGGCCAGAGCCGAGCAGATACCGAGGATCTGCACGACAACGGGATTGTTTCCGCCGAGCGGAGCCGTTATGTTAGAATTTAATTTCATAATGCTATTCCTCCTCTACGTTAGTGGGTTTGACATCGATGGTCTCGGCATCGAACGCTTCGTCGAGTGCAGGCTCCGAAACGGCATCGTCGGCCAGAGTGGTATCCTCGGCCGCAGTCGCAGAGAGCGTTCTGAGGAAACCTTCGTACTTCGACAAACCGTTTTTGAGCATGAGAGTCACGCCGTCCGAGGTTTTCGTACCGCCGGTGATGGCATCGACCTCGTGCTTGCTGCCGGGAGTCGCACCTCCCTTGACGAGCTTGACAGATACGAAATTGCCATTATCGTCGAAGAGTTGCTGATCTACATACTCCGACTGATGCGCAGGCGTTGCGATCTCGGCGCCCAGACCGGGAGTCTCGCCCTTGTGGCCGAACACGGCACCGGCAATGGTGTTACCGTCCTCTTTCAAGGCTATGTATCCCCAGATAGAGTCCCAAAGACCCTTACCCGATACGGGGATAACGTAACGCACCGCATCGTCCTTCTCATATTTAAATATAGGTAACTCGTTCTCTGCGGCGGCAAGACCCTTCAAATCGGCCAGCTTGTCCAGAACGGGTTTGGCATCATAGGCCTCACCGGTCTCGTCGTACTGGGGAGTGAAGACACCGTCGACGATTAACGCCGGAACGATCATCTCGTCGAAATCCTTGACAGCCTGCTCGGTCGAGCCACCGGCCATGCCCAGAGCCGCCATGATGGCCGACTTCTTCTCGTTCTCGGCATTGGCGTTCTGACGATCTTTCAGAGATGTTGCGGCAAAGGTCAGCAGCGTGGCAACGACCACGACCATGACCACCGTATACATAATGATATATGCGTTGGAATTTTTATTGATTGCCATAACTCACCTATTTTACAGTTTTAATACGACGTTTACGACGCGACATGTTGCGCTCGACCACGAAATAGTCTACCAGCGGCGTGAGAGCGTTCATAAACAGGATCGACAACATCATACCCTCCGGATAGGCCGGGTTGCAGACGCGGATCACGATGGCAAGCGCACCGGTCATGAAACCGACGATATACTTACCCGTATTGGTCTGCGACGAGGTAACCGGATCGGTAGCCATGAACACGGCACCGAACGCGAAACCGCCGACGATGAGGTGCATATAGGGAGCTATCGACATGAATGCCTTCTTCGAGGTCAGCGCAGCGGCGACGTCCTCTGCCGCATCGGCCGGAATCTCGATACTCGGCGCGATCCAGTTGAAGACCAATGCCATGACGAAACCGCCGACGAATACGCTAACCATCGTTCGCCACGACGATACGCCCGTGAAGAGCAGTATGGCCGCACCGATCAGAATGGCCAGAGTCGAGGTCTCGCCGATGCTGCCGGGGATAAAGCCGAAGAAAGCATCGCACACAGAGACGCTTGTGCCGTCGGCCGCATGCACGCCCAGCTCACCCGCAGTCGAGAGAGTCTCCAAAGCGGTGGCACCCGATACGGCATCGCACGCATACCACACCTTCTCGCCCGACATCTGGGGCGTATAGGCGAAGAATGCGAATGCACGTGCCAGAAGTGCAGGGTTGAAGACGTTCATACCCGTACCGCCGAATACCTCCTTGCCGAATACGACGGCAAAGGCCGTAGACAGAGCCACGATCCACAGAGGCACGTCGACCGGCATTATCATCGGGATCAAAAGACCCGTCACAAGGAATCCCTCGTTGACCTCATGGCCGCGCGACTGCGCGAAACCGAACTCGATGGCCAGACCCACCACGTACGATACGACGATTATGGGCAATACTTTCAGCAGGCCGAACCAGAAGGCATCGAAGCCAGTCATGCCCACCTGATAACCCACATTGTACATACCGAACAGCAAGGCCGGCATGAGTGCAACGACCACGACGATCATCGTACGCTTCATATCGTTGCAGTCGCGGATATGAGCTCCCTTGGTCGTAGTGGTATTGGGCACGAACAGGAACGTTTCGAACGCATCGAAAGTCGAAGCCAGGAAACCCAGCTTGCCTCCCTTGGAGAAGGTGGGTTTCATTTTATCTACCATTTTACGCAATCCCATAGCTTAACTCTCCTTAATCATTAGGTTAATACCGTCGCGAACAATCTGCTGGATCTCGATCTTCGAGGGATCGACGAACTCGCACAACGCGAAATCTTCGGGCAATACTTCATATATGCCCAGGCTCTCCATCTTGTCGATGTCCTGAGCCAGAATGGCCTTCAACAGATACATCGGATAGATGTCCATGGGCAGATACTGCTCGTAGAGACCCGTAACCACGAACGGACGCTCGCCGCCGTTGAGATTGGTATCGAGGCGATAGGCCTTGCGCGGACACAGCCATGAAAAATATGCGCGCGACACCGAGAATCGGTGCATGCGCGGCATAGCCCAGCCCAACAGCTCGTATTTGTCGCCCTCGGGGATCACCGTTATCATGTCGGCATCGGCCGAGATGTAGCCGTCGGCAGCCACCTTGCGACCCGTCAATACGTTGCCCGATATGATGCGCACGCTGTCGCCATCGGCCTGACGGCGCAGGTTGCCTTCGAGAATCGAAGCCACCGGAGCACCGCTTATCACACGGCAATACTTTGGCTCGGCGACTTCGCTGCCGGCAACGGCGACGGTCTTCGACATATCGAGACGTCCCGAAATGAACAGGCGGCCGATGAGAGCCACGTCCTGCACGCCGACCGACCACACGATCTCGCCTTTGGCAATGGGATCGATGTGATGGATCTGCACGCCCACATTACCCACGGGGTGCTTGCCTGAGAAGGTATGATGCTCCACGCCTTCGATCGAAGGCATGTAACCCTCCGAACCGTTACGGGCAGAGAGGTGAACACGACCGTCGGTCAGACGCGACAGCACCTCCATACCGCACTGCAAAGCAGCCTTCTCGTCTTTCAACACGAAGTTGTAGTCGGGAGCCAGAGGCGCAGAATCGAAAGCCGAGACGAACACAGCCTTAGGTTTCTGTCCGGGATCGGCGATAACGCCGTAGGGACGCTGAACCAGACGTGTCCACAATCCCGAAGCCAAAAGGATTTCGACGATCTCTTCGCGCGAAGCATTGCGCAAATCGACTTTCGAGAACTCCTCGTAGACCTGCTCGGCATCGGCGTCGACAACGACATTCAGCAGCTTGCGCTTCTCGCCGCGATTGACGGCTGAAACCACTCCGCTGACGGGCGATGTGAACAGCACGCGAGGATTGTTCTTATCGAAGAACAACGCTCCGCCGGCCTTCACACGGTCACCCACCTTCACCAACAACTTAGGAGTAATGTTCTCGTAATCAAGCGGAGACACGGCATACGAAGCTGCCATCGGCAAAACCGACAACTGCTCTGCGGCGCGTCCTTGCAGATTAATGTCGAGACCTTTACGTAATTTAATGTTTTTCGACATAAAATTGTTTGTTAATGAATTGAATTAGTATATTTGTTAGTCTGTTAATTTTCTAACACTATAAAACGCGTGCGAAAATAGTAATAATTTCCCGGATTTTCAATATCGGCGGGAATATTTTTCGTGCAGGCACAAAATTTCGTATCTTTGTTCATCGAAACATGGCAACGGAGATGTATGTAAATATCCACACGCACCGTCCGACCCCGGACGCGATATGCCCCTCGCAGGCGGGCATACACCCGTGGCATGCCGCCCGACGGCAGATAGACATGCAGGCCATGATGCAGGCCGAGATGATCGGCGAGATCGGACTGGACTACGCTGCGGCGGCAGATCGCCGCGTTCAGCAGCATCTGTTCCGCGAGCAGCTCGCCATAGCCCAGCGACTGAGAAAGCCCGTCGTAGTGCACTGCGTCAGAGCGTTCGAGCCGACCATGGAGATACTGAAAGAGTACGATCTGCCGGGAGTGGTGTTCCACGGGTTCATCGGCTCGCCCGAACAGGCTGCAACGGCTGTCGGCAAGGGGTATTTCCTGTCGTTCGGACTGCGTACGTTCCGTTCGCCCAAGACCATGCGGGCACTGCGGCAGACGCCTGCCGGCAGCGTGTTCTGCGAAACCGACGACGACCCCGTCACGATCGAAGAGATCTATGGCATGGTGGCACGCGAGCGTAAGACGAGCATCGAACAACTCGCCGCACAAATTATGGACAATTACAAAAAACTGTTTTGCATAGATGAATAACTGGTTGGAACGAACCGAATTACTTCTGGGAGAAGAGAAACTGTCGCAACTGGCCGAGGCCAACGTCCTTGTGGTTGGTGTTGGCGGCGTGGGAGCCTATGCCGCCGAGATGATCGTGCGGGCTGGCGTCGGCAAGATGACCATAGCCGATGCCGACGTGGTCAGCCGGAGCAATATCAACCGGCAGCTCGTGGCACTCCACTCCACCGTGGGCATGGCCAAGGGCGACGTGCTCGCCGCACGGCTGCGCGATATAAATCCCGAATTGCAGCTGACCGCGGTCAACCGCTATATCAAAGATGCGGAGACCGATGCTCTGCTCGACTCCGACAATTTCGACTACGTCGTCGACGCCATCGATACGCTCTCGCCGAAGCTGGCTCTTATAAAGGGAGCGCTCGACAGGGGCATACCGCTGGTCAGCTCGATGGGTGCTGGGGCCAAGACCGATCCCACATTAATGGAGATCAAGGACATATCCAAAACCCACCACTGTCCGCTGGCACACATGCTGCGCAAACGGCTCCACAAAATAGGCATCAGAACAGGATTCCGAGCCGTATTCTCGCCCGAACCCATACGCGAAGGAGCCATGATTCTGTGCCAGGAGCAGAACAAAAAATCCAACGTCGGCACAATATCCTATATCCCGGCAATGTTCGGTATAGGATGCGCCTCGGTAGTTGTGCGCGATTTGATACGCGAAATGAACTGATACAACAAATAAAAACCCTAACCATGAAGAAGATAGTCTTTCTCGACGAGTACAGCATTTGCGGTCGCGACTTGTCGGCCGTCACCTCGCAAGGCCAATACACCGGTTACGACAACACATCGACCGAAGATGTAGTCGAGCGTCTGCAAGGAGCCGAAGTGGCCATATCCAACAAGGTGGTAATCGACGCCGAAGCCATGCGTCGCCTGCCCGATCTGAAACTGATATGCGTAGCTGCCACAGGCATGAACAACATCGATCTCAACGCAGCAGCTGAGGCTGGCATCGAGGTGCGCAACGCTGTGGGATACTCCACATACTCGGTTGCCGAGACCACGCTGTGCTCGGCCTTGGCACTGAGTCGCGAGGTGGTCTACTACGACCGTTATTTCAAAAGCGGAGCATATGCCTCGGCCGACCGCATGTTCTGTTACGATCGTCCCACGCGGCAGATACGCGGCAAGAGATGGGGCATAATCGGCCTGGGCAACATCGGACGCGAAGTGGCACGTCTGGCCACGGCATTCGGCTGCGAGGTGGCCTATTTCTCGACATCGGGCGTCGAGCGCAAGGAGGAGTACAAGCGCATGACACTCGACGAGCTGCTCGGCTGGGCAGACATAGTATCGGTACACTCGCCCCTTAACGAGCGCACACGCAACCTGATCGGGGCTGCCGAACTGGCCAAGATGCGACCCTCGGCCATTCTGATAAACGTAGCACGCGGCGGCATAATCGACGAAACGGCTCTTGCCGAGGCTCTCGACAACAACCTGATAGCAGGAGCGGCACTCGATGTCTTCACGAGCGAACCGCTGCGCCAATCGCCTCTCTACTCGCTGCGCGATCCCTACAAGCTGTTGGCCTCACCCCACAACGCATGGTCGTCGGCCGAAGCCATCGACCGGCTCATAGAGTGCATCGCCGACAACATACGCGACTACATGACCCGATAACACATATTACCTAAAATCATAAAACGATGAACTACAAACTGTTTACCTTATGCTTCGCAGCCTTTGCCGCCACAGCATGCGGCAGCGATGCGCCGAAGATCAAGTCGGCAGAGGTACCCATGGCTCCGTATGCCGTATTCACCGACGGTCTGCATGCCGACATTACGCCCGAAGGCTGGCTCAAAGAGATTCTCGTGCGTCAGAACAACGGTCTTACAAGCCACCCCGAGGCTATGTCCTATCCGTTCGACTCCGACCTGTGGGTGGGAGAGCTCGAACGCGACTCGGAGAGTCGCGGTTCCGACTGGTGGCGTTACGAGCAAACAGCCTACTACATCGACGGTCTGACGCGACTGGGCTACCTGCTCGACGATAAAAACCTGCTGGACATCACACAGGAAAATATCGACTGGGTGCTCGACCACCCGCTGCCGGCCAAGGTGGGTGTTCCATACGACGAAGCCGATATAGAGGAGATGTTGCGCAAGAGTCCGCGCTTCACGGCCGAGGTATCGGAAGATCCCAAGGCGCAGGCTCGCATGAGACACTTCCGCAAGGAGGCAGAGATGCAATTATGGATCAACTCGCAAGATCGTCCCGAAGGTCGTCTGGGCGCCGACGTGAAGTCGATGGCATGGCCGTTCGCGGTATTCTTCCGCGCCATGAAGGCCTATTACGAAGCCACGGGCGACGAGCGTATTCCCGCAGCACTTGAACGCCACTATCTGTCGTATACGGTCGAGGAGATGGGACGCAACCGATTCGTAGTCAACGTCGAAGGCATACTCTGGACCTACGCGATCACACAAAATCCACGACTTCTGTCACTCGCCCAACAGGCATGGGCACAGAACGGATCGGAGCTGACCCAGGAGAACTGCCTCGACGAGTCGGAGCTGCACATGCACGGCGTAACGATGAACGAGCTTATGAAGGTGCCGGTACTGCTCTACCAATACACCGGCAATGAGGAGTATTTGCGTGCCGCCCTCAATGCCGACTATAAGATGGAACGCGACAACATGCTTGTCGACGGAGTGAATTCCAGCTCGGAGGCACTTGCCGGCAACGACGCTCTGGCCAGCCACGAGACATGCGACATCAGCGACTACACGTGGAGCATAGGCTACTTCCTGATGGCTACGGGCGACGCCCGATGGGCCGACCGCATAGAGAAAGCGATATTCAACGCCGCACTCGGAGCCATCACCAAGGATTTCAAGAGCATGCAGTATTTCTCTTGCCCCAATCAGTTCATCGCCACAGGCAACTCCAACCACAACGAATTCAAATACGGACTCACGTGGATGGCATATCGCCCGATACACGAGACCGAGTGCTGCATAGGCAACCTCCACCGCTACATGCCCAACTACGCAGCCCGCATGTGGCTCAAAGATGCGGAGGGACAACCCGTTGCCGCACTGTATGGCCCGAGCGCAGTAGAATACGCCTTGGCCGACGGCGTGACGGTGCACATCGAGGAGAAGACCGCCTATCCGTTCGAGGAGAAGATCGACTTCGTATTCAACTTCTACAAAGATGGCAAAAAACTCGACGGCAAATATGCCATGAACTTCACATATCGTATTCCTGAGTGGTGTACGGCAGAGGAGGCCGGATTCAAGACCGTCAGCCGCGAATGGCACTCGGGCGAGGTATTTACAGTCGAGCTGCCGATGCAGATGAACGTGTGCCGAAATCCTGCCGGCGGACTCCACATCGAGCGCGGTCCGATAGTATACTCCTACCCCATCGAGGCCAACGTGGAGGAGGATACACAAATCTACGACAATCTGGCAGGCAAGGTATCGGGCAATCCCGATTTCAAGAGCTGGAACATGACGCCGGCCGGCAAGTGGAACTACGCCATTGCCACCGATGCACTCGATTGCATCGAGGTCAAGCATCACGCCACCGACGGCTTCCCGTTCGATCCCGGACAGTCGCCCGTCACTATATCGATCCCGGTGGTGGAGGTTGCCGGCTGGACTCTGGTCGACGACCGTTTCACTCCGGCTTTGCCCGGCAGTGTAGCTACGCCTGACGAGCAACCGCGCTTCATCGAACTGGTGCCCTACGGCAGCACTACCCTTCGACTGACCATATTCCCGACATACGCCGAATAGCGTATACGACTCTCGACATAGGTTTCGGCGCGGACAGACAAGATTTGTCCGCGCCGACCTGTTTAATATGCCCGACCGTGAGAGTCTCGACAGCGGTAATTGTCACTCCGAGGAACAACACTGTTGCGACGGGGGCTCTTCTGAATTGTCACTCCGAGGAGCAGTCGTAGACTGCGACGTGGGAGTCCCGCGGCTCGAAAGTGCATTGGCCGCACAAGCACGGCGACACAATAGAGATTCTCACGTCGCGACCATTGGCCGCTCCTCAGAATGACAGAACGAGTGCGCGGAAGCAAATAGCGGCTTTCCACGGAAAACAACCCAAGAACCACAAACCACTTTTTCATCAAAAGCTGTTAGTTGCAACGCAAACGATGTGAGGACGGATAGGCTGTACTGGCGTACTGCCTATTCGGACGAACGAGCGCGCGGAAGCAAATGACGGCTTTTCATGGAAAAGAAAGTCTTTTCACGAAAAATAAAAAGAAAAGAGGTTATCGATCGATAACCTCTTGGTGACTCCGACAGGATTCAAACCTGTAACCGCTTGATCCGTAGTCAAGTACTCTATTCAGTTGAGCTACGGAGCCATTCTCTTTCGCTTTTGCGTGTGCAAATGTACGGCGAATTTTTCGTTCGTGCAAATATTTTTACAAAAATTTTCAAAAAAATTTCGCAAAAAAAGCGGCTCCGAATGGCGCCGCTTGCGTATACTGCTATTTGTCAAAAGATTACTCACCCAGCATATGTTCGGCAAGAATCGTCTCTATTTCTTCACCGCGCAGGTTCTTGGCAACGAGAATACCCTCGGGCGAGAAGAGGAAGTTGGTGGGGATAGAGCGGACGTTGTAAAGCTCGGCCGCTTTGCACTCGTCGCCGACATAGCCCCATACGTTTACCCACGTCATATCGTTCTCCTCGACAAAGGTCTTCCACTTCTGCTCACTGCCCGGACGATCGAGCGTGATGCCATAGATCTCCAATCCCTTGGGAGCAAAAGTCTTGTAGGCCTCGACCAGATGAGGGATCTCTCCGCGGCAAGGACCGCACCATGTAGCCCAGAAATCGACGAGCACCCATTTGCCCTGGGCAATCAACTCCGATACGGCCACCTCGCGACCCTCGGTGTCGGTAAGTTTGATATCTACCAGCTTGGCACCAACCTCGGCATTCTTGGCATTGTTGCTGAGCATGGCAAGACGCTCGACGCCCTTCATCTCTTGCAGGGGAGCCGACAGCTGATCGATAGCGGCAAGAATCTCTTCCGGCTCGGCGAACTGCGCATAATAGCCCTCCAACATCACGACACCCAGGAGGTTGTCTTTGTTCTCCACGACGGCATTATACATAACCGCCTTCATACGCTCGATGATCTCCTCGGCCTGCTCCTCGTCATCGGCCGTCTGCAACTCTCCGTAGATGGCGAAAATCTCATCGTCGTACTTGCCGATATTCTCGTTGGTGTACGATCCGGTAACATCTATATTGCGGTTATCGACATCGTAGGCCACAACCACATCGCTACCCTCCAAAGCTACGTTTGCAAGGCGGTTGCCAGCAACCGTAACCACAGCCAAACAGGGCTGCTTGACACTGCCCTCCAAAGAGAATGTCATATCCTCGCCCATCACGGTCTCGGCCAGAATGTCATTGCGGTCGTAGATATTGAACAGACGCACCGTGTCGCCTGGATTGACGCCTTCGGTCATAGCCGTAAAATCACCGTCGATCTTGAAGTTTTCGCCGGCTTTCTTGTCTTTTGTTCCGCATGCGGCCAACATCGAAAGGCAGCATGCGACAGTCAGAATTTTTTTCATAGTATTATATATAAGTATGTTTTTATGTTTCGTCAATCCTTCACCCTATCGGGATTGCTCCTTGCGAAACTCTCCCACGAGCTGCTGCCACGCCGCGACTTGCTGTCGCCGCCCAGCCCCTTTTTGCGCTCGCCGCCCATGGCGCGGGTTATCGGGTTGGAGGTCGTAAAGAAATGACACAGAGCAACAGCCATGCCGTCGGTGGCATCGAGCTTGCGAGGGTGGTAATCGGTGTGCAGAATGGAATTTATCATCTGCGCCACCTGTTCCTTGGTGGCTGCACCCCGACCGGTGATGGCCTGCTTGATACGCGTAGGAGCATACTCGGTTATGCCGACCCGTGCACTCAGTGCGGCAGCTATGGCCACCCCCTGAGCTCGTCCCAATTTGAGCATGCTCTGCACATTTTCGCCGAAGAACGGCGATTCGAAAGCCACCTCGCCGGGCGCATACTCCTCGACGAGCGTGCGCACGCGCTCGAAGATGTAACGCAACTTCTCATAGGGATCCTTGATCTTGTGAAGATCGATCTCACCGATGACCACCGCATGCGGCCGGCCGTCGACGATCTCGATCACACCGTAACCCATATAGTTGGTTCCCGGATCGATCCCCATTATGCGCAAGCCTCTCTCCATCGATCGCGCGCTGTCCTACTCTTTCGTCAACTTCTTGTCCAGCTCGCGCACCTTGGCCTCCAAGTCAGGCAGGCGGCGGAACACGGCGAACGAGCGATGATACTGCATGCCGGGCAGCGCGGGATAGCCGAAGCGTATCTCTCCGTCGGGCACATTCTTGTCGATGCCCGACTTGGAGCCTATGCGCACGCCGTTGCCGATCGTGACATGGTCGGCGATGCCCACCTGCCCCGCCACGAAGCAGTTGGAACCTATCTTAGAGGTACCGGCGATACCCATCTGCGCCGACGACACGGTATTGGCACCGATCTCGACGTTGTGACCGATCTGTATGAGATTGTCGAGCTTCACGCCGCTGCGGATTATGGTCGACTCGGTCTTGGCGCGGTCGATACATGTATTGGCACCGATCTCCACATTGTCCTCGATTACGACGTTGCCCAGCTGCGGGATCTTGGCGAAAGTACCGTCGGGCTTCGGAGCGAAACCGAATCCGTCGGCACCGATCACAGCACCCGAATGTATGATGCAGTTGCTGCCCACGCGGCAGCCTTCGTATATCTTCACGCCGGGATAGATCTTCGTACCCTCGCCCACGACCACACCGTCGCCGATGTAGCACTGGGGATATATCTGGCAACCGCGACCCACCTTGGCACCGGCCTCGATGACGGTGAAGTCGCCCACATAGCAGTCGTCGCCCACCTCGGCTCGCTCGTCGATCGATGCCATGCGCGAGATGCCCGTCTTGCGCGGACGCGCCGCATTGTACATCTCCAACAGCGACAGCACGCAGGCTCCCACGTCGGCCACCTTAATCAGCGTCGCCGCAACGGGTTGCTTGGGCTCGAACTCCTTGTCGACCAATATGACCGAAGCCTTCGAAGTATAGACGAACTGCTCGTACTTGGGATTGGTGAGATAGGCCAGCGCACCCTCGCGGCCGCCGTCGATCGAACCGACGGTGCACACCTTGGCGCTCTTGTCTCCGACGATCACGCCGTCTACCAGGCCGGCGATCATCTCTGCTGTAAATTCCATAATTTCAATATCTATTCGTTTGTCAAATAATTCTCTATGCGTATACCGTCGGGCATCAGAGAGTCGACATCGCGGCCGAAAGCCATCAACTCGCGCACCAGCGACGACGAGATATCGGACAGCTCCGGCGACACCATCAGCAGCACGCTGCGCAACTCCGGAAACAGCCGCCGGTTGGCCTGCGCAATGGTGCGTTCATACTCGAAGTCGGTCGCAGTACGCACACTGCGGATAATGGCATCGGCTCCCACACGGCGCGCCTCGTCGCCCGTTAGGGTCGAGTAGACGGTCACCTCCACACGCGGCTCGCCCGAATAGACCTGCTCGATGAGTCGGCGGCGATTGTCGACATCGAGCAGACCGCGCTTGTTCAAATTATGTCCGACGGCTATGACAACACGATCGAACAGTGCCAGAGCCTCATCGACCACAGCGGCATGTCCGCGAGTAAACGGATCGAACGAACCGGGAAAAAGAGCTGTTCTCTGCATAAGCGAGTCTGTATATTTTGACAAAGATAAGAAAAAGATAATAATAAGCGAGGCTAATACCGAATTTATTTGAGTATTGCCGAGTGGGAAAAAGTTGAGAGGAACTGATTGGGCAGCGAGTCGCGCAAAGAACATGGCTGCGGAGATCTTCGCACACCGCTCTCTCTCCAACGCCCGAAATGCGAGGCGACCAGACATGCTCCCCCTGCTGCCGCACACAACATCGGATCGAAAAACATATCAGCGCGTGAGTTCGATATACTCGGTATAGACGAGCTGCGTATGCGGATTGCTCGACACCATCTCCTGGCGAATGGCCTTGGTGCCATAGCGGACAAATAGAAAACGGCGCGGTACGCGGTGTACGATCTGGCGTATGGTATCGACCGTCTGCAAGGTATATTCAAGCGTATCGCCCTCGATGCGCCCCTCAAAGCGGCTCCAAGCATCGCCGCCGTCGAACACATGCACCGTGTCGCGCAGGGTATCGCGCACGATGACAGTATCGCGCAGGCCGATGCGCAGATCGTAGCGGCTCTGCGACGCAGCTACGGCCATGCTCTCCACGCGGCGCAGACGCAGTCCCAGATCGCGTATGCGGGCAAGATCTTCGCTATGGGTTCGGCGAAACTCCTCACAGCGCAGCGTCAGTCGCTCGACGGCAGCAGCCGACTCTCCGGCACGAGTGCGATAGGTCTCGACCGAGTTCATCAGTGCATGCTGGTTGGATTCGAGGCGTCGGTTCTCTCGGCGCAGGCCTCCTATGCGCCACACGCCGACGGCAGTTGCAGCAATCGCATAGATCGCCACAACGACAAACAGTTTTTTCATGATATGTGCGGATTGGTTTTCCGGACAAAGATAGGATTTGCGACAGGCAACCTGTTTCCCTATTTTCCGGAAACGCCCCGTCGCAGGCCGCGCACGCTACTCGAAGCAGGAGGCCATGCGGGCAGCGATAGTGCTCGACAGCAAGCGTTTGCCGATACGCGAATATGCAGTCATACCCATCGAATCGACCGAAAAGATTTCATCGGCATAGTCCAGCGCACGCACCGAAAACGGACGCGCATGCACCTGCAATCCGGCACGTGACGCCGCCTCGACGGCAAGGCCGTACTCCGCGGAGGCGTACTCCCTCGGCGTGAACAGATGACGATCCCTGACAAGAAACAGCGGCGACCACGCCCACCCGGCCACCATATTTTGCGAATCGACACGTATGGCGGCATCGGCACCCTGCATATGCACCATGCGGTCGGCCACGGCGACAATCTCCTCGGTCATAGACGAACGGCACTCCCACGGCGGAGCATCGTAGCTCAATGCGGCCGCCACCGGCATCTTGGCGCGCAGATAACACCCTGACCCGAACGTAGGAGGCTCGCACTCCACCATAAGCTCGGCACGCGACGAGAGTTTCACCCTGACCGGGCAGCTCAGCGTGCGCGTCATACCGTTGTGGGCAAGCAGCTCAGCCACTATGCGTTCCATGTCGCGGGCACGGCACAGCGGAGCGAAGCCGAACAGCTCTCCGGCCGATGTACGCAGCACGTCGAGATGGCGCTCCATGCGTTGCGCACGATAGTCGAGCGTGTGTATGCGTTCGACGACATAGGGACGAGCATCGGGCATCTGCCGCACATCGACCGTCCGGCCGTCTATCCATGCGAAGCGCACCATAGGATCGGAATATTATTGTTGTGAGGAGAATATTTTGAGCAGCAGCTCGCGCAACAGCTCGTCCTGATCCAGTCCGCCGTTGTCGAGACCCTTGCTCTTGGCATCGTACTCGCGCAGCAGGCCGAGGATATTGAACAGCCGGCGATTGTTCCAGCGTCCGATATTCTCCTTCATCTCGCGTATGGCAAAGGGATTGCCCACGCCCAGCGTGCGCATAAGTTCTGCATCGGAAGGAAACGGCACTCCGCGTTTGCGTGTCTGCCACATAAGATAGCCCATCAGAAACATCTGTCTGAACTGCCCGAACAGCACGGCTATGGTCACCATTATGGGATATGACTTGGGATTTTTGCCGAAGTGATCGGCGATGCGCATGGCTCGCGCCACGTCCTGCCGCATCACGGCTCCGCACAGTTCATAGGTGTTGAACTCCTTGGATATGCCCACATAACGCTCTATATCGTCGTCCGATACCGTCGTCTGCCCCTCAGGCAGCGACACGGTGAGCTTCTGCAACTCGCCCGCGATACGCGCAAGATCGGTTCCCAACTGCTCTTTGAGCATCGACATGGCCTTGGGCTGCATCTTCAAACCGCAGCGTGCCACATACGATGCCAGCCACGAATCGATCTCGTAGTCGCGCGGACGCACCGACTCGAACACCACGCCGTTTTTGACGCAGCTCTTATAGAACGAGCCTCGACGGTCGATGCCGCGTCCCTGCTCCTTGTTCTTATAACATACCACGAGAATGGTCGACTGCTGAGGTTTGGCAGTGTAGTGAGCCAGATTCTCGATGCGTTGCAGATTCTGGGCTTCGCGCACGATGACCACCTGGTACGACCCCATCATAGGCATCTGCCGGCACAGGTTGACTATGGCACCCGCATCGGAGTCGAGACCGTAGACCGTGATCTGGTTGAATGCACGCTCGGCCTCGGTAAGAATCGACGAGGCGAGCCGCTCGCACAGCGCATCGATAAAGTAGCTCTCGTCGCCCGCAAGCAGATATATCGGAGCGAAGCGCCGCGCCGCGATATCGGCCGAAAGCGACTCGTACTGAGCCACGCAATCCTTGAATTTGACAGTCGATTTAGCCATCTGTTACAATATCTCTCTTGTGATTTTCAACACATTCTCGGTCTGTCTCGTCAGGCGGAAACGATCGTCCAGACGACGTCCCACCACCCACACGACATCATCGCCCGACAATAGCACGAACTGACGGCTCTTTTCGGCCATCGACACCTTTTTGTCTATAAGGTAATCGCTCAGCTTCTTGCGTCCGTTCATGCCGAAAGGTATGAACCAGTCGCCCTGCTGCCAGCGTCGCAGCGCAAGCGGGAATTGCAGACGGTCGGCATCGATCAGTGCCACGTTGTCGCCAAGCTCCATCGAATCGATCTGGTCGATGTCGCAATACTCGTAATAGAGCACCGAATTGCCGCAGTAGGAGCGCAGCGTACCGCGTTCGACGACCACCTCGCACGTATCCTCGTCGGCAATGCGGCTCACCAGCACGCGGCCGCGATCGATCGTGGCCACCCATTCGCGCGAATAGAATCTGCGACCCGTATTACCCTGCGCCAGTGCGTGGCAAAGGGCATCGACCGTATCGCCCTTGAAACCGTAAGAGGAGTTGAGTATCTCGTAGACAACATATCCCAGTGGCAGCGACGGATCGATACGATCGACATGCAGAGTGTGTATGCCGCCCTCTTCTTCGAGCGACTGACGCCTGATAAGCTCCATCGAGCTGTCGATGAAACGCTGGGCATCGGTCAATCGCGAGATGTTGCGACGCATGATTGTGGTAAAGCGGGGATTGATCTCGCGCAGCATAGGAACCACGCCCAGCCGCACCTTGTTGCGCAGATATTTCGTCGAACGGTTCGACGAGTCCTCCCGGTAAGGGATATGATGCGCCACGGCATAGTCGAGTATATCCTTGCGCGAGGCGAACATCAGAGGTCTGACGATGCGTCCTATCTGCACGTTGATGCCGGTCAGGCCACGCAATCCCGTACCTCGCAGCATGTTGATGAAGAAGGTCTCGATAGAGTCGTTTATATGGTGAGCTATGGCAATTACCGTATAGCCGTGCTCCTCGCACAGCGAGCGAAACCATGCGTAGCGCAGGCGGCGCGCAGCCATCTCCATCGATTCGCCGGTACGCTCCATCTCGCCCACAGTGTCGAAGCGGCGGTTGAACAGCTCGGCACCGTAACGCCCTGCCTCGCGCATCACCAGCTCCTCGTCCTCATCGCTCTCCGCACCGCGCAGCTGGAAATTGCAGTGCGCCACGCCGAAGCGATAGCCCGAAGCGGCGAACAGCGCCATCATGACCATCGAATCGACGCCGCCCGATACGGTCAGCAATATTTTGTCGTCGTGCGTAAACAGTCCGTTCGCCTCGACATACTTTTCAAACTCCTCCAAAAGCAACATATGGCTCAGATAACATTAACCTCAGGTTCTATTCTTATGCCGAAACGCTCCTCGACGCGACGGCATATCATATCGGCCAGTGCCATGACATCGCCTCCGGTGGCGCCGCCCAGATTGACCAGCACCAAAGCCTGCCTGTCGTGCACGCCCACTCTCTCCGCACGGTATCCCTTCAAGCCGCAGCGATCGATCAACCAGCCGGCAGCCAGTTTCACACGGTCGGATCCGGCAATCGGATAGACCGGCATGTCGGGATACTCGGCCAGCAGCCTCTCGGCCACAGCCCGCCCGACGATGGGATTCTTGAAGAAGCTGCCGGCATTTCCCGTAACAGCCGGGTCGGGCAGCTTGTGACGACGTATCGAGCATATCGCCTCGCGGATATTGGCAAGCGTCGCACCGCCCCTCTGCTCCACCTCGCGTGCCACATCGCCATAGCCGAGGTTGGGACGCGGCTTGCGCGACAGCGCGAACTCCACGGCAGTAATCACAGCCCGGCCGCGCAGCTCCCGTTTGAATATGCTGTCGCGATAGCCGAAACGACACTCCTCGTTCGAGAGGCGCACCGCCGCCAGACTTCGCACATCGAAATACTCCACCGCAATGATCGTGTCGCCGGCTTCGGCGCCATATGCGCCGATGTTCTGCACGGGTGCCGCACCAACGCTGCTGGGTATGAGCGACAGGTTTTCCAGCCCCCACAAATCGTGCTTCACACTCCACTCCACCAACGAATCCCAGTCGGCACCGGCATCTACGCGCACCACGACGCGCTCGCCGTCGTCGCCGATGACCGATACCTCTCTGCCGCACGGGGAGATAAGCACTCCGTCATAGTCGCGAGTGAACAGAATATTGTTGCCCGCCCCCAGCACATACCACTTCGAGGGGCGCTCCGAAGAGAAATAATCGGCCAAATCGTCGGCCGACGAGAACTCGACGAGCGTTGCGGCACTCTGCTTGACATGAAAACTGTTGCGATCAGTCAGATCGACATGGTTAAAAATACGTTTCATAATGCAAAGTTACGGAAAATTTTACTAAATTTGAGAGATTAAAACCTCTAACTTGATTCAATAACCAAAAACAGATATTACCATGTTTACCCAAGATGACATAGTCAGCATCGAGGCGCACGGTCTCAGCGTCGAGCAGGTCGAGCGTCAGATCGAGAATTTCCGCAACGGCTTTCCGCCGCTGCCCGTAACACGCGCCGCATCGCCAGGCGACGGCATCAGAGTGCTCGACGCACAACAGCTTGCCGCAGCCGAGGCTCTCTACGACAAAGAGGCGGCCGGGCTGCAAATAGTAAAGTTCGTGCCGGCCTCGGGCGCTGCCACACGCATGTTCAAGGAGCTGTTCGAGTTCGTCAACGAAGGCCGTCGCGGCGAAGGCATCGACCGGCTGCTGCAAAACATCGAGCGTTTCGCCTTCTTTCCCGAACTGGCCAAATACATTACACCGCAGTCGGACGACGAGCAGATCGTCCGCAACATCATAATCGACGGCCTGGGCTACGGCTCCAAGCCCAAGGGGCTGGTGACATTCCACGCCTATCCCGATTCGCTGCGCAAGCCGGTCGAGGAGCATCTGGTAGAGGGCGCGCTCTATGCACGCACCGCAGACAAGGTGCGCATACATTTCACCGTTTCGCCCGAACACATAGCCGGATTCGAAGCTCTGCTCGCAGAGCGTCAAAGCATCTACGAGGAGCGTTTCAACGTCCGTTACGAGGTGACCTTCTCGGTGCAGCGACCCTCGACCGACACCATTGCCGTCGACATGGACAACCGTCCGTTCCGCACCGACGACGGAGGTCTGCTGTTCCGTCCGGCAGGCCACGGAGCACTGATAGAAAATCTCGATGCACTCGATGCCGACATCATATTCGTCAAGAACATCGACAACGTCACAACCGATCGTCGCAAGGCCGACACGGTGACATATAAGAAAGTTTTGGCCGGCGAGTTGCTGCGTCTGCAACGCCGTGCGTTCTCGCTGATCGAGTCACTGCGACGCGGCGACGACGCGGTGGCCGAAGCTGCCGCATTCCTGCAAGAGGAGTTGTGCTGCAAGCTGCCTGAGGGTGCCGACCGCGGCAAGATCGTCGCGATGCTCGACCGTCCAATACGCGTGTGCGGCATGGTACGCAACGAGGGCGAACCGGGAGGAGGTCCGTTCTGGGTGCGCAATACCGACGGCTGGGAGCAGTTGCAGATAGCCGAATCGAGCCAGATTGCACCCGACAAGATGGATCTGATGAAGTCGGCAACCCACTTCAATCCGGTCGACCTGGTCTGCGGCGTGCGGCGTCACGACGGCAGTAAATTCGATCTCAAAAACTACGTCGATCCCTCGACCGGCTTCATATCGAAGAAGTCGAGCGGCGGCCGCGACCTGCGTGCGCAGGAGCTGCCCGGACTTTGGAACGGTGCCATGGCCGACTGGAACACCGTCTTCATCGACGTACCCGTCACGACATTCTCGCCCGTGAAGGTGGTGCAAGACCTGCTGCGTCCCGAGCACCAATAGCGATACGAAGAGCCGGCAACTGCGGGATCATATCGTCGGGGTATGATCCCGCAGTATCGTCTGCACACGCTCACAAACCGAGAGCGGCTTACGAATATCGAGTGCCGAGAATAAAAAAGTTATAATTTATTATCAGAATTGCATTTTTTCGAGAAAAATATCGTATCTTTATATTACGATTTGCGCAACTACGCGGCACAACCGTATTTTGAACATAAAACGATTAAAACCTAACAATACTATGATGAAGTGTAATTACTCGGGCAAGACCCGTACCGAGAGCGACCTCATCGGCGAGATGCAGGTTCCCGCCGAAGCGCTTTACGGAGTACAGACATTGCGCGGCATCGAGAATTTCCCGATCAGCCGTTTTCACCTCTACGACTATCCGTTGTTCATCAACGGTCTGGCCATGACCAAACTCGCGGCAGCCGAAGCCAACCACAGCCTCGGACTGTTGAGCGACGAGCAGTTCGACGCAGTATCGAAGGCATGTCTCGAAATACTCGAAGGCAAGCATCACGACCAGTTCCCCGTAGACATGATACAGGGCGGTGCCGGCACCTCGACCAACATGAATGCCAACGAGGTGATCGCCAACCGCGCATTGCAGATCATGGGACACGAGGCAGGCGAGTATCAATACCTGTCGCCCAACGACCATGTCAACTGCTCGCAGTCGACCAACGACGCCTACCCGACGGCCATACACCTCGGACTCTATGCCACGCACAAGCGTTTCATGCAGCATTTCACGCAGCTTATCGAATCGTTCGAGCGCAAGGCCGAGGAGTTCGCCCACATCTTGAAGATGGGACGCACCCAGTTGGAGGACGCCGTGCCGATGACTCTCGGTCAGACCTTCGGCGCATTCGCCACGATTCTGCGTCAGGAGATACGCAACATAGAGTTTGCTGCCGAGGAGCTGCTGACCGTCAACATGGGAGCTACGGCCATAGGCACCGGAATATGCTCGGAGCCGGAATATGCCGAGCGATGCCTGGCAGCAATGCGCGAGATCACGGGTTGGGACATCAAGCTGGCCGAAGATATGGTGGCCGCAACGTCCGACACATCGTGCATGGTGGGCTACTCGCAGGCCATGCGTCGCATAGCCGTCAAGATGAACAAGATATGCAACGATCTGCGTCTGTTGGGTTCGGGTCCCCGCTGCGGTCTGCACGAATTCGATCTTCCGGCACGTCAGCCCGGATCGTCGATCATGCCGGGCAAGGTCAACCCCGTGATTCCGGAGGTAATGAACCAGATCGCCTACAAGGTAATCGGCAACGATCTGTGCGTAGCCATGAGCGGCGAAGCCGCACAGATGGAGCTCAACGCCATGGAGCCTGTCATGGCTCAGTGCTGCTTCGAGTCGGCCGAGATCATGATGAACGGATTCGACACCCTGCGCATCAACTGCGTCGACGGCATCAAGGCCAACGAGGAACGCTGCCGCGAATATGTTCACAACAGCATCGGCATCGTCACGGCACTGAACCCCATCATCGGTTATAAGAATTCGACCAAGATCGCCAAAGAGGCTCTGGCCACCGGCGGCAGTGTCTACGACCTGGTATTGGAGCACGGCGTGTTGAACAAGGAGGAGCTTGATACGATTCTCAAACCCGAAAACATGATACGTCCGGTAAAACTCGACATCAAGCCGCGCCGATAGAGCAAGGCTTTCCGATAAACAATATGCCCCGTCCGAAGACGGGGCATATTGTTTCATATCCTATCTGTATCTGTCGATACCCTATCGCTATTCGGCGGCAGCAGTCCTGACATCGATGGTCTCGCTCCATTCGGAGTTGAGATACAGTCCGGTATTATCAGCCACCGACATCACCTTGAACGTGTGGTCGGACGCAGGACTCAACGCACTGAACGACGCCGTGGTCGACTCGGTGTAGAACGGGACGGAATCGTCGAGCACACAACTGTATCCGGCGGCATTCCCGACAGCCTCCCATTCGACCACCACCTTATAGGAGGTCGTAGCCTCCATATTCTGAACCGGGTGAGGAGCAGCCAGACGCCGGGGTGCATCGCCGTCGTCGCCACCGCAGGCGACGGCCGCAAGCATCGAGACCGCCAAGCACAACTTAAACAGTTTCATGGCCATACCCTATCGCAGCACCTTGAATATCAACTTACGCACATGACCCTTGCCGAGCATCGGCGCATGTGCGTCCTCCGGAAAGAGTATGGTGAACTGTCCCTCGCGTACGGCATATACCGTCTGCGGGGTATCGGTGAAGAACTGCACATCGCGCGAAGCATCGAACTCTCCCTGCGCCTTATGGCAATCGCAACGCTCGCTCCAACCGAAAAGCTCCTCGCCGCCGAAGACCACCTGTATGTCGATATATTTGTCGTGCACCTCCAACAACGCCTCCTCGACGGGTTTGAGATCCAATTCCGAGACGTTGACGAACAGCTCGTCGCCATCGATATCGTTGCGCCCCACGGGCAGAGTCCATGCGTCGTGCTGTTTCAGGAAATCGAACACCTTTTGAAAACGCGGATTGAGCGAAAGGTAACGCTCGCTGTTCTTGATAGAATCTAAAATCATGGTCAATATGGTTTTACGTTATTTTATGCGGTGCATGCGCGCCATAATCGGCAGATGGTCTGACAACAGACAATCCGTCATCGATGAAAAGGCATCGATCCCGATTTGCGGCGAATACATTATATAATCTATTCTCAGCAGCTTGTGCATCGGCAGGAACGTATAGCCGTAGCCGCGTCCGGCCTCGACAAAAGCGTCTTTCATGCCGTGGCGCATACGTCGGTAGACATACGACATTGGCGTGTCGTTGAAGTCGCCGCACACGATCTTCGCATGGCGTGTCGCGGCGATGACCTGTGTGAGTGTATCGACATGCCGGGCGCGTATCGACGAGTTGTCGCGTATGCGTGCAACGATGCTGCGCATCTTGTTGTCGTCGAAAAATATCTTGCCCTGCGAGATATCGCGGCTGTCGTCGGCAGAGATGTGCATCGAGTAGAGATGGTTGTTGAATATGCGTATCGTATCGTCGCGCACGACAATGTCGCACCACTGCGACGTACCTCGCGCCTGCTCCGATATGTCGCCTTGGGCGATGATCGGGAAACGGCTGTATGTACGCACCACGACATTGCCGAATTCGAGCGTTTCTCTCATATTGTAACCCTCGAACAGCGAATCGATAGCCTCGGTATTGTGAGCCGCACAATTGAACTCTTGAAGACAAAGCACGTCGGGCAGGTCGATCGACTCGAAGAAATCGACATATCCGCGGGCATTGCTCTTGCCCTCACCGACGAAAAATCCGCGAACGTTATAGCTCATCAGCGTAAACGAACGACGGTTCTCCGACACCTCGTAATGGCGTTTGAAATCGATGCGATAGAACTTCGAGACATCGAACGCCCCGATTATCACCAACACGGCCAGGAACGCCGCCGTTATCCATCGCTTGCGCACCAGCCAAAAGAGCATCGAAGCCAGCACCGCCACATAAAGCAGCGGAGCGAATATGCCTATTATGGTGAGCGAACCGAATGTCGACGGATCGACATACGGAGTGAAGAATGCCACGATAAGCCCTACGGCGAACATAGCCGTAACCACGACCATTATCAGATCGAAAACCGAGAGCCACAGCGAACCCCGCCTGCCCCCGTCGCGCGAGCCATAGCCATCGGCATAGTAGTAATCGTCATGACGTCCCATTGCAACCTGCTTTACTGATTAATATATGCGTCGTCTCTTGCGCCACCACAACAGCAGCAGCCAGCCCCAGAACATTCCGCCGAGATGGGCGAAATGCGCCACATTGTCCATGCGCCCCGATACGCCGAACAGCAACTCGATGGCACCGTAGATCACCACGAACCACTTCGCCTTGATCGGTATGGGCGGTATGAGCAGCATGATGACAGCGTTGGGGTGCATCATGCCGAATGCCAGAAGAAGGCCGAACACCGCACCCGAAGCACCGACCGTGGGTGTAACCATATATTGCCAGTAGGCCGCCGAATCCTTAACCATGCCGGCAATATCGATCTGTCCCACGAGCATCTGCACCAGTGCCGCACCTATGCCGCAAACGAAGTAATAGACGAGAAAACGCTTCGTGCCAAGCTCCCATTCCAACGTCCGTCCGAACATGTAGAGTGCGAACATATTGAAAAAGAGATGGCCGAAACTGCCGTGCATGAACATGTAGGTCAACGGCTGCCACCACTCGAACAGCGGGCTCTGCATGGGGTGCAGCGCAAAACGTGCGTAGATATCCCACTCCTGCTCGGGAGACTTCACCAAAAGAAACATCGCCATGAATGCCAGCGCATTGGCAATGATGAGATTCATCACCGCAGGCGGCACGGAGGCGCGTTGTGAAACATATCGGTTCATAATATTATGTTTTTCATCAACTGAGTTTCGCCCGAATCTCCTCGACGGTCAATTCGGCCATCAAAGGGCGTCCCGACGGCGAGAAGCTGCGATCCAGGCAACTCTCCAACTGCGACATCAGCGACTGCGCCTCGGCCGAGCTTATGCCCTTGCCGTAAGATGCCGCCGCGCGACGCGCCATCACCTCGGCCATGCGCCGACGCTGCATCTGCACCGGCATCTGTCCGTCGTCTATACCCTGCAAAAGATCATAGATCAATTCGTCGACAGCCATGCCCTGCCCGGCAACGGCAGGCACACCACCGACCTCGATCACGCCATCGCCGGCAAACTCCACCTCGAAGCCCAATGCCGCAAACTCCGTGGCATGCAGCTCCATGGCCTCGTACTCTTCGGCTCCCAAGGTCAGACGTTCGGCAAAAAGCAGACGCTGGCTCGGTGCCGAGCCATACGACAACACGGCAAGCGTATTCTCGTAGACTATGCGCTCGCGCACGCGTCTCAGATCGATCACTACCGCCCGGCCGCCATAAAGTGCCGAAGCATAGCCGTTGCGCCACGAGCATACCTCCTCGAAGGAGGCGGCAGCGAACAAGCCCGGCTCGCCGCTCCCGACAGTCCCTGATTCGGGCGAAGAGATATATTCCAACTCCTGTTCCACGCCCTCCGACAACTCCTCGTCGACATACTCTATGGCCGATGATGACACGGGCGAGGTCATGGCAGACGATATCGAGACAAACTCTTCGTCCGACTGCTCTGCGGCCACATTCATCATCTCCCGCGGCGAAGGCTCGTGAACACTCTGCGGCATCTCGCCGTCGTAAGGGACATCGAAGCCCGTAAACGCCTCGTCGGGCATGGGTGCCGACACATCTATATACTCCTCGCGGAACGGATTGTAGGAGCTGTTGCTCATCGAGCGCGGCTCGCGATAGACCGCATCGCGTCGCATGACGGGAATATCCACACGACCCTCGGTCGAGAAATCCATCATCGGAATGGCTCCCGTCTTGGCAAGAGTCTCGCGCACAGCGGCCTGCACGATCTGCGCAATCACCTCGCCGTCGGCGAACTTCACCGTAGTCTTCTGCGGGTGGACGTTGACATCGACCCGATCGGCATCGACGGTCATGTAGATGAAATAGGAGGGGGTGCACCCCTCGGGTATAAGTTTCTCGTAGGCCTTGCAGATGGCTTTCTGCAACTGCGGCGACTGGAAATAGCGGCCGTTGACAAACAGATACTGCTCCGAATTGCGCTTCTTGGCCGCAGCCGGACGTCCCACGAAACCGCTGAGCGAAACCACCGAGGTTTCGACCGACACGTCCAACAGATTATGTTTTATGTGTTTGCCTATAAGATCGACGATGCGTCCGGCAAGATTCGATGCCGGCAGACGATAGAGCGGTGCATCGTTCGACATCAGTTCGAACTCCACCTCGGGATTGCACAGAGCCACACGCGTGAACTCCTGTTTCATCTGCGACACCAGTCGCGCATTGTCGCCATCGATGAACTTGCGGCGCGAGGGGACATTGTAAAATATGTTTCTCACGGCGAACTGCGCCCCCACGGGACACATCACCGGAGTCTGACTCTGGAACTCTCCGCCGCGAATGATCGTCTGAGTACCCACCTCGTCGCCGGCCTGCCGCGTGCGCAGCTCAACCTCCGCTACGGCAGCAATCGAAGCCAGAGCCTCACCGCGAAAACCGAAAGTGTGGAGCGAATATATGTCGTCGAACGACGATATCTTGCTGGTGGCATGGCGGTCGAAGGCCATGCGCGCATCGAGCGGCGACATGCCCTCGCCGTCGTCGATAATTTGTATGAGTTGCTTGCCGCCGTCGCGGAAATTGACCCTGATGCTTCGGGCACCGGCATCGATCGAGTTCTCCATCATCTCCTTGACCACATTCGACGGGGTGTTGACTACCTCGCCGGCAGCAATCTGGTTGGCAACTATTTCGGGCAGCAGTTTGATCTTATCGCTCATATCAGGTCTCTAATGTTTCTCCGTAAGGTCGACATCGTCGTCGTATATGTTGAGCCGGGTCGCAGAGGTCTGCTGGCGGTTGTACTCCAACTCCTCGATATTCTTGACGTAATCGGGATATTTCGACATGTCGATGCCCATCTCCGTAAGCTCCATCACCATGCTGTCGGCCGTCTCCGATGTCTGCCTCTGCTCGGCCGCACGGTTCACAAGCCCCATTATGCGCGGATAAAGCACGAATATGAACACCGCCACGAACACCAACAATATGACTACTCCCGTCAGACGGTTGCGCCCCTGCGAACGCTGCCGCTCGGCACGTCTTTCATCGCGCGCATCGCGCTGCGTGCGGATATACCTGCCGGGTACATACTCCTCGGAATCGGTCTCGGAACTCTGACCGTGCAGCTCGCGGCGCCGCTGCTCGCGCTCCTCCTTCACCGGGTCGAAATAACGCGGTATGTAGGTGAACTTTTTGGGGTCTTTGCGGTAGGGACGAAATATCGACATAAGCTATCTGTGTTGCGGTGTGCGAGGCCAGCTTAGGCACCGCCACCTGATTATACTGCTCTCAATCTAACGGAAGAAGTTCTTCATTCGCTCGAAAATGTTCTGGTTCTCCACCTTAGAGGCGCGCTTGAACGCCGGCTGCTCAGCCAGTGCCTCGACCAGACGACGCTCCTCCGAATTGAGCTTGTCGGGAATGGTAATGTCGACAACCACCAGTATGTCGCCGCGGCCGTAACCGTTGACATCGGGCAGACCCTTGCCCCTCAGACGCAATACCTTGCCGGCATGCGTTCCCGGAGCCACCTTTATGCGAGCCTTGCCGTCGATGGTCGGAACCTCCACCTCGCCGCCCAACAGGGCTGTCGTGACGGTGATATTGAGATTGTGGATCAAATCGTTGCCGTCGCGCACCAATTGCGGATCGTGCTCCTCCTCGATCACCACCAGCAGATCGCCGTTCACACCACCGTGACGTGCAGCATTGCCCTTGCCGTGCACCGTCAGAGCCATGCCGTCGCCCACGCCGGCAGGTATCTTCACCTCGATCACCTCCGAACCCTTGACGGCACCCTCGCCGCCGCACTTGTCGCACTTCTCCTTGATGATCTGTCCCGTACCGCCGCAGGTAGGACATACGCTCTGGGTCTGCATGCGGCCGAAGAAGGTGTTTTCGACACGCGTCACATAGCCCGAACCGTTGCAGGTAGGACAAGTCTGATATGACGATTTATCTTTGGCGCCCGTACCGCCGCACTTGTCACAGGCCACCATCTTGTTTATCTTCAACTTCTTGGTGGTGCCGTTGGCGATCTCGGCCAAAGTCAGCTTCACGGTGATGCGTATGTCGCTGCCGCGATTGACGCGCTGACCGCCGCCGCTGCGCGACGAGCCGCCGAAATGCCCGCCGAAGATGTCGCCGAACTGCGAGAATATATCCTCCATCGAGAAGCCGCCGCCGCCGAAACCGCCGAAGCCCTCGAAGCCGCCGGCACCGCCTGCCGCACCGCTCATGCCCGCATGGCCGAAACGGTCATAGCGCGCACGCTTGTCCTGATTGGACAGTACGTCGTAGGCCTCGGCTGCCTCCTTGAACTTCTCCTCGGCCTCCTTGTCGCCCGGATTCTTATCGGGGTGATATTTTATAGCGGCCTTGCGATAGGCCTTCTTTATCGTATCGGCATCGGCATTGCGTTCCACGCCCAACACCTCGTAGTAATCTCTCTTCTCTGCCATAGTTTCTTCGTTATCTTACCTATGATCGTTATTCGCCCACAACCACTTTGGCGTAGCGCAACACCTTGTCGCCGCGCATGTAGCCGCGCTGCACCACGTCGATCACGCGGCCGCTCTTATCCTCACCGGCGGCGAAACGCGCCACAGCCTCCTGCCGGTCGGCATCGAACTCCGTATCGATGCACTCGATCTCGTGCACGTCGAACTTGGCGAGCATGTCGGCAAACTTCTTGACGACCAATCCCTCACCCTCGCGCAAGGCCTCTATGTCATCGCTCTTGCGCGATGCCTCGACCGCACGCTGCATATCGTCCATGACCGACAGCACGGCTTTCAGCACCTCCTCTCCGCCATGCTCGACCAGCTCCATCTTCTCGCGCAAAGTGCGCTTGCGGAAGTTGTCGAACTCGGCTTGCAGACGCAGATATTTATCGTGCCATGCGGCGATCTGCTCTTCGAGCGATGGTTCTGACATATTGTCAGTTGCAGCGGTCGTCTCGTCTGACATATTGTCTTTGGCGGCAGCCGCAGCCTCTGCGGCTTCGGCGGTCTGAGAGGCGGTATTTGTCATAGTATCTTCTTGGTTATTAGATCTTTTATCCTTCATAAATCTGTTTATTTTTAGTCTCATGGCCTTATATCGAGCAAATTATATGCCCAATATGAATATCGTCGGACGCTTCTGAATATCGGGCATCGGCACCTTGCGCCACTGTTCCACGCGCATGGTCGAGATCGATTCCGAGGCAGAGGTGATGTCGGCCGCCACAGTCAGCAAAGTAGACGGCGAAAGCACACCGAGCATAGTCTCCAACAGCTTTGCATTGCGGTAGGGAGCCTCGATGAATATCTGGCTCTGACGCTCGGCATGGGCACGCTTCTCGAACGAGCGTATGGCACGCGAACGCTCCGGCTCCTTGACCGGCAGATAGCCGTTGAAAGCGAACGACTGTCCGTTCTGTCCCGATGCCATCAGCGCCATCATTATCGACGACGGGCCTACCAGCGGCACTATGCGTATGCCACGGCGGTGCGCAGCCGCGACAGCCTGAGCTCCGGGATCGGCGACACCGGGCAGACCGGCTTCCGAGATGACCCCGGCCGAGCGTCCCTGCTCCAACGGGCGTATCATGCGCTCGACGTCGGCGGCAGAAGTGGTATGCTCGTTCAACTCGACGAACTCCAACTCGGCAATGGGACGCGCCACGCCGGCACGCGACAGGAAACGTCGCGCCGAACGCGTATTCTCGACGATGAAATAATCGAGCGAATCGATCACCCGCCGATTGGCTTCCGGCACCACATCGTAGACCTCGGTCTGCTCCGATATGGGACATGGAATCATATATAACGTACCTTTCATAGCCGTCACTTTCTGTATATTCGTTTTACGCGCGTCGATACCGACGCCATTATCTCATAGGAGATGGTGTCGAGCACACGCGCCATATCTTCGAGCGTATTGCCCCTCTCGGCGGAGAATACCACCACCTCGTCGCCCTCTTCCACACCATCTATATCGGTAATGTCGATCATGCAGCTGTCCATGCAGATGCGACCCACCACCGGTGCCGGCCGCCCTGCCACCAGCATCGACCAGCGGCCGCAGCCAAGATGACGGTCCAGACCGTCGGCATATCCGACGGGTATTGTCGCCGTCACCGAATCACGCGCGAGCACTCCTGCACGACCGTAACCTACACACTCGCCCGCCGGCAGATGCTTGATCTGCACGATGCGCGTGCGCAGAGTCGACACAGGGGTCAACGCTTCGTTGTGTTCGAAGCCGAAACCGTAAAGCCCCAAGCCCAGACGGCACATGTCGAACAGAGCTTCGGGGAACCGCTCCATGCCTGCCGACTGAGCCGTGTGGCGCACCACGCGATATGGCAGACGCTCGCACAGACTGCTGCTCATCTGATTATAGAGTGCGATCTGAGCACGCGTATAGTCGTCTTGCGACGGCGTATCGGAGCAATTGAGATGCGAAAATACGGTAGCCACTCTCAGGCTGCGTATCGTCACGAGCCTGTCGGCAAGCCGGTCGATCTGCCCGGGCATGAAACCCAGCCGGTGCATGCCCGTATCGAGCTTGATGTGTATAGGATAGTCCTTGCGGGAGGCACGCTCTGCGGCACGGGCAAAAGCATCGAGCGAACGGAAACTGTATATTTCGGGTTCCAGATCATAGCTTATCATCTGCTCGAAGCTGTCTTCATCAGCATTGAGCACCACAACGGGCATCGTGATACCCCTCTCGCGCAGCGTCACGCCTTCGTCGGCAAATGCCACCGCAAGATAGGCTATGCCCTCGTGTTGGAGCATCTGCGCCACCTCCGCGTCACCGGCTCCGTAGCTGCCGGCCTTGACCATGGCCATAAGCATGTGATGGGGCGGCAACAGACGGCGATAGTAGTCGAGGTTCGACTTCATGGCCGACAGATCGACCTCCAACACCGTCGTATGGCTCTTGCGCTCCAAACGATGACATACCCGTTCCAGACGACTGCTGCGGCTGCCTTTGAGCAATATGGCTGCCTCGCTCCAATCCTCTCGCGGCAGCGCGTGCAGCAACTCGTCGGTCGACGAATAGAATACCGCATCGCACCCGAACATATCAGCATGGCGTCCTATGGCAGCACCCACACCCACCAGACGGTCGACATCGGCTTGCGCCACGATCTCGGCCACACGGGCATAAAGCTCCTCTTCGGGAGTGCCGCTCTGCTCTATGTCCGACAAGACGGCGATCTTGCGCCGTCCCATGGCCTGCGCGTGAAGCATGTCCAGAGCAACGGCCAGAGAGTTTATATCGGAGTTGTAGGTATCATCGATGATCGTCGACGAGCCTATGCCCTGCTTCAACTCCAAACGCATGGCCACCTCGCCGCATACTCTCTGCGGATCGAACTCATAGCCCAGCACACTGCACAAGGCGGCCGTATGTTGCGAATCGATATGCAGAGCCTCGCTGCGTCCGTGTCCGCAATCGGCATGCAACGATGCCGAGTCGATCAGCCGGCGATCGCCGTACAGCGCGACGATGCGCTCGGCAAGATCGGGATAACGGCTGCTGTATATTATGGTCGAGGCACCGGCTGCGAGTGCGAGTTTTTCGTCGATCTTCTGTCTCCGGCTCTCGAAATTGACCGAGTGGGCATCGCCTATCGAGGTGAAAACCACTATCTCGGGACGTATCATGCGCTCCAACCGCGCCATCTCGCCCGGACGCGATATACCGGCCTCTATATAGGCCACCTGTTCGTCGCCCTCGATCATGAGCAGCGACAGAGCCACTCCCAGCTGCGAGTTGTAGCTCATCGGCGAGGCGACATATTTCACCTCGCGCGGCGTGGCCGCAGCTATCCACTCCTTGACTATCGTCTTGCCGTTGGAGCCGGCGATAGCCGCCACACGCCCTTTGAACTGCCTGCGGTGAAAGGCGGCCAGACGCTGCAAGGCATCGATGGAGGAGTCGACGACCACCGCTCCGCACCCGTCCGACGGCAACTCCGTCTGGCGCTCGACGATGAAGGCCTCGACACCGCGGGCAAACATCTGCCCGATAAAGTCGTGCCCGTCGTGATTATCCCCCGCAATGGCCGCAAACAGCACATCGTCGCCCATCGAGCAGCTGCGCGAATCGGTCGCCACACGACGCACCCTGCGGTCGACGCCGCATAGCCGTCCGCCGCAAATGCGGGCTATGTCGGATAAAAGATAGTTCATCTGTTATATGTCGGTTCTGAATCTTACTATGGTTATGCCGGCTCCGCCGCGGTCGGCATGTTCGTCGGCAATGCTCTCCACCTCGCTCACACCTTTAAGATAGCGGCGTATCTCCTCTTTCAATGCGCCCGTGCCCTTGCCGTGCAATATGGTCACTCCGCTCACTCCCACCATCAACGCGTCATCGATCAGATCCTCGACCGCCTCCAACGCTTCGGAAGCGCGCATGCCGCGCACGTCGATGCGATCCTTGAAGTTGAGCTTGCGCTGGGTGATGTCGACCGAAACCACCGTGCGCGGCGCAGCCGGACGCACAGCCTGCCTGAACTCGGCCGAAGATATGGCACGCAGACGCTCGACATCGACCGTCAGCAGCAGCTGCCCGAAGGCCACCTGCGCCCGCTTGCCCTTGATGCTCTGCACCACGCCGGGGATATCCTGCCCATCGATACGCACCTTCGATCCGACATCGATCTTCACCGGTGCCACCTTCTCTGCCGCCTCGGCCATTGCCTGACGCGCCTCTTCGCCGCGCTCGGCACGACGCTGTTCGCGACGCTCGCGGCGACGTGCCAGACGAGCCATCTCGCGCTCTATCTTCTGCGAATCGTGCCCCGGCGTCGGCTCCTCGCTCTCGACCCTGCGTCCGAACTCTCCAAGTTCGCGACGCGCCATACGCGTCAGTTCTTTCTCGGCCTGAGCCTCGCGAATGGTCTTTATGGTGTTCTCTATGGTGCGATTGGCCTCGGCGACAAGCTCCTGTGCCTGCTCGCGCGCAGCCCGCAATATCTGCTGACGCTCCTGACGTATGCGCGCAAGCTGTTCCGAATAGCTCTGTTCCAGCTCCTCGACCTTGCGGTCGGTCTGGCGTATTCGATTGCGCTTCTGCTCCCAGTAGCGTTTGTCGCGCGCTATTTCGCGCAACTGCTTCTCCAAATCTATATGGTCGCTGCCGGCCTTCTCCATGGCCGAGCGTATTATATCCTCCGGCAGGCCAATCTTTCGGGCTATCTCCACTGCGAACGAACTGCCCGGCTTGCCCATCTCCAAACTGAACAGAGGCCTTATCTGCTGCACGTCGAAGGCCATGGCGGCATTGGCTATGCCCTCGTGGCGCGAGGCCAGATATTTGATATTGGCGTAGTGGGTAGTGATGACACCGTAGGCACCTCTGTCGAGCAGACGTTCGAGTATGGCTTCCGCCATGGCACCGCCGATGGTGGGTTCGGTACCCGAACCGAACTCGTCGATCAGCACCAGCGTGCGCTCGGAAGCCTCCGACAGCATCGCCTTCATATTCATCAGATGAGACGAATAGGTCGACAGATCGTTGTCCATCGACTGCTCGTCGCCGATGTCTATCATAAGCGAGTCGAACACCGGAAACTCCGAATTTTCCAGCACCGGCACCGGAAATCCGCACTGCACCATATATTGAAGTATGCCCGTTGTCTTCAAGCATACCGACTTGCCGCCCGCATTGGGTCCCGATATGACCAGTATGCGTTTCGAGGCTTCGAGCTGCATGTCGAGCGGCACCACCTGCCGCCCCTGCGCACGCAGCGTCTGCGCCAACAGCGGGTGACGCGCACTGCGCAGCACCATGCGTCCCTCGTCGGAGATGATCGGCCGCACGGCACCGTTGTCCATCGCCCAGCGAGCCTGTGCCCGCAGAGCATCGATCTCGGCCAGATATGCTCCGGCCTGCGCCATGCCGTCGACATCGTTGCGCAGAGCATCGGTCATCTCGGTCAGAATACGCACTATCTCGCGCCGCTGGGCATACTCCAATTCGCGCAGAGCATTATTCAGCTCCACCACCTCGACCGGTTCGACGTAGAAGGTGCGTCCCGTAGCCGACTCGTCGTGAATGAATCCCGACAACTTGCGTTTGTTGGCTGCCGAAACGGGTATGACGGCATGGCCGTCGCGAATCGAGATCATGGCATCGGCATCGACTATGCCAGCCGATTTGGCCGACGACAACACCTGTTGCAGCCGTTTGGCCACCTGCGCCTCGTGGTCGCGCTGGGCGCGACGCAGACGCGAGAGTTCGGGTGAAGCCGAGTCACGCACCTCTCCCGTATCGTCGATCACCGAATCGATCAGCCGCACCACATGCGGATACGACTCCACGCCCTCGCTTATACGCCGCAGCCACGGATAGGCCGAAGCCGGACGCGAGACGATGAACGACACGAACTCGTCGACACAACGCAGAGCGCTGCGCAGCGTCACGGCCTCCGCTGTATCGAGAAAAGCCCCCTCGACACGGATCTTGTCCACCACCGTATCGATGTCGACATACTCGCCACGCGGCGCACCGCTCTCCATCATCAGTGCCTGCCGCATCTCATCGGCCAACGACAAACGTCGCACGATGGTGTCGTGCGACGATGTGAAACGCTGTTCCGACACGATCCTGGCCGATGCACTCATGGTGCACAGCGCGGCCATCTGATCGCGCAGGCGGTCGAAACCGACCTTATGTTCGAAATCCGACGGATATATCATCTTCTTAAAATCTGTAAACTACCGGGCAAATAACAACGGTCACGCCCGCATGCCGCAATTCGGCCGCCGCTACTGGCGGGCAGCCTGCTTGGCGGCACGTTTTGCCTCCTTCTCAGCGGCACGCGCCTCTCGGCGAGCCGCCTTGTCCTCCGATGAGCCGAACATCGAGAAATGAACGTATCGCATCGGGTGCTCCTTCAAATCGGCCAGCAATGCCGACAGATTGGCACTCGCCTCTTCGAGCGAATCGTAGAGCCGGCCGTCGTAGATCAACTTGCCGACCGAGCCCTCGGCATTGCCCACGGCGGCAACAACCGCATTGAGCGACTCGACGGTCTTCTGCAACTCGCCGACGACATGGCTCTGCGACAACTCCGAGGTGAAATCATCGAGGTTGCCTATCATCGAATCTATGCGCGAAGTATTGGCAGCCAAAGCTCCGGTGAAATCCTTGAAGTCTCCTATCGCACCCTCGATGTCGGAGCGCTGCGAACGCAGCATCTCGTCGAGCGTCGAGGTGGCGCTTTCGAGATTGGCCAGCAGGTCGCGTATACTCTGACGGTTGTCGCCGAGTATGCCGCCAAGCGACGACAGCGTCTGCTCCAACTCATCGATGAGCGCACCCGCTTTCTGTTCGAGCATGCCCATCAGACCGGCATCGACCTCGGCAGCAATCTCGCCGCCGTCGGCGAGCACTCTGCCGGCATCGCCCTGAACGATCGTAATCTGCTGTCCGCCCATCAATCCCGACGACGCGATGACGGCCACCGAATTTTCGGGTATCAGACCGGCAAACTCACGCTTGACGTTGATGGCCACCTTCACTCTGTCGAGCGACAGATCGATATCGCTTATATTGCCGACTTCGACACCGCGAATGAACACACGCGACGAAACCTGCAAACCGGCCACATCATCGTAATAGGCGTAATAGGTATTCTCGCTCGAAAAGATATTGCGTCCTCCGAGCCACTTTATACCCCACCATGCAACCACTATGACGATGATTGCGAAAAAGCCGATTCTTACCTCTTTTCTCAGTTTCATAAATTATTCCGTTTATTTCACACACTATCGCCCGGCCGACGAAGAGCGGGAAAGCACCGCTTCGCATATCCGGGTTCTGCGTCTATTTTCTCTATTTTATCCTGTCGCCCTCGAACTCCACGACATATGCTCCGGGAAACTCCTTTTGTACCTGCTTCAAGTCGTTTTTGGCCGCCGACAGCGAGTCGTAGGCTCCGAAGCAATATTTATATTTCATCTTGCCCGTACCAGTCAGCACTCTGACCTTGCCTCGATACGACTTGAATTCGCGATCGTCGGTCGACACCTTCGAAGCACTCGCCAGAAGTTGTATGGCATAGCCGCACGATGCCGACGAAGCATTTGCGGCGGCACCGGCAGTCGCACCGCGGTCATCGCCGCCGCCCTCCGGAACCGAATCGCCCTCGGCAATTCCGCCTACACGGTCGATCAGAGCCACATACTCCTCCACCGACTTGGCCAGCGACTCGGCAATCTTGGCCTGCCCCTTTTCCGAAGTCATGAATGCCAGATCCGAACTGTTGGTCATAAATCCTATCTCGGTCAGCACGCCCGGCATCGATAGGTTGCGCAGCACCGCCCACGGGCTCTGACGCAGACCGCGCGACTTTATGCCGGCCGAAGCATAGTTGCGCTCGATAATCGTAGCCAAAGCACGGTTATAGGCACCGTGCACCAGCTGACGGCTCTCGATAACGGCACGCTCCAACGCCGCCACCGACGCGTCGGACATATCGATGATCTCGCCCTCCTCCTCTCCGCTCGCCCGCTTTATGGCGGCGTAGTTGCGCTGACGGCTCGTCTCGTCCTCACCGAGGATATGGGTCTCCGTGCCGCAGGCCGACGAGTTGCCCACCACCGCATTGGCATGGATCGATATGAAGAAAACCGCCCCTTCCGCATTGGCCATGTCGGCACGCATGCGCAGATCGGCGTTCTTATCCGAACTGAGCTGTTTGTCGGCGGTGCGGGTCAGCTTAATCTCGAATCCCGGCAGACGCGCATCGAGTATCTTCTTCAACTTCAATGCGACCTGCAAGTTTATATCTTTCTCGCTGTGACCCTTGTATACGGCACCCGGATATTTCGCACCGCCATGTCCGGGATCGATGACGATCACTCTTTTCTGTTTTTCGGCAACATTTTTGGCTGCTATTACGTTAGCATGACAAAAGAGTGCGAACAACAGTACCGATACCGCGAGCAAATTTCTCATAATAGCAATTCAAAAATTAAGTTTGTGCGAAATAATTACTATATTTGCAAGTTGTAAAAACACGCTCTGAACGGCATTGAAAACCGATCCGAGGCGTTTTGCCGACTTGTCGGCAAAGGTACTAATTTTTTTTGGTTTTGAGTCTATTTTACACGAAATATCTGCGACTGCCGATGATTTTGTCGCTGCTGGCATCGATGCTTCTGAGCATCGGGCAGTCGTCGGCGGCCGGCCGCGAGACGATCGATCAGCCCGATTCGCTGACGACGCGACAGACCGTCGACGAAAGCGAAACCGAGCGCACGGCCGCAAGGCGCGACCGCAGGGTCAATCCGCGTCGCGAACGCCGCAATGCCGAAACTCAGGCGCAGGCCGACTCGCTCGCCACAGAACGTCTCAACACTTCGCTCGAAGAGCGCAACGGGCAGCAGCGTCCCGACAGCACGGCCGCCGACTCCACACGCAAGCGCAAAGGCGGCGGAGCTTTTCTGGAAGACATCATCGAGGGCAAGAACACCGACTCGCTGGTCTTCGACGCACGCAACAGACTGATCTACATCTACAACGAGGGCGACGTAACGTATCAGAACATGAATCTCAAAGCCGATTTCATGCGGGTCAACCTCGACACCAAGAACATCTACGCCTACGGCAAACCCGACTCGGTCGACGGCAAAGCGACAGTGACGCACCCCACCTTCTCCGACGGAGGATCTTCGCCCTACACCATGGACACCATCACCTACAATCTGTCCACCAAAAAGGCCAAAATCAAGGGTGTGGCCACCCAGGAGGGCGACGGCTGGCTGGTGGGCGGCAGCGTCAAAAAACAGCCCGACAACTCCATACACATCGCCGACGGTAAATACACCACCTGCGACGAGACCGACCACCCCCACTTCTATCTTGCCATGACCAAGGCCAAGACGATTCCGGGCAAAAAGGTCATCACGGGCTATGCCTACCTGGTGCTGGAAGATGTCCCCATCTATTTCCCCGGTATTCCGGAGGGATTCTTCCCCATCAGCTCAGGCCCTAAATCGGGTCTGCTGATGCCCACCTACGGCGAGGATTCGCGAGGATTCTTCATTCGCGATCTCGGATACTACTTCAAACTGGGCGAGCACATGGATCTGGCCATACGCGGAGGTATCTACACACTTGGTTCGTGGGAGGTGTCGGCGCGTTCGCAATATGTCAAGCGTTACAAGTTCAACGGCAACTTCAACTTCCAGTACTCGGCAGTGCGCAATGGCGAAAAGGGCGAGGCCGACTTCGCCCAGACCAACACATTCCGATTGCAATGGACCCATACGCAGGATCCGAAGGCCAACCCCGGCTCGACATTCTCCGCCTCGGTCAACATCACGTCGAGCGGCTTCAACCGCTACTCGGCCACCACGATAAACGACATTCTCGCCACCCAGACCAACTCTTCGATCTCCTACTCGAAGAACTGGGAGGGCACACCTTTCTCACTGGCGCTCAACATGGCCGTATCGCAAAACTCGCGCGACCAGTCCATCGCCGTCACACTGCCGACCATAGCCTTCAACGTATCGAGCTTCGCGCCGTTCAAGCGCAGGGAGGCCGTAGGCAAAACGCGCTGGTATGAGAAGATCAAAATGAGCTACTCGGCCAAGATGACCAATACGGTCAACACCAAGGAGGACGAAATCTTCACTTCCGAGACGCTCAAAAAGATGAAGAACGGCATACAGCACAACATACCGGTGCAGACCACTCTCACGCTGTTCAACTACTTGAACATCAACCCGCAGTTCAACTACACCGAGCGTTGGTATTTCAAGAAGATCAGCCAGCGATGGAACGAAGAGACGCACGAAGTGGAGACGCTCGATCCCGAATACGGCTTCTGGCGCATCTACAACTACAATGCGTCGGTATCTGCCACGACAGTCCTCTACGGCACCTATACCGCCAAGAAGAAGACCCGCAAGATACAGGCCGTGCGCCATACCATCACCCCGCGCATAAGCGTATCGTATGCACCCGATTTCAGCCGGCAGAAATACGGTTTCTACGAAGCCGTACAGACCGATACCACCGGTAAGTTCAAAGTATATTCGCCATTCTCGGACAACTCCTACGGCGTGCCGGGCAGCGGACAGTCGTTCTCGCTGAATTTCGGTCTCGACCAGTCGTTGGAGATGAAGGTATTGAGCAAACGCGATACGTCGGGCATAAAGAAGGTAAAGATCATCGATCAGCTGTCGATCAGCGGATCGTATAACTTCCTTGCCGACTCGATGCGTCTGTCGAACATACCGGTCTCGATACGCACCACCATCTACGGCAACTTCGGTCTCAACCTCACGGTCAATCTCGACCCCTACGAGGTCTCGCCGCAAGGTATCCGCTACAACAAACTCATGTGGCGGCGCGGACTGCCCGGACGTGTCGTGAGCACAGGTTGGAGCTTCGGCTACACGTTCAAGTCGCGCGACGACAAATCGCGCGCAGCAGCCAACGACATCACCTCGCTGCCGGCCGAATACTTCAATCCGTGGTACGATCCCTACGGCCAGCTCAATCCGGCGATGCGACGGCAGGCCATGGCCGGAGCATACTACGACTTCTCGTTGCCGTGGAACCTCGGATTCAACTACAACGTCTCCTACGGCATACGATACGTAAACAACGGAACGACGGGTTACGAGAAGAACATCACCCAGACCTTAGGTCTGCAAGGCAGTGTCAAGCTGACACCCAAGACGATGATAAACATCACCAGCGGTTACGACTTCTCCACGGGCAAGATGTCGATGACCTCCGTATCCATGGTACGCGATCTGCACTGCTGGCAGATGTCGTTCACCTGGATTCCGTTCGGCAACCACAAGAGTTGGAGCTTCAACATCGGCGTCAAGTCGGCATCGTTGGCCGATCTTAAATACGACAAGAGCTATACGCAGTTCGACAACATGTATTGATGCGGCAATTTGCGCGCGACAATCTGCTGTTATATCCATTCTGTCTATGCTACGGCGCAAAGGATAAACCGTCATCTTACGCTCCGCCCAATATACTCCCGTTCGGCAATACCCAAATAAATTTGGTATTGCCCTCACTTATTCGTATATTTGCATACGATTAAACACTGACCCATATGAAGCGATATATTAAAGTATTGCCATTCGTTGCCGCATTTATAGTGTGTTCATGCGACGACTCACGACTCCAAACCGAACTCGACCGCGCAGAAGCCGTCATTCTCGAACACCCCGACAGCGCACTCTCCATTCTCAGCCGCACCAGTGCCACAGGCAGCAACAAGCAGAACGCGCGCCGCGCACTGCTATACTCAATGGCTCTCGACAAGAACTACATCGATGTCTGCTCCGACTCGCTGGTCACCGTCGCCCGCGACTACTATCGCAACCACGGCAGTGTGCGAGACCGTTTTCTGTCGGAGTTCTACTACGCCAGCTATCTGCGCAACTGCAACGACCTGCAAGGGGCTTTGTGTATTTATTCCGACTGCGAAGAGCTCGGCATAGAATCGGGCGACCACTATCACCTCGGCGTTCTATATACCCAGATAGCAAATGTCTACGAGCAGCAGTTCGACTACGACAATGCCGTCCTTTATGACCGGCTCGCTCTGGAACAATACCGGTTAGGCAATGCTCCCTCAGCGCAGGGATTCATATCCGCAGGTCTGGGCAAAAGTCTGTTCGCACTGGAACGATTCGACGAAGCCTCGGCCAATTACCACAATGCACTGGCCATATTCGAAGAGTTGCACGACACAGCCAATATCGACTATACGCTGTGCGGCCTGGCCTGCAACCATCTCTATAACGGCCAGCTCGATTCGGCCGAGATGGCCATCGATCACATAACCGCCGAATACGGATTCCACGAATACATCACCCTGGCCGACATATACCGCCGACGCAATATGCCCAACGAGGCAAGAGCCTACCTGGCAAAGGCCAAGGAGCACGTATACAGTGCACGGAGCCGTGCCAATGCGTTGCTCTACGAATCTCGTATCGACATGCAGCAAGGATACTACAAAGAGGCCGCCGAGCATATGATACAGTGCAACAAAATAAGCGACAGCCTCGTCAACGTGGCACTGTGCCGCCCCGCAGCATCGGTGCATCGCGACCATTTTCAAGAGCTTTACCGCCAGGCAAGCGTCAACTCCGATCTGCTGCGCCAGCGTTTCTGGCTGTCGATCACACTGCTGGTCGTCATAGCAGGAATCGTCATATACTATATTATATATGTAATGCGCAAACGCCGCCGCTCGTCACGACTGCGATACCTGCAATCGCTGCGCACGAGCCGTGCCATCAGCAATCGCATGTCGCAGCAG
Organism: uncultured Alistipes sp.; assembly: GCA_947177225.1. Taxonomy (GTDB): domain Bacteria; phylum Bacteroidota; class Bacteroidia; order Bacteroidales; family Rikenellaceae; genus Alistipes. The sequence continues at coordinate 7,340 of CAMWTS010000004.1, read as the reverse complement.
CTCGACATACAGACCGAGCAGGCGCAACATATGCGCAAACTGATATGCCGCAGCTTCGCTCCGATCGACCGCATAGCCACCACCTATTACGAACGCAAAGACTCCAAGACGGCACAGGTCGGCATCTACCGCGATGTCGAACGTCTGCTCGACTCGTACATCAGAGATCCAAAAGTCAAGGAGCATTTGGAGTACACGATCAACATCGGACGTCACAACATCATGAAGTCGATACGCGAGGAGCTGCCGCAACTCTCCGACAAGGAGATCGACCTGCTGCTCTACATCTATGCAGGATTCTCCACATCGACCATCGCACTGTTCACCGACGACAAACCCAACAACGTCTATCTGCGCAAAAGCCGCTTGAAAAACAAAATAGCCAAATCGGAAGCTCCGTCGCGGGCGACATTCATCGAGAACATGATATAAAATATTGGTTATTAATACCTTATAATCATTATACAATTATTTATCATATAGCACACTGACTATCAATGTATTACGCATTTCGCAAGATTTAAAAGAGAGTCACAGCGCATATTTCACTGATTATCTGTTACATATCACTGGATAATGAAAGATTTTTAAACCATATTTTTTAACTTAATCATCTAATTTTCTATACTTTTGTGTATAGAGAAAAACAGTTTTAATTTTTTAGTTTTTCCAATATGAAACGACTTGTATTATTAATGTCAGCACTGGCGCTATTCGGCAGTACGGCAATGGCAGACAATCCCGGAGACGGAGACTCAAACGGCAATAAAGTCACAATAGATCCGGTTCCACCCAAGCCCGATCCTCGCTCTATAATACTGCCAGTGATCGATTGTACATTGCACCTCTACGGCACCACAGGAACTTTGACATTCGACATCGACGCCAACTTGGGTTGCGCATCGATTCAAGTGACGAACCTCTCGACAGGCGAGAGTTACATGGAGTATTGCCCGTCGACACCAGGCAGCTGCATGGTAGCCTTTTCATGCAGTGAGGGAACATACATTATTGAGATTGACACCGACAAAGGCGGGTATTACGGAGAGTTCGTCCTGTAACTGTAACCACAACTATAACTGATACAGAAAAAAACATCAACTAATTTTGAAGGGTCGGATCATTCGTAGGGGAGAAGGAGACTTCTCCCCATTTTTTATGCCCGGATAAGTTATACCACGACCAGTTCTGCCTTGATAAGGCTTTTATATCCTGGCATGGCTCTTATGCCCAGAAAAGGCTTTCGCGATCGCAAACAACCGTCCGCTCGCGAAGGCTGCCGAACCGTCACCAAGTCGAAAGTATTGGAAATCGCCCGCTTCTGCCCTGAGGCGAAGCATGACACCCGAAATAAACAGCCCGTGCACGATACGATCCTTTGCCAGGTTATCTCAGCCCGACATATAGCAGATTCTGTTCTCCACAGAACTTCACTCCACACTGCTTCGCTCTGCCGGGCATTGCCATCTCAATAATCGGCTGTTAATCTGCCGAACCGGCAAGCAGCCGACAAGCAGTCATGCCTACAACAATACGGATAAAGCATCACCGAAGCGCAAGAGTTGCGCTTCGGTGATGCTACACAAGCCAGTCATGCGGACGGCTGCAATGATATCTTATTTTGTACCTAACAGATTCCGTCCTGCCCTCCGAATCAGAATATCGGACGGCGCACGATGGTCTGCTCACGGTCGGGACCTACCGATACGACGGCAACCTCAGTCGAGGTAAGCTCCTCTATCTTGCTGATATATGCCTTGGCGTTGGCCGGCAGGCTGTCATAATCGGAAACCGAAGTGATATCCTCCGTCCAACCCGGCAGCTCGATGTATTCAGCCTCGCAGCGCGACAACTCGGCGATGGTCGACGGCACATAGTCGATATGCCGGCCGTCGAGGCGATAACCCGTACATATACGCAGCGTATCCAATCCCGTCAACACATCGAACAGCATAAGCGACAGATAGTTGATACCACTGACACGACGCACATGGTTCAGCACCACCGCATCGAACCAGCCCACGCGGCGAGGACGCCCCGTCACGGTGCCATACTCATGACCGCGTTCGCGGATATATTCAGCCGTATCATCGTGCAACTCCGTGGGGAACGGTCCCTCGCCCACACGCGTCGTATAGGCCTTGCAAACGCCCACCACCCGATCTATATATCGCGGAGCCAAGCCCGTATTCAGCGGCACGCTCGCCGCCGTGGGCGATGACGAGGTCACGAAGGGATAAGTACCGTGATCGATGCAGAGCATCACGCCCTGGGCACCTTCGAACAATATCTTGCTGCCCTGCTCCATCTCGCGGTTGAGCATCACCGACGTATCGCATATCATCGGGCGCAGACGCTCGCCGAGTTCGCGATACTGGGCATACAGCGTATCGAAATCGCACTGCTCCATGCCGAGCATTTTCAACTCCAAATTCTTTTGAAGAAGAGCATCGTGCAGACGCTCGGCGAAATACTCGGCGTCCAGCAGATCGCCCATGCGAATGCCCACGCGGCTGTATTTGTCGGTGTAAGCCGGACCTATGCCCTTCTTGGTAGTGCCGATCAGACGACCACCCTTCAAGCTCTCATAGGCACCGTCGAGCATCTGATGATACGGCATCACGCAGGCTGCACGATCCGATATGAAAAGCTGATAATCGGTCACTCCGGCCTTATGCAGCCGTTCGAGCTCCTCCACGAGCGATACCGGATTGATAACCATGCCATTGGCCATCACATTCTTGATATGCGGATTGAATATGCCCGAAGGAATACTCTGCAAGGCGAACTTGCGACCATCGAATACGATCGTATGTCCGGCATTGTTACCGCCCTGATGGCGCACTACGACATCTGCCGAGCGAGCGTAGAAGTCGGTGATCTTACCCTTTCCTTCATCGCCCCACTGGGCACCTACTACAACCAACGTATTATTCATAATAGAGATTTTTACTGCGTCCGCAAAGGACATATGCCATTAACCGATGGCAAAAGTATCATATTTTTACGGCATACGCCACTCTCACGCACCTTTTTTATCAACATGTTTTCGTAAATCGCCACTCAAAACACAGCCTCGATCATTCACTCGCCGCTCACGACCGCAGCATGGCCGGCACAACAACGAAAAGCGACGGTTAACACACGATATAATTATTATGACAATCCATACTCCCGACAGCACGACGACACTTCCACACGGCAAAATGCCCGAATAAATTTGGCATTGAGCCAATTTATTCGTATCTTCGACCACTATTTTAACAAATGTTTCCTATGACTAACAATCCAAAACTTCAAGCTGCCGGACTGTCGGCTCTGTCGCTCATGGCCGCAGGCTGCTCCTCGTCCGATCAAAAGGGCGACGACAAAAACTCTCAGCGACCCAACATCGTACTGTTTCTGGCCGACGACATCGGCGCCGAGTGCTTCGGCTGCATGGGCGGCGTATCCTACGACACCCACACCATCGACTCGCTGGCACGCACCGGTATCTTCTACACCAACATGCACGCCCAGCCGCTCAGCGCACCTTCGCGCGTACAGCTCATGACGGGTCTCTACAACGACAAGAATTACGTATGCTTCGGCTATATGAACGACGACGAGCCCACCTTCTCGCAGCTGGCGCAGGAGGCCGGCTACACGACCGGCATGTTCGGCAAGTGGCAGCTCGGCCGTTCACGCGAAATGCCCACCAAGCTGGGTTGGGACGAGTGGTGTCTCTACCAGTTGGAGGTATACAAGGAGTTCAACGGCCCCACCGGCACCGACCGTTATGCCAACTGCATGATGGATAATCACGGCCACTACGAATACTCGACCTACGGCCCCGACGGTTTCGAGCAGGCGGCATTCGAGTTTCTCGACGAGCAGAAGGACTCCGACAAGCCGTTCCTGATGTACTACACCACACCGCTGGTGCACACACCCCACACCCCTACACCCGATTCGGAGAGTTGGGATCTCGACTTCCTCGGCCGCTTCAAAGGCAATACCGACAACTTCCCCGACATGGTGGCCTACCTCGACAAGAAGGTCGATCGCATGATAAAGCGACTCAAAGAGAACGGACAGTGGGATAACACCATATTCATCTTCACCTCGGACAACGGCACCTCGACACGCATAGTATCGGAGCTTGCCGACGGCACGATGCGTCGCGGAGGCAAGGGCGATCCGCGCGGTGTAGGAACGTCGGTTCCGCTAATCATCTGCTGGGGCGACAAGGTGGCGCCGCACGTGAGCGAACGACTGGTCGACTTCACCGACTTCTTCCCCACATTCGCTGATGCCATGCAGATAGAAGTTCCCGAAGAGTGGGGTCTCGACGGCGTAAGCCTCTATCAGGAGATCGCAGGCGGACAGCCGCTCGAAAAGGAGATATCGCTCATGCACTTCAATCCGCTGTGGCCTGTGGCTCCGGCTCCATACGCTGCCCGTGCCGCCCGCACCACCGACTACAAATACTACTGGGACGGACGCTTCTACAACACCAAAGAGGACTTCATGGAGGAGCACCCGATCGACATCGAGACGTGCAGCGACGAGGTCAAGGCCATCTACGCCAAACTCAAAGCCAAGGTCGATGAACTGCCCGGTTTCTATCCCGACATGCCCGGAGCACCGCGCCGCGGCAACTACGGCACATTCTACGACTTCGCCGAGCCTAACAATCCGTTCTAAGGATAACGGCATACACCATCGCTGCTCCCGATCGTGCCCGGTCTCGATCGGGAGCATTTTCAACCACCGGACGGCAACCGCCTAAAACAATGACAATGCAACGCAATCTCTATCTCTCTATCGTTCTGCTGTGCATCTCGCTCACAGCCACAGCGCAATGGAACGACCCCGACTGGTTCGCAAACAACTACCGCAAAGAGGAATACCGCATAGCCATGCGCGACGGCGTCGAGCTATACACGGCCGTCTACTCGCCTGTCGACACCACCGAGACTCACCCCATACTCATCACGCGCACACCCTACGGCTGCGCCCCCTACGGCAAGACGATGCGCAAGTTGTGGAACAGCCGTCTCGACTCAGCTTATGCCGCCGAGGGCTACATCTTGGTCTGGCAAGATGTCCGCGGACGCTACATGAGTCAAGGCGAATATGTCAATGTCCGCCCGTTTGCGGCCGACAAGAGCGGCACACAGACCGATGAGGCAAGCGACGTATACGACACGGCAGAGTGGCTCGTGAACAATCTGCCGCACAACAACGGCAGAGTCGGTGTCAAGGGCAACTCCTACCCGGGCTTCTACTCCACCATGGCCGCGGCCGCACACCACCCTGCCATACGTGCCGTCTCACCGCAGGCTCCGGTATACGACTGGTTCATGGGCGACGACATGCACCACAACGGAGCATTCGCACTGCAAACGGCCGTGCAGTTCGGTCCGACAATCGACACGCCGCGCCCCGCACCCACCGAGAAGTTTTCGGCTCGACGACTCGACATACCTAACACCGACACATTCGGTTTCTATCTGCAACACACCGTCGCAGACTTCCGCGAGATGCTCGGCAGCGACTTCCAATTCTGGCGCGATATGACCGAACACCCCGACTACGACGAGTGGTGGCAGGAGCGTTGCGCCGGCCGTGCCTGCCGCGACATCGAAGCGGCCGTGCTGATCGTCGGCGGCACCTACGACGCAGAGGATTGCTACGGCGCATGGAAAACCTACGAGGCCATATGCCGAGAAAACCCTCATGCCGACTGCCGGCTGGTTATGGGAGCATGGTCGCACGGAGCATGGCAGTCGCCCGCCAAGGCCGACACTGTCGGCGACATCATCTACGGCAATGGTCTTGGCGACTACTACCGCGACTGCATAGAGGTGCCGTTCTTCAACTTCCACCTAAAAGGCCAAGGCTCACTCGACGACCTGCCGACGACGCAGCTCTTCTTTTCGGGAGAGAACCGCTGGCTGTCGTTCGACCGTTGGCACAACCCCGAACGTCGGGTCGCACTCTACCTTGCCGACAACGGCAAACTGTCCGGCAGCCGCCCGGCCAAAAGCAACGCCCAAACGACATACACCTCCGATCCGTCCGATCCTGTGCCATACATGCCCAATGTAGGCAAGAGCATACCCAAAGGCTACATGAATGCCGACCAGCGTTTTGCCGCCGAGCGCAGCGATGTGGCCACCTTCTGCGGCGAGGTGCTCGACCGGGAGCTGCGCACCGCCGGCGAGATCAACGTCAGACTCTACGTATCGCTGTCATCGACCGATGCCGATTTCGTCGTCAAGCTGATCGACTGCTCGCCCGACGGACGGCAGACTCTCGTTCGCGGCGATATCATGCGCGGCCGTTATCGCAACTCCTTCTCTTGCCCCGAAGCATTCACGCCCGGCAAGGTCACCGAGGTGCAGTTCACAATGCCCGCCATAGCCCATACGTTTCTTGCCGGCCACAGGATCATGGTGCAGGTGCAAAGCTCTTGGTTTCCGCTGTTCGACCGCAACCCGCAACAGTATATCGACATATATCACTGCACGGCCGAAGATTTCCGTCCGTGCGAGGTAACCATCTATCACAACAGACGCTATCCGTCGTCGATAGATATGGGTTTGGTAGAATAAATCATCGGTCTCGCAACTTTTTTCGTCGTAAAGTCTTGCATATACCGATAAAACAACGTATATTTGCACCCGATTCCGATAAGGAATCTATATGGTGGGTGTAGCTCAGTTGGTCAGAGTGGAGGATTGTGGTTCCTTAGGTCGTGGGTTCGAACCCCATCTCCCACCCCATAAGCAGGAGTTTTTCTCCTGCTTATTTTTTTGCCTGAGACGGCATTATCTGTTCCGTAAAATCAGTCCAAGACTCACAAGCCCTTTTCGTCAAAAGGTGTTAATTGACACACAAACGAAGCGAGAACGGATAGACTGTATAGCATACTGCCTATTCTTAACGAATGAGAGAACGGAATCATGGAAAAGAAGCTGTCATGTCGAACAATATGAGACATCTGGGGACTACAAAACCAGCGTCTGTCACTCCGAGGAGCCGCAGGCGACGTGGGAGTCTCGCCGTCAGAAAAGTGGTTGTCTAACAAGAGTGTGCATTTTCTCCCAAAAAGAGAGATTCTCACGTCGCGTGCATTGCACGCTCCTCAGAATGACAATACCGTCCTGTCATGTCGAACTAATGTGAGACATCTGGGGAAGACAAAACCAGCGTCTGTCACTCCGAGGAGCAACGCAGTTGCAACGTGGGAGTCTCGCTGTCAGGAATGCAACGCAAAGGAGTTTATCCACCGAAAATTGAGATTCTCACGTCGCGTACATAGCACGCTCCTCAGAATGACAAAGTGGAAATAA
>CAMWTS010000003.1 GCA_947177225.1 uncultured Alistipes sp. | reverse complement strand
TAAGCCTGCCGCTAGCGTTCATCCTGAGCCAGGATCAAACTCTCCATTGTATAAAATGTTTTGTTTATAAATCTTAGCTCTAATCTCAAAGGTATTGTTTGAAATTTCTCTTGGTAGAGAAGATTAAACTTTAGCTGCTCAATATCTTCAAAGAACTCTATATTCTAATTTTTCATCAGAACTTTCGGTTTCAAGAATCTTCGACCCTCTTTTCCATTGCTTCGTTTTCTAAGCGAAAGCGGTTGCAAAGGTAAGAACTATTTTTGAATCTTCCAAATTTTTCAGAAGTTTTTTTTTTCAAAAATTTTTCGAAGAACCTTTTCGCTACTCACTCATTTCTAAGTGAAAGCGGTTGCAAAGGTAAGAACTATTTTTGAATCCTCCAAATCTTTTCGGAACTTTTTTTTCAAAAACTTTTTCGAAGAACCTTTTAACTCGCTTTCATCGATCGTTTATCTCTGAAAGCGGTTGCAAAGGTAAGGCTTATTTTTGAATCTGCAAACATTTCGTCAAAAAAATTAAGATATTTTTAAATAATTTACAATTAATTAACATTAAGCAGGCTTTTAGACTATTATACCTATATATATTATATATAGACACACACAGCGACAATGCCCTGACACATTCGCTGCGCGGCAAAATCGATGGCAGACAGATGGCATAACCACAATATTACGCACCCCGAACATCGAATATACTCCTTAGATCAAAGCCTCAAAGTTTGTACACCGCAACCGAATTTCCACACAGCAATCGCGTCCCGTCCAACTCGACAATAGCAGAGATTTTCCACCTTAGCAGATTCGACACCGGTATGCTTTGCGCAAAGCAGCATGATTAACACATCGCGCCAGGCACATCGCGCGCACTGGCTGCCACCCCGCATACATCATTCCTCGACAGAAAATAACAGTAGCAGCGCCGCAAACAAACAATTTATTTGTTTTATACCGAAATAAACATTATATTTACAACCGGACAACATAACACCAGGAAAACCATGAAAAGATCGACCGCCATCGCAATATGTGCACTACTCTTAGCCGCAGTATGCTCATGCGACAAAAACCAGGAGTGTCTGCCCGAAAAAGAGTATCCCGAGACAGGGCCGATAGCCGACGGATACATCTGCATCGACGCCGAAACTGCGCAAACGATTACGTTCGCTTATAAAATATCGGTCGGATATGTAGAGGATTCCGAAAACAACATAACGACATACAGCAACCGTCTATCACTGTTTGCCGAATCGATGTTTCTGTCGCCCATAAATTATAAAGAGTGGACGGCACAGACGCAGATGACATACACATATGTAGACGATTGGCATACCGAAAAGAGAATATCGGAGAGAATGGATATTTACGTGCCGCAGCAGCCGTTCGACAAAATGGAGCTGAGTATAGAGCGGGTAGATGGCGCAATGATCCTATCGGACGACATCGTGGAGGTCGTGGAGTTGACGCAGAACAACGGCGCGAGTTATGTTTACCAGCCATGGTTCAATACAAATTATTCATTTTGGAGCGAATACTGCGATGTCGATCTGACGGTGCATCTGAGAGTAAAGGGCGACCGAACGCTGAAAATAGTATGTTCGGGACAGATGTTGAGTCCGACGTTTTATTATTAGACAAAACCTATATCCGTAAGCCCCTGGCACAGATATGGGCGCTGAGCTCAAAATGACAACCCGCTGTCACTCCGAGGGAGGGCATGCCCGACCGTGGGAGTCTCGACATAGGGAATTGTCACTCCGAGAAGCCGCAGGCGACGTGGGAGTCTATTCTGAATTGTCACTCCAAGGAGCCGCAGGCAACGTGGGAGTCTCGCTGTCGGGAGCGCAGTTTGCCGCAACAAAAGTGATTCTCACGTCGGACGTGCCGTCCTCCTCAGAATGACAACACCGTAATGTCATGTCGAACAAAGTGAGACTTCTGGGAAAGACAAGACCGGCAGCATGTTAAAAGACAATGGAAATCGTCACGCACAGATTTCTCGCTTACGCTCGAAATGACATGTCAATGGAAATCGCACACTAAGAACCACCAACCCCTTTTTCGTCAAAAGGCGTTAGTAGCAGTGCCGACATGAAATTGGTGCGGATAGGCTGTACTTGCCGTACTGCCCATTGGCGAGCGACAAGGCGAGGAAGTAGAATGCCGCTTTTCACGAAAAATATTTGGCGGAAGAAAATAATGTACATATCTTTGTAGCCCGTATCAACCTCTTATAATGGGTGTCTAATCGGAAAGAGTCTGAGAAGTGCGGCAAAAGCGGCATGAACACAGACCGGGATTGCGGACGAAGGCGTTCGCATGGTAGAGAGGACACAGCGATAATGTTGAACGGTAAATTTTAACATTTGTTGCAACATGAACAAAGATGCATTGATTAAGCTCGTCAACGAGCAGATGTGGACCAAGACCGACGCAGATATTCCGTCGTTCAAGGCTGGTGACACGATCACCGTAACTTACCGTATCGTCGAGGGTAACAAGGAGCGTTTGCAGAGTTTCCGCGGCGTAGTTATCCAGATCAAGGGTAGCGGCAAGACCAAGATGTTCACGATCCGCAAGATCTCGAACGGCGTGGGTGTGGAGCGTATATTCCCGCTCTACTCACCTCACATCGAGTCGATCGAGGTGAACAAGTATGGTGTGGTTCGCCGTGCACGTATCTACTACCTGCGCAACCTCACCGGTAAGAAGGCCCGCATCAAGGAGAAGCGCGTCACGAAGTAGACGCAACAGCTTCCCGAAGCAGATCTCGGCCGAACCCTTATTGGGGTTCGGCCTGTTTTTTTTTCGGTATACCTATAAATATTACCGGATACAAGCCGTGAAATAAAGTATTTATTCGTAACTTTGACTTGGACTTAGATGCCCAAAAACAGACAATCGATCATTGGCTTTGGCTCAGGAATTGCCGATGCCGGGATAGATGCCGACTTATCGCACAATTACAATACAGATTACCTACCATGAACAACAAGTATCAATTGCCGAAAGACGGAGGGCTGATCGCCGAAGCAGCACCGCGCGATATAATTCACCGCTACGAGAAGATACCCACCCAGGTATTCGAAAGCGAGTATCAGGGTGTGCAATATGTGGCCGACACCATATGCCGCATGATAAGATCGCACGACCGCAACTCGATGGTCGGCGACATATACGACGAGCGGACGCCGTTCGTGCTGGGGCTCACGACGGGACGCACACCGCTGGGTCTGTATCGCGAGCTGGTGAGACGTTACCGTGCCGGTGCGGTGAGCTTCGCCGATGTGGAGGTATATTCGCTCGACGAGTTCTACCCCATCGGCGGCAACGAACAGCAGAGCCGCAACTATCGTATTCACGAAGATTTCCTCAATCACATAGATATAGCTCCGGAAAACATACACATACCCGACGGCACCACCCCGCTCGACTCCATATCGGAGTATTGCGCGGCATTGGATCAGGCCGTGCGCAAGATCGACCTGATGATAATAGGCATGGGCGAGCAGGGACAGATAGGATTCAACGAACCGGGGTCGTATGCCAAGTCGCACACGCGTCTGGTGGAGTTGTCGCACGACTCGCGCACGGTGCAGTCGTCACAATTCTTCGGACTGGAAAACACTCCCAAGATGGCTATCACGATGGGTCTGGGCACGGTGATGCGCGCCGACCGCATCATATTGATGGCATGGGGCGAGGAGAAAGCCGATGTGGTGCAACGCGTGGTAGAGGGACAGATCACCGACCGTGTGCCGGCATCGCATCTGCAAGAGCACCCCAACATAGAGGTAGTCATCGACGAAAATGCCGCACAGCGACTCACGCGCGAGCAGACGCCGTGGCTGGTGGGGCCGTGCGACTGGACTCCCAAATTCATACGCAAGGCCGTGGTATGGCTGTGCGGAGTGGTCGACAAGCCCATACTCAAACTCACATACAAGGATTACATCGAAAACTCACTGGGACAGCTGCTCGAACGCACCGGCCTGGCATACGACCGTATCAACATCGATGTGTTCAACGACCTGCAACACACGATCACCGGCTGGCCTGGCGGCAAGCCCGATGCCGACGACTCGACACGTCCGGCACCATCGACACCCCACCCCAAACGCGTAGTGATATTCTCTCCGCACCCCGACGACGACGTGATTTCGATGGGCGGAACGTTTATCCGTCTGGTGGAACAGGGTCACCAGGTACATGTGGCCTACGAGACATCGGGCAATGTGGCCGTACACGACGATGTGGTGTTGCAGAATGTCGACACGGCACGCGAAATGGGCATGGGCGACCGTGTGGCCGAAGCCAAGGAGCTGATAGCGCAGAAGCGTCGCGGCGAACCCGAGCCTCGCGGACTGCTCGACATCAAGGGTGCGATACGCCGTGCCGAAGCGCGCGCCGCAGTGCGTTCGTTCGGACTCGATCCCGACACCAACGCCCACTTTCTCAATCTGCCATTCTACGAGACGGGCGGCATAAAGAAAGGACAGCTGACACGCGCCGACATCGACATAATCGTTGAGCTGCTGCGTCGCATAAAACCCCATCAGATATATGCCGCCGGCGACCTGGCCGACCCTCACGGCACACACCGCACCTGCATGGAGGCACTGTTGGAGGCCATAGAGGTAGTGCGCGGCGAGGAGTGGCTGTCGCAGTGTCATCTGTGGCTCTACCGCGGCGCATGGTTGGAGTGGGATCTGGGCATGGTGGACATGGCCGTACCGCTCTCGCCCGACGAGATGCTGAAAAAACGTCACGCCATATACCGCCATCTGTCGCAAAAAGACATCGTGCCGTTCCCCGGCAGCGACACGCGCGAGTTCTGGCAGCGCGCCGAGGAGCGCACGCAGACCACAGCGCGCCAGTATGACAAACTTGGTATGGCAGAATATCAGGCAATAGAGGTTTTTGTAAGAATGTTTTAACAACCCGAAAAATATATGAGAGTAATAATCGAATCGTCGGCCGAGAAGGTAGCACTCTGGTCGGCACGTTACATAGTGGAGCAGATCAATGCCAAAGCCCGATATACGTCGTCGCCATTTGTGCTGGGACTGCCCACCGGCTCTACGCCGCTGGCCACATACCGCGAGCTGATACGACTTCACCGCGCAGGCGAGGTGTCATTCGCCAACGTCGTTACATTCAACATGGACGAATATGTCGGACTGGACAAGACACACGAGGCGAGCTACCACCGGTTCATGTGGGACAACTTCTTCCGCGAAGTGGACATACGCCCCGAAAACGTCAACATACCCGACGGCAATGCCGCCGACCCGGAACACGAATGCGCCGAATACGAGCGCAGGATAACCGAGGTAGGAGGAATCGATCTGTTTATGGGAGGTGTCGGCGAGGACGGACACATAGCTTTCAACGAACCGTTCTCGTCGCTCACCTCGCGCACACGCATAAAGACCCTTACGCCCGAAACACGGGAGGTCAACTCGCGATTCTTCGGCGGCGACATCTCGCAAGTGCCACACACAGCCATTACCGTCGGCGTGGGCACGGTCCTGTCGGCCAAGAGGGTAATGATTCTGGCCACGGGAGCACGAAAGGCGCGTGCCGTGCGACATGCGGTCGAGGGAAGCTACAACCACCAATGGACTGTATCGGCACTGCAAACCCACCCGTCGGGCATCATCGTCTGCGACGACGATGCGGCCGGGGAGCTTCGCGTGGCCACCTACCGCTACTTCAAGGCTATCGAATCCTCCGCAAGCGGAGAACTGTAAAAAAGCTATATATAAAAGAGTCGCCTAAGAGTTGTTGGGCGACCTTTTTTATTTGTTGTTATTCGATAATCGGGTACGACTTTTGTTCTCGCTCCCGTAATGCAAACACAATATATAGAATTGGAAAGCCTCAGTGCGAAGAGATGGCTGGTTAATATAGCTCATATATTAATAATCGAAGAGCGTATTTCATTTACTGAATCTGAAAAGGCCCGGTTACCGGAGCTTAAACATATCAAGAGCTGCTGCACAATAACATTGTACGGCTCGAATGAAACATTTTGGGTGAAGAATTCGTATTCAGATATAAGAACCAAACTAACCCAAAATGACAAAAAACCAACAACGACTCAAGAGTATTAGATCTTTTTTCACGCCCTCGGTACTCATATCTATCATCATCAGCCTTTCATGTATAATCGGTTTATTGTACATAAATCGCTCGTGCAACGATTGTTTCTATGCAACCCATATTATCGCTCCAATACTGACCTCCATCATTGCAGCTGTAGTCGTTGCCGTAACCATAGACATCAAGAGCCATGTAGCAAGTCTTCAAAACATTATAGTAGAGGCGTTCACGTCCAATTCATTCTTGGAAAAACTACCCGACGAAAGATTGCAAGAAATTCGTAGCAACGCAATAACCCAAATGCACAAACAAAAATACCCGTATATGCAAAAAGGGTTGATGAATATGGACAAGGATATCTTCACGGCATTGATGAACCCTTATTATGAAACATATCGCGAAACGGCAATATACCACAAAACAAAAGTATTCGCATGGAATCCGGACAATGAAATCCACGAACGAGTGTTATTCCGTTCGGTCAATGTTCAATATACGATTAAAAGCCCGACAGCCGATTCGGTAGAAAGCGAAGCCGATCTGTCGATAAAAAAATGTATACAGAAGCCAATAGAGAACGACAACGAGAAGATTATCAGACGCATATTGACAATATACCATTTTTATGTCTCGATAGACGGTGCAGAGAGAGTCGACATTAAAGATATGATCGACTACGATATCAAAAAATTAGATGTACAAGATGAATACTACAATACAAGCGTCAAACTGGTGTATGCCCGTGATTCCGGAAATGGAATTAAACGCATGTCGAAAGACAATAAAAACTCCGGCATTTTCGTTGAATATAAAAAATCGGTTAAAGTGGAGATTGACTATGAGATCTTTTTGCCCATAGAAGACAATCACTTTACCAACAGACTAAAATATCCGACAAAATCATTCAGGATCGACTGCATATGCCATGATGATAACAATGTAAGACTTTACGGCCAACTGTTGGGAACATTCACCGACAACTCCAAGATTAAAATATCACACCCGAAAGATAATATCATCAGCATCGAATCTTTTGATTGGTTGCTACCGAGAAATGGAGTATTTATTATTTTATGCGAAAAAACTCATGCAAAGGATCGAACATAACAAAATTTTACGTACTTTTGTATAAACAAACTAATTAATTATGAAAAAGTCATTTATCGTGGGAGACATTGACGAATGGTAACATCTCACTCTACCAATACGGCTATGCTATGCATAGCCTTTTTTATTCTAACTATACCGACCAAGTTTATTCAATCTTTTGACAGTCCAAAGCATAACCGACTGCCCGAACTATACCGATATGCGAAAGCAGCGTGAGGCATAAAGCGTTATCGTTACGTCAAATTAAGCTGAGTGCTGTGACGATCATATTTCATAATAATGAATAATAGCAAACAAGACATGAAGCAACTGATTATACTTTTGTCTGCTGCGGTGATCAGCATAGGCGCGCTGGCGGCACCGCCCACGCATTACTTCATAGGACGGCAGGAGGTATCGGAGGCGTTCTGGCGGGCAGTACCCGACAGTTTGAAGATCGAGCATTGTTATTTCGACCAGGACACGCTTGTCATCGAGCAATGCCGATTGCCCTTCACACACTCTCTCGACACCGCATCGCAGCCGGACACCATACTTATCAGACAACGTCCGCAGGCCGAGATCGACGAAATCATTGCCGCATATGCCAAGGCCAAACAACATGTCGACAGCAGTGCCATAAAGTTGAATGTCGGCGACAAGGCTCCCGACTTGTCGCTCAATATCATATCGACAGGACGACAGATCAACACCCGCGAGCACTGCTGCCTTATTACGTTCTGGGCATTCTGGTGCGGAAATTGTCTAAAAGAGCTGCAAGAGGAGTACCTGCCGACGGTCGCCCGACGATATATCGACCGCAATGATTTTCTGTTCATACCCATCTGCATCGACGCCGACATGCAGCGCATCGAGGAGTTCGTCCACGGACATGGGGCACAGCAGTGGCCGACGATGTCGGCGCATACGTCGCTCGACACCGACCGCTCGCTCAACGCACTTTTCGCCACACCCGGCCTCATGCCGCTCAATATCGTCATCGGCAAAGACGGCACGATACGCATGCTGCACTGCGGCAGCATCACCTCACCCGAACAACTCGCACAACTATCGGAAGCAATAGAAACCGGCCTGTCGAATAATTGACAGCCAAACAAAAAAAGTCGCGAACAATCTTTATCAATTGTTCGCGACACCGATCGAGGTCTGAAGCGGATTCGAACCGCTGTACAAGGTTTTGCAGACCTTTGCCTAGCCACTCGGCCATCAGACCGGAATTTAATCTGCGATACGCGGTTTATCTAAATATGACAAAGGCAAGTCGATAAATAGACAAACCTCGTATCGGAATGCAAATATAGACATTATTTCGGAATTTGCAAAATTTTAAAGATCTTTTCTTCAAATTTATCTTAGACTCTCTCCGCATCACCCTTCTGACAGGGTTAGAGCATTATGCAGCTTTGTTCTGCGGAGTCGGCACTGCAAGGCTCTGGCGAGACTCCCGACGACCGATGAGAGAAGAGCACAACAAAACCACCGGAACAATCCCGCACAGATTTCTCGCTCACGCTCGAAATGACACATCGGCGAGAATAACAGTCCACAGATGTTTCGCTGCGCTCAACATGACAGACAATCGGAATAGTCTCCCTCTCAAAAATATGCACTGCTTTTCGTCAAAAGCAGTCGGCGCAGCTCAAACGAAGATCCGCCGGACAAGTCGTACTCGCGTACTACTTATTCGGCGGAACAAGCGAGCGGCAGTAAAGTGCCGCTTTTCATGAAAAATGATTGACTGTTGTCAATAATTCTCTTTCACGAAGTGAGACAGAATTACTCTGCAACCTCAACCTCGACCTCAGCCTGGCAGCACTCGCCGCAGCAAGCCTTCTCCTCGCCGCAGCACTCACCGCAGCAAGCCTTCTCCTCACCGCAGCACTCACCGCAGCACTCACCGCAGCAAGCATTCTCCTCAACTACCTCTACGTTAGCAGTCTCAACCTGCTCACCCTCGTTAGCCTTCTTCTCGTTGTTACCGCCGCAAGCGACCATCGATACGGCAGCAAAAGCAACTGCCAACATGAAAATCTTCTTCATAATAGTGAAAGTTTAGTATGTAATAATAACCTTAACATTGCAAATGTAATAAATTACATGTCTATAAACAAGAGTCGATATCAAACTTTTGCATAAACACGGCATAAAACCCTCTTTTTTACCGTTTATAGCCACATATTTACAGATTCATGCCGATTTTTTCCCGCGAATATAGCAGTCCTGCTTACGAATCGTTACCGATCAGCGAAACGAAAAGCCGTTATCGGAAGCCATTACCGGAGCGTCGGAGTCTGTCTCGGCAGAGGCTGCCGGCTCCTCTTCTCGGTCGGGCTTTACATCTGTCAACTCGGAAAGTTCGATCTGCTCGCTCTTGGGAAATGCCGTGGGAAATGCACCGCTGACACGATTCATCAAAATCACAGCCTCCTCCATTGTAAGACAATTGCCTACCGAAACCTTGAAATAGGGGCTTTCATAGACCAGATAGGCATTGATCGACGGGTATTTTTCGTTGAACGAGTTCATGACAGAACGAGCCTTATCGCTGGCGTACTGGCCGTTATCGAAGAATATGACCACACGATAGCCCCTCACCTTCGAGGGTTTGATCTTCAAATCGGACTGTCGCACGGCAGCTGACGCCGACTCGTCCTCGGCAACGGTTATGCGTCCGCCTGCGGCCGAGACCTCCGAAAGACGCGACTTGACACGAGAGACGGACTGAGCCGAAGCCACCGACATTGCAGCGGCCAACATAATGAATATCAATATAATCTTGCGCATCAGAGCAGATCGATAAGTTGTTTTACATCGTCAATGGTTACTCCAAAGGTATCAAGAATTTCCGACATGACAATGCTTTGCTTGGAAAATGTTTTGGATACGATCGATACACGCAGCCGTGCGGTGAGCGTCACGGTCAGATCTTCGATACGGCCGTCGAGTATGCGGCTGAGCAGTGCGAGTATCGACATGGTGTTATCTGCCCGAAAGCGCAAAGGCAGCAACACCTCTGACACAGATTGTTTGGGCACGACAACCTTATCGCGCAGATCGACCGACATGATCTCGACGCCGTCGCGGCAAACCACAGCCGTGCAACTCTTGACAACGATGTTGTAGCCGAGTCCGTTGTCGATCGAGACATAGAGATTCATGCCCGACGAGGTAAAATGCGTGACACGGCAGAATCCTCCGAAATGAATCTTCGAGACATATTTGTCGAGCGAACCGGCAGCAGCACCCAAAGGCAGCAGCAACGCGATAAGAAGCAATATTTTAACTTTCAATACAGACATCGTTATTCGGTCAACGGCGCACGGCGCGCCACATAAATGTGTGCTATGCCGCAACTGAGCGAATGGCGGGTGACGTCGCAGAATCCGGCTCCGCCCAGCAGATCGCAGAAACGCTCCGGCGAGGGAAATTCGTCGACCGACTCCGGCAGATAGACATAGGCACGTTTGTCTTTCGATACCAAGCCACCGATCTGCGGCAGCAGACGGTGAGAGTATTGAGCATAGAACCACCGTATGGCACGGTTGCGCGGCGTGGAGAACTCCAACACCACCAGTGTGCCCCCCGGACGGATCGTGCGGTGTATCTGTTGCAAACCTCCGGCCAAATCGTCGAAGTTGCGCACACCGAAAGCCACCGTAACCGCATCGAGCGACTCTGAGGCCACGGCATCGAGACGTTCGGCATCGCCGTGTTGCAGAATTATGCGCTCGTCGAGCCCCTGGCGCCGTATCTTGTTCTGAGCCACATCGAGCATCTTGCGTGAGAGATCGACACCCAGAATGTGCGAACCCGGAATACGCTTGGCCATGGCTATGGCAAGATCGCCCGTACCGGTAGCCATGTCCATGATGCGTTTGGCGCCGGTGCCACGCACGATCCTCACCACGCGCCGACGCCACAGACGGTCGATGTTGAACGACAATATATGATTGAGTCCGTCATAGGTCGAAGCTATGTTATCGAACATCTGCTCGACCTGCTGTTTTTTCGTTTGTTCCTGATTATAAGGTTTCATCTGATATTGAATATTCGATTATACCGCTGCGGCATCACTCGTAGCGCATGGTCTGCGACGGCGATATGCGTCTGACAAAAGCCGCAGGCAACAGCATTACGCACATTATCACCGCCAAGGCACACGCCAGTGTCAGGCCCCACACACCCCAGCAGAAGGCCACCGGCACCTGCGACAGAAAATATCCGTCGGACGGAAGCGTCAAAATACCGGTGACATATTGCACAACGCACAACGCAAGTCCGGCGGCCGCACCCCACGCCATGCCTCGCACGGCGATGAACAGCGCCCGAAAGAAGAATATGCCGGTCAGCGACATATCGCTCATGCCCAAGGCCTTCAACTCGCCGATCATGCGCGAACGCTCCAATACGATTATAAGCAACACGGTTATCATGTTCAACAAAGCCACCACGATCATGATAGTCACCATGACTGCGGCATTGACATCGTGCGTGGCCAGCCAGCCGAATATATTGGGATAGATCTGCTCGACGGCAAAGGCCTCGGCATCGACTCCCTCTTCGAGATACAGTTCCACCAGACGGCCGTTCAACTCTCCGGCCGCAGCCAGAGCATCGACACCGTCGCCGAGCCACACTTCGTAGCCCGTGACCGACTCCGCCGGCCAGTCGCAGAGACGCTGCACGTTGCGCATATCGGTAATCACCATCGTCGCATCGATCATCTCCACACCCGTGGAGTAGATGCCCGATATGCGGAATCTGTCGCGGCGCACCTCGCCGTCGGTGATGAAGACCATCTCCACACGATCGTCCACATCGACCTCCATGCGGTCGGCAATACTCTGCGAAACGGCAATGTCTTTGGTACGAGGTTCGCGTCCCACACGCGGCAGCGAGCCACGGCGCAGAGACTCCGAGACAAACGACATATCGTAGAGTGAGTCGACACCCTTCAAAACAACACCCGCGGTGTTATCGTCGCTTTTTATCACACCCTCCTTGGAGGTGAAAGGCGATATGCGCTCCACACCGCCGACCGAATGCAACACACTCTCCAACGGCTCGCCGCGTTCGACCGGTATGCCCGACATGACGCCGCCGCTCTGAGGCGATGTCACCGACAGACTCGACGCGGCACCGGTCATTACCCGGCGCAGATCATGCTTGAAGCCCACCACCACCGACATGGTGACGATCATCACCGCCACACTCACGGCAGTAGCCACTACGGCCACGCGTTCCATCACTCCGCTGCGGCGCGACTCACCGTCGCATTCGCGGCGCGACAACCGACGCGCTATGTCGAATTCGAGACTCATGTTGCAAAGTAAGCGTTTTTTCGACGGCCTACCAAATTTATCGCGCGACAATCGATCGCGCGGCAGGGCATATAGCATCGTCCCCGTCGGCCGATATCGTCAGGCTGAGGCTTTCGGCAGCAGCATCGGCGGCATCGGCAAGTGTCTCCACAATGATCTGCGCATGACCGTTGAACGCATCGAAGCAGAATTCACGACAATCACGGTCGGCAGGTCGCTCCGCGGCACGCCATGCGGAATCGCCATTGCCCACACCCAGTATGCGGACATTGTCGCCCACGACGACCCTCAACCGGGGCGATGCCGTCGGCACCACTCGCGAACGAGCATCGACCACATCGACATCGCATATCACCACACTGCCCGCACGCAGGCCGTCACCGCCCGAGCACCTCACTACGATGCCGCGAGCCTCACCGGCAGTCTCGACACGACTGACCGCCACACGACGGCCGCCGCGCAAACCGCGCGCCTCGACATATCCGGCCTTGTATGGCACCTGCCACGAAGCATAACCGCCGCGCTCTACGGCCTTGCGCTCCATGCGGCGGCCGTTGACCACGATCTCGGCCTCGTCGCAGTTGGTGTAGACCCACACTTCGACCGTCTCGTCCTCGTGTCCCTGCCAGTTCCAATGCGGAAGCACGTGGATCTGAGGCTGATCCTCACGCCACCACGCACGCAGGAAATAGTACTCGTCCTTGGCGAATCCGCAGTAATCCATTATGCCGAACGACGATCCCGTAGCCGGAAACGACAGCGGATTGGGTTCGCCGCGGTAGTCGAGTCCCGTCCAGAAGAACTCGCCCGCAAGCCACGGCCGCTCGTCGTAGAAACGCCAGCCGCGCGAGATGACATTCTTCACACCGTCGACACCCGCACGATTGAGCGACTGCATGCGTCCGCCCTCGCGGTCATCGGCATAGACACCGCGCGTGCCGCAACCCGACGTCTCCTCCGAACCCATGGCACAACGTTCGGGATAGCGCGCCCGCATCTCGTCTATCGGATTTTGCACCAGATAGTTATACCCGACAACGTCCAACCCTTCGGGCAGACGCACCCCGCCTGCCGTGGCTGCCGTGGCCTGACGCGTGGGATCGAACACGTGACAGCGGTCGCACATGGTGCGTGCGATACGCGCACCGCGGTCGTTGCCCTCGATCCCCCACTCTTCGTTGCCCACGCTCCACAATATGATCGACGGGTGGTTGCGATCGCGACGTATCATACGTTCCAACAGTCGCATATGCTCGTCGCCTATACCCATCAGCCGGTTCTCCTCGACAACCAGGAAACCCTCTCTGTCGCACAGATCGAGCAATACGGGCGAAGCGGGATTGTGCGAAGTGCGTATGGCATTGCAGCCCATATCCTTCAACAGACCGAGACGATAGGCATACAGCTCGTCGGGTATGGCCGCACCCACTCCGGCATGATCCTGATGCAGATTAACTCCGCGCAGAGCCACTCTGCGACCGTTGAGCAGCAATCCGCGGTCAGGATCGAACACCACGCTGCGAATGCCGACCGGTGTCGTGACGCGGTCGACCTCGACACCGTCGACCTCGATGCGTGTCTCGACACTATACATATACGGATCCTCGCAACACCACAGATGAGGCTGTGACAGACGTATGCACTGACGATCCGTGCGACTATGACGCGGCGACAGCAGCTCGGCATCGTCATGGGCGGCAAACGCCACTCTCCTGCCCTCGGAATCCAGAAGGGTATGAGTGACGGCATAACGCTCTCCGCTGCGCGACGCATTCTCCACCTCGGTCTCCACATAGATGTCGGCATGGGCGAAAGGCTCTTGCAAACGGCTGTAAACGAATATGCCAAGCGGAGCCACATGCAGCGGCGACATACGCTCCAACCACACATGCCGATAGATGCCGGCACCCTCGTAGTACCAACCCTCCTCCATCGAGGCATCGGCACGCACCACTACCACATTGTCTCCCTCGTAGTCGACATAATCGGTAATATCATATATCTGAGCAGCATAACCGCTCGGCTCACGCCCCAGCCAAAAGCCGTTGACCCACACCTGGGCATCGCGGAAGATGCCGTCGAAGCGCAGCACCAGATGGCGCCCGCGATCTGCGGCCGAAATATCGAGGCTGCGGCGATACCACCCCACACTCGACTCGGGATACTGCCACCCGACGCACTTGTAGCCGTGACTGTGGCTCGCCTCCGCAGCAAAGGGCAGATCGACGACCCAATCGTGCGGCAGATCGACCGTCTGCCATGCACCATCGTCGAAGCCAAGCGCGTAGGGGCCCTCGTTGTGTATCGAGGCGGCCTTGGTCAGATAGTTGAAATACTCCGTGCCGCAGCCGAAATCGCGCTGCGCATCGGCAGCATGCCCCAACGAGAAACGCCAATCGCGATCGAGGCACTCCACAGTGCGCTGCGCCTCGGCAGCTATGACGGCACAGAATGTTGCGGCGACAGCTATCGATATGGAAAAGATGTTTTTCATAGATCAAATGATTAGAATTGCGTAAAGGTAGTGAAAATTTTTCGATTATCGTCCGTAGCTCCCCACTCTGTGCACACCCGCCGAACCAATCGGACATCGGCGGTTCGGTCTTTTCCAGATGTCTCACTTTGTTCGACATGACATGACTTGTTTGTCATTTTGAGGAGGACGGCACGTCCGACGTGAGAATCTATATTTTCGGTCGACAAACTCCTTTGCGTTGCATTGCATTCCCGCCTGCGAGACTCCCGCGTCGCAGTCTTAGCCTGCTCCTCGGAGTGACAATTCAGAAGAGACTCCCACGTCGCCTGCGGCTTCTCGGAGTGACAGCATTTGTTATTTCGAGTGCAAGCGAGAGATCCGTGCGCGGCATTCTCTGCGCCCAATATACTCCCGCTCGGCAATGCTCAAATAAATTTGGCATTGCCCTCGCTTATTCGTATATTTGCATAAAGCAAACGGAAGCGACGATGAAAATAGGTTTAATATCCGATACGCACTCAACATTCGATGAAGCGTTGGAACAGTTTCTCGCACCGGTCGACGAGATATGGCATGCGGGAGACATCGGCTCGCAGGAGCTGGCCGACCGTATCGCGGCATTCCGGCCGCTGCGCGCCGTATGGGGCAACATCGATCCGAGTGCCATGCACCGTGCCTACGATCGCTTCGCCAGCTTTGAGACGGGCGGTGTTCAGGTGCTGATGACGCATATCGGCGGCTGGCCGCGCCACTACGCCCCGGGCGTTGTCGAACGCATACAGTCTCTGCGCCCCAAGATATTCGTCTGCGGACATTCGCACATCTTGCGGGTGATGTACGATCCGGTCTACGACCTGCTGCATATCAATCCCGGCGCAGCGGGCAACTATGGCTGCCACAAAGTGCGTACTGCGGTGCGGTTCGACATAATCGACGCCGAGATAAAAAATATGGAGATAGGCGAGTGGCCGCGGCGCAAAGATTGCTTGTAACGGGCTCTGACAAGAACAAAGATAAAGATTACAAACTACAAATAACGGATTGCAATGAAAAAATCGATACTTTCGGCAGTGATGATGATGCTTGCTGCGAGCCTTGTGGCTCAACACAAATACGAGGTTGCAGTGACGACCTTCGAGTTCGCCGACCGCAACGGTCAACACCTCATGCTCGACCGCTACACCTCGTCCTCGACCGAGGGTGTGCGCCCCTGCATGATATTCGTCTTCGGCGGCGGCTTTGCCGGCGGTGAGCGCAACCACGAGATGTATATCCCCTACTACGACTTTCTGGCGGGCAACGGCATCGACGTGGTTGCCATCGACTATCGTCTCGGGCTGAAAGATGTCGAAGCCGATGCCGTGGGCGATGTCAAGGCCATGATAGGCATAATGAAAAATGCCGTCGACATGGCAGTCGAAGACCTGTACTCGGCCACGCTCTTCGTGCTCGACCATGCTGCGGAGTGGCAGATCGATCCGCACTGCATCATGATAAGCGGATCGAGCGCCGGTGCCATCACCGTCTTGCAGGCCGAGAACGGCATCTGCAACTCTACGGCAGCCGCCTCGGTACTGCCCTCCGGCTTCCGTTATGCCGGCGTAGTGTCGTGCGCGGGAGCCATATTCTCCACATCGGGCAAACCCCGCTGGGACAAGTCGCCCTCTCCCATCTTGCTTTTCCACGGCAATGCCGACAGCAACGTCCCCTATAAGAAAGCCTCTCTGATGGGTGTCGGGTATTACGGCTCCGAGATCATTGCGCGTCAACTCGACAAGCTCTCTTCGCCCTATTACTTCTACTCAGCACAGTGCGTCGACCACTCTCTTGCCGTCACACCCCTCGAAGATCAGCTCGACCTGATCCTCCAATTCATCAACGAATACGTCTTCTCCAATCGTCGTCTGCGCATAACAGCCGATGTGGAGAGCATCGGAGGCTGTCGTTGCAAGACACACTTCTCCATAAAGGATTATCTGCGAACCAACTATGCGCACTGATTTTCTTAGCCGAACGCATTCTACAACTACGCATAACGAAAACACCCAGACCGACCGCAGTTATATGCGGCCGGCACGATTCAGACCCTGACGGGAAAACTGGGCGGACAATAGAACCGCCCTATCATAATCCTGTTCGGGGCACACCGCCAGGTTGCGACAATCGCTATGTTTCTCGTTTGGTACGATATGTGTCCGATGCAATTGTGCATAGGGCAGAGGCAACATTTGCCCGAAGCGAAAACCGAACATGGCATCGTATGAAAAAGATCGTCTATTACGTAGTACCGACACTCGTATGTTTCGCCGTCGGGGCACTGTCGGGCATACTGCAACATTCGGCCATCGTCGAGTGGTACCCGGCGTTGGACAAACCCGCAGTGACACCTCCCGACGTTGCATTCCCCATAGCGTGGAGCATTATATATCTATGTATGGGTCTGTCGCTGGGAAGATTGCTGTCGCTGGGTTATCGTCGCATCATCTGGCTGTGGGGAGCACAGCTGGCGGTCAACATGTTGTGGAGCATAATGTTTTTCGCCTGCCGTTCGCCGTTTATGGGTCTGATCGATCTGGTCGTGCTCGACTTTTTGGTGGCGGTCTACATCACCGTCACGCTGCCGCGCAGCCGTTTTGCATCGCTTCTGTTCATACCCTATGCACTGTGGCTGGCTCTTGCCACATATCTCAACGTATATATCTGGATTTATAATTGATACGACTATGAAAAAGTACATCTGCACCGCTTGCGACTACATCTACGATCCCGCCAAGGGCGATCCCGAAACAGGCATTGCGCCCGGCACTCCTTTCGAAGACATTCCCGAAGACTGGACATGTCCTATCTGCGGACTCTACAAAGATGCGTTCAGGGCTTTGGACGAGGATTGAGTTTTTTCGTAAAGAACCGGCATCTGCTTCATCTTCCTGCCGCACGGCAACAAGGGACGCGCCCGGCGCGTCCCGCTGTCGTCAAGATCATTCACATACAGTTTTCCCGCCTTGGCGAGCCTGCTTGCAAGCTGTGCCGAGGCGGGAAAATCGCATGTTCGATCGAGCGTTGCCGTTATACCGGCTTCACGTCATCACGATCGAAAGTAGCATTCATCTGCTTGATATATCTAAGATTACGCCTAACGATAAGCAGACAGACAAATGCACACAGAGCTACGACAGCGAATATGATCGCTTTGAGCAGTGCCCCGTTGGCTGCGCTCCACAATGCAAAGGGTGCACTGAAAACGAGAGCCAGCGCGCAGATGACATACAAAAATCTGAGATGGTTTATCATGGTGTTTTATCAGTTTACGATACCACATAATTATAACGCAGCAACCGCCTAACAAGGTATGCCATTACCAAATTATCGGTTGTTTGCCCACGCTTTGCAGATATGCATTGGCCTGTGAGAAGTGGCGGCAGCCGAAGAATCCGCGATAGACCGACAGCGGCGAGGGGTGTACGGCGCGCAATATGCAGTTGCGCGCGGGGTCGGCTATCGCGCCCTTGCGCTGCGCATAGCTGCCCCAAAGCATGTAGACTACATTCTCCTTATGCAGATTGATGGCTCGCACCACGGCATCTGTAAACTGCTCCCAGCCGTGACCGGCATGTGAAGCGGCTTCGTGTGCGCGCACCGTCAGAACAGCATTGAGCAACAGCACTCCCTGCTCGGCCCAGCGGTCGAGGTTTCCGCTCACCGGAGGTGGAGTACCCATATCGTCATGCACCTCCTTGAAGATGTTTTGCAACGATGGAGGAAAAGGCACACCGTCGCTCACAGAGAAGCACAATCCGTTGGCCTGACCCTCACCGTGATAAGGATCCTGGCCTATGATGACCACTTTAAGGTCGTCGAAAGAGCATTTGTCGAAGGCGCGGAATATGTTGCGTCCCTGAGGAAATATGCGACGCGTGGCATACTCCTCACGCACGAATTTCACCAGGTCGGCGAAATATGGCTTCTCGAACTCTTCTCCGATAACGGCTTTCCAATCTTCGGCTATGCGTACATTCATACAAGTCGTTTTACATGCTCTTTCGATTGCGAAGATAACTATTTTTTTGTATATTCGCCAAAACCTGAAATTAATATAGCTAAATGAAGCGATTTTTTATCTCAATCATTGCTGCCGCGACATGCACCTGCATGAGTGCCGCGACACAGAATCCGGTCAGAAACATCATAATAATGATAGGCGACGGAATGGGGCTGTCATGCGTATCGATGATACAGTTGGAGAACGATTTTCATACTACCGTCTTCGACCGTGCCGACAACATAGTTCTCACACGCACCTACTCGCTCAACAACCGTGTCACCGACTCGGCCGCCGCAGGCACGGCACTGGCTACCGGACACAAGACCGACAACGCGCATCTGGGTATTACGCCCGACGGACAACCCGTCGAATCGATCACATCGCGCGCCGCAGCCCAGGGCATGCCCACGGGCATAGTGGTCACCACATATCTGCAACACGCCACACCGGCGGCGTTTTATGCCCACACGGCCGATCGCGGCGCACTCGAAGATATCACGCGCAGTCTTACCGACAGCGGCATAGATGTGGCCGTGGGCGGCGGCAGAAAGTATTTCGAGCGCACATACCCCGACGGAGCATGGCGCGACACGCTCGCATCACGCGGCTATCGTGTGGCAGAGGATATCGAGTCGCTCACGACACTCGGAGGCAGCGGCCGCGTCATGGCTCTGCTCGCCGACAAGGAGCTGCCCTACGACAGCGGCGATATGCTTGCCGTCGCAACGGCAAAGACGCTCGATCTGCTCGATGCGGAATCTGCCCGGCGTGGCGATGTTGGATTCGTAGCCATGATCGAAGGCTCGATGATCGACTACGGCGCACATGGCAACGAGATAGAGAAGCTGCGCGGAGAGTTGCGCAGTTTTACGATGGCAATAGAGGCGGCAGTGGATTTCGCACGCACGCATGAGGGGACACTGGTGGTCGTTACGAGCGACCACGAGACGGGAGGCCTGGCCATAGCCAGTGCCGACAAGGATTTTCTCAAAAGCGAGCAGGGCATAAGTTATCGCTTCGCATGCGAGGGTCACACGGCGCAGATGTGCCCGGTCTACCTCTACGGCACCGGTGCAGAGCTCGTGAACGGTATCATGGAGAACTCAGAACTGGGAGCCGCCCTCATCTCGATTATCGAGCAGCGGCAGCCGAATCGGCTCTCTCGCGGCGACGCATCTGGCTGCGAACGCGCAGCGAGGTGAGCACAGCCGCCGTCGTCAATCCGACCAGCAGTCCCAGCACAAGACCGACTGGACCCATACCGCACTTGAAAGCGAGCATATAGCCTATCGGAATATTCAGCAGCAGATACGACACCAGCACGATGGGCATGATGATCCTAACGTCCTGCAAGCCCCTGAGCATGCTGATCGAGAGTCCTTGTATGCCGTCCGAGATCTGATATATCGATATGTAAATCAATAGATAGCCGGTCAGTGCTATCACCTCTTCGTTGTCGGTAAACAGAGCCGGAATAGATCCTCTGAGCATCACGAATATGGCGGCCATAGCAATGCTCCACGCCAAGCCCATGCGATAGGTGGCCGAGATGGTGGGGCGCAGACGGCGGAAATCGCCCGCACCGTAGATATGCGACACGACGATGGTCGAAGCAGAACCGATAGCCACGATTATCATCCACGCCATGTTGGCGATGTTGAACGTTATCTGGAACGCGCTCGAAGCCACGGCACCGAACGACAGCGCGAGAATGGTGGTGGCGATAAAAGCACTGGCTTCGAGCACCATCTGAAAAGCTATCGGATAACCCACACGCAATATGGCACGAATAGGCGGCCAGCTCGTCACGCGCCGTGCGAAGTGACGGCGATACTCGCCGAAACGTTCGGCACGCAACACGATGACGGCGATACACGCCATCTGCACTATGCGCGATATGAGCGTAGCCAGACCAGCTCCCTCGGCACCCATAGGCTCCACGCCACAGTGTCCGAAGATAAAGACATAGTTGAGCGCCACATTGAGCGCATTGCAGCCAAGCACAATCCACATTGCAATGGCCGTATTTCCTATACCTTCCAGGAACTGCTTGAACGACAAGAATATCATCAGCGGCACGATACTCCATATCAGCATGTCGAAATAGGGCACGGCACACTGCACCACGGCATCGATGTCGGCGGCATCGCTCTGCGGAGTGAGAACATCGCTCAACGCCCACATCAGAGGGCGTGCCGCGAGAGCTATGCCCGTGGCCGCCACACCCACCACCGCACAATACAGCATACTGTTTTGCAGCAGGTGAGCCACACGTCTCTTGTCGCCTTTGGCAAAGTGCTCGCCGATGACAGGCGTTATGCCGAGAGCCAATCCCAACGCTCCGAGATAGATTATCAGAAACAACGCACTGCCGAGCGACACTGCCGCCAGCGGCAGCGGATCCTCACCGCCGAAACGGCCTACCATCGCCGTATCGGCAAACTGCGTAGTAAGCTGACCGGCCTGAGCCAACACCACGGGCATGGCCAGTCGCAATATTTGTTTGTAATACTCTTTGTGTCTACCTAACATGGCCGCAAAGATACGATTTTTTCGAGAAACGAGAGTTGCCGCACCTCCGTTATATATAATCAGACATGTCAGTGAAACAGCAAAAGTCGCACCCTCCGAAAAAGGGTGCGACTTAACGACCATATCTCCACGGCTCTACGCCACTTTCGTCGGTCTCTCGGCAATGCGCAGAGCCACCTCGCCGCGGCGAAGCTCCACCACAACCCTGTCGCCGGCCGTCAGATTGCCTTCGACGATCATGGCCGACAGCGGTGCCTCGATCTTGTCGAGCAGCGTGCGTCGCAACGCCCTGACACCGTATCGCGACTCGAATCCCAATTCGGCCAGACGGCTCTTCGCCCGCGGCGTGATGTCGATCCGATAGCCCATGTTCTCGATGCGTCGCAGTATACCGGCAAGTTCAAGATCGATGATGCGCTCCACGTCCGGCAACTCCAACTGACGGAAGACAACTATATCGTCGATGCGATTGAGAAACTCCGGTGCGAAGCACTCCTCCAAAGCCTTGCGGTACTCCGTTTCGGGCGCATTCCGGGTATTGAGGCTCTTCGACGAAGTCTCGTATCCCACCTGCACCGTCCGCGACACGGCAGCACGCGAACCGACATTCGAGGTCATTATTATCACCGTATTCCGAAAATCGACCTTGCGGCCGCTGCCGTCGGTGAGATGCCCCTCGTCGAAGATCTGCAACATGGTGTTGAACACATCGGGGTGAGCCTTCTCGATCTCGTCGAACAACACCACGGCATAAGGCTGGCGCCGTACGGCCTCCGTAAGTTGGCCGCCCTCGCCGTAACCGACATATCCGGGCGGCGAACCGATCAATCGCGACACATTGTGCTTCTCGCCATACTCCGACATATCGATGCGTATAAGTCCGCGACGATCGTCGAATAGCCACTTAGCGATCTCCTTGGCCAACAGAGTCTTGCCCACGCCAGTAGGACCGACGAACAGGAATACTCCGATGGGACGGTTCTCGTCTTTCAGACCGGCACGCGAACGCTGTATGGCCTGAGACAGATGCGTCACCGCATCGTTCTGACCTATCACCCGCGAGGCAAGATAATCTTTCAACCCTCTGAGCCGTGCCATCTCACCCGTCTCGATGCGCTCGGTAGGAATACCAGTCATCGAGTGTATGACGCGCTCGATGTGCTCGATACCCACCTCCGTGGGGTTGCACTCCAACGAGCGGCGCCACTCGGCGCGCTGCTGCCCGATCTGCGTCTTCAACGCTATCTCGTGCAGACGTGCCGCAGCCGCCTTCTCGTAGATCAGAGCCTCGACAGCCTGCCGACGTTCATTGCGTGCGGCAGCCAGCGCAGTCTCCAATTCGCGTATCTGCTGCGGCTCGCGTGCCGACGAGAGATGCACTCTCGAACCGGCCTCGTCCATCACGTCGATGGCCTTGTCGGGGAAATGACGATCGGTTATATATCGCTCCGACAGAGTGACACACGCTCTGAGAGCTTCATCGGTATAACGCACCTTGTGGTGCTGCTCGTAGTACGGTGCCACACGACGCAATATCTCCATCGTCTGAGCTGCTGTGGTCGGCTCGACCACAACCTTCTGAAAACGTCGCTCCAACGCCGAATCGTTCTCGATGTTCTCGCGAAACT
This sequence comes from uncultured Alistipes sp., assembly GCA_947177225.1. Lineage (GTDB taxonomy): Bacteria > Bacteroidota > Bacteroidia > Bacteroidales > Rikenellaceae > Alistipes. The sequence continues at coordinate 63,869 of CAMWTS010000003.1, read as the reverse complement.
CATCGAGCGTAGTGGCACCGATGGTCTGCAAATCGCCGCGTGCCAGCGCCGGTTTGAGAATGTTGGCCGTGTCGAGCGAGCCTTGCGTCGACCCGGCACCGACAATAGTGTGTATCTCGTCGATGAAGATAATCGTATTGTGCGACTTCGACAGCGACTCGATAAGCTGCTGCATGCGCTCCTCGAACTCACCGCGAAACTTCGTACCGGCCACCAGCGACGATATTTCGAGCGAATACAACTCCTTGTTCGATATGGTATAGGGCACGTCTCCTGCGGCCATGCGCAGCGCAAGCCCCTCTACTATTGCACTTTTACCCACTCCGGCCTCACCGATAAGCATCGGATTGTTCTTCTTGCGGCGCGACAGGATCTGTATGACGCGCTCGATCTCCTGCTCTCGACCTATGACGGGATCGATCTTGCCCTCGCGCGCCAAACGCGTCAGATTCACGCCGAACTTATCGAGTGAGGTGCCCGGTGCGGATTGGGTCTCTTCTTGGTTCAGGTCGATGACTTGCATGTCGATGCGGATCGGAGTCGAATCCACGCCCGAGGTCATTTGCTCGATCTCGTCGTCGAGCATCTCGGCCGTAAGTCCGTATATGGCCAGCACGCGCGCCGTAGCCGTCTCGGTGTCAGAGGCGATGTAGCGCAGAGCATGTGCCGTCGAGACATTTCTGTCCTTGGTGGCCGACTTCATCTCCTCGCACAACAACGTATAAAACTCCTCCGGCGACAGCCGCTCGGCCACAGGCGACGACTCCAACTCGTGTTCGATACGCAACGGTATCTGGTAAAGCTCCCAATCTTTGAGTCTCGACGAGAGCAGTTGATAGGCCAAAGCTCCGTCTTCGCGCAGGATCTCCAATGCGAGTCTGTCCTTGTAGGAACTCTTCGCTGCGGATTTCGAGACATCGAACGTAACACGTGCAATGATTGCTTCGAGCGTTTTTGAAATTTTGGTCTGCATCATATCTAATATTCGTTAAACTTTTCTCTATTCTTAAAATTTTTCAAGAATATAACGACCCACGCAAAACCATTATTATGTTAAATAATCTTCGTTCAAGACAACGATTTGACCCTCAAAGCAGATAAATTTTTATTTTTTCGTCTTTCGACCGGCTCCATCATCAGATCAAACCAGGCATCTGACCAGTTAGGGTAACTGATAAATATTCCATGTCCCGCACAGATTTCTCACTTACGCTCGAAATAACAAACGCTGTCACTCCGAGGAGCGACGCAGTTGCGACGTGGGAGTCTCGACATCGGGAATTGTCACTCCGAGGAGCCAAAGGCGATGTGGGAATCTCTTCTGAATTGTCACTCCGAGTAGCAGGCAAAGACTGCGACGTGGGAGTCTCGCAGGAGGGAATGCAATGCAACGAACAGGAGTTTATCCACCGAAAATAGAGATTCTCATGTCGAACGAACGTGAGACATCTGGGAAAGACAAGACCTGCGACACGCGGCGAGAAAAAGTGCATGAAATGAAGCCGCAACGAAAATAGCCCGGATAGGCTGTACTCGACGTACTGCCTATTCGGGCTATTGAGCGAGGCGCAGCAAATGACGCCTTTTCACATAAAAGAAGAACTACATCTTCTTACCTACATTGGTCTTCTTTGCAACCTTCGGTGCGGCAGCCTTGGCAGCCGTAGCCTTGGGAGCTTTGGGAGCAGCAGCCTTGGCAGGCTTCTTTGCACCCTCTGCAACTACCTCTGCGTCCTCGACAGCGTCGGTCTTCTTGGCCGTAGAGCGGCGTGAACGACGAGTCTTGGTCTTGGCAGCATCGGCAGAAGCGGTCTTGCCAAAGGTGTATGCGTCGTTGAAATCAACGAACTCGATGATACACATATCGGCACCGTCACCCAGACGGAAACCGGTTTTCAGGATACGAGTGTAGCCACCCGGACGCTCGGCAATCTTGGGAGCGATCGTACGGAACAACTCCGTAACGGCCTCCTTCTGCTTCAAGTACGAGAATACTACACGGCGCGAATGAGTGGTGTCCTCCTTCGATTTGGTCGCCAGAGGCTCGATGAACTGCTGTACGGCCTTGGCCTTGGCAACAGTCGTCGAGATACGCTTGTGCAGAATAAGCGACGAGGCCATATTCGAGAGCATAGCCTTACGGTGGCCGGCCTGTCTGCCAAGATGATTAAAATTCTTATTGTGTCTCATAATTAATCTTTATCAAGTTTGTAGATAGATACGTCCATACCGAATTTAAGATTCAGCGATGCGAGCAACTCGTCGAGCTCCGTCAGCGACTTCTTACCGAAGTTGCGGAACTTCAACAACTCGTTGCGATTGAGCTTGACCAAGTCGCCGACCGTGTCGACATCGGCAGCTTTCAGGCAGTTAAGAGCACGAACGCTCAGATCCTGATCGGTAAGCTTCGTCTTCAACAACTGACGCATGTGAAGGATATTCTCATCGAACTCTTCAACACCGCCCGTCTCCTCCATATCGAGCGTAATCTTCTCGTCGGAAAAGAGCATAAAGTGCTGAATAAGAATCTTTGCGGCCTCCTTCAACGCCTCCTTCGGGTGGATCGAGCCGTCGGTAGTGATCTCCAAATTCAACTTCTCATAGTCGGTCTTCTGCTCGACACGGTAGTCCTCGATAGAGTACTTTACGTTTTTGATCGGTGTGAAAATAGAATCGATCGGCAGCGTGTCGACATCTTTCTCCGCGGGAGTATTCTCCTCCGAAGGCACATAACCGCGACCCTTACCGATGGTAATGGTCATCTGCATTTTGGTGCCGGGAGCAAGATGGCAAATCACCAACTCCGGATTCAAGACCTTGAAGAATGAAAGATAGTTCGAGATATAACCTGCCGTAAGCTCTGTTACGCCCGCAACGTTGATCGAGACCTTCTCGGCCTCCTGATTGTCAACCGTGCGAATGAAACGAACCTGTTTGAGGTTAAGTATGACCTCGATCATACCCTCCATCACACCGGGGATAGCGGCAAACTCATTGTTCACGCCGGCAACCTTGACTGTCGTGATGGCATAACCCTCCAACGAAGAGAGCAGCACACGGCGCAAGGCATTTCCGACGGTCATGCCGAAACCGGGCTCCAACGGACGGAATTCGAACTTTCCGAACGAGGAGGTCGATTCGAGCATGATTACCTTTTCAGGCTTTTGGAATGCTAATATTGCCATAATATTGAATTTGTTGTTAAATCACTACTTAGAGTACAGGTTGACGATGAGCTGCTCCTTGATGTTCTCAGGGATCTCCTCGCGCTCAGGCGTTTGCAGGAACTTACCGCTCAAAGAAGCGTTGTCCCACTCCAACCAGGCATAGCGGCTGCGCGATGCGCCGGCCAGCGAAGAGGTGATAACCTCCAAAGATTTAGACTTCTCGCGAACCGATACCACGTCGCCTACGTTCAGCGAATACGACGGAATGTTTACTACATTGCCGTTAACGCAGATGTGACGATGCGATACGAGCTGACGGGCTGCCGCACGGGTCGGGGCGATACCCAGACGATATACGACATTGTCAAGACGGCACTCCAAGAGCTTCAACAGGTTCTCACCCGTGATACCGCCCATACGGGCAGCAGCCTCGTATGTACGGGCAAACTGCTTCTCCAAGATACCGTAAGTGTACTTAGCCTTCTGCTTCTCGCCAAGCTGCTCTCCATACTCCGAGTTCTTCTTACGCTTGCGAGCAAGACCGTGCTGTCCGGGAGGGAAGTTGCGCTTTTCAAGCACTTTATCCGCACCGTAAATAGCCTCGCCAAACTTTCTGGCGATTTTCGATTTTGGTCCTATATATCTTGCCATAGTTTTTTAATATTAATTCTTCGGTAAAATTAATTGAGTTATGTTCTTAGCTCCGCAACGTCAAACTATACGCGACGACGGTTAGGAGCACGGCAACCGTTGTGCGGCAGCGGAGTGACGTCGATGATCTCCATCACCTCGATGCCTGCGCCGTGGATCGTACGCACGGCAGACTCTCTGCCCTGACCCGGACCCTTGACATAAACCTTAACCTTACGCAAACCCATGTCGTAAGCAACCTTGGCGCAATCGGCGGCAGCCGTCTGCGCTGCATAGGGAGTATTCTTCTTCGAACCGCGGAAACCCATCTTACCGGCCGACGACCAGCTGATGACCTCACCAACCTCGTTGGTGATGGTTACGATAACGTTGTTGAAAGTCGAGTGTACGAAAGCCATGCCCTGAGCACCGACCTTAACAACCTTTTTCTTAACTGTTCCAGTTTTCTTTGCCATAACTCTCTAATATTACTTAGTTGCCTTTTTCTTGTTTGCTACAGTCTTCTTCTTACCCTTACGCGTACGAGCGTTGTTCTTCGTGCTCTGACCGCGAACGGGAAGTCCCAAACGGTGGCGGATACCACGGTAGCAACCGATATCCATAAGACGCTTAATGTTGAGCTGAACCATCGAGCGGCACTCGCCCTCGACCTTGATGCCCATCTCGGCGATCTTGTTACGGATAGCACCGATCTGCTCATCGGTCCAATCCTCTACCTTGATATCGTAGCTTACGGCCACGCCATCAAGAATCTTGCGCGCAGTGCTGCGGCCTATACCGTAGATATACGTAAGACCTATTTCGCCGCGCTTATTTTTTGGTAAATCAACACCTACTATACGTGCCATAAATTTGTTTCTCTTTAATTTTCAATAACTCAAACTAAAAAATTATCCTTGGCGCATTTTGAACTTAGGGTTCTTCTTGCAGATCACGTACAGCTTACCTTTGCGGCGTACGATCTTGCAATCTTCGCTTCTCTTTTTGATCGATGCTCTTACTTTCATAATTTTCAAGCGACCTTAATTATTTGTACCTGAAAGATATGCGCCCCTTACTCAAATCGTAAGGAGTCATCTCTACTTTAACTTTATCTCCGGGCAGGATCTTGATGTAGTGCATACGCATCTTACCCGAGATATGGGCCGTGATAACGTGTCCGTTATCCAACTCCACACGAAACATTGCATTAGACAACGCCTCGATGATGGTTCCGTCCCTTTCGATAGCAGTTTGTTTTGCCATAGAGTGTTTTTATGAGTTAAGTGCCTGTTCAATGATACTGAAATCCGTCAATACATCGGGTCCCGACTTGCGAATCGCCACTGCAAACTCGAAATGAGCCGCAGGTTTGCGGTCGCGCGTGCGTACCGTCCAGCCGTCGCGCTCGAATACCACGGCGCGATTGCCCATCGTTATCATCGGTTCGATGCAGATGACCATACCCTCTTTCAACAACGGTCCTCTGCCTCGTGCGCCGTAGTTGGGAACTCCCGGCTCCTCGTGCATACGACGACCCAAGCCGTGTCCTTCCAACTCGCGTACTACTCCGTAGCCGAAACTCTCGGCATACTCCTGCACGGCAGCCGAGATATCGCCTACGCGATTACCGGCCTTGGCCTGTGCCGTACCTCTATAAAGAGCCTCTTTGGTGACGTCCAGAAGTCGTTTAACCTCATCGCTGACCTCTCCCACGGCAAACGTATATGCCGAATCACCAACAAACCCCTTCATAAACGTACAAAAATCGACCGACACAATGTCGCCCTCCTTGATAACGTAGTCCGACGGTATTCCGTGAACCACCTGCTCGTTGACCGATATGCAGGTCGCAGCAGGATAGCCCTCGTAACCGAGACAAGCCGGAGTCGCTCCGTGCGAACGCATATACGCTTCGGCAAGGTCATTGAGCTCACGGGTGGTGACACCCGGTTTGCAATGACGTCCCACCTCGGCAAGCGTCTGGCTCACCAGAATGTTGTTCTCGCGGAGCAACTCTATCTCGTCGTCAGTTTTTAAGTATATCATTTCTCAACGTAACTCTATCAGTAAACGTTTAGTAGCGGCCCTGTATGCGTCCCGTCTTCATAAGACCGTCGTAATGACGCATCAACAGGTAGCTCTCTATCTGCTTCAGAGTGTCGAGTACCACGCCCACCATAATCAGAAGCGACGTACCTCCGTAGAAGTATGCGAACGACGATACGACGCCGAGTTTCATCGCTATGGCCGGAAGAATCGTCACGACAGCGAGGAAAAGCGAGCCGGGGAGTGTGATTCTCGTCATGATGTTGTCGATGTAGGTCACGGTGCTCTTACCGGGTTTTACACCAGGAATAAAGCCTCCGTTACGCTTCATCTCGTCAGCCATCATTTGAGGATTCATGATAATTGCGGTGTAGAAGTATGTAAACGCAATTACCAGGACTGCAAGCGTAAAGTTATACCAGAAACCCTGAATATCGGCAAATGCACCGCCGTTTGAGATCAAGGCGGGTATGAACATCAGAGCCTGCGCGAAGATAATAGGCATCACGTTGGCAGCATTCAGCTTCAAAGGAATGTACTGACGCACGCCACCGTACTGCTTGTTACCTACGATACGCTTTGCATACTGAACCGGAATCTTGCGCACGGCCTGCACCAGAGCGATGGTCATCATGAATACCAAAGCCAGGAATACCAGCTCGACGATGAACATGATGAGGCTACCGCCATGGCCGTCCAGCTTGAACATGACTTCCTGCAAGAAGGCTTGCGGCAGACGTGCCACGATACCGATCATAATAATCAGCGAGATACCGTTACCTATACCCTTGTCCGTGATCTTCTCACCCAGCCACATGATGAACATGGTACCGGCGATGAGAATGATCGTCGAGGTCATAATGAAACCGCCATCGGGGATAATCGCATCTGCCGGGATCTGAGTTTTCAGATAGGCCGGAGCCTGCAAAAGCAACACGGCAATGGTAAGGAAACGAGTCCACTGATTCATCTTGCGGCGGCCGCTCTCACCCTCCTTTTGCATCTTGCGGAAGTAGGGAACCATGATTCCCAACAACTGTATGATGATCGAGGCGGTGATGTATGGCATGACACCCAAAGCAAAGATAGAGGCTTGCGAGAACGCGCCTCCCGAGAATACGTTCAACAGACCCATAAGGTTGTTGGCATTCTCACCGTCCTGAGCGAACGACTTGGTAAACTCTACAATAGCGCCGTGATCCACACCGGGCAACACCACGAAACTACCCAAACGATATATAAGAAGGAGGCCGAGCGTAAAGAGGATACGCTTGCGAAGCTCTTCGATCTTATAGATATTTTTGAGCGTCTCTACCAGTTTTTTGTTGGTCGCCAGCAGTGCGATGATTACCGCCAGGATAATACCAACAATTAGATATTGGTTCATAAAAATTTGGTTTTACTGATTCTTAAAACTCTTTATTGCATGGTTGCGGGTCTCGGCGTCGTCGAGTATCCGTCTTGTCGCTGCTCTCGCACCGACGGCCTGAGGAGGAGAGGTGTTGCAGAACGGAATCCGGCTCTGCCGCACCTATTTATATATATCCCCGGCCAACTGCGGTATCGACCTCGCGATCGACCCGACTTCACCCGCAATATGGTACGCCGCTACAACTTCTCCACGCTGCCGCCGGCTGCCGTGATGGCTGCCTCGGCGCTCTTAGAGAAGGCGTTGGCCTTAACAGTCAACGCACGCGTAATCGTACCGTTGCCCAGAATCTTCACCTTGTCGTTGCCAGATACGAAACCGGCAGCAACCAGCGTCTCCATGGTAACCTCCGACAGATTGTTCTTTGCCGAAAGCTCCTCCAACGTCGACAGGTTGATAGGCTTGTACTCTACACGCTTCAAGTTGGTGAAACCGAATTTCGGAAGACGACGCTGCAAAGGCATCTGACCGCCCTCGAATCCCAACTTGCGAGAGTAACCCGAACGCGACTTGGCACCTTTCAGACCGCGCGTCGAATAACCGCCATGACCCGAACCGGCACCGCGACCAACACGCTTGTCATGGTGGTTGGCACCCTTGGCGGGTTTAAGATTATGAAGTTCCATTATTTAATTCTGCTTTTCTGATTAAACTTATTTTACCTCCTCGATCTTAACGAGGTGCTTTACACGCTCCAACATACCCTTTACGATAGCCGAATCGCTGTGCTCCACGCTCTGGTTAATCTTGCGAAGACCCAAAGCATCGAGGTTCTTGCGCTGCTGTGCCGAAGCTCCGATACGGCTGCGCACCTGAGTTATTTTCAATGTTGCCATAGACTCTCTTTGAATTAACCGTTAAACACCTGATTGAGCGAGATGCCGCGAGCCTGAGCAACCGAACGAGCGTCGCGCAACTCGCACAGAGCGCCGATCGTAGCCTTCACGAGGTTGTGAGGATTCGACGAGCCCTTGCTCTTTGCCAACACGTTCTTGATGCCGACCGACTCCAATACGGCACGCATGGCACCACCGGCGATGATACCGGTACCGGGAGCTGCCGGACGGATCATGACGAGCGAACCGCCGAAACGCATCTCCTGCTTGTGAGGAATGGTACCGTTCAGCACGGGAACCTTAACCAAATTCTTCTTGGCATCTTCGACGCCCTTGGCGATAGCCGACGTAACCTCCGATGCCTTGCCCAAACCGTAGCCGACAACACCGTTCTCATTACCAACGACTACGATGGCTGAGAAGCTGAATGTACGACCGCCCTTGGTTACTTTCGTAACACGGTTGATGCTTACCAGACGATCTTTCAATTCCAGATCGCTCGTGCGTACTCTTTTTATGTTAGTATTTGACATAATCGCTTAGAATTTAAGGCCGCCTTCACGTGCGGCGTCCGCCAACATTTTAACTCGTCCGTGATAGAGGTAGCCGTTACGGTCGAAAGCAACCGTCGAAATACCCTTCTCGATTGCACGTGCAGCGGCCAACTTGCCAACCAACGCAGCAACCTCACACTTGTTCTTGCCGGCAGCCTCGGCTGCAACCTCCTTATCCAGAGAAGATGCCGTGGCCAAGGTAGCGCCTGCAAGGTCGTCTATAAACTGTACGTAGATCTGCTTGTTGCTACGGAATACAGTCATTCGAGGCTGAGAGGGCGTACCGCTAACGATCTTGCGGATACGCATCTTGATTCTCGCTCTTCTTTCTATCTTATTCAATGACATAATCTTGACTTATTACTATTTAGCACCTGCCGACTTACCAGCCTTACGACGGATCTGCTCGCCGACGAACTTGATACCCTTGCCCTTATAAGGCTCCGGCTTACGCAATGAGCGGATCTTGGCAGCCACCTGACCGATGAGCTGCTTGTCGATGCTCTTCAACGTAACGATGGGGTTACCCTTCTTCTCGGTAACGGCCGTAGCGGTTACCTCTGCGGGCAACATCAGTGCGGTATCGTGCGAATAACCGAGGCTCATTTCGAGCACCTGTCCCTTGACTTCGGCCTTATAACCGACACCTACAAGCTCCTGCTTGATTTCATAGCCCTTAGACACGCCCACGACCATGTTGTTGATGAGTGCACGATACAGACCGTGCAGCGAACGGTGACGGGGCTGATTGGTCGGACGGGTAACGATCACTGCGGGAACCTCCTTCTCGGTCTCCTTCTCGATGTGCGTTCCAACTTCAACTTTGATGTCTGAATCAACCTTCTGACTCAGTGTCCCAAGTGGCCCTTTCACGCTTACCGTATTGTCGGCGGCAACCGTAACGGTAACGCCGGCGGGCAAGATTACAGGTAATTTACCAATTCTTGACATGTTGTAATTGTTTTGTTGTTTTCTAAAAATTTCTTCATTTTGCATGCACCCTTTTCTCCATTCGGAACGACCGCAACAAGTGCGGCCTGCGCCCGGCTATCGAAAAAGGCTCATTTGACCGGCTTCCGTCACACTACCAGATGTAGCACAACACCTCACCGCCGACGTTCTCCTTGCGAGCCTTGGCATCGGTCATGATACCCTTCGACGTAGAGAGGATTGCGATACCCAGGCCGTTCTGCACACGAGGCATGTCGGCAACCGACGCATACTGACGCAGACCGGGACGGCTGACGCGTTTCAAATTCTTGATGGCGCTGACCTTGGTGGCAGCATCGAACTTCAATGCGATCTTGATCGAGGGGTGACCCTTCTCATCTGCATCGAACTTGTAGGCCAGAATGTAACCCTGCTCGTAGAGAATCTTGGTGATCTCGCGCTTAATTTTTGAGCCAGGAGCTTCAACCACTTTGTGATTGGCTTTCACTGCATTTCTAATTCTGGTTAGAAAATCCGCTATTGGATCTGTCATAATGAATTAAAAGTTAAAAATTAAAAAATAGTTTGTTATTGTTTGCACTGCTTTTCAACGCCTTACGTCTCTCTGCCGCGGCTCGGATCACTCCTCGCGATACGTACACATACGCGCATAACGCGCCGAAAGCGTGCAAATTTACGTAAAATATCCGAATAAACAAAACCTTTGGCTGCTTATTTTTAAGCGATTAGACGGATCGGGCGTCACACGACAAATGTCGGCACACAAATGAGCCAACATTCATACGTATGAAACCCTCCGCACGAACCGTTGCAAACCACTCATCACACGCCACTTATGCGCATTTAGCACACACTTGGCAAGACGCCGGATTGCAATGTCGGTTTCTGCACCATTTTCTCGCCTCAGCATAGCCTCGAACAAACATTGCCCGCCCTCGGCTTACGAAAAGGTTCAATTCATTGCACCATTTTCTCGCCTCGGCACAACCTCGAACAAGCATTGCCCGCCCTCGGCTTACGAAAAGGTTCGTCTTCGGGAACTTCAACCAAATGCCGGATCTTTTCACTTCGCTCTCCACGAGAAGTTACCGCTTGCGTAGCAGGCACTTTCCTCAATATCGAGCAGCAAGATACTCCGATCCCACACCCGTATAAGGTTCGATCTCTTACAATCCGTATTCGTCGCAGTCTCGACATGCACCGCGCATGAAACACATGCACTGCCGTTTCATCTCGACGTCAGGATTACGAGCCAACCGACCAAGCGGCTCACTCTCAGATGATCTCCCTCGAATTTATCGATCCAATCCTCACACGGAGGCTTCCCTCTTTCGAGAGAAGTCCTCATCGTGGGATTGTATTTTCGATCGGTACGGCAGTCACATCTTGCGATATGACACCCTACCTGCGGTTTACGCTTTTCGGCGTTGTATCGTCGATCGTATGTCTATTCTCGACGGCAGGGAAGCCCCGCCTCTCCAAATTGCGACACCCGATCACGATACCTGTGCCCGACAGGAGAACTGCACGACAATCTGTCGCACCCGCGCTCCCGCACTGGCACCCGATCCGACTACCAGCTCGCCTTCTTCACACCCGGGATCAAGCCGTTAGAGGCCATCTCACGGAACTGGATACGGCTGATACCGAACTGGCGGATATAACCCTTCGGACGGCCGGTGATCTTGCAGCGGTTGTGCTGACGGATAGGATTCGAATTACGCGGCAACTTCGACAATGCGATCCAAGCCTCCTCGTGATCCATCTCGCCCGCCTTCACCTTAGCGGCAATCTCCTCGCGCTTGTGAGCATAACGGTTCGCAAGCTTCTCACGCTTTACCTCGCGTGCTTTCATTGACTCTTTTGCCATAGGTTACTGGTTCTTTTTAGCGTTCTTAAAAGGAAGGCCGAACTCACGCAGAAGGGCATATGCCTCCTGATCGGTAGCAGCCGACGTAACGAAAGTGATCTCCATACCGAAGATCTTGGTGATCTTGTCGATGTCGATCTCCGGGAATATGATCTGCTCGGTGATGCCGAGGGTGTAGTTACCCTGACCGTCGAACTTCTCGTTGATACCCTTGAAGTCGCGGATACGCGGCAAAGCCACGGCGATCAGACGCTCCAAGAACTCGTACATGCGGTTCTGACGCAACGTCACACGCACGCCGATGGGCATACCCTTACGCAACTTGAAGTTAGAAATATCCTTGCGAGACTTGGTCTGCACGGCTTTCTGACCCGTGATGCGGGTAAGCTCCTCCTGAGCCACGTCGATCAGCTTCTTATCGGCAACAGCCTGACCCATACCCTGATTGATGACGATCTTTTCGAGTTTCGGGCACTGCATAATGCTCTTGTAACCGAACTCCTTCATAAGGGCGGCAACGATGCGCTCCTTATACTCCGTTTTAAGTGTAGGTACGTATGCCATTATCTGATCTCCTCCCCTGACTTTTTAGCGTAACGAACTAATTTACCTTTTGAATCCGCCTTACGACCTATGCGAGTGGGCTTGCCGCTCTTGGGATCGATCGGTTGCAGATTAGAGATGTGAATGGGAGCCTCCTTCTCTTGCAGACCGCCCTGAGGATTCTGGCTGCTGGGTTTAGTAGCCTTCTTGCACATGTTGACGCCCTCGACAACTGCACGCTGCTTGGCGGGATCGACGCTGAGCACCTTACCCTGCTGGCCGCGGCTGTCACCTGCGTTGACGTAAACCATGTCCCCTTTCTTAATATGTAACTTAACTGACATATTTACAATCTGTTTTACTGATTACAATACCTCGGGAGCCAGAGAGATAATCTTCATATACTGGTCACGCAACTCACGAGCCACCGGACCGAATATACGGGTACCTCTGATCTCACCCTGATTATTAAGGAGTACTACGGCATTGTCGTCGAAACGAATATACGAACCGTTGGCACGACGAATCTCCTTCTTTGTTCTTACTACGACTGCCTTCGATACGGCACCCTTCTTTACATCACCCGATGGAGAAGCGCTCTTGACAGCCACTACGATTTTGTCGCCGATAGATGCATAGCGTCGTTTCGTACCGCCAAGCACGCGGATACAGAGAACCTCCTTTGCACCGCTGTTATCAGCTACTGTGAGTCTACTTTCTTGTTGTATCATAACTACTTAGCTCTTTCAATAATTTGTACTAATCTCCAACGCTTCGTCTTGCTCAACGGACGGGTCTCCATAATGCGAACGGTGTCGCCCGGCTTTACGGTCTCGTCCAGACACTCGGCTACAAATTTAGTAGTCTTGTTCACGAACTTACCATAGATGGGGTGCTTAACCTTACGCGCTACTGCAACCACAATGGTTTTCTCCATTTTGTTGCTGACAACCAACCCAATACGCTCTTTTCTAAGATTTCTTTCCATAGTGGTAATTAACATTTAGGGTTCTTTTGACGCAGAATTGTCAGCATACGCGCAATATCTCTGCGAGATTTCTTGATTATCGACGGATTTTCGACGGGAGAAACTGCATGCTGCACCTTCAACTGAGTCAGATTGGCCTTCTCAGCTGCGATGCGCTCCTGCAAATCCTGCACCGACATATCCTTTATTTCAGCACTTTTCATAATCTTTTAAGCTCTTAGATTGATGTTTCGACGTAGTCACGTCTTACAATAAACTTAGTTGTAATAGGCAACTTCTGAGCTCCCAGACGGAGTGCCTCCTGTGCAATCTCCATAGGTACGCCCTCTGCCTCGAAGAGAATACGACCGGGAGTAACAGGCGCTACGAATCCTTCCGGATTACCTTTACCTTTACCCATACGCACCTCGGCCGGCTTCTTGGTGATAGGCTTGTCGGGGAAGATTCGGATCCAGATCTGACCCTCACGCTTCATGTAACGCGTGATGGCCTGACGTGCCGCCTCGATCTGACGACCCGTAATCCACGTCGATTCAAGAGCTTTGATTCCGAACGAACCGTATGCAAGTTGGTTTCCTCTTTGAGCGAAACCCTTCATACGACCCTTCTGCATTCTTCTGAATTTAGTCTTTTTTGGCTGTAACATAGTTTTTTCGCTTTATAAGGTCACTACTTGTTGTTATTGTTGTTACGTCTTTTACGACCTCCGTCGCGACGGCCGCCGCGGGGCTGCTGCGACTGAGCGTTGCCTGCATGTGCCGATGCACCGCCTGCAATCTCGAACAGATCGCGCTTGCCGTACACGATGCCGTGGCAGATCCATACCTTGATACCGAGGATACCGACCTTGGTCAGTGCCTCAGCCAGGCAGTAGTCTACATCTGCACGGAACGTGTGCAACGGAATACGTCCCTCCTTGATGGTCTCGCTGCGCGCCATCTCGGCTCCGCCGACACGACCCGAAATCTGAACCTTGATACCCTCGGCACCCATACGCATCGTCGATGCGATAGAGGTCTTGATGGCACGACGGTAAGATACGCGACCCTCCAACTGGCGGGCGATGTTGTTGGCTACGATAACGGCATCGACCTCAGGACGCTTTACCTCGAAGATGTTGATCTGCACCTCCTTGCCGGTGAGCTTCTTCAACTCCTCCTTCAATTTGTCGACCTCCTGGCCGCCCTTGCCGATGATGATGCCCGGACGAGCCGTAGAGATGGTTACCGTAACGAGCTTGAGCGTACGCTCGATGATAATCTTTGAAATACTTGCCTTTGCCAAACGGACGTTCAAGTACTTGCGAATCTTTACGTCTTCAACCAATTTCTCTGAGAAATCCTTACCACCGAACCAGTTAGAATCCCAACCTTTGATGATGCCAAGACGGTTTGCTATTGGATTTACTTTCTGTCCCATTTGATTACTTGTTTTCTGCGATTACCATTTTATCTACTACGAGCGTAACGTGGTTCGAACGCTTGCGGATACGGTGCGCGCGACCCTGAGGCGCGGGCTGTATACGCTTCAAAATGCGACCGCCGTCTACGAAGACCTCCTTCACGCAGAGCTGTACGTCTTCCAGACGCTCGCCCTCGTTCTTGGCCTCCCAGTTGGCGATGGCCGATTTCAAAAGACGCTCCATTCTTATAGATGCCTCCTTCTTCGAGTAACGAAGGATACCCAATGCTTTGTTGATCTCTACGCCGCGAATGATGTCGGCCACCAGACGCATTTTACGCGGAGAGGTAGGGCAATCGCGCATAATAGCGATAGCTTTCTGCTTCTTCTCGGCCTTGAATTTCTCGGCCATCTTTGCTTTTCTTGCACCCATTGTCTAACTATTTTTTCTTGTTACCCGCATGACCACGGAAGTTACGCGTCGGAGCGAACTCGCCGAGTTTGTGACCGACCATGTTCTCAGTTACGTAAACGGGAATAAACTTATTTCCGTTGTGGACAGCGATCGTCTGACCTACGAAGTCAGGCGAAATCATACTTGCTCGCGACCATGTCTTTATGACAGACTTCTTATTACCCTCGGCCTGAGCTACAACCTTAGCTTCGAGCTTGGGGTCGATGAATGGTCCTTTTTTTAATGAACGGCTCATTATGTACTCTATTTAATTATTTTTTCTTTCTTGAAATAATAAACTTAGAGGTTGTCTTCTTCGGGTTACGAGTCTTATAGCCCTTAGCCAACAATCCCTTGCGCGAACGCGGGTGACCACCCGACGCACGACCTTCGCCACCACCCATCGGGTGATCCACCGGGTTCATAACGACACCGCGGTTTCTCGGACGACGACCGAGCCAACGTTTGCGACCTGCCTTACCTGAGCTTTCGAGGTTGTGGTCGACATTCGACACGACACCCACCGTAGCGCGGCAAGTAACGAGTACCATACGAGTCTCACCAGAAGGCAACTTGATAATAGCGAATTTACCCTCGCGTGCCAAAAGCTGAGCATACGAACCGGCCGAACGAGCCATAGCGGCACCCTGACCGGGGTAGAGTTCAATATTGTGGATAACGGTACCCAGCGGAATCTCCGAAAGGAAGAGCGTGTTGCCCACCTCGGGTGCTACGCCTGCACCGCTCATAATCGTCTGACCTACCTGCAAGCCGTTGGGAGCCAGGATATAGCTCTTCTGACCATCGGCATACACCACCAGAGCGATACGAGCCGTACGATTGGGGTCGTACTCGATCGTCTTTACGGTAGCAGCCATGCCGTCCTTGGCACGCTTGAAGTCGACGTTACGATACATCTGCTTGTGACCGCCGCCGATGTAGCGAACAGTCATCTTACCGGTGTTGTTACGACCACCGGTGCTCTTCTTAGGGCTAAGCAGCGACTTCTCAGGCGTCGATGCGGTAATCTCATCGAACGTACCTATAATCTTATGTCTTGTTCCGGGCGTTACCGGTTTAAATTTTCTTACTGCCATCTCTTCTTAAAGTTTAGATGTTACTGTAAAAATCGATCTGGTCGCCCGACTTCAGCGTGACGATAGCCTTCTTGAAATTGTTGGCACGACCTACAAGCAAACCGGCCTTCGTGTAACGGCTCTTCTGCTTACCCATGTAGTTGATAGTGTTGACGTCCGTCACGGTGACATTGTACATCTGCTCCACCGCATTGCGGATCTGCAACTTGTTAGCTTTTATGTCAACGATAAAACCGTAGCGGTTCAGTTTTTCGCCCTGAATCGTCATCTTCTCGGTCAAAATAGGCTTAATTATTACTTCCATCTCTTTGAGTATTTTAAGCTAACATTACATTAATTACCTGTTCAGCACCCTCTACCAGAACTAGCGCCGATGCGTTCATCACCTCATAGGTATTGAGGTTCTGAGCCAAAATAGGCTTCACCGACGGAATGTTGCGGCAAGAGAGCTGGAAGTTGGCATTGCCCTCGGGCAATACGACGAGCACCTTCTTCTGCTCAACGTTCAGAGCCTTGGCAAGAGCTACGACAGTCTTGGTCTTGGGAGCCTCCATCGTGAGCGACTCGATAACGGTGATAGCACCGGCCTGAGCCTTATACGTCAGAGCGCTGCGACGAGCCAGCTGCTTGAGCTTCTTGTTGAGCTTGAAGCTGTAATCGCGGGGTACGGGACCGAATACGCGACCACCGCCCGGGAACAGAGGTGACTTGATGCTGCCGCAACGTGCGCCGCCGGTACCCTTCTGTCGCTTCAACTTACGGGTAGAACCTGCAACTTCGTTACGCTGCTTCGATTTGTGAGTACCCTGACGCTGATCTGCCAAAAACTGCTTAACGTCGAGGTAGATAGCGTGGTCATTAGCCTCCACGCCAAAGACTGCGTCAGAAAGGACTACCTTACGACCGGTCTCTTTTCCTTGTGTGTTCAATACAGCTAATTCCATACTACTTCTCAATTGTTAAATAAGAACCCTTGGCTCCCGGAATCGAACCCTTAACCAAAATGAGGTTGTTCTCGGGAATTACTTTCAAAACTTTAAGGTTCAAAACCTTAACGGTCTCACCACCCATCTGTCCGGGAAGGCGCTTTCCGGGGAATACGCGCGACGGATAAGACGATGCACCAAGTGAACCGGGCTTGCGCTGGCGGTTGTGCTGACCGTGAGTCTGGCCGCCTACACCGGCAAAGCCATGACGCTTAACAACACCCTGGAAGCCTTTACCCTTCGAGATCCCTGTTACGTCTACCCAGTCCTCCTCAGAGAACATGTCGACCGTAAGGGTCTGACCGAGGGTTACTTCGGGCATCTCCTTGAACTCGGCAAGCTTGCGCTTGGGAGTAGTGCCCGCCTTCTTGAAGTGGCCTAACAAACTGTTGCTGGTGTGCTTTTCACTCTTGTCGTCATAGGCAATCTGAACCGCCTCATAAGCATCTTTCTCGACGGTTTTGATTTGCGTAACCACACACGGACCAGCCTCGATAACAGTGCATGGTATGTTCTTACCCTCGGCACTGTAAACGGAAGTCATTCCGATTTTTTTTCCAATTAGTCCTGACATTGTACTGTCTAATTACGTTTGTTAAATAAGTGAATTTATATACCTATATATTATATAGGGGTTGTCCGGCAGCGGGGCGGCACACGGCCGCCCATACCCGAACGGAATGTTTTATCAAACCTTGATCTCTACCTCTACACCCGACGGCAGCTCCAACTTCATCAGAGCGTCGATGGTCTTCGGCGTCGAAGAGTAGATGTCGATGATACGCTTGAACGTGCAGAGCTGGAACTGCTCGCGCGCTTTCTTGTTAACGAAAGTCGAGCGGTTCACAGTAAAAATCTGCTTGCGTGTCGGCAGGGGCACCGGACCGCTTACCATAGCGTCGGTAGCCTTTACGGTCTTGACGATCTTCTCGGCCGACTTATCGACGAGGTTATGATCGAAAGACTTCAATCTGATTCTGATTTTCTGATCCATATTGTCTCTTTATTTTACTCCATATCCTTACGTTTGCCACTCGACTTCTCGATGATCTCCTTAGCCAAACCGGCAGGAACCTCCTCGAAGTGAGAGAACTCCATAGACGACGTTGCACGTCCCGAAGAGATCGTACGCAACACGGTCACGTAACCGAACATCTCCGACAGGGGAACCTTGGCCTTTACGACACGAGCCGTACCCTTAGACTCCATACCCTGGATCTGACCGCGACGCTTGTTCAAGTCGCCGATGATGTCACCCATGTTCTCCTCGGGCGTAACGACCTCGACGTTCATCACAGGCTCCATGATGACCGAACCGGCCTTGGGAGCTGCGACACGGAAGCCGTTGCGGGCGCAGATCTCGAACGAGAGCTGATCCGAATCGACGGGGTGGAACGAACCGTCCTTCAACGTAATCTTCATCGAATCGATGGTGTAACCTGCAAGAGCACCGTTGGCCATAGCCGACTCGAAGCCCTTCTGCACGGCGGGGATATACTCCTTGGGCACGTTACCGCCCTTAACCTCGTCGACGAACTGCAAACCAACCACACCCTCGTCGGCAGGACCGATCTCGAAGATGATGTCGGCGAACTTACCGCGACCACCGGTCTGCTTCTTGAACACCTCACGATGCTGAACGGTCTGAGTAAGAGCCTCCTTGTAGTTAACCTGCGGAGCACCCTGGTTGATCTCCACACCGAACTCGCGACGCAGACGGTCTACGATGATGTCGAGGTGCAACTCACCCATACCGCTGATGATCGTCTGACCGCTCTCCTCATCGGTGCGGACAGTGAAAGTGGGATCCTCCTCTGCCAACTTGGCAAGAGCGATACCCAGCTTGTCGAGATCCTTCTGAGTCTTGGGCTCTACGGCCAAACCGATAACCGGCTCGGGGAAAGTCATCTGCTCCAATACGATCGGCGCATTCTCGGCGCAGAGCGTATCACCGGTGTGGATCTCCTTGAAACCTACTGCCGCGCAGATATCGCCGGCCGTAACGGTCTCCATGGGGTTCTGCTTGTTGGCGTGCATCTGGTAGATACGGCTGATACGCTCGCGCTTGCCGCTGCGTGCGTTCAAGACATATGAACCTGCATCGAGCTTACCCGAATATACGCGAACGAAAGCCAAACGGCCTACGAACGGATCGGTAGCGATCTTGAATGCCAAACCGCAGAAAGGCTCATTCTCGTCAGAGTGACGAACCTCGGTCTCCTCGGTCTTGGGATTCATACCCTCGACTGCCGGAACGTCCATGGGCGAGGGAAGGAATGCGATGATGTAGTCGAGCAGTTTCTGTACGCCCTTGTTGTGGAACGAAGAACCGCACATCATCGGCACGAGCTGCATACCGATGGTAGCCGTGCGGATAGCCGCGATCAACTCGTCGGGAGTGATCGAATCGGGATCCTCGAAGAACTTCTCCATCAGCGCATCGTCGGTCGACGCAACCTCCTCGATGAGCTTGGCACGCCACTCGGCAGCCTCAGCCTTCATGTTTTCGGGGATCTCGCGCAACTCGAAGTTATCGCGAACGGTCTTGTCATCGAAGTAGTAGATCGCATTATTATATATAAGGTCTATCAGACCCTCGAACTTATCCTCGGCACCGATAGGCAAAACCACCGGCAGAGCCGTAGCACCGAAATGCTCCTTGATCTGCGAGCATACGGCCAGGAAGTCGGCACCCGTGCGGTCCATCTTGTTGACATAACCGATACGGGGAACATTGTATTTATCGGCCTGACGCCAAACGGTCTCCGACTGAGGCTCCACACCGCCTACGGCGCAGAACGTTGCAACGGCACCGTCCAATACACGCAACGAACGCTCCACCTCGACGGTGAAATCGACGTGTCCCGGGGTATCGATAAGGTTGATCTGATAGGTCTTATCCTTATATTGCCAGAATGCGGTGGTTGCAGCCGAAGTAATGGTGATACCACGCTCCTGCTCCTGAACCATCCAGTCCATGGTGGCGCCACCCTCGTGCACCTCACCGATCTTGTGGGTCTTACCCGTATAGAAGAGGATACGCTCCGAAGTGGTAGTCTTACCGGCATCGATGTGAGCCATGATACCGATGTTACGCGTATAATTTAAATCTCTTGTAGCCATCTAACCTTCCTGTTTTAGAATCTGAAGTGTGCGAATGCCTTGTTAGCCTCTGCCATACGGTGCATCTCCTCCTTGCGTTTGAAGGCAGCACCCTGCTGGTTGTAGGCATCTACTATCTCTGCTGAGAGCTTTTCCGCCATCGACTTGCCCGAACGCTTGCGTGAGTAAAGGACAAGGTTTTTCATGGAAATTGAAACTTTGCGCTCGGGACGAACCTCCGTAGGAACCTGGAACGTCGCGCCACCGATACGCTTCGACTTAACTTCGACTTGGGGCGTGATATTCTCAAGAGCCTGTTTCCAGACTTCCAGAGGAGATTTATCAGCATCCTTCATCTTCTTGCTCACCAACTCCAACGCATCGTAGAAAATGGTGTAAGCAATACTCTTCTTTCCATCCAGCATAAGGTTGTTCACAAAACGTGTAACCTCCACGTCGTTGAACTTGGGATCTGGAAGTAGAATTCGCTTTCTTGGCTTAGCTTTTCTCATTGTTGCTTGCTAATTTAATCGTTTCGTTTAATTACTTCTTTGCAGCCGTCTTACCTGCCTTGGGACGCTTTGCACCATACTTCGAACGACGCTGACGACGACCGTCCACGCCTGCCGAGTCGAGCGCACCGCGCACGAGGTGATAACGAACACCGGGGAGGTCCTTCACACGACCGCCACGAACGAGCACGATAGAGTGCTCCTGCAAGTTGTGACCTTCTCCGGGGATATAGGCGTTGACCTCCTTGCCATTGGTCAATCTTACACGTGCCACCTTACGCATAGCCGAGTTCGGCTTCTTGGGAGTCGTCGTGTACACACGAGTACAAACTCCGCGACGCTGAGGACACGCTGCGAGTGCCGGCGACTTGCTCTTGTCAATCGCGCTTACTCGACCGTTTCTTACTAACTGTTGAATAGTCGGCATTTCTTAAAACGTTTTTGTCCTTTAATTTTTGTTAACTGTTTCAATTCCCATAATCTGGAAATTGCCTGCAAAGATAGTGATTTTTTCTCAAACACAATATATATAAGCACAATTTTTGCACAGCCGCAGCACAAACCCCTCCCGAACCGATACTTTTTTCTTATACTTTTTCAAACAAAATAAACGTTTTATTATCGCGTTTTATATATCATACTGATATTCCACACTTTAACCGTTTCGGGCAAAATCGGGCGCAAATGCGGATTCCGACAACTTTTCCACACCGTTAATTACTCCAAAATTCAACTATTATTCGCATAGAAACACAGCATGCGCACGATCCTTCCGGCAGGATTGTTGACAGACGAAAAATAAACCTTACGCAGATGTACAGATCGATAATATCGCTTCTGGCCGCCACGCTGTCGGTCGCACTCGCAACAGGGC
Source organism: uncultured Alistipes sp. (assembly GCA_947177225.1). GTDB lineage: Bacteria > Bacteroidota > Bacteroidia > Bacteroidales > Rikenellaceae > Alistipes. Next base: position 42,426 of record CAMWTS010000003.1, on the reverse strand, counting down.
ATACCGCGCCGCACCCGAACCGGCAACGACCTCTGTCGGGCGAGAATCCCACGGAACTGCGCGACACGACACAGCTCGACGAGCGCATGTCGGTCGCCGACTCGCTTCTGATTATAGACTGGCGGCCGCCTATGCTGGATATGGAGAGGATAGAGTACACCACCGCCTACGAGCGCGGCGATTCCGTCTCATCGGTGGTAATACGCGTGGCCATGCCTCATCACATGCTCGACCGGAGCACGGTGACGATATGGCGAACCATAATCAATAACGGCAGTATGGGCAACTGGCACATGCCCTATCCGGCAGGATATCTCGATGCGCGCACGCTATCGTTTTCGCTTCCGTAGAGACGATTTGCGACCGGCCGTTTCCCGACCCGCAACAGCCTCGTGTGCGGCGCGCGACGGGCGCGAAAGACAAGAGGTGTCTGCCGGTCGCCCCGAGCGGGACACACGCGAATAGTGCGACTCGACCGAACGCACGCTGTCCCGAGGACGCTCGTCGAAGAAATAGGACTTCTGTCTACGCTTCTGCTCCTGCGTGCGTGCCACATAGACCTTCTCGTGAGTATACGGATTCTCTCCCGTGAAGAACATCACCGACGACAGCGTCATGGGCGTGGGCGTCAAGTCCTGCACCTGCTCCAACGTAAAGTGCAGTTTACCCAGCACCTTGTGCGACAGCGCCTGCATGTCTGCCTCGCGGCAACCCGGGTGCGACGATATGAAATACGGGATCAGCTGATAGCGCAACCCCTCGCGATGGCATATTCGCCGGAAGTCGTCGTTCAAGCGTTCGAACATCTCGAACGGCGGCTTGCGCATCAGATCGAGCACCGCCCGCTCCGTATGTTCGGGGGCTACTTTCAACCGCCCCGAAGTGTGATGCTTTACGACCGTCTCCAAATATGGCGAATCATCGAACAGATCGTAACGTATGCCGCTGCCGATGAATGCCTTTTTCACGCCCTTCACCGAGCGTATCTTCTCATATAGATCCAGCAGCGGACGATGGTCGTTCCGCATGTTGGGGCACAGCCTGGGGTGAAGACACGACGGACGGCGGCACTTGCGGCAAGCCTCCTCGTTCACACCCTGCATACGATACATGTTGGCCGACGGCGCACCAATGTCGGATATATAGCCCTTGAAATCGGGCATCGACACCACCTTGCGCACCTCGTCGAGAATAGAACGCTCCGAACGCGAATTGATAAACTTTCCCTGATGCGCCGATATGGTGCAGAACGAGCAGCCGCCGAAGCAGCCGCGGTGTATGTTGATCGAGTGTTTTATCATCTCCCACGCCGGAATATCGCCCTTGCCGCGGTAGCGCGGGTGGGGAGCACGCTCGTAGGGCAGATCGAACGAGTGGTCGAGCTCCGCCGTCGTGAGAGTCGTGTTGGGAGGCGTTATGACCACATAACGATCGCCCGACGACTCGACTATCGTCGTCCGGCACTCCTTCATGTTGCTCAGCGTCTCTATACGGGCGAAGTTGTCGCCAAAAGCCCGTTTGTCGCGCACGCACTCCTCGAACGAGTGCAAACGCAACGTAGTCGCGGCATCGAGCCGGTCGACATAAGAGCGGTCGGCGACGAATCCCACCTGATCGATTCCGCGCAGCAGTTTGGCATTATAGCCGTTGCGCAATGCCCTCGCCACCTGCTGAATGACACGCTCGCCCATGCCGTACATCAGCAGGTCGGCACCGCTGGTCAGAAGTATCGACTCGCGCAGCGAGTCGCTCCAATAATCGTAGTGGGTAAGACGTCTGAGCGAAGCCTCTATACCGCCCACCACCACCGGCGTATGCGGAAACAGACGTTTTAGTATCTTCACATATGTATCGACGGCACGGTCGGGACGAAATCCTGCCCGTCCGCCCGGGGTGTAGGCATCGTTGCTGCGCAAGCGTAGATTGGCCGTATAGTGGTTGACCATCGAATCCATGGCACCGGCCGTCACGCCGAAAAAGAGTCGCGGCACCCCCAGCTTGGTAAAATCGCGCAGATCGTCGCGCCAGTTGGGCTGGGGCACTATCGCCACGCGGTAGCCCTCGTCTTCGAGCAAACGTCCTATGACCGCCGCGCCGAACGACGGGTGGTCGATATAGGCATCGCCCGTGAACAGGATCACATCGAGCTGATCCCAGCCGCGCTCGCGCACCTCCTTTATGGTAGTCGGTAGAAATGCCATGAGTCCATTATAAAGATGTTACAACTCCACCTCGTCGAGCGGTTCGCGACCGCCCGATGCCGCCGCAGTGTAGGTCTCCCACTTGGAGAGCAATGCGCGGAAATCGTCGGGCAGCTCGCTGTCGAACATCACCTCCTTGCGTGTTGCCGGGTGTACGAAGCCAAGCGCACGCGCATGCAGTGCATGGCGCGGCATAGCCCGGAAGCAGTTTTCGATGAACTGCTTGTATTTCATGAATGTGGTTCCCTTCAATATGCGGTCGCCGCCATAGCGTTCGTCGTTGAACAGAGGGTGACCCTGCCATGCGAAGTGCACACGTATCTGATGAGTGCGTCCGGTCTCCAACCGGCACTCGACCAGCGTCACATAGCCGTAACGGCGCAATACACGGAAGTGGGTAACGGCATGTTTGCCGTCCGATCCGTCGGCGAAAACCCACATCTGCAACCGGTCTTTCGGATTGCGGCCGATATTACCCGTGATCGTACCCTCGTCCTCTTCTATGTTGCCCCACACCAGAGCCACATAGCGGCGATAGATCGTATGATCGAAAAACTGCTTGGCCAGATCGACGTGGGCACGCTCGTTTTTGGCCACCACCAGCAGTCCCGACGTATTCTTGTCGATGCGATGCACCAGTCCGGCACGCATGTCGCCCTCGCGGAACATGGGCAGGTGCTGCAAGTGGAATGTCAGCGCATTGACCAGCGTACCGGTGTAGTTGCCGAAGCCAGGGTGCACCACCATGCCGGCCTCTTTGTCGACCACCAGCACATCGTCGTCCTCATAGAGTATATCGAGCGGAATGTTTTCCGGTATGATCTCCAACTCGCGCCGCGGATAGGGCATCACGATCGATATGCGATCCAGCGGCTTGACCTTGTAGCTCGATTTGGCCGGACGGCCGTTGACCAGCACATTGCCGCCATCGGCCGCAGCCTGTATGCGGTTGCGCGAGGTGTTCTCCAAACGGCACACAAGAAACTTGTCGAGCCGCAGCAACGACTGCCCCTTGTCGACAACTATCGAGAAGTGTTCGAACAACTCGTCGCTCTGACAATCCTCATCGGCGGCAGCCTCGGTCTCACTTGCAGAGATCGTCTGCGACAACAGCTCGTCGCACAGCATATCTTTATCGGTGTTCTGCATATAAATCATGTTATTCGCCCGACATCTCTCTGAGCAGATTCGACACGGTCTCCGCCTCGGAAAGCGAATCGGCATACTCACGCTCGCGCTGACGACGCTGACGCTCATACTGCAAGGCCTCCGCCTCGGAGCGTTTTGCGCTCTGCGTCACCGCATCATCGTCGCATGTCAGATAGAGCGTAACGCGTGCACCGCGACGCGCACCCTGGTTCTGATGCAGCGACTGCTTGTAGACCTTGGCCTCGCGACGCTCCTTGAAATCCTTGACGCTCTGATCGTATACTATTTCGCCAACGTTCAGACCGTTGTCCCACAACGTGCTCTGCGCCTGCGACAGACGCATGCCGATCACCTTGGGCACCACGGTCATCGCTTTCGACGGTTCATACCCTACATAGAGCGTCACGCCCGTGGCATACGGCACCGTAACAGGCGACGACGACGACAGAATCTGCCGACCGCCGATCTCCTCGCGCAACACATAGTCGGTAGCCACACGGTCGGGCTCGTATATCAGCTCCTTTATGATGAGGCCTGCCCGCTCCAACTGATTCTTAGCCTGTCGGAGCGACTGCTTGGCCACGAACGGCACCGTCACGGTGCGACGGTTGTAGGCATTGATAGTCACATATATCTTTCGGCCGGGCTTCACCACAACATCGCGTTTGTGACCATGGCGCGGCAGCTGCTCGACCACCACTCCGCCGGCGACATCGGCATCGAATATCGAGTCTTGCACCACGATATCGAGATCCATGCGCGCAGCCTCGCCGCGAGCCTCCTCTATGCCGAGTCCCACAAAGTTGGGCACCGATATGGTCTTGCCGTGACGCGTACCCCAACCCAGACCGACATTGAGCGCCAGCACCAGCAGCAGAAGCGTTATTATTATATATATAAGGTGTGCCACCACCGGATACCTCTTGCGGAAGCGGTTAAGACGCTCCCAAAAACCATCGTGCGCACGACTGTCGTGCGCAGCTCTCGCAGGCTTGCGCACCTGCGTCGCTCTGGCAATGTCTCGATCTCTCTGTTGCATCTTCTCAAAAGGTTTCTTTTCTGTTCGTATCGGGGTTGCCGGCTCTTTCGCGCGAGGACGTTCGGGCTGCACGGGCGGCGAAGTCTTCCGCGACGGCTTCACCTCCCCGGCACCGGCCACGGTCGCTGCGCTCTCGGCCACAGGCTCGACGGCCGGCACGGCAGCCGCTACTGCCGCAGGTTTGTCGACAGCTCTTCGGGGCAGTTGCTCCGAGCTCTCCTCTGCCGGCTTGACCGGCTCTCGGACAACATCTGCGGCCGCAGGCGTCGCAGCGTCATTCCTCCCGATTGCGACCGGGCGATAGTGAGTATCTCGCTCGACTGCCCTGAATCCCGCCGAAGCGGCAAGCGAGCGTATCTGCTCCACGCTCATCGACGGACGGGAGTCGGCTCCGGCCATGGAGTATATTTTGGTCGAATCGTCGATCGTACCGTCCAGATCATCTGCACCGAACAAGAGCGCCATCTCGGCCGTGGCAGCTCCGCATGCCACCCAGTACGCCTTGATATGGGGTATGTTGTCGAGATATATGCGACTCATGGCCATCGTCCGCAAATCCTCCTCCACCGAACATTCGCCCAGTTCCGACATGCGATTGTGACGACTGCGATATTTGAGCGGAATAAAGGCATCGAATCCCGGTGCCTCATCTTGCAAACGGCGCAGACGGTCGAGGTGATCGACCCTCTGCCCGATGGTCTCGGCATGGCCGTAGAGCATCGTAGCATTGCTGCTCAGACCCATGCGGTGGGCAATGCGGTGCACGGCGAGCCACTCGTCGGCCGTACCCTTGTCGGGGCATATCTTGCTGCGCAGCTCCTCGTCGAAGATCTCCGCCCCGCCGCCCGGTATGGCCTCCATACCGGCCTCCGCGAGTCGGCGCAGACCCTTCTCCACAGTAAGCCCCGCCTTGCGGATCATATAGAGCAGTTCGACGGCAGTAAAGGCCTTGACCGCCGCACCAGGCACGGCGCTCTTCACACGGCGTATCATCTGACAATAGAAATCGAGCGTATGATCGGGGTGTACGCCTCCGACGATATGCACCTCCGTCACACCGCGTCCCGCAGCCTCGCGCGCACGCTGCTCGATCTCATCGAGCGACAGCGACCACGCCTCCGCATCGTCGGCTCCGCGACGAAACGAGCAGAACTCGCAGTCGAATATGCAGACATTCGACGGCTCGATATGTATGTTGCGATTGTAATAGACCTCGTCGCCGCTCACGGCGCGTTTTCGCTCGGTGGCCAACCTGCCCAGAAGCCACAACGGAGCCTCGCGCCAGAGACGCACGGCCTCGGCAGGCGATATGCGCTCCGCACGACGGATCTTTTCGACTATGCTCGACAGACTCTCCATTACTTGGGTGCTTTACGGTAAATGACAACTGCTATTATGGCAAATATGAAATTGGGCAGCCACACGCCGAACCACGCCGGCAGCGAGCCGCTGACAGCTATCTGCTCGAATATGCGGCCGCACATGATGTATGCGAAGCAGAGTGCGATGCCCATGCCTATGTGGAATCCCATTCCGCCGCGCACCTTGCGCGACGAAAGCGACACTCCGATCAGCGTCAGGATAATAGCCGACAGCGGATAGGAGAACCGCGCATGCCGCTCGACCTCTATCACATACACGTCGTCGGCTCCCTTCTTGCGCTGCTGCGCCAGGAAGTCGTTCAGCTCGCCTATGGTCATGGTCTTAATCAGCGACTCGACATGTCCCAGCTCACGTGCATCGAGGTTTATCAGCGTATCGAGATTACGGAACTGCTTGAACGACACCTCCTCACCCGATTCGAACCGGCGTATCGTATATCGCGGTGCCGTCCAGCGACGCGTCTGCGGATCGAACGACACGCTGGCTGCATCGAGCTGCTCGACCATCGAAGAGCCGTCGAAACGGTCGATGGCGAAATAGGGAATACGTTCCAGATTGGGCGAGTAGCCGCGCACGTAGGCAAATGTGCCGTCGTCGATCTGACGATAGATGTCGTGGTCGTATGGCAGCACCTGCTGACGTTTTATATATTTGCGCTGAAAATCCACACAATCGCGCTGCGATATGGGTATGATCCACAGACTCAGCGCAAAGCTCAGCAGCGCGATGAAGGTCGCACCCATGAAATAGGGCCACAGGAACCGCTTGAAGCTCACGCCGCCCGACAAGATGGCCACAATCTCGGTCTGCGAGGCCATCTTCGAGGTAAAGAATATCACGGCGATGAATGTAAACAGTCCGCTGAACTGATTGATGAAATATGGTACGAAGTTGAGATAGTAGTCGACTATGATGGCACGCATCGGAGCCTTCAACTCGGTGAAGTCGTCGACCTTCTCCGTGTAGTCGAACACCACGACGATGACGATGATTATGGCCAAACCGAACAGATACGTACTGAGAAACTTCCCCAGTATGTAGCGATCGAGTATCCGATAGCCCTTCATCGACGGCAGCAGTCTGTTTTTCATGCTTCGCTGTGCTTGTTATAATCAGAGACGGCGCGCAAGACGCTGCACCATAATCTCTTTCCACGACTTGAAATCGCCGGCGACGATATGACGCCGCGCCTCGCCCACCAGCCACAGATAGAACGCCACGTTATGCAGCGAGGCTATCTGAGCCGCCAGCATCTCGCCGCACACCACCAGATGGTGGAGATATGCCTTTGTGTAGGTATGGTCGACAAAGGCCGCACCTGCGGGATCGATCGGCGAGAAGTCGTTCTCCCACTTCTTGTTGCGTATGTTGATTATGCCCTCCGACGTGAACAGCTGGCCGTTGCGGCCGTTGCGCGTGGGCATCACACAGTCGAACATATCCACGCCGCGGTCGATACCCTCCAAAATATTGATCGGCGTACCGACACCCATCAGATAGCGCGGTCTGTTCTGAGGCAGCACCTCGTTGACCACCTCGATCATGGAGTACATAACATCGGTCGGTTCTCCCACCGCCAGACCGCCTATGGCATAACCGTCGGCATCGTACTGCAACACGTTGCGTGCCGCACTTTGTCTCAAATCCGGATAGGCACAACCCTGAACAATCGGGAACAGAGCCTGATAGTGGCCGTATTTGGGCGCGGTCTGAGCATAACGGTTGAAACAGCGGTCGAGCCATCGCTCGGTCATTGCCAGCGATTTTGCGGCGTAATCGCGCGGAGCGTCGCCCGGAGGGCACTCGTCGAAGGCCATCATGATATCGGCACCTATCGTACGCTCGGTATCGATGACGCTTTCGGGCGTGAACAGATGACGCGAGCCGTCGATATGCGACTGGAAATGACACCCTTCCTCTTTGAGCTTGCGGCACGAAGCCAGCGAAAACACCTGGAATCCGCCGCTGTCGGTCAGCATCGGACCGTCCCACGAAGAGAAGCGGTGCACGCCTCCCGCCTGTTCGATGATCTCCATGCCCGGACGCAGGTAGAGATGATAGGTATTGGCCAGAATTATCTGGGCATGAGCCTCCTGGCGCAGGTCGCGATGGAATATGCCCTTCATTGCGGCAGCCGTGCCCACGGGCATGAATATGGGGGTCTGCACCTCACCGTGATCTGTATGCAACAAGCCGGCACGGGCACGGCTGTCGCTGAGTGTATGTTGAAGTTCGAATTTCATTGACATATATATAATGTGCAAAGATAGTAATTTTTATGTTAACGCCGACTGTTCGACAGCGAAATATGCCGCCACATGGTCTCAGCCGTCATCAGAGGTGCGTCGCCGCAACCCAAAAACATACCGCACAAACCAATATTTTCAACTTTTTTTTGGATTTATAAAAAAACGTTGTACCTTTGCACTCCGCATAGTGTGCTTTTGCGACTATTGATTGGACAATAAAACAATAAAAACGATACAACTATGGCAATGAAAAGAACTTATCAGCCTTCTCGCCGTAAGAGAATCAACAAGCACGGATTCCGTCAGAGAATGGCTACCGCCAACGGCCGCAAGGTGTTGGCTGCACGTCGCGCCAAGGGTCGCAAGAAGTTGACCGTTTCGGACGAGGCTACGTTCAAGTACGCTTAATCCTCAGCAACGCGCCGAGAGTAATGCCGCAGCGCCTCCCGTGGGAGTGTGCCGCAGGCGACAGGATCGACAGAGAGACCGGGAACAGGGAGAGCAGGAGAGTCTTGCCGTGTCCGCAGGCAACCGAGGTTGCATGCCGGAGCATGAGCGAGCGAGGATAGAGAGTTCGAGGTTCGATATCGGCCGATCCGTTATTTTTATGACAGACAGATGATCTCTTTCGAAAGGGGTCATCTGTCTTGCTCAATGTCCGAACGGGAAGTACATCGAGTACCACCCGTCCGGACATTTTTCGTCAGAGGAACAAGTCGTCGCACACAGATTTCTCGCTCGCGCTCGAAATGACAACCAGCTGTCACTCCGAGGAGCAGGCAAAGACTGCGACGTGGGAGTCTCGCAGGCGGAAGCACAGTTTGTCGCACAAAAAAAAGATTCTCACGTCGCGCGTATCGCGCTCCTCAGAATGACAAACACGTCATGTCGAACAATGTGAGACATCTGGGGAAGACAAGACCTTGTACATGCTGAGAGAAAAGACGACAGTGGAAATCGTCGCACACAGATTTCTCGCTCACGCTCGAAATGACATGACAACCGTAATAGCCTCCAAAGATATATGCGCCCTTTTTTCGTCAAAAGGCGTTAGTAGCGGTGCCGACATGAAAGCGGCGCGGATAGGCTGTACTCGACGTACTGCCTATTCGCGCCGATGATTGAGGTGACGCTAATGACGCCTTTTCACGAAAAAAGATGTATCTTTGCGCAAAAGAAAAACCAAAAGTATGTCGCGTAAAAGACGAGATTATCCCCTGATAGAGGGACTGAAAATAACGACGCTCGCAGCAGAGGGCAAAGCTATGGGACGGGCAGATGAACAGGTTGTGTTCGTGCCGATGACGGTGCCGGGAGATGTGGTAGATGTGCAGATATGCAAGAAGCACAGACGTTACATGGAGGGACGCGTAGTGCGTTTCGTGGAGAAATCGCCGTTGCGCACCGAGCCGTTCTGCGCCCATTTCGGCGTGTGCGGCGGTTGCAAATGGCAAAACCTGCCATATGAGGAGCAGCTGCGGCAGAAGACCACCCAGGTGCACGACCAACTATCGCGCATAGGACGCATAGAGCTGCCCGAGGTGCGCAAGTGCCTCGGCTCGGCTCAGACGCAATTCTATCGCAACAAACTCGAATTCACCTTTGCCGATCGTCGCTGGCTGACCTACGAGGAGATAGCCGCAGGAGGCGACATAGAGTCGGCTCCGGCTCTGGGATTTCATATCCCCGGCTGTTTCGACAAGGTGCTCGATATCGACAAATGCTGGTTGCAGGCCGACATCTCCAATCGCATCAGATTGGAAACCAAACGTTTCTGCATTGATAACGGATATACGTTCCACAACGCCCGCGCCCACGAGGGACTGATGCGCACGATCATCATACGCACGGCATCGACAGGCGAAGTGATGGTGATCGTAGTCTTCAACGAGAACGACCGCGAGAAGATCGACGCCCTGATGAATCATCTTGGCGACACGTTCCCCGAAATCACCTCGCTGATATACATGATAAACGACAAGTGGAACGACTCGCTCGGCGACCGCGAGCCAATATGCTTCCGCGGCAAGGATCACATCATCGAACGCATGGAGGGCTTGCAGTTCAAGGTGGGACCCAAATCGTTCTATCAGACCAACTCCGAGCAGGCTTACGAGCTCTACAAGGTGGCACGCGAAGCGGCCGATCTGCGCGGCGACGAGATCCTCTACGATCTCTACACCGGCACCGGCACCATAGCCAACTTCTGTGCCCGCCTGGCACGCAAGGTCGTTGGCATAGAGTATGTTGCCGAGGCTATCGAGGATGCTCGCGTCAACTCTGCCCTCAACGGCATCGACAACACAACGTTCTATGCCGGCGACATGAAAGAGGTGCTGTCGGACGAGTTCGTCGAACGCAACGGACGTCCCGACGTGGTCATACTCGACCCGCCGCGCGCAGGTGTCGACGAGCCGGTCATAGAGGTAATCAAACGTGCGGCTCCCCGCCGAATAGTCTACGTAAGCTGCAATCCCGCCACACAGGCGCGCGACCTCGCACTTCTGGACGATATGTATCGTGTGGAGACGGTACAGCCCGTCGACATGTTCCCCCACACCCACCACGTGGAGAATGTCGTCAAGCTCGTGAAGCGGCAATAACGGCAGCGGACAGGCTCCGCAACGGCTACATGCCGGCTATCGATAGGCCGAATCGATAAAAAATACCTATTATTGGGGATTGCAAAGATGCGAATCGTCGGATAACTTTGCACCCGAAATATACAACGTGCAGTGTTTTACACATAAGTCCAGTTGGCTTAGATTGTAAACACTGCACGTTTTTTTGTAAAGTAAAACCATACATATGTCGAAGAAACAGATATTTACAATCTTCTTGCTGGTCTTGTGCGCCGTAACGGTCATGGCGCAGGATAAAACACGCCCGTCGCTTTCGGGCAAAATCATCTCAAAAGACAACTCCGAGGTGGCCTACGCTTCGGTCTATCTCAAAAACACGGCTTACGGCTGCTCGACCAACGAACAGGGCATGTATTATCTCTACGCCCCGGCCGGCGATTACACGCTGGTGGTATCGGCCTTAGGCTACCAAACCGTCGAGAAACCGATCCGTCTTACTTCCGAGCGGCAGAAGATGAACATATTGCTCAACGCCGAAGATGTCGAACTGGAAGAGGTGGTAGTGATGGCATCGGGCGTCGGGCAGGTGAAGCGATCGCCGTTCAACGCCGTGGCCGTGGGCACCAAGGATATGCAGAACTCCACCAAAAATCTCAGCGATGCCCTGTCGAAGGCTCCGGGATTGAAATTGCGCGAATCGGGCGGCGTGGGATCCGACATGTCGCTGATGCTCGACGGTTTCAGCGGAAAGCATGTCAAAATATTCATCGACGGCGTACCGCAGGAGGGTGTGGGAGCATCGTTCTCGCTGAACAATATTCCGGTCAACTTCGCCGACCGCATCGAGGTATATAAAGGCGTCGTACCGGTCAACTTCGGCACCGATGCCATAGGTGGCGTAGTAAACATCGTCACCAACAAACGTCGCCGCGGCTGGTTTCTCGACGCATCGTACTCCTACGGATCATTCAACACTCACAAGTCGTATGTCAACTTCGGACAGACCTTCGACAGCGGATTCACCTACGAGATCAATGCCTTCCAGAACTACTCCGACAACAACTACTGGGTGGATTCACCCGTGGAGGACTTCGAGACGGGACGCATCGACCGCGACAAGAAACAGCATGTGCAGCGTTTCAACGACACCTATCACAACGAGGCCGTTATCGGCAAGATAGGTATAACCTCCCGCAAATGGGCCGACCGGCTGATGCTGGGCTTCACCTACTCGCACATGTATAAGGAGGTGCAGACCGGCGTGCGCCAGGAGATCGTATACGGTGAAAAACACCGCAAGGGACACGCACTTATGCCATCGCTCGAATACAGCAAGCGCAATCTGTTCACCAAAGGCCTCGACGTGTCGATGACGGTCAACTACAACCAGGACGTAGCCATCAATGTCGACACGGCATCTCACAAATACAACTGGCTGGCAGAGAGCGCCCCGCTCAACTCACCCGGCGAGCAGTCCTATCAGCACTCGCGCGCCACCAACCACAACTGGAACGGAACGGCAACGGTGAACTATCGCCTGGGACGCGCCCACACCTTCACCTTCAACCACGTACTCAACGACTTCCGCCGCGTCAACACCTCGCTGCTCACCAAAGAGGCCGTGACCGACGCCATCGACAAACGCACGCAGAAGAACATATCGGGTCTCTCGTACAGACTCATGCCCTCGGACAAATGGAATCTTTCGGTATTCGGCAAATACTACCGTCAGGCCGTATCGGGTCCGGTAGCCACCACCGATGCCATGGACAACTACGAACGCACCTCGCGCACTACCGACTTTTGGGGATACGGTGCGGCGGGCACCTATTTCATCTACCCCGGCCTGCAAGCCAAACTGTCATACGAAAAGGCTTGCCGTCTGCCGACCATCGAGGAGATGTTCGGCGACGAAGACCTCGAAATGGGCGACATAGGCATCAAACCCGAACGCAGCGACAACTACAACTTCAATGTCAGCTATACGCAGACATTCGGCAAACACTCGGTCTATGTCGAGGGCGGACTCGTATTCCGCAATACCAACGACTACATACAGCGCAACATAGCCTCGATGAGCGGTGGCAAATATGCCGCCTCCTACGTAAACTACGGCAACGTACAGACCAAAGGCTACAACATCTCGCTGCGCTACGGTTTCTCGCGCTGGCTAAGCATAGGCGGCAACTTCACCCAGATGAATGTGCTGGACAACATGAAGACCTCGATGGGAAGCTCGACGCCCAACATCAACTACAAACAGCGCATATCCAACCTGCCCTACCTCTTCGCCGACTCCGACATCAGCTTCTACTGGCACGATCCGGGCAAAAAAGGCAAAGGCAACATATTGACCGTCACCTACGACAACCAGTATCTGCACAGCTTCACATACTACTCGCAGCACATCGGAGCCAACAAAGGCGACTACGTGATTCCCAATCAGTTCTCGCACAACCTCTCGATCACGTACAGCATAATGAAGGGTCGCTACAACTTCTCTGTCGAGTGCCGCAACTTCACCGACGAGAAGCTCTACGACAACTTCTCGCTGCAACGTGCCGGCCGTGCATTCTACGGCAAGATACGAGTTCATTTCGGAAACTAAAACATATACGGACAATCATAAAAAACATTTATCATGAAGAGAAACAATCTTAAAATCTGGACTGTCGCCGCACTGATAGGCATGACAGCCGCCGCCTGCACCGACGATGGCAACGGAGCAAATACCTCCGGAACCGAGGTAGAGGAGGCATTCGTATTCGCCACCTCGGTCAAGGACGGCGAGCAGACCGCCAACGTACTGCTCACATCGCAGTCTATCGACAGCGGCAGCGTATCGGCCATCAACAACGGTCTGGTCAACGACGGTGCCACAGAGTGGGTATTCTACAAAGATCAATACCTCTACGCACTGACCTACAATCAGGGTAACGCCGGCACAACCCGTTCATACTATCTCGGAAGTGACGGACAGATGCGCGCCCGCTCGGCCGAATACAAGGTCGACCGCTTCACCTCGTTCGGCAAATACGGCAAATATATAATGGCAGCCTCAACCGGAGACGGTATTCCCGAGTATGCCGATGCCAACAACAACCTGCCGCGCATGTTCCTCCTCTCTTACCTCGATGTCGAGGCCGAGAACTATTCGTCGAGCGACTCGAAGAAAAAGGATAATTTCATGTCGGAGAACTTCCTGGGCAACGGCGAGTATGTTATGCTGTCGGGCTTCTTGGAGTCGGCCGGCAAACTTTACAGCGCAGCCATAGGCATGGGTCTGAGCCCCTACGGCTCGGCCATCGAAGGAAATATCCGCGAGGGCTACGAGGATCTGGTCAAGCAGGATAGCGGCGGCACGGGCGGCGGCAGCTACACCAAAGGCGAGCTGTCGGGCACACAGTACCCCAACGAGTGCTGGGTAGCCATATTCGACAACGAGCAGCTCGACGGCAAGCGCGTCATCAAGACCGACAAGATCAGCTACGCCTGCGGACGCTACCGCTCGCAGTACTATCAGAGCATATGGGCTGCCGACAACGGCGACATCTATGTCTTCTCGCCCTCGTTCGCCAAGACGCTCACCGACGGTCGTCAGCGGACAGATCTGGACGCAGGTGTAGTTCGCATCAAGGCCGGAGCCACAGAGTTCGACCCCGATTACTATTACAGCATCGAAGAACAGAGCAACGGCGCAGGCTTCCTGCGCTGCTGGCATGCAGGCGGCAACTACTTCCTCATGCGCATGTACGACCGTCCCTTCTCCCAGACCGGTTACGTAGCCAACCGTCTGGCCATCTTCAACGGCGACAACGGAAAGCTGACCTACATCACCGGTCTGCCCGATCCTAACATCATCTCCGATTTCGGCAAGACTCCATATGTGGCAGGCGGCTATGTCTACATGCCTATCATGACGGAGAACGACGAATATCCGGCCGTCTACAAGATCGATCCCGCTTCGGCTACCGCCACCAAGGGTGTTACGCTCGAAGTAGACTCGGTAACGGCCGTCGGACATCTTTCGGTAAAATAACGACCTCGCACGATGAAAAAGCTATTCAGAAAACTGCACCTCTGGTTCTCGGTTCCGTTCGGCATCTTCATCACGCTGATCTGTTTTTCGGGATCGATGCTGGTCTTCGAGAAGGAGATCACCGAGATGTGCAACCACGATCTCTATTTCGTCGACGAGGTAAAGCAGACTCCCCTGCCGCTCGATGAGCTTATGACAAGCGTTGCCGCCACACTGCCCGACAGCGTGGCAATCACGAGCGTCACAATCTCCGACGATGCCTCGCGCAACTATCAGGTGTCGCTGTCGAAACCGCGTCGCGCATCGCTCTACGTAGACCAGTACACCGGCCAGGTGAAGGGACGCAGTCAGCGCATGCCGTTCTTCGACACGATGTTCCACTTGCACCGATGGCTGATGGGATCGTCCGACGGTGTGGGCAAACTGCTCGTCGGAATCAGTACGCTCGTACTGGTCATCATACTGATAACCGGTCTGCTGATGTGGCTCACCAACCGCAACAAACCGCTTGTCAAGAGCCTGAAAATATCATTCACCAAGGGCTGGCCGCGATTCTGGCACGATCTGCACGTAGCAGGAGGCATCTATGCCACCATACTCCTGCTTGCCGTGGCACTCACCGGACTCACATGGTCGTTCAAGTGGTATCGCACCGGATTCTACGCAGCATTCGGCGTCGAGACCTCTGCCGAGGGCAGTCATGGCGGCGGAGCACAGCGCACGGAGACACGCAACGCCCAAAACGGCGAAGCGGCTATGGCAGAGCGTCGCGATGAACGCGGCAGCCGTGACCGTCAGGAGCAGGCGGCAGAGGGCGAAAATGTTCGTCACTCACGCCGCGACAATGCCGAAGCGGAGAACACCGGCCGTCACTCACGCCGCGGGCAGAGCGAAGGCAGGGAGGCTGCACACGACAACGTTCGCGACAACAGCGACCGCAACGACGCAAACCGTCACGGCCACGGGCAGAGCGAAGGCTCGGCTCGCCTACACTCGCCCTATGCACACTGGCAGCAGATATGCGACCGGCTGGCGCAGGAGAATCCGGGCTATCGTCAGATAAGCATCTCCGACGGGCAGGCAAGCGTAGTTCCGGCCAATCGCACGAGCATGCGCGCAGCCGACAAGTTCGACTTCGACAAGCGCACGGGCGAAATAACCGGCAGCAAGCCCTACGACTCTACCGACCGCGCAGCCAAGGTTCGCAGCGGAGTCTACACGGTACATGTCGGCAGCTGGGGCGGACTTGTCACCCGTATTCTGACATTCCTGTCGGCACTGCTCGGAGCAACGCTCCCGCTGACGGGTTACTACCTATGGATCAGACGACTGGTGAAACGTCGCCAACACAAGAGCGACAAGGCATAACCTGTCGCATACATAACAACTGCGGGGATAGAGTTGCTCTATCCCCATTTTTTTTGCGCAGCTGCCGCAAATCTCTTCCGCCATCGTCGATATGATAATTGAAGCGACAAGACGCATTATCGAAAAAATATGACTATTTTTGTAAAAATTTACGACCATGAACATAGCTCGACTGGTATTCAAAAATATAAATATTTAACTATAATGTAAGTCTAAGCGCAATAAAATAATAATTATGTCGAACCAGCAAAAGGGATATTTAGAAATAAAAGAGGCAAGTATCTGGGCATCACAATATTTAGGAAAGACCGTTACTACTGCCAACATCTCATATCTTGTGAATTACGGGTGTATATCTGCCCAAAAGGATATAAATGGCAAAATATTGATCCCTATCAAAGAACTCGACGAATATTATAAGGTCAATAACATAAAGTCAATCGATTGGCAAAAAAAGTTAGGCGACGATCTCAATTGGGATCTATCGTTCGACTATCTGAAAGAAGCTCAAACTACCAAACATGTACATCGATTACACCCTTATAAAGGAAAGTTTATTCCTCAACTTGTAGAGTATTTTATAGACGAGCATACGGATAAATTTAAGAAAGATAAATATTTTTCAGCTGGCGATATTATATTAGATCCATTTTGCGGAAGCGGAACGACCCTGGTACAAGCAAACGAGTTGGGAATAGATGCAATCGGAATTGATATTTCACAATTCAATGCTTTGATATCAAACAGTAAAATCGCCCAATATGACATACCGGCTTTACAAAAAGAGATAGCACATATCACCGATCAATTAAAACAACATATTATCGACAGTGGAACAGCAGCGTTTGAAAAAGAGCTGTCTGACGAACTCATTATTTATAACAACCATTATTTCCCTGTTCCGGAATTCAAATATAATGTTCGCAGAGGTCTGATTGACGGCAAATCATATGGAGAACAAAAAGCAAAAGAGTTTTTACCAATATACAATAATTTGATAACCAAATATCAAATACTATTAAAACAAAATAGACAAAACTCTTTTTTGGATATATGGTACACAAAAAATATTCGTAATGAAATAGAGATCATAAACGCGCTAATTAACAAAATAGAAAACAGACAAATCAAAGCTATTTTGCAAATTATTTTAAGCCGAACAATGCGATCTTGCCGTGCAACAACGCATGCTGATTTAGGGACGCTTAAAGATCCTGTAATGACGACATATTATTGTACCAAACACGGTAAAATATGCAAACCATTATTTTCGATATTCAAGTGGTGGAAAACATATTGCAAAGATACTGTAACGCGCTTACAGGCATTCGACAAAATCAGAACAAACAGTTTACAATATTGTTTAGCAGGAGATAGTAGGAATATCGATATAATTGGACAACTTGAACATATAAATCCGGAATTAGCAAAAAAAGTAAGTAAAAAGAAAATAAGCGGTATCTTTACAAGTCCGCCTTATGTGGGATTGATAGACTACCATGAACAACATGCCTATTCATATGATTTATTCGGATTCGATAGAAATGATGAATCCGAAATAGGACCGTTGTTCAGAGGACAGGGCTATGCCGCTCAAAAGAGCTATATAAATGGTATTACCGGCGTACTTAACCATTGCAAACAATTTTTAGCGGACGACTATAATATTTTCATTGTAGCAAATGACAAATACGGGCTATATCCTCATATTGCCGAGAATGCGGGAATGCAAATAATCAATCAATACAAACGGCCTGTGTTAAACAGAACAGAAAAAGATAAAGGCGCATACTCAGAAATAATATTTCACTTAAAAAGTAAATAACCATGGATAAAATAACCCAATCATATTTAACCAATTTTGCTAATAACTTAGGGCTGCGAGCAGGAATATCCGAAAATTTATTATTTGAATATTTCGCAACCTATACAATGATATCTAAGTATGTAAACAACAACTTGCTAAAAGATGATTTAGAAGCCATGTCAACTGGCAATGCTAAAGGTGTAGACTCGATATCATTTAGATAATATACAGACATTCCATTCTTAAATCAAGATTAATATGGCTCTAACAAATATTCAAATACAAGAAATAGAAACTGTGTTAAAAAATAGTCTCAGGCATAAATTCCTCAACTATAATCCTGAGCCAGCCATCATGCCATTTCATACCAGGCTCTTGGGCAGAGATAGATTAGCACTTTTTTCATTCATACATTCATTGAATACTAATTTCGGCACAAGCATTTTCGAGCCAGTCGCGATTGCTCTGGCTAAGAATCGTTTTGCCCAAGCACAATCACAATTTGTATCAGGTAATCAAATAAGCGAATCTGCACAAAGAGTTATTCAAACAATAATGGATAATTTGGCAGCAGGCCTCGCTCGACCTTGTAAGGATTCAGAGATAGAAGCTATCCGTAAGGTTTGTCGACAAGGTGAGATGCATACGGTAAAACCGACAAGAGTAGATGTCATGTTGCAAAATCACAATGGAGACATATTTTTCTTCGATATCAAAAGTGCCAAACCTAACAAAGGTGAATTTATGGGATTCAAGAGGACTCTATTGGAATGGGTCGGAGTAACGCTTGCTCAAAATCCCCAAGCACAAATCCATACAATGATAGCCATACCATATAATCCATACGAACCAAAACCATATTCTCGATGGACTATGGCCGGTCTATTGGATTTAAAAGAGGAATTAAAAGTCGCGGCTGAATTCTGGGACTTTTTAGGAGGCGAAAATGCCTATCAAGATCTACTAGATTGTTTCGAACGAGTAGGATTGGAACTTCGTTCCGAGATAGACGATTATTTCAGAAGATTTCAATATTTGTAAAAATTTACGACCATGAACATAGCTCGACTGGTATTCAATCCGCTGATGGAGAATACTTATATATTGTGGGACGCAACCAAGGAGTGCATCATAGTCGATGCAGGCGCATTCACCGAGCGCGAAAACGGCATCTTGGAGGAGTTTATCGCAAAACACTCGCTGCGCCCTGTAAAGGCGGTGGCAACACACGGACACTTCGACCACACCATGGGCGTGGCCTTCGTCAAGGAGCGTTACGGAGTGGAGTTCGTATGCTCGGCCAAGGACAACTTCCTTATCGAGAATGCCGCGACAAGTGCCGGCATATTCGGAGTCAAGACCGGAGCCATACCTCTGCCCGACATCGATATCGATTCGTTGGAGGAGCTGCGATTCGGACAAACCGCCCTTCGCATAATCCCCACTCCCGGACATACGCCGGGTCACGTATCGCTCTACGAACCGCAGTCGAAGATCGTCCTGACGGGCGACACGCTCTTTCGCGAGAGCATAGGCCGCACCGATCTGCCGGGCGGCGACTACTCGTGGATCATGCGCTCGATACTCGACCGTCTGCTGCCGCTCGGCGACGAGGTGAAGATCTACCCCGGCCACGGCGACGAGAGCGACATAGGTCACGAATCGCTCTACAACCCCTTCATCACGGAGGTTCTGAACAACGAAGTCAACTATAAAGATTAAGCGACGATGCGCATAGACATACTGACCGTGGTCCCGGAGCTGCTCACCTCTCCGCTCAACGAATCGATCCTGCGCCGTGCCCAGCAGGCCGGACATGCCGAAATACACATACACAATCTGCGCGACTACACCGATGACCGCCGGCGCACCGTCGACGACTACCCCTTCGGCGGCGAAGCGGGCATGGTGATGAAGATCGAACCGGTATGGCGCTGCATATCGCTTCTGAAATCGCAGCGCGACTACGACGAGATCATCTACGTCTCGCCCGACGGCGTCCGCTACGACCAGCACGAGGCCAACCGGCTGTCGCTCATGCAGAACATAATGATTCTGTGCGGTCACTACAAGGGTATCGACCACCGCATACGCGAACACCTCATCACGCGCGAAATATCCATCGGCGACTATGTCCTCACGGGCGGCGAGCTGGCGGCATGCGTCATAGCCGATTCCATCGTGCGCATCATACCCGGAGCCATAGGCGACGAGGAGTCGGCACTGACCGACTGTTTTCAGGACAACCTGCTGGCACCTCCGGTCTATACGCGTCCGGCCGAATTCAACGGCTGGCGAGTGCCGGAAGTGCTCACATCGGGCAACTTTGCCGAGATAGAGCGCTGGCAGGAGGAGCAAGCCATGGAGCGCACACTGCGTCTGCGTCCCGACCTGCTCGAATAAAGAGCGCAGTAAAAGCCGTATCACATATAGCTGCGGAGCCGCCGTCCGCGGCGGTAGCAAGCCCAGCCCACCAGATCGGCCGCAATCCAGCCTATCGGGATCGACCACCATATGCCCGTCACGCCGATCGTATCCACTCCGGCCGCCGCATACGACAAGGCTACGCGCAATCCGAGCGATATGACCGTGAGCACGACCGACATGGCCGGCATCTTGACGGCGCGATAATAGCCATACCACAGAAACAGAATGGCGATTCCGACATAAAATGCGCCCTCGATACGCAGATAATCGACTCCCGCAGCGACTATGTCGGCATATTCCGACCCTACGAAGATGAGCATAAGCGGCTCGGCGAACAGAAACACCGCAGCCGATATCGCCACAGAAAAGACCGAGGCCAGCAGAAATGCGCGCCGCACACAGACGCGTATGCGATCATAACGTCCGGCACCGAAGTTCTGCGCCACGAATGTCGAGAAGGCGTTGCCGAACTCCTGCACCGGCATATAGGCAAACGAATCGATCTTCACGGCAGCCGCGAATGCCGCCATGACCGTCGTTCCGAAGCCGTTGACTATGCCCTGCACAAGCAATATGCCCAGATTCATCACCGACTGCTGCACGCACGTCAGCGATGAGAACGACACTATCTCCTTGAAACTCTTCACGTCGAAACGCATATCCTCGCGCCGCAATCGCAGATCGGGGTGACGCAGACGTACATATATCACCATTCCCGCCGCAGCCACAGCCTGCGCAATGACCGTAGCCCATGCAGCCCCCTCTATGCCTCCGTCAAGACCGACGATGAACATAAGGTCGAGAGCGATGTTGAGCGACACCGACACGGCCAGGAACACCAGCGGTGTCACAGAATCGCCCACCGCACGCAGCAGCGCCGCATAGAAGTTGTAGACGAATGTGAATGCCATGCCGAAGAGTATGATCCTCATATAACCGTACATGATCCCGAACACCTCGGCCGGCACCTGCATCAGTCGCAGCACCGAACCGAGCCACACAAGCGCAGCGACATTGAGCAGACAACAGACCGAGCCTGTCATAACCATCGAGACATAGATGCTGCGCCGCACGGCCTGCGGACGACCGGCACCGTATTGCAGAGAAAACACCGTACCGCTGCCCAGCGAAAGACCGATCAACACCGACAGCAGAAACACCATCAGCGTGTATGACGACCCGACTGCCGCCAGCGCATCTGCACCGACATATCGACCTACGATCAACGTATCGGCAATGTTGTAGCACTGTTGCAGCAGCGATCCCGCGATCATCGGCAGCGTGAAACGCAGCAGCGATCCGGTGATACCGCCCCGAATCATATCCGAACCATCTCTCATCTGCAAATTAATGGCATGTTAACGGCGCAAATATAACCATTTCCCTGCAAAACCCCGTAGCATACGTAAAATCACGCTCCGTCGCCCGCACCGGCAGCACGATTTGGATATATCGGTCAAAGAGCTTATATTTGTAGAGTCTTTACAACGGCTTTTGCCACCATATACGACAATATATGAAATACTATATCATAGCCGGCGAGCCGAGCGGCGATCTTCACGGTTCCAACCTCATACGCGGACTTCTGGCAACCGACCCCGAAGCCGAACTGCGCTTCTGGGGCGGCGACAAGATGGCCGAGGCAGGAGGTCGCGGCAATCTGGTAAAACACTACCGTGAGACTTCGTTCTTCGGCTTCATACAGGTGGCACGCCATCTGCCCGCTATCCTCGGACAGTTGAGAGAGTGCAAACGCGACATCGAGGCATTCGCCCCCGATGCCGTAATACTGATCGACTATCCGGGCTTCAACATGAAGATAGCCCGCTTCGCCCATGAGCGCGGCTACAAGGTGCTCTATTACATATCGCCCAAGGTGTGGGCATGGAAGGAGCATAGGGTTAAGGCCATCAAACGCTATGTCGACAAGCTGTACATCATATTCCCGTTCGAGAAAGAGTATTTCCGCCAAAAGGGTATCGATACCGTCTTCGAGGGCAATCCGCTCGTCGACGCCATCGAGAGCCGCCGTCGCGAGTGGCCTTCGCGCGAGGAGTTCGCCCGGCGCAACGGTCTCGACGACCGCCCCATCGTGGCGCTGCTGGCAGGCTCGCGGCGCAGCGAGATACGCGACAATCTGCCCGACATGGTGGCACTGTCGCGCGAATTTCCGGCCTACCAGTTCGTCGTGGCCGGTGTGAGCTGGATCGAACCGGAACTGTACGAAAAACATATCGCCGGCAGCAGCGTACGCTTCGTCTGCGACCAGACCTACCAGACTCTGGCCGTAGCGGAAGCGGCACTGGTCACATCGGGCACGGCCACGCTCGAAACGGCACTCATAGGCACCCCGCAGATCGTACTGTTCCACATCATGTGGATCTACGAGAAACTGCGGCCGATATTCCTCAAAGTGCCCTTCGTTTCGCTGGTCAACCTCAATCTCGAACGCGAATCGGTGCGCGAGATGGTGTGTTCGCATTTCGACATAGCCCAGGCACGCGAGGAGCTTGCTGCAATCCTCTGCGGCGGCGGCGAACGTCGTCGCATGCTCGAAGACTACTCCGAGCTGCGAGTCAGAATGGGCGACGAGGGTGCAAGCCTGCGCTTCGCCCGCCGCATGGTCGAGTATCTGAAAAACGACAAACGATGAAGATAATATCAGTAATCAACAACTTCCTGCCCAACGGCAGCGAGCTGCAGTGGTATATGAAGCCCGACACGGCACTGCTGCGCAACAACGACGCGTTTTATCTGCCCGGCCAGATGGGACGCATCGTGGCCGAACCGCAGATCGCAGTACGCATATCGCGTCTGGCCAAGTGTATCGACGAGCGTTTCGCCTCGCGCTGCTACGACTCGGCACATGTCGCCGTCAACTTCACCGCCGACGATATTCTTGCCGGTCTCATCTCGAAGGGTCTGCCCTGGGAGGCCGCCGTGGGCTTCGACCACTCGACGGCGATATCCAACAACACGGTCGGCAGCGAAGCTCTGAGCGAAGGAGCCGTATTCGCCGCCGACGGCACCGAGACCTTGCGGCTCGACCCGTCTCAGATGCGATTCTCGGTCGATCACATCGTCTGCCGACTCTCGCATGCCATGACTCTGCGCATAGGCGATCTTATACTGCTCGGCTCGCCCGCACGCTTCGATGCCAAAGTCGGCAACAACTACCGCATGACGATGGGCGGCGAAACGCTGCTCGATTTCGACATAAAATAGAGACATTTATGCAAAACTTCGAAGAGATAATCCGCCAATGTCCCTGGGGCGACGAACTGCACACCTGCGCCATCACCGTGTGCGACAGAGAGGGCATCGTACTATATCAAAACGCTCGCTCGCAGCAGGTCAACGGCGACGTGCGCGGCCGCTCGCTCATACCCTGCCACAACCAGCGCTCGCGCGAGATCATCGCCCGCCTGATGACTGACGGCTGCGACAACGTCTACACCATCGAAAAACGCGGCATACGCAAAATGATCTTCCAAACCCCATGGCGCACCGGCGGCGAGATCCGCGGTCTGGTGGAGTTCTCATTGGAGATCCCCTCGCAAATGCCGCACTACGTCAGAGAATAAGCCCAAAGCAGAGCCGACTTGCCAGGCAAGGCAAGGCCTTACGGAGCGAAGCATCTGGGCAAGACGAGATCGGCGATATACCGACTACGTAAGGAGATGACTGCGAAAATCGTCGCACACAGATTTCTCGCCGACGCTCGAAATGACAATCCGCTGTCACTCCGAGGAGCCGCAGGCGACGTGGGAGTCTCGACATCGGTAATTGTCACTCCGAGGAGCAGGCAAAGACTGCGACGTGGGAGTCTCTTCTGAATTGTCACTCCGAGGAGCCACAGGCGACGTGGGAGTCTCGCGGTCGGAAGCACTGTTTGCCGCACCAAAAGAGATTCTCACGTCGGACGTACCGTCCTCCTCAGAATGACAGAGTGGAAATCGTCGCGCACAGATTTCTCGCTATCGCTCGAAATGACAAATACTGTCACTCCGAGGGAGGGCATGCCCGACCGTGGGAGTCTCGCAGCCGGGAATGCAATGCAACGCAAAGGAGGTTGTCCACCGAAAAGAGAGATTCTCACGTCGCGTGCATTGCACGCTCCTCAGAATGACAACACCGTAATGTCATGTCGAACAATGTGAGACATCTGGGGAAGACAAAACCGACGACATGCCGATAGGAAAGACGACAGTGGAAATCGTCACGCACAAATTTCTCGCCGACGCTCGAAATGACATGTCAATGGAAATCGCACACCAAAAACCACCAACCCCTTTTTCGTCAAAACGCCACAGATGCAACTCTCTGACAGAGCGAAGCGATAGGACGTACTGGGTGTACTTCCTATTGCTGAGCGACAAAGAGAGGACGCAGGTGCGGTGTTTTCACGGAAAACAACCCAAGAACCACAACCCCCTTTTTCATCAAAAGCAGTTATGGAGTATGTATGCGGAGTAAGAATGCGCTTATTTCAGTTTCCCTTGAATTGTGGCAACCATTTCAGGAGCATCTTTGCAACCAAGCATATATTTACTTCCGTCTTTAAGAGTGACCAAGAAACAGTCGGAGGCTTTGCCGTAGTAGGCAAAGTACTTGCCGAGATCTTTTTCCTTGAACCAGCCGTACCAACCGAACCAGCCGCCACTGCCAAAGATACGAATTGTCCCCATTGTCGGAGGGCACATTCTTACCTCCGAAATATCTGTCAATGGAATGGATTTGATTTTCAGCGGCCTGTTAATGTTCAGACTTCCATTGTCCAATGAAATGGATAATGGCATGAAGCATAAGGTGAACAGGAACAGTATAACAATCGCTCCTCCCAAACTCCACACTGCCAATTCGTTATCGGGTTGTTTAAGCGCATAAATGAATACGCCGCACATAAGGGCTGTTGACAATGCTGAAACAATCCAGCAGTAAGAGCTAAAAACTACTTGCTTTTTCATAACTTAAAGTTACAACAAATCGGCTATATACGGCGCATAGTCATCGCGTTTTTTTTAAGAAAGATATTTGAGGTTTGGTTCAGTCTTAGGCATATACATCTATACTGCACCAAATCTATAAATATATGCAGGGCAAAAGAGAAATGCTTCTATCAGTTTTTTTTCTTTTCACCAGCCCTGATCTCTTCCACATTATCGACCAATGAAAGAAGAAAAACAAGGCAAATAAAGTTGACGACCGCAAATTATCTATAAACCGTTTCTGTTCGTTTTCTGCGAATTGCCCAAATAGCACGAAATTAGTACAGCCGCAAGTAAGTATATTGATAATAATCAATACTATTCCTTAAACTAAATTGAGGTTAGTTGCAGCTTTTTCGTTAAGCCGGACGAACAAAGCGAAATTCATTTCAGCTTTGCCGCGGCGAGAAAAAGTGCATGAAATGAACGCAAACGACATGAGGCCGGATAGGCTGTACTGGCGTACTGCCTATTCTTAACGAACGAGCGCGCGGAAGCAGAATGCCGATTTTCACGGAAAACAGCCCAAGAACCACAAACCCCTTTTTCATCAAAAGCAGTTAGTTGCAACGCAAACGATGTGAGGACGGATAGGCTGTACTTGCCGTACTGCCAATTGGCGAGCGACAAGGCGCGGAAGCAGAATGCCGTTTTTCACGGAAAACAAACCAAGCCCCCCTTTTTCGTCAAAAGGCGTTAGTTACAAGCCGCAACGAAAATAGCCCGGATAGGCTGTACTTGACGTACTGCCTATTCGGACTATTGAGCGAGGCGCAGTAAATGACGTCTTTTCACGGAAAAGAAAAAGATTTTTCGTCAAAAGCGGTATTATGCAACGCAACGCAGGAGTGAGACGATGGGCTGTACTTGATGTACTGCCCATTGGCGAACGACAAGGCGCGGAAGAAGAATGCCGCTTTTCACGAAAAATATCACCTGCGACGAAACTCCGAACATACCACCGCTGTGGCAATGGCTACGTTGAGCGATTCGGAACCCCGACGATCCATGGGATAGGGAGGAATGAAGAGTCGGCGAGTGACGCGGCTGGCACACGCAGCGGTAATGCCACGCCCCTCGTTGCCCATGACAATGATGCCCGAGGAGGTAAGATCGGCGGAGTAGATGTTGTCGCCGTCGAGAAACGTCCCGTAGACGGCAATGCCGTCGGCAGAGGCCGAAGCAAGCAGTGCATCGAGATCGGTGTAGTGCACCCTGACACGCAATATGGCACCCATGGTGGCCTGCACCACCTTGGGATTGAAGCAGTCGGCACAATCCTCGGAACAAATCACGTCGCTTATGCCCCACCAGTCGGCCAAACGGATTATGGTGCCCAGATTGCCCGGATTCTGCACACCGTCAAGAGCCAGTGTCAACTGCGAAGCCCGGGCGAGGCGATCGAGCGTATGACGCGGTTTCTCAATGACGGCAAGCGTCGTCGAAGGTGTTTTGAGCATAGATATTCGCTCCATCTCTTTGGCGGTCACATGCTCGGCCTCCGGCCACGACGAGCGGTCGACAGAGGTGTATATCTTCCTGATATGCAAATTAGACGAGCGTATCTCATCGACGAGTTTCTCTCCTTCGGCGACAAACAGCGAGTGCTCGTCGCGCGCACGTTTGTCAGACAGCGAACGTATGAGTTGTATTTCGGCCTTTGTCATCTTCTCTGAACTATTTCGAATTTTTCACCCTCACGGGCTATGTAGGTCTCGGTAAAACGGCTGCGACACTCCGCAAGCAGCATATCGCGATCCTTGTATCGCGATGAGAAGTGCCCGATGATGAGGCGTCCGGCACCGGCACGCAGAGCCGTCTCTGCCGCCTCCAAGGTGGTGGAGTGACCACGGTCGCGAGCCTGACGGCGCTCCGCATCGGCGTATGTGGTCTCGTGGTAGAGCAGGTCAACGCCTCGCACCATCTCGGCAAGTCGCGCCGAGAAGTTGGTATCGGAGCAGTAGGCATACGACCGCGGACGATGAGGCAGGTAGGTCAGTTCGGCATTGGGAATCACCTCGCCCGTGGGAAGAGTCACGTCCTCGCCGCGCTTGGCAGCCACGATCTGTCTGATGTCGAGCCCGTATTTCTCTATTTTGTACTTCTCGACATTGAGCGGCGGAGTCTTCTCACGAAACAGGTAGCCCGACGTGGGCACGCGGTGACGCAACGGCAGACTCCACACTTCGAGCGTATTGTTCTCGAATACAAGCTCGTGATGCGTAGTATCGACTCTGTGCCACACCACCTCGTAGGGCAGATCGGCCGCAAAATAGCGTTTGTGGCACTCCAACACCTCACCCAGCGGCGCTGGGGCGTAGACGTCGAGCGGCGTGCGCTTGCCGTACAGGCCGAGGGTGGCTATGAGCGGAAACAATCCGTAGACGTGGTCGCCATGCAGATGCGAGATGAAGACCCCGCGCAGCCGCAGAGGATTGATGCCATTGCGCACCAACTGCTGCTGCACACCTTCGCCGGCATCGACCAGATAATACTGCTCGTTGAAGTTGACCGCCTGTGCCGAGGGGTGGCTGCCGGCCGTGGGTTTGGCCGACGAGTTACCGAGTATGGTTACCGTAAAGCTCAAATCGTCAGTGCCGTTTATATTTGATAAACGTTGCCATGAGCGTGTGCGACACATTCTGCTCTTTGGTCGTAGTGGAGGTACGCGTCACCGAACCGTCGACACCCTTCTCGCTCTTCTCCGTTGTCTTGTATGTAGGTTCCGAGACATCTCTTCGCACGCCCTCGAACACCACGGCATCGGCACCGGCCTCGCGCGCACGACGCTCGATGGCCGCCTGAGCGTTTTCGATCGAGCCGAACACACCCGGCGAGGCATCTGCGTAGCCCATAGTCTCGTAGTCGAACGGCACATCGCGCCAGTCGAACCACAGATCGATCGTATCAACCGGAGCATACGACTTGCCCACGTAGGAGAGCGACACGCCGCATGCCGTAAGCAGCAGCGAGCAGAGTATCATGACAATATAACGTTTCATAATCATTTGGTATCCAATAAGTTCTCAATCTATTGTGCCAGAAGGAAGCGTTCGCAGTCCAGAGCCGCAATACAGCCCGAACCGGCAGCCGTAATGGCCTGACGATACGACGGATCCTTCACGTCGCCCGCAGCGAAAACACCTTCGACGCTGGTCTTCGACGATGCTCCCCACACCTTGATATAGCCCTCGTCGTCAAGCTCCAACTGTCCCTTGAACAGCTCGGTATTGGGGTGATGACCGATGGCGAGGAAGAAGCCGTCGATAGCGATCTCGGTCTCTTCGCCCGTCGTGCTGTGGCGCAGGCGCGCTCCCGTCACGCCATTGTCGTCGCCCAACACCTCGGCCGTGTTCTGTTCGAACAGCACCTTGATGTTCTCGGTTGCAAACACTCGCTCCTGCATCGCCTTCGATGCACGCAGGTAGGGCTTGCGGACGATCATATAGACCTGACGGCACAACGATGCCAGATATGTAGCCTCCTCGCATGCCGTATCGCCGCCGCCGACGACAGCCACGTCCTTGCGGCGATAGAAGAAGCCGTCGCACGTAGCGCATGCGCTGACACCCATACCGCGAAAACGGTTCTCCGATTCCAGACCCAGATAGCGTGCCGACGCACCTGTGGCCACGATCAGCGACTCGGCCTCGATCTCATGCTCGTTGTCGACCGTTATACGGAACGGGCGCTGACGAAGATCGACAGAGGTGATGATACCGCGACGCACGTGGGCACCGAAACGCATAGCCTGACGGCGCAGATCCTCCATCATCTCCACACCGCCGATACCCTCGGGATAACCCGGAAAGTTCTCGATCTGAGTGGTCGTGGTGAGCTGTCCCCCCGGCTCGATACCTTCGTAGAGTATGGGCGAGAGGTTGGCACGCGAAGCGTATATGGCAGCCGTGAAGCCCGCCGGGCCGCTGCCGATGATAAGACATCTTACTTTTTCCATAGTATAAAGCTGTTTATATTAATATTTCCGTTTACAATTCGATATCGCAATCTTCGCGCGGCAGCCACTCGCTCGTGCGCTTGCCGGCATAGTCGAACTTCGCCCACAGCGAGTCGAGGCACACCCATGAGATGCCGGTATCGGCATCATACTCCACGATATCGTAGAGCGGGGCGATCACCTCACGGCCGTTCTTGTCGATAAGTCCCATGTGCGAATCGAAGTCCTGCACCGCAGCACGCCCCTCACGGAAGTCATCTGCCCAAAAGTATCTCGGAGCCACCACCTCGCGGTTGTCGCCGTCGACAAAGCCATATCCGCTGCCGGTGCGCACACGCACACGGTCTTCGAACATGTTGCCCGCCCACGAATACTCCGCCGCACCGGCGTCGCGTCCGGCACGGTATACGGCCGATGTGTCGTGCAGGCAGCCGCCGGCATCGAGCGCATGCTCGGCGACATAGCTCTCCAATCGCGTCAGAGTCTCGCAGTCGCCGCCGAAACCGGCAGTGACATAGTGCAGACGTATGGGGTGCAGTTCACCGAAGGCATCGACCACGATGTTGTCGGGCGAGAGGTTGTTGTGGCTGATGTCGAGACGTTGCAGCCGGCGGCGCAGTCTCTCCACCGAATCGAGCAGACGCCGTGAATCCATACCTGCGACAGCTTGCGAAAGGGTCTGTGCGGCAGGCAGTGGTTCAACGACGGCATCGCATGCAGCTCCCGTCGCGGCATCGACGACGATCTCGTCGCGCAGTATGCGATAGCTGCCGAGCGGATCGGAGACAAGCGAACGCAACCTCATCGCAGCACGCTCGGCATACTCCATCGAGCGCAGTGCTATCGGGGCATGCAGCAGCCACTGACTGCCGCGCCACACCATGCGGCACTCGGCGAAGAGCGTCGAACGGCACAAACCGCTCTGATCGGCACGGCACGCATCGGCCAGCTGCCGCAATCGGCGGCAAGGCTCGTCGACGGCACCTCGAAACTCCACTATCGTACAGATGTTCATAAAGTCTCCTCCACTCTTGGTCAAAATATATTGCTGACGCTCCGCGAGCCGATATCGAGCACAGTAAGCAGCTGAGCCACCGATGCGTTATAGGCCATACCCCTGTATGGCGGCAGCGATACGCCGCCCACCGACGAACGTATGGCATCGTCGAACACGGCCGGCATCGTGCTCGCCATATCATACAGCAGACGCGAATACCGATCCTCGCCGCAAGCCTCCTCGCTCGACGGGAATATGATGCTGCCGCGAGCCGAGTCGGTCGACAGATGTATATTGATAAGGAGCGTTTCACCGTCGGAAGTACCCGTGCGGCGTATCTGCGAGGCCATATCGCACAGCTCCTCACAACTGCCGTCGCTGCTCTCGCCGTCGGTTATGTTAAACACCACGGGTGGAAAGCTCGCAGCATTCTCCGGACGCAGACACCAGCGGCGCAGCGTGTCGCGCACCTCGATCAGAGCTTCGTACATGGGAGTAAGGCCTGTGCTGAGAGGTTCGATCCAGCGATGCAGGTCGAACGATGCTATCGTCTGCCGGCCATCGGGCAGCCGCTGATCGAAATCAGTGCGGCACACGGCAGGCGTATTCAAGACAAGCCTGTCGACTGCCACGACATACTCTCCGTCGCCACTCTGCGGCAACATCGAGCGCACACCCTCGCCCGAATACCCTATTACACCTATGTCGTAATAGTTGCGTACACCGTCGTGACGGCGCGCACGCTCCACCAGCTCGTCGATCATGTAGTTGGTGACCAACGCCACAGCCTCGGCTTTCGACATCGAGATGTTGTTGAAGCGTATCGTCTCCCGCATCGAACCCGAGCAGTCGATGGCAAACAGAAACAGCGTACGGTCGATATGGGTTATGGGACGGGTGTACATATCATTCATTGTTCATATACCGTTTTCCGACACGGCAGGACCGAAGCAACTCGGTATGCCCACCGGATCAGGCGCAACGGTCGGGTTATCGTAACGGTCAAAGACCGCGAACGTTCTTGTAATCGGCACGCCGCTCCTCGTCCGAGGAGTAGTCGTAGCCGTAGCCTATCGACATATCGTCGCTGCAATCGCGACGGCGATCGGCCTCGGTCTGCTCGCGCATGGAGCGGACTATATTTTCGGCCGCGGCGACAGTCTCGTCAACCTCCTGCTGCGAGGGCAGATGTCCCAGCAGCGAGTGGAGGAAGCCGTAGGCATAATCGTAGGCATACGACGAATAACCTGCGGCAAATGCGGCAAAGCGTTCGTCGATCTGCTCCACACGCTCTATTGCGCCGCTCTCCAAGTCGCACAGCAGAGCTTCGACCGCAGTCCGCGTAATATATTGACCGGCCACGTCGACCCACTCTCCGCACCCTGCGCCATCGGCACTCGGTGTACCGGCACGCAGCATCTCGCCCAGCGAAGCGGCTATGGCGCGATTGTAGAGCTTTATGCCGCGGGCGAGCATGGTCGATTTTATCGTGGTTCGATTGTAGTGATACAGCGAGGCATCGGGGTCGCCGTCGCGCAGGGAGTTGAGCGCATCGACGCCGCGCGCCATCTTGCCGGTAAGAAACGGATTGAACTCCTCGAAGTTGACACGATCGCGGCACACCTTTCGGCGGTCGCGCTTGCGCCACTTGTCTATGTCGCGCACCGTGCCGTAACTCGTCAGATTGAGTCCCGGCATCAGCATCGAGGCATTGTCGCTCTCGATAAGATATGAAAACGGCATCTCACGAGTGTCGTGATGGCGCGAATGGTGGCCTATGACGACAGTAAAAGGTCCCTCGATTGCCGGCGACATTATATATGCTCCGCTGCCGAACTTGCAGCCGCGAGGGTGAACCGACTGATGCACGGCACCGCTCTTGAACAGATGGTTGGATTGATTGGAACCGCTGCCGGCGTTGAAAAACGAGAATATGCCGGCAATCAGCAGCGACGACTTGTGGTGCGACACGGTATAGGGGCCGGCGAATATGGCGGCCGCTTCGCCGTTCTCACAATGGGAATTGGCGAAGAACAGCGAGTCGACAGCCGTAAATCCCTTGTCGAGGATACACGCCTCACCCACGAAACAGCGTTCGACAGTGGCTCCGCCGCCCACATGCGAACCGGTATCGAATATGAACTCCTCGGCCTTGACGTCGACTCCCACGCGGGCATCATCGCCCACGGTACCC
This sequence comes from uncultured Alistipes sp., assembly GCA_947177225.1. Lineage (GTDB taxonomy): Bacteria > Bacteroidota > Bacteroidia > Bacteroidales > Rikenellaceae > Alistipes. Next base: position 10,045 of record CAMWTS010000003.1, on the reverse strand, counting down.
TCGACCAGCCACGATGCACCCTCGATCGTGGCACGGCTGCCCACACGCACCTCGCGCATGAACTTCACGCCCGATATGCGCGCACCGTCGCCCACTTCGCCCATTCGGTCGGCGCGACTCTCGGCATAGGCGTCGACCATGCGCGTGAGTGCCGCAACGGCTTCGGGACGATGACGATAAACCGCCGCCACATATGCCGTCTGTGCACTCATGCGATCGAAGATAGCCACCTCGCGGCCGCCGTTCTCGTTGATCGTCGCGACACGCACGCCGTTGCCGAACGTCGTTCGGCGACGACACTCCATGCGTCCCACCGACTCCACGACGGCATCGGCACCTATGCGGTAATCGGCCACGCACGAGTCGATGACAACGGCTCCCCGGCCTATCTCCACACGCCCTTCGAAACGGCTGCGCGACACCTGCTGCACAGAGAAATCCTCGCTCACCAGGATCGTGTCCCAGCACTCGGCCATCGATCCGCCCGCCTGCAAGGCAAGGCGTTCATCGGCGGTAATATGTCTTAATTTGCACATCGGCTTCGATGATAATTGTATACCCGACAAAATTAGTGTTTTTTCATCAATATTCAAAACGTCCGCTCGACACCCCCGTGAAGATCGATCGTATAGCATTCGCCCTCCTTGACGGCCACGGCACGACCCGCCCGCATAGGTTTGACACTGTCGAACATCGAACACTCGACCACCGAACGCATGTCGGCCGTGATGAAGTGACGGAACCCACCTATACGAACCAGAGCCACACCGTCGGAGGGTTCGAAACCCTCGTCGTAGAGCGGCGGCGTGACCCACTCCCCGCGGCGCATATATCCCCAGCAAGCTGTGGTGCGGCTGCGCATAAGCTCGGCATCGCGGAAATCGCTGCTGCCGTCAGGGCTGCGCAGAGCATACGAGATCAACTCGGCAAGCATCGGCAACCGAGGTGTAGGCGAGTGCAAAAGGCGTGCTATGCGGTAGTGCGCCGCATCGCCCGCGCGGGCGAGAATCTCTTCGGCACGCATCAGCGCACGATCTCTGCCCGCCACAGCGGCCGCAGGCGAGAAGAGGCGGCCGCCGGCATCGAGCAAAGGTGCCAGCGAGCGGCAGTCGGCGGCAAGCGATGCCAGCATCGTGCCTATCACAGCCACCGGATAGTCATCGATGCTCTTGTCGTAGATGTCGGCCGTACGCGCCGGGTGCTGCCAGTCGGGCGTTCCGGTCTCAACGGCCATGCACTCCCCGAGTGTCGGCAGCCATGCCGCGTCCCAGTCGATGAGGCTCATACCTCCATTTGCGAGGAGTATGTTTTCGGGTTTCAGATCGCCATGCGCACGCTCCGACAGCAGCAGGTCGGCAGACATGCGATCGAACATGCGGCTCAATTCAGCGAGCCGCTGCCCCGATTGCTCGGCCACAGCCTCGTGCACGGCCTCGTCGAGCGTGGTGCCCTCGACCCACTCGCGAATCACGACATCGATCCACTCGCCACGACCCGATATGTCGTAGACAAACAGCTCTCCGGGCAAAAACGCCTCACCGTATATCTGCCGCAGACGCTCCTTGCGGCGCGTGTAGCACTTCATAGCCCACGGTTTGGCATCGTCGCCCAACGTAACTTTGACCACCACGGCACTGTTGCCGACATGGAACGTCGCCCTGCCGTGGGCAGAGATACACATGCGCGGCTGCGACAACGTGCGGCACACGACATGGCCGCTGCGCAGCGTGGCAACTATTTGCGATATGCAGATAGACATAGACTCAACTTGTTGCTACTGAAACGAAAAGCGGCAAAAGCCACTGGCTTCTGCCGCTTCGTAACGCCTGCTGCGCTCTACTGGTGATCGCAACCGCAGTCGCAACCGTGCTCATGATCGCCATGGCACTCATGCTCGCCGTCGCACTCACCGCCGCACTCGTGGCAGCCGCAACCGCAGCCGCCCTGACTTGCGAGATCCTCGGGAGTAACGTCGCGAACCGACACCACCTCCACCTCGAAGTTGAGCGTCTTGCCGGCCATCGGGTGGTTGAAATCCATCATGACGCTATCGGCCTTGACCTCTTTCACCACACCGAGCATGCGATTGCCCTGAGCGTCGCTCATAGGTATCTGACTGCCGACAAAGAGAATCTCCTCGGCGATCTTTCCGTCCATCATAAATACCGTTTTGGGCAGTTCCACGATGGCCTCGGGAATAACCTCTCCGTAGCCGTCCTTGGCTTCGAGCGTAAAGGCCACCTTCTCACCCGGCTCCTTGCCCATGATCGCAGCCTCGAATTTGGGCAGCAACATACCCGTACCGCAGATAAATTCGAGCGGTTTGCCGGGCTGCGACTTGTCGGCGATATTGCCGTCGACGGTCAGAGTATAGTCGACCGCCACCATTTTGTTTTGTTCTACTTTCATCTATTTCAATTAAATATCTATAATTGTTTCATCTTCTCGCGCTCCTCGGCGCATGCCGCACCTGCCTGCCGGCAGGCGCAGACACTGCAAAGGAACGAAAAATTTCTCTATTCCAAGCAACGGCACACCAGATTTCTGTCACCGTAGCCGTTGTCGATCTTGGTCACGTAGGGGAAGAACTTGGCGCGTGCCACCCACTCCAACGGGAATGCCGCCTGCATTCGCGAATAGGGGTGCGACCACTCGCCGGCCAACTCCAAAGCCGTGTGGGGAGCGTTGACCACCACGTTATCTTTCTCGCCCGACGCAGCCGCAGCCTCGCACTCGCGTTTGATAGCCACCATCGCCTCGATGAAACGGTCCATCTCGGCCTTCGACTCGCTCTCGGTAGGCTCCACCATCAGCGTCTCGTGCACAGGGAACGAGAGCGTGGGCGCATGGAAACCGTAGTCCATCAGACGGTGCGCTATGTCGCCGCAATCGATATTGAAATCGTGCTTGAACGATGTGAGATCGAGAATCATCTCGTGACCCACACGGCCGGTCTCGCCCGAATAGTAGGTGCGGAACTCATCTTTCAGAGCCGACGACATGTAGTTGGCATTGACGATAGCCAGCTCCGTCACGCGGCGCAATCCCTCCTCGCCGAGCATACGTATGTAGCCGTAAGTGATAGGCAGCAACATGGCCGATCCCCACGGCGATGCGCTCACGGCCGTTATGCCCTCCTCGCCGCCGGTCTCCACGATCGGGTGCGACGGCAGGAACTTCACCAGATGCTCGGCCACGCAGACGGGACCCACGCCCGGACCGCCGCCGCCGTGAGGCATGGCGAATGTCTTGTGCAGATTCAGATGGCAGACATCTGCCCCGATATATCCGGGGTTGGTCAGTCCCACCTGGGCATTCATGTTTGCACCGTCCATGTAGACCTGACCTCCGGCATCGTGTACGGCATCGACAATGTCGCGTATGCGGCTCTCGAACACGCCGTGCGTCGAGGGATAGGTGACCATAAGTCCGCACAGCTCCGAGCTGTACTCCTCGGCCTTGCGGCGAAGGTCGTCGACATCGATATTGCCGTTGGCATCGCAGGCCACAGTCACGATCTTCATGCCGGCCATGGCCGCCGATGCAGGATTCGTGCCGTGTGCCGACGACGGAATAAGTATCACGTTGCGGTAGCCCTGTCCGCGGCTCTGATGATAGGCGCGAATAATCATAAGACCCGTATACTCGCCCGCCGCACCCGAATTGGGCATCAGCGTACAACCGGCAAAGCCCGTGATCGTGGCCAGATAGCTCTCCAACGAGGTTATCAGCTCGCGATAGCCCTCGGTCTGATCGGCCGGAGCCAGCGGGTGGATATTCTGGAAGCCGGCCAGCGACAGCGGCTGCATCAGCACCGCCGCATTGAGCTTCATGGTGCACGAGCCCAACGAGATCATGGAGTTCATCAGCGAGATGTCGCGCATCTCCAAACGCTTGATATAACGCATCATCTCGGTCTCGGTGCGATACGAGCGGAACACCTGCTCGGAGAGTATCTCCGAACGGCGGCAGAGGCTCGCAGCCAGATTGCTCTTCTCGACCCGCTTGACGCTCTTGGCTTTGCGCCCCTTGGCCTCAGCAAATATCTCGACAACGGTCTGCAACTCCGCATCGGTGGTCATCTCGTCGAACGACATGCGCACGCGACCGTCCGACGGATAGTGGAAATTGATTCCGCGCGACAGAGCTATGCTCTGTATGACAGCCGCTTCGGCCTCGACATCGACCGTATCGAATATCGACTTGGCCGCAAGCACATATCCCATCGACTCCAATGCCTCGGCAACGGTCAGGGCAGCCGTATGAGCCGTCATGGCGGCACGACGCAGACCCTCGGCACCGTTGTAGACACAGTAGAAACCGACCATCGAAGCCATCAGAGCCTGAGCCGTACAGATGTTCGATGTAGCCTTCTCGCGCTTGATATGCTGCTCGCGCATCTGCAACGACATGCGCAGTGCCTTGTTGCCCAGACGATCCACCGATACGCCGATGATGCGCCCCGGCATCTGACGCTTGTAGGCATCGCGCGTAGCCATATAACCCGCACTCGGTCCGCCGAAGCCCATGGGGCAGCCCAGACGCTGCGACGTACCGACAGCGATGTCGGCACCCCACTCCGCGGGCGATTTCAACAGCGCCAGAGACAAAAGATCGGCCACGGCTGTCACCGTCACTCCGGCGGCATGCGCCGCTGCGGCGAAATCGGCGTAGTCGCGCACCTCGCCGTCGGCGGCGGGATACTGCACCACGGCACCGAACTCCTTGCCGGTGAAGGTATATGAAGCGAAATCGTCGCGAATGATCTCTATGCCGAACGGCTCGCTGCGCGTGAGCAGCACATCGAGTGTTTGCGGAAATATGTTCTCATCGACAAAAAGCTGGTTGCGACCCTGCTTCACGGCCTCGCGCGAACGCATGGCCAGCATCATCAGCATTGCCTCGGCGGCAGCCGTAGCTTCGTCCAGCAGCGAGCAGTTGGCCACCTCCATGCCCGTGAGCGAGAGGACGGCAGTCTGGAAGTTCAAAAGAGCCTCCAAGCGTCCCTGCGAGATCTCGGCCTGATAAGGCGTGTAGGAGGTATACCATGCAGGATTCTCGAACACATTGCGCGACACCACCGCCGGTACAGCCGTCGGATAGTAACCCATGCCTATGAACGAGCGCAGCACACGGTTCTTGGCGGCAAGAGCCTCGATATGCGCCGCATACTCCCACTCGGTCATGGCCTCAGGCAGACGCAGAGGTTGTTTGAGTCGGATAGATTGGGGTATGACCTGCGAGATAAGCTCCTCCACAGAGCCTGCACCGATGACGCCCAGCATGGCGTCGAGATCACCGGGGTCGTTCACGCCTACGTGGCGATTGACGAACTTGTCGAATTGTTCCATTTGAGTTGTCGTATGTTTGATTGTCATTTCAATATTTAAACGAGCTGCCGCCGATAAACTCTCTCAGCAGCGACGTCGGCGGTATCTCGTCGGGGGAGATAGGTATGAAGTTGTCGAGGAACTTCAACAGACGCCGCGCCTCGGCATATTCGGGTTCGGTGTCGGGCACCTCGCGCAATATCGGCTCGGCCTTGGCGCGCAGCACCGAAATCTCGTAGAAGAGCGACGAATTGAACATCACGTCGGCATTCTCCTGATAGGGGAATATGTGACGCTCCTCGCCACGGCGCACGCTCGGCCAGCGTTGCAGCGTCGGCAGAGCCTTGTAGCCTCGCGAGGCATTGTCGCGTATGAGACGGCGCAGCAGACGGTTGTCGGTGGTCGGTATGCGCGAGAAATTGTCCATGGCAACCGACGTGAAGCACGATATGTAGATCTTGAATTTGGCAGAGTCGGGTATGGCCGGCGTAAGACGCGGGTTGAGACCGTGTATACCCTCCATGATGAGTATCGAGCGGTCGTTGAGCCGCAGCGGCCGGTCGTGCCACTGACGCTTGCCCGAGATGAAATCATAACGGGGAATCTCGACGCTCTGGCCAGCGAACAGTCTTTCCAGATGCGCATTCAGCGTTTCGAGGTCGATGGCCTCCAAAGCCTCGAAGTCGTAATCGCCGTTCTCGTCGCGCGGCGTGCGTTCGCGATCGACGAAATAGTCGTCGAGCGAGATCAGCACAGGATCCAGCCCCAGTATGCGCAACTGTATTCCAAGCCGCTTGGCGAATGTGGTCTTGCCGCTCGACGACGGCCCCGAAATCAGAGCCATGCGCGTGCCCGACGACATGTTGGCCTGCTGTATGGCTGCGGCTATGCCGGCTATCTTGTTCTCGTGGAAAGCCTCGGCGATCTTTATCAGCTCGCCGGCATCGCCCGCCAGCACCTTGGCATTAAGTTCACCTACGGTAGGCACTCCCATGATATTGACCCACATCTGATATTCGTGGAAAATATCGAACATCTTGTCGAGCTGCACCGACGACGAAACAGTGTCGGGATCGGAGTGCTGCGGAAGCGCGACATAGAAGCCGTTGCCGTAGCGCATCAGATCGAATGCACCTATGTAGCCCGTCGACGGAGCCAGAGTCCCGTAAAAATAACCTATCATGTCGCCCATGCGATGACACGTGCTGTAAAGTCGCGGGCGCGTATCGAGCAGGGCTATGCGGTCGTCGAAACCGAATTCAGCATACTCCCGCCTCAGCTCCGCCGTCGGCAGCTTGCCGCGCACGATGGGTATGTTCTCGCCGACGATCTCCGCCATGCGGCTTCTGATGCGTGCTATATCGCCCGACGAAAGCTCCTCCCGATCGTCGAACTCGCAGTAGAAACCGCTGCCCAGCGTATGGCGTATGTGAAGTTTGCGGCCGGGAAAGAGATCCCAGACGGCCTTTTGCAGAATAAACGATATGGTGCGCTGATAGACGCGATAGCCCTCGAAATGGGCGATGTCGATAAACTCGACCGTCACGGGAGTGTATATCTTGTAGTTGAGCTCCTTGAAGCGGTTGTTGACATATGCCGCAAGATAGGGGTATCGACCGACGATACCGGCCATCTGCATCACTTCGAGCAGCGAGCACCCCATCTGCACATCGATCTCCGACGATGAGTTCTTGCAAACGACTTTGATTACGTCTCCCATAAATTTACATATAACCGGTGTGTAAAGATAATAATTTTTTGTATTTTTGTGCAAACTAATTTCCGATTATTATGAAAAAACTCTATCTGTTATTAGCCACGCTGCTCTGCTTGGGCATGGCGTATTACGGCAGCGGCGACAGCGTGCGGCAGACCGGCGACGAGGTGCAGCACATATATATAATCACCACCAACGACATACACGCCAACATCAATGCCATACCCCGTTTGGCGACGGTAGTCGGGAACTACCGCTCGAAGGGCTGCACTCTGCTCTTCGACTCGGGCGACCGCGTTGTGGGCAATGCCTTCGTCGACAAGGCCGAACCGTCGGGTGCGCCGATGATAGAGATATGCAACCGTCTGGGCTACAATGCCGCGACATTCGGCAACCACGAATTCGACAAGCTGCGCGAGAATCTGGCCGCACTTGTCGAAATGTCGGATTTCACCACCGTCTGCGCCAATGTCGCCGTGCGCGAGGGTGTAGAGTTTCCCGAGGTGGTGCCCTACGCCCTGTTCGAGTGCGAGGGCGTGCGCATAGGCATAACGGGCGTGGTCGACACCGAATACGAGGGTTGCCGTCCGGCAGGCAAGCCGGTGGGCTTCGTCGACTTCCGGTTCCGGCCTGATGTCGCGACGGCCGCCGCATGGTGCGACTCGCTCGCGGGACGCAGCGACTTTACGATAGTGCTCTCGCACATGGGCTACGATACCGACATTCTATTTGCGGCCGAGCGTCCCGCCTGCGACTGGATAGCCGGAGGACACAGTCATACCATTGTCGCCGACGATGTCGAAGGCATACACATATCGCAGAACGGCAAGAATCTCGGCTTCGTGACTGTTGCCGACATAAGCGTCGGGCAGGGTCGCATCACGGGTGTCGAGTACTCGCAGATCGATCTGAGCGGAGTGGAGATCGACGAGGGGTATATGGATATGGTCGACGAGATCAAGTCGCGCATGCCACAACTGAACGAGAAGGTGGGTGAGGCCGCTGCGGCCGCCACGCACGACGGCATAGCCAACATGATGGTCGACGCGCTGTTGGAGACCACCGAATACGATGTTGAAGGCAAGAAGGTGGCGTTCACGCCCGAGCTGTCGTTCTACCACTTCGGCGGCGTGCGTCTTGCCTCGCTGCTGCCAGGCGATATAACATTGGGCGATGTCGAGAATACCGATCCGTTCGAATCGACCGCCTGCATAGGCACTCTCAGCGGCCGCGAGATACGCCGCATGATACTCGACAAATACAACGCATACGGTAAAAACGGCTATCCCGACAAGGAGTCGCACTACCTCTATTTCCGCTCCAACCTGCCATACGAGGTGATACTCGGAACGACACCCGCCGAGCTTCCCGATGCCGTCGATGTCGTCTTCGATCTTGACGACGACAAGGAGTACAACGTGGTGTTGTGCAACTATATAGCTGAAAATTACATCGATCAGGAGATAGTAAAGAGCAAGATCACCGTCACCGACAGCAAAGTTACGGATCTGCTGCGCGACTACGTCGTGCGCCATACGGCCGAGGGCGGTGTCAAGCCCGACAACACCGTGCGTCAGAGTCAGCGCAGCGCGCAGGATTAAATCATACGACAGAATATGAAACGACTTATTGCCGCCCTGTGCATGCTCTGCATCGCTGCCGAGACATACGCCATCAAGCCCGAGCTGCACGCGCCCATCGAGCTTATGAGCATATTGTGCAACATATCGGGTTACGAGGAGTACAACCACGGCTACGGCCGCGAATATTGCGACGAGGTGACGGAGTGGTTTGCGCCATACAAGAATCACCGTGCCGTGGGCATGATGCAGCAGCTGCGCGATTCGAACGGCGTGGGATACGATGCCCCGATGAGCCTCGCGCTATACCTCCGGCTGCTGCCCGACGGAGGCGTGGAGTACGCGGGCGATGAGCACAGCCTCGACGAGCGGTTCGAGGGTGTCGACATCGAAGCCGTCACCGGAGCCGTATCGGAGTTCGCACGGGAGTCGCGTTTCAAGGAGTTCTTCGAGGCGCACCGCCCCTTCTACGACGATATATGCCGACAGTTCACCGAATCGGTGCTGCCCCGCTTCAACGAGAAGTGGTACGGCGAGTTCTACGGAACCGAAGCCGACGAGACGTTCCGCATAGCCATCGGCTTTCTCAACGGCGGCAACAACTACGGACCCAAACGCACACTGCCGGGACAGAAGAGCGAGGTGTTCGCCATAATGGGATATGTCAAACGCTCCGACGACGGACGGACATCATACGTGGCACAGCCCGATATCTACCTCAACATACTCGTGCACGAGTTCAACCACTCGTTTATCAACCATCTTATCGGCGAAGGTACCGACCTTCGCGAGAAGATGCGGCACGCCGGCGAAGGGCTGTTCGATCTGTGCAGCCAGATCATGGGCTGGCAGGCATACGACAACTGGGCGACGGTAGTCAACGAATCGCTCGTGCGCGCCGCCGTCATCTGCTATCTCATAGACAACGGGGCACCGGCCCAGAGCGTCCGCGAAGCCGTTTTAGACGAGATACGCGTCGGATTCGTGTGGACACCCGAACTTGTCGGCAAGCTGCGCCAGTATCAGCGGCAGCGCGACCTCTATCCGACATTCGAGTCGTACTACCCTCAGATAATAGACCTCTTCGAATCCTACGTCGCCGCACGCCGCACCGCCATCGACGCAGCCGTCATGTAACGGTAAACAAACGTCGACCACCGAAGCGACGGCTTGCGCCGTTATATAATTCTGACCCCAAAACAAACGTCGACCACAGAGCTACGGCTTGCGCCGTTATACAGATTTTACCCTCCCCTAACTGCGGCGACAGGCGAGTGCAATCGCTTGCGAATTGCCGAGCCGCAAAAGCAGTCACGACGCAATAAGTCGCGCAGCAACGCGGCGTAAATCCCCTCCTCGGAGGGGAGACCAATGTCGACCACCGAAGCGACGGCTTGCGCCGTTATATAATTCTGACC
>CAMWTS010000002.1 GCA_947177225.1 uncultured Alistipes sp. | reverse complement strand
GTGGTTCTTTGGAGGTTTTCCGTGAAAAGCAGCATTCTGCTTCCGCGCCTTGTCGTTCGCCAATGGGCAGTACGGTAAGTACAGCCCATCGTCTCGCTCCTGCGTTGCGTTGCATACTACCGCTTTTGACGAAAAAGTAGGTTTGTGGTTCTTTGGAGGTTTTCCGTGAAAAGCAGCATTCTGCTTCCGCGCCTTGTCGCTCAGCAATGGGAAGTACATCGAGTACGTCCCATCGCTTCGCTCCTGCGTTGCGTTGCATAATACCGCTTTTGACGAAAAAGGGGTGCGCTTAGGTATACTATTATCGCTATTCTGTCATTCTGAGGAGGACGGCATGTCCGACGAGAGAATCTCTTTTGTTGCGGTAAACAGCGCTCGTGCCTGCGAGACTCCCACGTCGCCTGCGGCTCCTCGGAGTGACAGCATTTGTCATTTCGAGCGTAAGCGAGAAATCTGTGCGCGATTATTTCCGCAGTCAAATCTTTATTCAACTGCATGTCACGGACGCTTCGATCAGCCGAGACGGAAGATTCGGCGGGCAGTAGCGGTGGTGCGTTCGGCAACCTCGTCGGGTGAGATGCCCTTGACCTCGGCTACCTTTTGGCAGACATAGGTCACGTAGGCCGACTCGTTGCGCCGGCCGCGAAACGGCACGGGCGTGAGATATGGAGCGTCGGTCTCCAAGACCATCTGCTCCAAAGGTATCTCTTGCAGCACCGGTTCCATGCGGCTGTTCTTGAATGTGGCTACGCCGCCTATTCCGAATACGAAATCGCCGCAGTCGCGCAGTCGGCGGTAGGTTGCGACATCGGCGGCAAACGCGTGAAATATGCCTCTCAGGCTGCGGCTCTTGTAGTCGGAGATCAGCGAGATCATCTGCTCCCATGCCGAGCGTGTGTGGATCACAACGGGCAGGTCGCCTTCTATGGCCAACTCGATCTGTGCGCGCATGGCTTCGCTCTGTTCGGCGAGGAAATCGCTGCTCCAATACAGATCCAGTCCCGTCTCGCCGATACCGTATATCCGCTCTGCGGGCGGCTCGTGCAGCAGACGTTCCACCTGGTCTATCTCGTCGCGCCAATGCGGATTGTCGTTGACGGAGGTGGGGTGCAGACCGAGCATGGGCAGACACATGCCGGGATATTTTCGGGCGAGGTCGAACATTCTCTCCCGACTCGACGAGTCGATGTCGGGCAGCATCAGCGTGGCGACGCCGGCCTCGGCGGCACGTGCAACCACGGCATCGCGGTCGTCGTCGAATGCTTCGTCGTATATGTGCGAATGGGTATCGATGAGATTCATTGTATTGCTTTTTATATTTTTTCGTATCGTCGTCCAGGCAGCGGTCTGACTGCGCCCTTCAATTCCAGATCCATCAGCAGTTGCGACAACTCTCCCGGCGAGAGCCCCGAAGCGTCGGCCAGGCGGTCGCGGTCGATATCGCCGTCGGTGAAGCACGCCAGCAGAGTGGCTTCGGCAGCCGAGAGAACGATGTCTGCGCGGCTGTCGTGCGAGTGCGTCGTGGCGGAGGCCGTATCCCACATCATATCTTCTATGATGTCGTCGGCCGTCATGACGAGTCTGGCCTTGTGGTTGCGTATCAGGTTGTTGGTGCCGCGCGAGGAGACGTCGGTGATGCGTCCGGGCAGAGCCATCACCGTGCGGTCGTAGCCGTCGGCCATGGCTGCCGTGGCAAGCGAACCTCCCGACGCCGGCGACTCGACGACAACGAGACCCTGGCTCATGGCTGCTATTATGCGGTTGCGTGCCAGAAAGAGTGCTCCGTTCTGGCGTCTCTGCGAATGGAGTTCGCTGACTATCGCACCGCCCCTGGCTACGATCTCTTCGGCCAGCCGGCGGTGGGGTGCGGGTGTGACATCGGGCAGTGCGTTGGCTATTACGGCCACCGTGCGCGCTCCGTAGGCCAGTGCTGCACGGTGACATGCGGCATCGACACCGTAGGCCAGACCGCTTACGATGCACAGATCGGGAATGCGTTCCGAGAGCTCTTTCACCAGACGGTCGCAGAGGTGCTGTCCCGAGGGCGATATCTCGCGTGTGCCGACCATCGACAGCGTTCTCATATGCAATGCCTCGATGCTGCCGCGGACATATATCACGTGAGGATAGTCGGCCGTGAGACGCATCAGCGGCGGGTACTCGGCATCGGTCGAAGCCACTATGCTTATGCCGTGACGGCGACAGTACTCCGCCTCCCGCTCGGCGGCACGCAGGCCTTCGCGCCGCACGATGCGCCGCGCCACCTCTTCGTGCAAAGCGGCGCGCGAGATCAGTTCGTGCGACGACGCGGCGAATATTTCGTCGGCCGAAGCGAAGCACTCCAACAGATGTGCCGTGCCTTTTACGCCGAGTCCGGGCGTCATGGTCAAAGCCAAATCGAAGATGGTCATAATGCAGGCTTATCGAATCGAGCATAAAGGTATGCAATTTTTTATATAAACCTCTGCGGCCGCCGAAAAAAAATATTGTGCCGAGCCGGTTTTTGTGCCTCAGGGGCATAGGGGTGCGATTGTCTGTTTTTTGTCGATAAATTCGTTGCGCGGAGTTTGAAATTCGACTAATTATACATACCTTTGTTTCCGAGCAAGGCTCTTCGCCGGCGGCTGCCGGCATGAAGATTAAAAGGGAACTCCTGTGAGAATCAGGGACTATGCCCGTAGCTGTAAGCTCCATCTGATGTTGCACACTCTTTTGCCACTGTCTCGGACGGGAAGGCGTGCAACGGGAGCGAGTCAGAAGACCTGCCCTGCCGGCTGAGCGTCCGTCTTCGGGACAAGGATCGGCGTTCGACTGTTTTTTTACGGTTATCATCGAAAGGCAATCCATGTTTTCTGACCGTCGGGCAGGAGACACGCCCCTTTCGCAACCCGCTGCAACAATGTAAATTTTATAGATATATGGGAATTTCGGAGATCAACATCGTTAAGCGCGACGGTACGCGCAAACCCTTTTCGGTGGACAAGATCAAGCGCGCCGTCCGCAAAGCGTTTTTGTCGGTGGGGGGCTATGCCACCGACGACGATCTGACTCAGATTCTGAGTCGCGTGCACATATCCGACGGCATGAGTGTCGAGGAGATACAGAACCAGGTGGAGGTGGCGCTTATGGCCGAACGCTATTTCGCGGTGGCCAAGAGCTACATGCTCTATCGTCAGAAACACACCGAAGATCGTGAGGATCGCGACAAACTGGATTTTCTTATCAACTATTGCGACGCATCGAATCCCGCCACCGGCTCGAAGTACGATGCCAACGCCAATGTCGAGAACAAGAATATCGCCACTTTGATCGGCGAGCTGCCCAAGCAGAACTTCATACGTCTCAACCGTCGCCTGCTGACCGACCGTTTGAAGGAGATGTATGGCAAGGAGCTGGCCGACAAGTATATCTATCTGCTGAAAAATCACTTCATATACAAGAACGACGAGACATCGATGGCCAACTACTGCGCCTCGATCACGATGTATCCGTGGCTGTTGGGCGGTACGCTTTCCGTGGGCGGCAACTCCAAACGTCCGGGCAATCTGAAATCGTTCTGCGGCGGCTTCGTCAACATGGTCTTCATCGTGTCGAGCATGTTGTCGGGTGCGTGCGCCACACCTGAATTTCTCATGTATATGAACTATTTTATCGAGCAGGAGTATGGCCAGGACTACTACAAGCGTGCCGACGAGGTGGTCGATATGTCGAGCAAGCGCCGTACCATCGACAAGATGATAACCGACTGCTTCGAGCAGATCGTCTACTCGATCAACCAGCCGACGGGTGCCCGTAATTTCCAGGCCGTATTCTGGAACGTCGCCTACTACGACCGCTACTACTTCGAGTCGCTCTTCGGCGAATTCGTATTCCCCGACGGCTCGCGTCCCCACTGGGAGTCGCTGTCGTGGTTGCAGAAGCGATTCATGAAGTGGTTCAATGCCGAGCGGTTGAAGACCGTTCTCACATTCCCCGTCGAGACTATGGCTCTGTTGACCAGAGACGGCGACGTGATGGACAAGGAGTGGGGCGATTTCACGGCCGAGATGTATGCCGAGGGTCACTCTTTCTTCACCTACATAAGCGACAATGCCGACTCTTTGTCGTCGTGCTGCCGTTTGCGCAACGAGATTCAGGACAACGGTTTCAGCTATACGCTGGGTGCCGGCGGCGTGTCGACCGGCTCCAAGAGCGTGCTGACTATCAATCTCAACCGCTGCGTGCAGTATGCCGCCAAGAACGGCATGCACTACATGACCTATCTGGAAGAGATCGTGGATCTGGTGCACAAGGTGCAGATCGGCTATAACGAGAATCTGAAAAATCTGCAAGCCAAGGGCATGTTGCCGCTGTTCGATGCCGGTTATATCAATCTCTCTCGCCAGTATCTTACGATCGGCGTCAACGGTCTGGTGGAGGCTGCCGAGTTTCTGGGCATCGCCATCGACGACAACGACCGCTATGTGGAGTTCGTGCAGAACGTGCTGGGGCTTGTCGAGCGTTACAACAAGAAATACCGCTCGAAGGATCTGATGTTCAACTGCGAGATGATTCCGGCCGAGAACGTGGGCGTGAAGCATGCCAAATGGGATCGCGAAGACGGCTACGTCGTGCCGCGCGACTGCTACAACTCCTATTTTTATGTGGTCGAGGACGAGTCGCTGAATGTCATCGACAAGTTCCGTCTGCACGGCCGCAAGTATATCGAGCATCTTACCGGCGGATCGGCTCTGCACATGAATCTCGAAGAACATCTTTCGAAGGAGCAGTATCGCCATCTGTTGCGCGTGGCTGCGGCCGAGGGGTGCAACTACTTCACGTTCAATATCCCGAATACGGTGTGCAACGACTGCGGCCATATCGACAAACGCTACTTGAAGGAGTGTCCCGAGTGTCATTCTGCCCGTCTGGACTACCTGACGCGAGTGATAGGCTACATGAAACGCGTGTCCAACTTCTCGGTGGCGCGACAGAAGGAGGCCGCACGCCGATTCTACGCAAAGGGCGAGTAGTCTCCGTATGGTAAAGTTCTACAACTTCGACATCGTTTTCGCCGAAGTGCCCGATCAGACCACGCTTGCGGTCAACATCTCGGAGTGTCCCAACCGGTGTCCGGGCTGTCACAGCCCGCATCTGATGCAGAGCGTGGGCGAGCCTTTGGACGAAGAGGCGATCGCCCTGCTGCTCGACCGTTACGGACGCAGCGTCACCTGCTTCTGCTTCATGGGCGGCGATGCGCGTCCGGCAGAGATAGCGGCTTTGGCGGGTGTGGTGCGTCGTCTGTGTCCTTCGATGCTCACAGCCTGGTATTCGGGACGTGACGAGCTGCCCGACGGGGTCGATCCGAGAGCCTTCGACTACATCAAACTCGGACGCTACGTCGAGTCGCTGGGCGGGTTGTCGTCGCCCTCGACCAATCAACGTCTGTATCGCATAGCGGCCGACGGTGAGATGGAAGATCTGACATACCGGTTTGGCCATAATAGATGATGTCTATAAAATATTAGCCGCACGATTGTCGTGCGGCTAATATTTGCATATAGCCATGTCAGACGGACAACCAATCGGCGATGTCGCCCTTCTCCTCTATTTGCAGCTTCTGACGCACGACCGTCTTGCGCTGGTAGACGGTGCGTACGCTCTGTTGCGTTACGATGGCTATCTCCTTGGTGGAGAAGTTGGCACGCAGCAGGCAGCACAGCTGAATCTCCTTTTCGTTGAGCAGACTGCCGAAGCGGGTTTGCAGCCTCGCATGAAACCCGTCGTAGATGTAATCGATAGTGCGGTATAGATCGTCCCAGTCGAGCAGCGACTCCACGTCGATATGTTTGTCGGCTATGGCCGTCATGCGCTTTATCAGCTCCTGGTTGGCCGCAGTGGGGTTGGCCGCCGCCATGCGGATCACGCCCAACTGTTGCAGCATGATCTTCTTGAAGAAACGATCGTCTTTCTGCTCCGAGGCCTGTTGCGACTCGCTTACCAAACGGCGCAGGGTCTCTATCTCCTCGGTCTTCTCTTTCAACAGGCGTTTTCTGTGCCGCAGAAAGAGGATCGATCCGGCGACCGTAATGATAAATAGAAATGCCATGCAGAGTGCTGCGATCTGCATGCGCTGGCGGGCTATGGTCTGCTGCATGTTGCGTTCGGCGAGCCACCGGTTCGACTCCTCTTTGGCTTGGGTTATCTTGCGCCTGTCTTCGGCTGCTGCCTGCAAGTCGTTGACGAACATTGCCCAATCACGAAAGTTGAAACTGCCGGTGGAGGCGTAGTCGGTGAGAATTTGCAGTATGCGATAGTATCCGGCGTGGGAGAGGTCGCCGAGGAAAGTCGCGTCGGCCGTCTCTCGGGCTTGTCGCAGATAGCGGCGGGCTATCGGCAGCTCGCCGCGCAGCAGGTGATAACGCGCCAGCGAAGCATACGAGAATGACATTTCGGAGGAGTCTTTGCCGGCAAAGTGTTCCAGCGCCCTGTTTTGTAGCGCAATTGCCGTTGCCTGATCTCCTGCATCGCTCATGATATCGGCGTAGCTTCTGAGGAAATAGGTGTAGTAGAAAGCCGAATCCTGTCGTATAGCCGTCTTGTCGAGATCCGATAATATCTCCCGTGCCGCGTTTAGGTCGTTGCGGTAATATTTGACCAATCCTATATTATACCTATATATCAATGCTCTCTCCGTATTTGCCGAGTCGATCTCCGACAGATGCGTTTGGTAGCGTTCGCATCTCTCGAAATCGTTGTCGCGCTCTGCGAGCATGCACAGAGTCGGTAGCATCTGTACTGCGGCCTGCCGGTTGCCGTCGGCTTCGCATGCTTCTATTGCCTGTTCCAATATGCCGTAGGCCTGCGGCTTGTCGCCGCGCCACCAATGATATTTCGCTGCGAGCACTGTTGCCTGCATGGCACGATCGGCGTCGGCCGCACCATCTCCCAGATAGTAGTCGTATGCCCCGGGCAGCAGAGAGTCTTCGGTCAAGGCCTCGCCTTTAAGGTCGTGAATGCGTCCTACGGTCAGAGCATAGCGTGCCGAGAGCTGATCGCTCAACTCTTCTGGATCGTATATGCGGCGAATGACCTTCGCCGCACCGTCCGGATCTCCCTCGGCGACGAGCTGTGCGGCATCGTCGATGATGCGTTCCGGATTTCGGGTGCAGCCGATGCTGAGAAAGGCGAATAAAATGAAGATATGTCGCATAACAAACTCTTTGAATCACCTGCAAAGATAGTGTTTTCGAACGATTGCTGGAAGAATATAAAGCTGAAAACGGCAGATATAAACTTTTCTTTTGGCATTATCTTGTAAATAGTTGTATATTATATATTTACAGAATGGATTGCAGTCGAGAAAGTCATAGATATAAACGCAAAAAACGGGTTTCGGGATATAATTTTGTCGTAGCGAAAAGCGAAATGTTTAACCTCAAAATTATAGATTAATGGCACGTTTCTTATTATTCTTGACAATGCTTTGCATGTTTTCGCTTCAATCCCTTGCCGCTTCGGGATACCGGATATTCGGAACGGTGATAGACTCCGACAGTGGTGAGTGTCTGGCCGGTGCTGCCGTCGTGCTTTATGATGGCAACGCCAAACAGATAAGAGGTCGGTCGGCCGATGCAGGCGGACGGTTCGAGTTCACCGATGTTGCTTGCGGCGATTTTGTCCTGCGCATCTCTTATATAGGTTACGAACCTCAATCAATTGCGCTTGCCATCTCCGATTGCGATGTCGATGCGGGTGAGATCGGACTGTTGCCGGCCGCAGCGGCCGTGGACGAGGTGATTGTGACAGCCGACGCCGAGGTGAGGAGGATCGATCGTCAGTTGGTTATGCCCACGGCGGCGCAGCGGCGTGCGTCGAGCAGTGGCATATCGCTACTGCAACATCTGCAAATATCCGGTCTTAGCGTTAATCCGATCGATCGCAGCGTCACGACGCTCTCGGGCGATGCGGTGCAGTTGCGCATTAACGGCATTGAGGCCGACCGCGAACAGATCGTGGCATTGCGTCCTGCCGATGTAGTGCGCATCGAGTATCACGACAACCCCGGCTTGCGCTACGGCAATGCCGCAGCCGTGGTGGATTACATCGTGCGTCGGCGCGAGCGTGGCGGCAATGTCGCGGCCGACCTGACCAACGGAATCAGACCGGCCGGTTACGGCGAATACAACCTTTCCGCCCGATACGACGGCGGCAAATCCTCTGTCGGTGCTGTGGCATATTGGGAGCGTCGTGACCTGCAATGGAACCGCGAGAACTACGAGACGTTCCGTTTGTCGGATCGTGTAGTGGCAAACGAAGAGATTGGGCTGCCGACGCGATTCCGATACGACAATGTTAACGTCGCTCTCAACTACACCTATGCCGACGGGGATAGCCACCTGCTCAACGTCGTGCTTCGCAACCGCCGCAGCGATACGCCCAACTCCTTCTCCGACCGCAACAGTACTCTTTTTCGTGAGGGCGAGGAGTATGCCGTCGCAGATAACCTCCGCTCCAATAGTAATATACCGTCGTTGGACATATACTATCAGCTGAATATGAAAGATGGCGGCCGACTCTATCTCGATATGGTGGGAACCTATCTCGACAGCCGCAGCTATCGCTCCTTCATGATGAGCCGACCGGAAGGGTCGCCGATCGACATCTTATCCCGCACCGAGGGCGAGAAATATTCGCTTATCGGTGAGGCGATCTACGAACGTCCGTTGTGGGGCGGCCGGTTTACCGCCGGAGTGAAACACACACTTTCACACATGAACAACGTCTACGACGGCGATATCGAAAGCGAGGTGAAGATGACTTCGGCCGAGAGTTACATGTTTGTCGAGTATGGTGGCAATATCGGACGGCTCGACTACACCATCGGAGTGGGTGTCATGCGTACCGAGTACGAACAGGAGCAGTCGGGTCAGGAACGGTATATCGCCCGCCCCACGCTGACGCTCAGCTATCGCGCTGCCGACAACATCTTTTTGCGTTATAACGCCTATTTGTCGGGTTATGCGCCGTCGCTGTCGGCTCTGAGCGACGTCTGTCAGCAGATCGACCCCTATCAGGTGCGTCGCGGCAATCCCGATCTGAAAAGCGTCGTGTTTTTTGCCAACACTCTCTCCGCAGCCTGGCGAAGCCGATTTGCGAGCATAGAGTTGTCGGGGCGTTACAGTTACGACGACAAACCGATCATGGAGCAGACTCTTTCCGACGGCGGACGAATAGTGCGCACATATGCCAACCAGCGAGGCTTTCACCGCCTGAACGTCAATGCCGACATTCGGCTGACGCCTTGCGGGGAGTATGTCATGATACGTCTGGCTCCGTTTTTCAACCGATATGTCAGTCTTGGAAACGACTATACGCACACCCATTCCAACTGGGGGATTCGTGCAGGAGTCATGGCCATGTACAAGAACTGGTCGTTCATGTTCGAGATGAACACGAGTTGTCACGAGTTTTGGGGCGAGACGCTCACCGAGGGCGAATCCATTCACTCCTTCGCCGTGGGGTACAACCGTGAGAAATGGAGCATTCAGGCCATGGTGATGAACCCTTTTACTCGTGACTACCGCCAGACGGCGGTCAACTTCTCGCAGGCCGCGCCATATCGTCAGACTGCATTTTCCCGCGATTTCAGCCCTATGTTCTTGCTCAACTGCTCGTTCAATCTCGATTTCGGCAAGCAGCGCCGCAATGCAGGCCGTCGCATCGATAACTCCGATACGGATACGGGCATTCTCTCGGGTAATAAATAGGCTTTGGCGGTCGGCTACTCGTGGGCAAAGAGTCTGACTGTCTGCGGTTCGCCGCCCAGGTCGATATGCCGGCGGTGCATCTCTCCATCGCTGCCCTCGTAGAGGAGTGTGTAGCGGCGGTTCTTGGGCAGCCACAGTGTCAGCATGTCGTTCATGTCGCGCTCGGCAGAGGCGGTGCGGCCTCCGCCCATCTGCTCCTCGCCGCAGAACACGTCGACGTTGGCTGCAATGCGGTCGGCCGACTCGGTGGCGCGCTCGGGCGACCGGAACATGGCTATGCTGAGTGTGGTATGACTGCCGTCGCTGCGCATTCTCTGCTCGGCGGCGGCATACGTGTTCAGATAACGGTCGGTTACGTTGATGCCGCTCACGTCGTGTGACTTCTCGTTCCACACCATGGGCAGCCAGTCGCCCGTGGGAGCGAACGACGAGGCGTAGATGGCATATGTGCGGTCGTCGGCATCGGCTTGTCCGGCATCGGCCATGAACCAGGTCTTGTCCCACTGGCGAGGCATATAATACTCCGTTATGCGCCAACTGCCGTCCGACATCACCTCCGTCCAGCTGTGGTTGCCGCGGTTGTCGTGCCACGAAGCCGTGGCCACGAAGCGTGCCGGTATGCCCACCGAGCGCAGTGCGTCGACGAGCAGTATCGACAATCCCGTACACGAGGCCATGTGCTGCCGCATCGACTCTGCCGGACTCTGATTGGTCTTCTCTCTGAGTGTGTTGTACTCGACATCTACCGTGCGGGGTATGGAGGCGTTGACGGCACGTGCGGCACTCTCCATGTCGGCGCAAGTGTCGACTATCGGGGCGAACAGCCCGAACATATCCCTGCGCCACGAGTCGCGCACCTCGTCGACGACGGCGTAGGGCAGTACCTCGTTGAAGAAGATCGAGTCGGGCAGTGCGGCGCACCATTCGAACCGCTCGCGTGCGCGGTAGGCGAAATCGATATTCTCGCGCATCAGCTCCACCTCCATCGTGTCGCGGTCGCCGCGCGGCATGTTTATCAGCAGGAACGCAGCCCCTTCGCGCTGCGATTGCGGCAGATCCGCAAGCATGCCGATCCATGCGCTGCGCTGCGGCGAGCGGTCGAGTGCCTTGTCGAGCAGAGCGTGGCAGCTTTGCGGTATACCGTCGGGATAGACGTTGCGTGGTCTGCAACCTGCGGCCAAAAGCGTGATTGCGGCAATTAACACTATCTTCTTCATAACTCCTTTATTTTGTTTATTATCTCTCGTATTGTCGCAGGGTCGGCCTCGGCGAGGGCATATTCGTCGACGGCAGCCCCCATGTTGACCCCTTCGCGCCGGTAGCGCATGGCACTCTCCACTGCGCGCCGTGCGCTGAAATGGAGTGCGTCGATGCCGGTGGCGGCTATCAAGCCTACGTTGGAAGGGTTGACTCCGCAACCAGCCATTATCTCGATGCGTCCGTCAGCGGTCTCGACCGCACGCCGCAGATTGTCTATGCCTTTTGCTGCCGTCGACTCTGCGCCGGAGGTGAGTATGCGATGGCAGCCGCAGGCGATGATCTGCTCCACCGCATGCAGATAGTCGCGTGTGAGATCGACTGCGCGGTGGAAGGTCACTTTCATGGGTGCGGCAATCTCGACCAGTGCTGCCGTGCGCACGGTGTCGATCATGCCGTCGGCTGTCAGCAGACCGATGACCACGCTGTCGGCACCGGCACGGCGGGCAAAGAGGGTGTCGCGCCGCATCTGTTCGAACTCCTCGTCGGTATAGAGGAAGTCGCCGCCGCGCGGACGGATCATCACGCTAAGGCTCAGATGCTCCACCTCGCGCGCCATTTCGATGGTCGCCGCCGAGGGTGTCGTGCCGCCCTCCGAGGGTGCCGCACACAGCTCGACGCGATTTACGCCGGCAGCCGCGGCCATGCGGCAGGCTGCGATGCTGTAAGCGCATAGTTCCGATGTCAATGTATGTTTCATATTGTATCTTGATTGTCCGGAGTGATTCCGCTGTCGGGATTGCGCTCATCTATTGTGCAGTCGGTCATGGCATTGCGGCCGAATACCGTGGGGTAATACATCAGGCTGGCGCGTGCCGGGTTGATGCGGTAGCGGCCGGTGTAGCGCGGCAGCAGCTCGATGGTGAAAGTATG
Organism: uncultured Alistipes sp.; assembly: GCA_947177225.1. Lineage (GTDB taxonomy): Bacteria > Bacteroidota > Bacteroidia > Bacteroidales > Rikenellaceae > Alistipes. The sequence goes on along the minus strand of CAMWTS010000002.1, from coordinate 141,610 downwards.
GCTGCCCTGCGGCAGGCGGTCGCAGAATACTACCACGCGCTCCTTGAAGTTCTCGCGCCATATCTGATGCGGGTTGCTGCGGCTGTTTTTCGAGAGACAGCTGCAACCTGCCGGAACGGGAATCTCTATCATCACGTATCGCGCATCGGCCTCCGACTCGATGTTCACGCGCAACTCTGCCGCCGCACCCTTTTCCAGTGTGTCGGTCGGCAATCCGCCGGCAAAGAGCTGCGATTCGACAGTGAAGCCTTCGCTGCGAGGTTGCGGATTCTGCTCCCAGCCGCTCTGATAGAGCGTGATGAAGATCGGTGAGCTGCCGCTGCCGGAAACGGTTACCGGCTTTGCCGGATCGAGTTCCAGATGCACCGGGAACGAGTCGTAGCGGCGGCCGTCGATCTCTACGGCGGCAGTGCCGCGGCTGTTTTCGGCGGTGAGCATGTCGGGCAGAATAGTCTCTATGATGCACGACGAGAGGTAGGTGTTGACCCATGCGCTTTCGCTGAGCTGCTGACAAAGCCATATGCGTACGGCTGCCAACTCGTCGTCGCTGCCGCCCGTTTCGCGCAGCAGCCGGTAGGCTGCCATGGTGGTCAGAGTCTCGTCGTCGTCTGGCGTGCACCAGCGTCTGTGCGCAGCGGTGTCGCCCCAATGCAATCCGCCGTCGAACGACCGTTGCGCCCGTGCCAGCAGGGCATTGCGGTCGACGGGTATCCGGCACAGCTCCATGGCTGCCTGCCGGTATCGTATCCATGTGCCGGCACTCTGGTCGCCGATCGAAGCGATGGCATCGATATATGGGCGGCAATCGATTTGCGGATCGAGTATGTGCAGTGTCATAAGCGTGTGTATCATGGCCTTGGCCGAGCGGTCGACATCGTGCGGCGCAACTCCCTCGATTATGCGGTCGAGATGCAGGCGCAGGGTCTCGGCCATGCGACGGCGGTCGATAGCCGCCTTGTAGCCGGCGTTTTGCGCCTCGGTCAGAGCCTCTACTGCGTGAAGTGTGATCCACGGAGTGTAGCTGCCGCCGCTCCACCAGCTCCACAGACGGTCGGCCGTGCGGCGCCTGGGATCGGTGAGCTGCTCGATGAGGCGTTTGATATCTCTGTCGCCGTCGAACTTCTGGCCGCGGGCAAGCGATATTTTTCGGCGTGCCAGCTGTGCTTTTAGCTTCGATGCGGTCTGCTCGTTGCATGAGTAGCGGTAGCGGGCGATGCGGTCGATCTCGTCCGAGAGCCGGTCGATGCCCGATGTCTGTGCGTGTATGCTGACTGCGCCGAGCGACGGATCGGGGGTGAATGTGCGGGGCAGCGTGTCGTCGAGTATGAAGGTTTGTCCGTATGCCGCTTCGGTGCCCTGCCGCAGGAGCGGTATCGAGTGGCGTTCGCCGTCGCAGTAGCCGTCGTCGGTGCGGAGCGAGTAGCTGATTTGCAGCGAGTCGTCCGAGGGTGCGATCACCGGTATGCGGTCGATATGGCTGTCGGCGAGTGTTATGCGACAGCTGTCGGCCTTGTCGACGACGATCGTCCGCCACAGCTCCACCGTGTCGGTCAGATAGTTGGTCATGCGTCCGACGGCTGTTATCGAGTCGCCGTGTATGGCGAATTCGGGCAGCGACAGACGTGCGTTTACGGGTGTTGTCGAGCGTATGATCCTCTGCTGCTGTGCGGTGAGACGGCGGCCTCCCACTGCTATGAAATTGGCATTCCATGCGGTGATGTCGTCGGGGTAGGTGACGTGGAATCGTGCGCGGCCGTCGTCGCCGGTGACTGTGCGCGGCTGCCAGAACGCATCGTCGCGGAAGTCGTGACGTATCGATCCCGCCTTGCGCCACCCCTCGGCAAACTCCTCTTCGGCTATATGCTCAGGGTGCAACGCTCCGCCGGCAGTGGTTATGACGATCGTCTTGCGCGATGAAGTCGAGCCGTAGAGACCGTTGTCGGAGTCGTCGCCGATGCTCTCCATGCCGATGATGAGCGAGGGGTCGATATCCGACAGCTCGCCTTCCCATATCTCGCCGTCGACGACAATCGTCGGCCTGTCGGTCGTGGCGGTGCGCCCCCTGATCTGTATGCCGTTGACACTGCCTTCGAGCATATCAGCTGCCTTAGAGTTGACGGCTACGCTGCCCGTCATGGCACTGCGTCTGGTGCTGCCGTAGGCCGTTATCACCACATCTTCCAGCATGTCGATATTGGGTTGCAGTACAATGCGATAGTCGTAGCCGCTGCGCAGACGAACCGTGTATGGCTCGTAGCCTATGTAGGATACGGTGATGAGCTTGTCGCCCTTGTACGGCAGCCGGAAACGTCCGTCGATGTCGGTCGATGCGGTGGAGCCGCTGTCTGTCCTTACGATTGCGCCGATCAGCGGCATTCCGTCGCTCTGATCTGTTACGGTGCCTGTTACAATCTTGTTGCGGTCGTTGTCGGCACTGTAAATCCCTGCGTCGGAGGGTGCTGCGACATATGTGGTGTCGGCGGCATGCGGACGGCGTTGCAGGGCGTATGATTCGGGCAGGCGCACGGAGATCATCTTGCCCAGACGGTCGAGCGCGGTGAGGGCGAGCGAATCGGGCTGTGCGATGATCCGGCGAGCGTCGAGTTGCAGATAGTTGTCGCCGCCCGAACGAATGTCGATGCTGCCGTGCAGGGAGGTCGAGTCGCACATGATGACGGCGACGGTGTAGCGTCCGGCGCTCAGATCGGCTATCCTGCGAGTGTTGCCGTAGTAGATCGAGTGGAGTCCGCAGTCGTCGAACAGAGCTGTGGCGAGTCGCTGTGACCGGCGGGTGTCGTTGTCGTGATCCTTGATAAGTATGTTGAGACGGCATTCGCCTTCGATCGTATCGCGGCGGGATATGCGTCCGCTGCGCGAGGCTATGCGCTGTTTTATACGCTCGGTGAAGTCGTCGTGAAGGCTCCGGCGTGTATCGGCCTCGCGGCGGAACGACGTGGCGGGGCTGTATGGTGCTATGGTGCGCGACACGGGCGACTCACGCCACGAGGTGCGGCTCTGGTAGCCGGGGCGTATGTCGTAGCGGTAACCTCCCTCGACCTTGAAGTCGGCTATGTGTGCCGTATCGGCCATGAGGCTCGATATGCCGTCGTCGTCGATCTCGCCGACGCTGTATGGCACCACTCCTGCCGTGCATGGCCTGCGGTAGGTGCGTGAGGCGGTGTTGTCGGATTCGAGACGATAGATGGCATCGCCCGACAATATGGCTGCGGGCATCGGCATGAGCGTGATGCGTGAGTCGCTGCCGGTGAGCACTGCGTCGCCGAAGTGCGGTTCGATGCTTATGACGTGACGCTGCAATTCTTCGTATTCGTCGTCGGAGAGCGTGCCGGTCTGTTTGGCTTGGCGCATTATGACGTTTACTCTCCCGCTGCTCTGCCGGACATCGGCCGATATGATGTTTTTCATACCTCTGGCCACCTCTATCGAATCGATCTCGACGATACGTTCCGAAGTCAGCATGCGTAGCCGGTGCCGTCCGGGTCGCACGCGCAATATCGGACTGCTGCTGCCTCCCTGGTGCCAGTAGCACAGACGACCGTCCAGCCACAGCAGGTGTATGCCTTGCAATGCGCCATCGACGACGGCATACGGCATCAGTGTGGTGATGCTGTCGCGCGAGGCGGCGGTGTGGGTATAGATGGGATCGGGATAGAGGAATCGGTAGAACTCCACGGAGTCCAGACCGAGCCGGTCGCGCCACAACGTGTAGTCGAGCGGCGCATACATTGTGCGGCCATCGAGATCGTACGAGTCGTAGAGGCGTTCGTCGAGTGGGCGTGCACGGAGGATTTTGTCGTATCGGGGTATGTATGTTGCCGCCATGTCGAACTTGGCGGTGTAGGCGTAGGCTGTGATGTCGGCACCTTTGACCGGACGTCCGCGCCGGTCGGTTACCTCCACCTCCACCTCGGCGCGTTGTCCGGGATATACCTTGTCGGGTGTTGTGACGGCTAACGACAGCGATTTCTGCTCTACGCTCAGCTCGCGATGCAGACTGTATGCCTCATCGCCTGCCAGATATGCTACCCGCAGGGAGTAGGGGCGCAGTTTGCCGTCGTCGTAGAGTGTGTCGAGCCGTGTGGCATAGCCGTGGTCGATGATACGTCTGTCGCGCCGCACGGTATACCAGAACGGCATGCCCGACGGGTTGTCGACGCGTATGCGGGCACCGTTGCCGGCTGTGTCGCGCAATATGTCGCAGCTCAGCATCTCTGTCGCATAATCCTGCGTTAAGAACTCCTCCGCGGCCGAGTCCGACTCTATTCGGTACTTGGCGGCCATGCAGTCGATGGGTGCGGTGTAGGGCAGTGTCACCGAGTCGCGGAAGATCACCTCGCAATCTTCGTTCTCGGCCGTGAGCAGTGCCCGCGAGCCGACGCTGCGACCGTCGATCAGCTCCCGCAGGGTCATTATGCCGTGCTTTACGCTTATGTCGATAACGGTCTGCCGCCGGTCTGTCGTGAATTCGCAGCGCATGCGATGCTGCTCGCCGGTAGCATCGGTCATAATGCACAGCAGATTGCAGCGCATCGATACCCCGTCGATGAACACCGAGTCGGGTATGACGATCCGCTGCATGCGCCGACCGTTCATCGGCCGGCGATAGTGCCACATGGTGTCGGGGACAAAGAGAGTGCCGTGGCAGTCGGCGATGCTGCCGCTGCTGCGCATGGTGATCTCCACTTCGGCATCGTACAGGGGCAGATCGTTCTCGTCGTGTGCCGAGAGCACGATGCCGACCTCTTCGCCTTTGGTGTACCGCTCGCGTTCGGTCTTGGCATCGAAGTCTATGGCTGTCAGCTGGTACTCCTCATAGCGTAACGGGACACTCTCCCATACCTTGATGCGGCTGTCGCGAAGAGTCATCGTGTACCATCTGCCGAGTCTCAGTCCAAGCCCCTTGTCCAGGGCGAACGCCCCTTCGTAGAAGCCGTCGCGATAGGGGGCGACATTCATCAGCATGGTATCTTTGCCGTCTATGTCGATATGCACCTCCAATTCCGATTTGAACGGCCGCGATCCGGGAGCCATATAGGCTTTGAAGCGTACCGTATCGCCCGGTTTGTAGCGCGGCTTGTTCAGCACGATGAAACTGTGGTTGTCCTCGGCAGGCTTTCCGCCGAAGATGCGCTTGAAGGAGCCGGCCGCCTTGTCGCCGCGGCGGCTGCGATAGATGGGGTAGAGACTCTGGCGATCGATCTCCAAGTAGTGCATCACGCCGCGGTTGTCGATCTCGACGATGCTTTCGTCTTTCAACTCGGAGGTGTTGTAGGTGCGTGTGACGGGATCGTAGCGCAACTTGCGGCTGCCGGCTTTGACACTGGCGTCGGTTATGATGCCTCCGAGCGTATCCGTCAGAAGCAGCTGCACACCGCTGCCGCGGACCAGCCGTGCGTGGAAGTTGTCCACCGTGCGGCATGTGTATTTCAATTTGCCGCCATGGCTCTCCACCACAAGATAGTTGCCCCGGTCGAGCTGCGGTATGCTGCCGCAGTCGGCGTAGATGCCTGTGCAGTCGCGCATCATCTGTCGGGTGGGTTTCCTGTCATCGATGTATATCTTGCGCACGTCGTCGCCCGAAAGACGATATACGGCCACGCTGCGTGAGCGTTGGGGCGACTCGATGAGCGAACTTTGCGCATGTGACGCCGAGTGAAGCGCGAGCGCAAGCCAGGCCAGGGTGATGAATCGTTTCATGACGGTTAGGAATTTGTCGTATTTTTCGAATCGGTTATGCCAGCGGGCGCAGGCGAACTTCGGTCAGCGGCGACAGCAGCTCTCGCAAAGCCTCGACATCGGTGGGCTCGTCGACCTGGCCGAAGTGGTAGGGGTACAGCACTTTCGGGCGTATGATCCCGACAGCCTCTCTGACCTGTTCGGGCTTCATGGTATATGGCTGGTTGGCGCATATGAAAGCTATGTCGATATCGTGCAGCGAGCGCATCTCGTCGATTGGTTCGGTATCGCCCGATATGTAGATGCGCAGTCCGGCCTCGAAGCCTATGACATAGCCGCAATCCTCTCTCTGGCGCGGGTGGAACTGCAACTGCTCGGGCGAGGTGTTGTAGGCCGCCACGGCATCGACGGTGATGCCGTCGGCGGGGCGTGCCGTGGCACCGGGCAGCATGGTGAAGCAGTCGCCGGAGAACGACTCGGCCGAGGTCTTGTCGCAGAGTATCGCTGTGGAGCCCTTTTTGAGAGCATCGATGGCAGCCATGTCGAAGTGGTCGTAGTGAGAGTGTGTCACCAGTATGATGTCGGCCTTGGGCAGCGATTCGTAGTCGGCGTTCTGTCCGACGGGGTCGACGTAGATGTGCAGGCCGCGGTACTCGATGGCGATCGAGGCATGGGCGAAGAATGTCAGCCGGAGCGAGCTGCCGTCGGGCAGCGTTATGTCGTCGAAGGGGTAACGCCCGGCATCGGACGACGAAGAGAATAATCTTGACAGCAGAGACATAAGCTATGGTTTTTAGATGGTTTGCAGAAATTCGGTTATCGCGGCGCTCAGCCCCTCGGTTATGGGCAGCGTCGAGTTGGAATATACGCCGGATATTTGTGTCATCATGTCGGTCGAGTCGCAATCTTTCAACACGTGAGTCATTAGCGGCAGTATCACGAGTCGCGAACCGGGTGCCGCGGCGTGGAGCCGTTCGGCGTTGTCAGGCGTTATCTGTATGTCGTTGCCGCCGGTCACGATCAGCATAGGCTGCCGTGTGCGGCGTGCCAGATTGGCCGGGTCGTAGCGCAGCTGCGACATGATGAACGGCTGTACATGTCCTCCCAGAAGGGGTTGTAACGCCTGCGGGACTTCGTCGACGCGTTTGCCTGCGGCCAGAGAGTTGAGTATGGTCGAGGCGCGCACCATGAGACCCATGTCGGTGGCGAGCAACTGCCCGGCGAGCTGACGGTTGAGGATCACGTCGAATCTGTAACCGGCTCCCGACAGCGATACGATGCCGTCGACGGGCACGGCCTGCGCCGCACAAAGGGCTATGAGCGAACCTTCGCTGTGGCCTATGGGCACTACCTTGTCGAAACCCTGCTCGCGAAGGAATGCGATACATCTTGCCGCGTCGTCGACATAGTCGTCGAAGGTGAGGTCGGCCAGCAGCTCCATGGGGCAGGTGCTGCGGCCTATGGCGCGTTTGTCGTAACGCAGCACGGCGAAGCCTGCGGCGCAAAGCTCGTCGGAGAGCAGCCGGTAGCTTGCGGGCGAGAGTCCCATGGCTGAGTTGCCGTTGCGGTCGGTGGGTCCCGATCCGGCTATTATCACCACCGCGGTCGAGGGTTGTGTATCGCCGTCGGGGGTAGCCAGTGTGGCGTAAATCGTCCCCCACGGGCAGTCGATACGCACTTCGCGTTCGGCAGCCGCAGCCGTCGCTGCGGCCATCATCAGCAAAGTGCATAGCGAGATGCAGATAAGAGAGTTTTTCATATTGCGTATGATTTGAATCGTGTTTTCGGGTTGCGCTACTCGACTACCAGATCGCCTATGTTGTCGAACTTGTCCTCGATGGTGCGTTGCAGGTGCTTGCTGTCGAGATGGGTGTAGATCTCGGTAGTGAGTATGTTCTCATGTCCCAGCAACTCCTGTACCTGCCTTATGTCGGCACCTCCCTCCAACAGATGCGTGGCGAACGAGTGGCGGAAGGTGTGGGGGCTGATATGTTTATCGATGCCGGCCTCGGCGGCGGCTTTCTTGATTATGGTGAAGACCATCACTCGCGTCAAGGCCTGCCCGCGGTTGTTGAGAAAGAGGGTCTCTTCGCTGCGCCGGCGCGGTGAGCGGCACTCCATGTAGAGTCGTATCTTGTCGCGCGCCGTGGGGCTTATGGGTACGTATCGCTGCTTGTCGCCCTTGCCGGTGATGCGTATGCAGCCCTCGCCGAAGAAGAGGTCGCCGAGACGCAGCGCCGTCAGCTCCGATACGCGCAGACCGCACGAGTAGAGCACTTCGAGCATTGCGCTGTCGCGCCGCCCCTTCGCCGTGGAGTTGTCGACCGTGCCGATGATGCGGTCTATCTCTTCGGTCGACAGCACGTCGGGCAGTGTGCGCCCTATCTTTGGCGATTCGATATGTTCGGTGGGAAGAGTCTCTATGCGGTCGCCCAGCAGCAGGAAGTTGTAGAAGCTCTTGATGCCGCTAAGGCGGCGCGCCTGCGATGTGCGTTGCCGTCCGGCATCGTAGAGCCATGACATGTAGCGCTGAATCATCTGCGAGGAGACATTTTGCGGCGTGACATCGTACATTCGCAGTATGAAGTGGGCGAACTCTTGCAGATCGCGCATGTAGCCGTCGACGGTGTTCTCCGACAGATGCTTTTCGAGTCGTATGTAGCGGCGATATTCGCGGGCGATTTCCTGCCATTTTTTTGTGCACTCTGCCATAATATCGTTACTTTTGCAGCGAATATACGAAAATTATTTTACATAATGAAACAATATGTTGAGCTTCGCATGAGGCTCTGTGACGAGCAGACGGCCGAGATCGTCGAGGCCGAGTTGGCCGACTTTCCGTTCGACAGCTTCGTGCAGGAGGATTGCCCTGACGGCAAGAGCGTTGACTTGTGCGCCTATATACCCGAACCGGAGTGGGTTTCGTGTCGCGACGAGGCGGCGCGGCAGCTCGCGCGCTATGGCATCGAGGCCGAGTGCAAAGTCATCGAGTCGCAGAACTGGAATGCTGAGTGGGAACGCGACGGGTTCGAACCGATAGCGGTGGGCGACGACATGATCGTGCGCGGCGAGTGGCACGATCCCCACCCCGAAATGGGAGAGTTCGACATAGTTGTTTCGCCTTCCATGTCGTTCGGATCGGGGCATCATGCCACAACGCGCATGATGTGCTGCGGCGTGCGCCGATTGCCCATCGCCGGTCGACGTGTGCTCGACATGGGTTGCGGCACGGGCATACTCTCCATCGTGGCGGCCAAGTGCGGTGCGCTGCATGTCGATGCCGTCGACATCGATCCGTGGTCGGTGGAGAGCTGTCGGCGAAGCATCGCGCTGAGCGGTGTCGAGCGGCTCGTAACACCCGTCGAAGGCACGGTGGCCGAGGTGAGCGGGGAGCGTTACGATGTGATTCTGGCAAATATCAACCGCAACATAATCGTGGCTGACATGCCGTATTATGCTGCCATGCTGCCTTCGGGCGGCGATCTGCTGCTGAGCGGTTTTCTCGCCGACGATGTGCCGGCAGTCGAGGAGTGCTGCTGCGGCTTCTCGCTGAGGCTCGTCGACAGCTCGGCCGACGGCGAATGGCGAATGTTGCACTTCAAAAAGCAGCTGTCATGACGATTCTTCCTTCGGTATATTGGGGCTCGGCGGAGTGGTATGCCCGCATATTGCAGTGCGGCGACTGTGTGATAGATCTGGGTGAAAACTACGTGAAGCGTTCGGAGCGCAACCGCACGCGCATAATGACTGCGGGTGGCGTTATGCAGCTCAGTGCGCAGCTGTGCCATGCCGATCGTCCGCGCCAGCCCATGCGCGATATGCGGCTCGACTATTCCAAGCGTTGGCAGCATCAGCACTGGACGGCAATGGTTTCGGCCTATCGGTCGTCGCCATATTTCGATCACTATGCCGACCGTTTTGCCGATCTGTACGGTCGAGAGTGGCGTTATCTGGTCGATTACAATATGGAGATACTCAGCCGCACGCTCGATGTGCTGCGCTGCGGCGATTGCATGCCCGCGGTGAGCGAGAGCTATGTCGAGGCTGCTGCCGGCGATACCGATCTGCGCGACAAACGAAGAGGCTCAACCTTTTCGATCGAGCCTTATGTTCAGGTATTTGCCGAGAGAGTGCCGTTCGAACCCAACCTCTCTATCGTCGACCTGTTGATGTGCGAAGGGCCTGCTGCCGTCGCGATTTTAAGGCGTTGTCGATTGTAACGCCTATGCTGTCGGTCTGCTTCGAGGTGCGCGACTCGATGCGGTTGTAGCTGTGCATGATGACCGAGTCGGAGAGATATTGGCACGGTGCCACCTCGCGTACGGCGACGGTGTCGCCGCCCACCAGCAGCAGCGGAGCCTCCTCCGACGAATATATCTTGAACTGCTGAATGCTGTCCTGACGCATGTTCCAGCGACGCTCCGATATGTAGAGTGTGGGCAGGCTGCGGTTCCATAGCGCACGATAGAGGAAATAGGCGTCTTTCTTGTCTTTGTGGTCGAATGTCATCAGTCCCGCCTGGTTCTGTCCGTAGGAGCGGCGCGACGATCCGTAGTCGAACATGTTGTCGATCCATACTCCCCAGAATATTCCGCTCTGCGATATGTTGGCCGCATAGCGTTCGTGAAATGCCGTCTGCCGGCGTTCGGGCAGCCAGCGTGTGTTGGGGCTGGCCTCGGCGCGCGAGTATTGGTCGGCCTGCTGGTCGATCGATCCACCTTCGCCGTAACATACGCCGTAATGCAGTTTGCTCCATGTGGGATTGCCGGAGAGCTGAGTGCACCATATTGCCACATCGTCGGGGGTGCCTCTGTACCAGCCTATGTTCTGACGGAACACTATCAGGTCGGTGACGAAGTTGAGGTCGCCGTCGGCATCGCTGCACGCAACCGTGGGACGCGTGGGGTCGATGCGTTTGGCCAGAGAGTTGAGCTCACGCACGTAGGGCAGCGGATCGTCGCCCTTCTGCCACAGCTGCGAGAATATGCCCCACATCACTACCGACGGGTGGTTGTAGTTCTGATATATTATCTCCTGCAACTGCTCGCGTCCGTTGGCGCGGAACATGTCGGTGGCGAAGTAGCTTATGTCGCTCAATATCTGCGCACGGGTCAGCGGCATGTCGATCCATACCAACACGCCCTTTTCGTCGCAGCGGTCGTATAGATAGTTGTCGTGAGGAGCCGTGAGCGAGCGCAGGGCATTGGCTCCCAGATCCTCTATCAGCGACAGATCCTCGTCGTAGTGACGCGTGCGCATGGCACTGCCCACACCGGCGCGGTCGTGCGCCATGTTGACACCGTGAACATCGACTATGCTGTCATTGATGCGCAGGCGGTTGTCGTCGCCGATGGCTATGCGCCGCAGACCCGTGCGGACGTTGACCTCGTCCGTGGGCGAATCCTCGTTGCCTATGGTCACACGCACGCGGTAGAGCTTCGGATCGTCGCAGCTCCACGGCGAGGGATTGTCTATGGCGAAGGGTATGGAGAGCGGTCGTGACGGGTCGATCTTGGTGGCGCGCACGCTCTTGGCGAATACGCTTTTGCCATCGGGCGAGAATATCCTTGCATTGACGTTGACCGAGGTCTCCTTGGGTGCCGACAGATAGACATCGATGTTGCCCTCGGCGCGTTCGGCCGTAAGTCGCGAGGTGGTGACCATCACGCCGTCAGACGAGAAGTGGAGCGGCGATATGATGTTCTGCGAAGTGGCTATAAGCTCCACGCCGCGATATATGCCGCCGTAGAGATTCATGTCCGACGAGGTGGGCAGCACGTCGTTGCGATAGGCATTGCTGACAACGGCCAGCAGAGTGTTGTTGGCACCGAAAGTCACCTCGTCCGTGATCTCGAATGTGAATGCTGTCCAGCCGCCGCGGTGCTCGCCCACATGGCGGCCGTTGAGGAATATGTCGGCTACGTTCTGCACGCCGTCGAAGCGGACGAACAGACGTCGTCCGCGCCACTCTTCGGGAATGTATATCTCGCGGGTGTAATTGGCTGTGGTTTGCAGATATACGCCGTCGGAGGCGGTGGCATCGAGATTCCACGTGTGAGGAAGCGTTATGTGGCGTGCGCCGTCGCTGTCGGCCTCCTGCTTGAAGAAGAACAGCCAGCCGTCGTTGAGCGAATATGTCTCTCGCGACGAGGCGGCGATGCTGCCCGTCGAGAGGATCATCAACATTATCAGACCTGTTATATAGCGTTTCATACCAAACATTTTATTATGCAAAGATAGGCATAAAAATGATATGCGCTCAGTTTTAATGCCTCTAATTGTGTTCGAAAATGCCGCAGAGCATCGATAATCGTTGTCTGTTATGACGTTGTGTGCTTGCCGATGCCGGCAGGACGTATAGCCGGCACCGTCGCACAATCCGTGCCCCGATCGCCGCATGCTCCATTTCTTTGCCGCAAAGTGACGATAACCGAAAAAAAAGTAGTAACTTCGTGCGGATTATGCGCTCAGTGCCGGCATGCGATTGCTGCGCGCAGGTGCGTTGTTATGATTTTGAAGTCATATATAATGTTAGTGACGATATGATAGATTTGACAGTTGTTCTGATCGTGATATGGGCCGTGGTGATGGGCATGCGCCGGGGACTGGTGGTGCAGTTGTGCCACATGGCGGGACTCTATGCTGCCATAATCGTGGCTTCGCGATACGCTTCGGCCGTGGGCGGGATCTTCCTGCACGACGACTCTTCGGCAGCCGCCGTGGGTTTCTCGCTTATCGTGGCTGTGGTGATGCTGGCCGTGTGGATCATAGCTCCGATGATACGTTCGATAGTGGTGTGGCGGCCGGTGAGGCATGTCGATGCCGTTACCGGTGCGGCTGTGAGCGTGGCTGCCGTGCTGATGGCGTTGGGAGCGTTGTTTTCCGTGTTCGACAAGGCCAATGTCGACACAGAGAGCATTTCGGCCGAGACGCTGCGTGAGAATCCAGATGCCGTGCGCCGCTACATCGAAACGGGCGAGCCGGTGCGCGAACTGTTTCGCCATAAATATGTCGATTTCTCTACGCTCGACAAATCGCTGACATTCGGCGCGCTCGTGCGCCTGGGCGATGCGCTGTGTCCGCAGCTCTCCGAGATCGACCGTGCGGTGCGCAGTGCTGCCGACGAGTATATGCAGAGAACCATCGACGGCTGCGTGCCGTTGCAAAACCGCTCCGACGATGCAGAGTAACGTTTGTCAGGGAGTAGTCATCAGCTCGACGGGCAGCTGGTACGAGGTGGCTGTCGGGGCAGAGCGCATACGCTGCCGCATACGCGGCCGTCTGCGTCTGAAAGGGGTGCGTTCGACCAATCCCGTGGTCGTCGGCGATGTTGTCGAGTGCCATGCCGACGAGCAGGGCGATTGGGTCATCACCGACATCGCACCGCGCCGCAACTATGTCATACGCCGCGCCTCCAACCTCTCGAAGGAGTCGCACATAATAGCTGCCAACGTCGATCGTGCGCTGCTGATGGTGACGCTGTTCTCGCCTGTGACGGCAAGAGAGTTCGTCGATCGTTTTCTCGTCACGTGCGAGGCCTACAAGGTTCCTGTCACGATAGTGCTGTCGAAGGCCGACTTGCTGTCCGAGGCACCGGACGAAGTGTCCGACTTCGAGCATACATACCGTCGTGCGGGCTACGACATCATAAGAGTGTCGGGCGCGACGGGCGAGGGCGTCGGGACGGTGCGTGCGCTGCTTCGCGGGCATACCACGCTGCTGTCGGGCAATTCGGGCGTGGGCAAGTCGACGCTTATCGGATCGCTGCTGCCCGATGCCGAGGTGCGCACGGGGGAGATCTCCGACAGCCATGGCAAAGGCCGTCATACCACCACCTTCTCGACGATGTATCCCATCGACGAGGGCTATATAATAGACACCCCCGGCATCAAAGGCTTCGGGTTGATCGATATCGACGATGCCGAATTGTGCCGTTATTTCTCTGAGATGATGCGTCTTGCACCCGAGTGCCGTTTCTATAACTGCACTCATACGCACGAGCCGGGCTGTGCCGTGCGCGATGCGGTGGAGCGGGGCGAGGTGGCGTGGTCGCGTTATGAAAGTTATTTGAAAATACTCGATGAAGATGAAAAGTATCGCAAGTGATCTGCGCGACGCGGTGCACCCGCGCGAGTGGTATGCCGAGCGTCTCGACTACATGTCGCAGTTTCTGACCGAAGCTCGCCGCGAGGTGTTGCGCCTCACGGCTTCACGCCGCACGCGTTATATGACCGTCATGACGGAAAACATGTTCCACCCGCAGAATGCCAGTGCTATGGTGCGTCATGCCGAGGCATTCGGCATACAGGAGATGCACACGGTGGAGACCCTCTGCCGCTTCGATCCGAGCGTCAACATAGTGCGCGGCACCGACAAGTGGGTCGATATCTACCGCCACGAATCCACCTCCGAGGCTTTGGCCTCGCTGCGCGGGGCAGGCTATCGCATAGTGGCCACCACGCCTCATCGTCGCAGCTCCACGCCCGAAACGTTCGACGTGGGTGCCGGTCCGTTTGCCCTGATATTCGGCACCGAGCATGCCGGTATCAGCGAGGAGGTGTTCGCTGCGGCCGACGAGTTTCTGTCGATACCCATGTGCGGTATGGTCGAGAGTCTCAATGTCTCGGCCTCGGCGGCCATACTCATCTATATGCTCTCGGAGCGCATGCGGCTGACGGTCGACGGCTGGCAGCTGTCCGATGACGAGCAGCTCAAACTGCTTCTGCGCTGGACGTTGGAGAGTGTTCGCGATGCCGAGGGCATACTCGCACGCGGCGGTTACGACATGGAATAAAACTTCGAAAGAGATGAATGACATACTTCGCAAACAGTTTCTTGCGCATGTGGCTCAGACCTCGCCGTCGCCTATGATGATCGAGGTGGCACGTGCCGAGGGTTCGTTTTTCTATACGCCTGAGGGCAAACGTTATTTCGATCTTGTGGCCGGCGTCTCCGTCAACAATGTCGGTCATGGCAACAGCGCGGTCGTAGAGGCCGTTCGGCGCCAGGCTGCCGACTACATGCACGTAATGGTCTACGGCGAGATGGTCGAGCGTCCGCAGGTCGAGTATGCGCGCCGCATTGCGGAGCTGCTGCCCGGTGAGCTCGACAGCGTCTATTTCGTCAGCTCCGGAGCCGAAGCTGTCGAGGGAGCATTGAAACTTGCCAAACGCTACACTCACCGCACCGAAATGATCTCCATGCGTCGCGCCTATCACGGCTCGACCCATGGTGCCATGAGCATGATGGGTGCGCCTGAGGGTGAGGAGTGGAAGAGCGCTTTCCGACCGTTGCTGCCCGATACGCAGGCCATCGAGTTCAACTCTTTCGAGGAGTTGTCGCGCATCACTTCGCGTACGGCGTGCGTGTTGTGCGAACCGGTGCAGGGCGAGGCCGGTGTGCGTACGCCTGCCGACGGTTATTTGCAGGCTTTGCGCCGACGTTGCTCGGAGGTGGGTGCCCTGCTTATATTCGATGAGATACAGACCGGCATGGGACGTACCGGCGAGATGTTCGCCTCGTTGAAATACGGCGTCACCCCCGATATAGTATGTCTTGCCAAGGCCTTTGGCGGCGGCATGCCGTTGGGCGGTTTCGTGGCCAGTGGCGAGATAATGTCGACCTTGCAGTCGTCGCCCGTGCTGGGGCATATCACCACATTCGGCGGCCACCCCGTATGCTGTGCTGCCGGTCTTGCCGCACTCGATTATCTGATCGACAACGATATACTTGGCTCCGTGGAGCGCAAGGGCGCGCTTTTCGAATCGCGTCTGTCGTCTCATTCCGCCGTGCGCGAGATACGTCGCTCGGGGCTGCTCATGGCCGTCGAGTTAGGCTCCTCCGAGCGTCTCTTCGCTGTCATGTCTCTATTTGCCCAGCGTGGCATCATGAGCGACTGGTTTCTCTATTGCGACACCGCCTTCCGCATCTCTCCGCCTCTGACCATTTCCGAGGACGAGATTGAGGAGTGTTGTGATATAATAGTCTCTGTTCTCGATACTTTTTCGTGAAAAGGCATCATTAGCGTCACCTCAATCATTGGCGCGAATAGGCAGTACGGGTAAGTACAGCCTATCCGCGCCAATTTCATGTCGGCACCGCTACTAACGCCTTTTGACGAAAAATGGGTTTGTGGTGTTTAGGAGACTATTCCTATTGTTTTGTCATTTCGAGCGTCGGCGAGAAATCTGTGCGCGACAATTTCCGCTGTTTTTTAACATTCAGCAAGTTCAGTCTTTCCCAGATGTCTCACATTCGTTCGACATGACAAATCTCGTAAGACAAACGAATGCCGAGCTGTCGTGCGCTGTTGCGTCGCCAGATGTGTTTTACAGCTTTCGATCGATATCCAGCGTTGTGTTCGACAGATTGTCGGCGTAAAATATGCGTGTCAACGAATTTTTTGTTATCTTTGTTCGATATGCGACAACAGTCGCGCTACGACAACGAATATGAAATCATCTATTCTGATAATCTACACGGGAGGAACGATCGGTATGAAGACCGATGAGGCGACCGGAGCACTCGTGCCTTTCGATTTCAGTGGAATATACGACGAGTTTCCGTCGTTGAAACGTCTCAACGTAGACATAGAGGTGTTGACGATGACGCCACCTATCGATTCGTCCAATGTATCGATCGACAACTGGGTGGATCTGGCTCGCATCATACGCGACAACTATCCGCGATATGACGGTTTTGTAGTGCTGCACGGTACCGACACCATGTCGTACACGGCTTCGGCGTTGAGCTTCATGCTCGAAAATCTCGCCAAGCCGGTGATATTTACCGGCAGTCAGATTCCGATCGGCATATTGCGTACCGACGGTCGTGAAAACCTCATAACGGCCATTGAGATAGCCGGTGCGCGCGATGCCGATTCCCGGCCGCTCGTGCCTGAGGTGGCGCTATATTTTCAGAACCGTTTGTTTCGCGGCAATCGCACCACCAAGCAGAGTGCCGAGGAGCTCAACGCATTTCGCTCCTACAACTATCCTGCACTGGCCGAAGTGGGTGTCAACATTCACTACAATTTTTCGGCGATTCGTAAAATTTCCGTCGCCGATTCCCAGCTGAGAATAGCCGAAAAGATGAGCGACGAGGTGGTGGTGGCCAAACTCTTTCCCGGTATCAGCCGGCAGACTCTTCGTTCGATTCTGCTGGGCAGCAACGTGCGCGGCATAGTGCTCGAAACATACGGTGCGGGCAATGCTCCGACCGCTGCATGGTGCACGGAATTGCTCTCAGAGGTGATTTCGAGAGGTATCGTCGTGGTCAATATCTCGCAGTGCAAGGACGGAGCCGTCGCCATGCATCTTTATGAAACGGGATTGCGCCTGCAACGGCTCGGTGTGGTGTCGGGACACGATATGACGACCGAAGCCGCCGTTACGAAGCTGATGTACGTTTTAGGCAAAAATTTGCCTTTACAAGAAACTATTGAGATGATGCGCTCTCCGCTTCGCGGCGAATTTACGGAGTAAAAGCATTGCAAGAATGAAAATTTATTCGTATATTTCGCACTGTAAAATGTCCGTAACGAAAATCCGTCGATAACGACGTAAATGCGTTGCGCGATATAACCGATTGATTACTCTGTCTTTACGTCGACAAATGTGAATCGGCGCATTGGAAGCGATCGTCGGATACGAATAACATACCGAAACTATTAACTGTAAAACGTCATAGAGAACAACAATTAAAAATTATCAAATTCTAATTTATTAAAAACAACTATGAAAAAATTATTTTTGGTTTTGGCAGCCGCTACACTGACTTTTGGCGCTGCTTATGCTGATGAGGCCGAAGTTGCTCAGGCACAGGAGTCTGCTACCGAGCAGGTCGTAGAAGATGAGGCTGTCGCAACCGAGGCGGCTGTCGCTGCCGCTAACGAGGAGCTGGCCGGTGAGCCCATGCACTTCGCTCTGATGAAGAAGTTCCTCGAAGGTGGTTGGGAGTGGATGCTTCCGGTGCTTTTGTGCTTGGTTCTCGGTCTTGCAATCGCAATCGAGCGTATCCTTTACCTGACTTTCTCGCAGATCAATACCAAGAAGTTCGTTGCCAATGTAGAGAAGCTGCTCAATGAGCAGGGCGTAGAGGCAGCCAAGGAGTACTGCCGCAACACCCGCGGTCCCGTGGCTTCGATCTACTATCAGGGTCTGATGCGCTACGAGCAGGGCTTGGAGGCTGTCGAGAAGGCTGTCGTATCTTACGGTTCGGTTCAGCAGGGTAACATGGAGTCGGGTCTTACGTGGATCGGTCTGTTCATCGCTCTGTCTCCGTCGTTGGGATTCATGGGTACCGTTGTGGGTATGATCCAGGCCTTCGATACGATCCAGGTTCAGAAGACTATCTCTCCCGATGTCGTTGCCGGTGGTATCAAGGTGGCCCTTTTGACTACCCTTATGGGTCTTATTTCTGCCGTTATCCTGCAGCTGTTCTACAACTACATTCTGTCGAAGATCGACTCTCAGGTCAACACCTTGGAGGATACTTCAATCACGTTGGTAGATATGCTCACCGCATACAGCAAGAAATAATCGCAGACCTATTTTAATAAGGAGTTGAATTTATGAAAAATTTACATAAAATAATATTAATCATTTGCAGCGCTGTTACCATTCTGCTGTTGGGTTATGCCATCATGGAGGGTAGCAAGGCTCCCGATGATATGGTCGATCGGATCGCCGAAGAGGGTCTGAACGCCGTACCTGACGGATTGAAGAGTGCTGTAAGCTATAACCTCTACTGGGGTTACTTCCTGTTGGTATTCGCTGTCGCAGGTGCATTGTTCGGCGCGATCCTGAACAAGGTTCAGAATCCCACGGGTTTGGTAAAGTCCCTTATCTCGGTGGTTATCATCGTGGTAGTATTCGGTGGCGCATACTTCGTAGCGGCATCTCACGGCTGGGCGGACGGCAGATTCCTGCTCGACGCCGGTGGCGATCAGCTCGGTTACGAGGTCGGTGGCAAGAAGGTTATGTTCGAGGCTTGGCAGTATCTGGTATCGGATACCAGCGTGCTCGTAACGTATGTCGCTATTGCCGGTGCGGCCGTGGCATCAGTATTCTCATGGGCTTGGGGCCTGTTCAAATCGTAGTTTAAGCAATGGAAAAGAAGAAAAGAAAAGTCGACGAGATCAACGCCAGTTCAATGGCCGATATCGCTTTCTTGTTGTTGATATTCTTCTTGGTTGCTACGACTATGGACGTTGATACGGGTATGACCCGCGTATTGCCCCCTTGGGTAGATGCGGAGAAGCAGAAGGACAATACCGATATCAACCAGCGTAATGTGCTTAAAGTCAGCATTTCTAAGGGAGGACGTATCCTCGTCGACGAAGCTGAGTACACACAAGCCGATTTGATTAGAGACAAGCAGACGAACGAATCGCGACTCTCGCAGGAGACCAAGACATTCCTGCTGAGCCCCGATCGCTCGGACAAGAAGGATACGGTTGTCAACAACCAGCGTCTTACGTTGAGCGAGGGCGTCGTTTCGTTGAAAGCCGATAAGGAGACTCAGTACAAGGTGTATATCGAAGTACAGAACGAGCTTACCCACGCATTCAACGAGATCCGCGAGGATTACTCGCAGCGTCTGTATCAGAGCTCTTTCGAGGATCTGGATCCGGAACAACGTACAGTAATATCGAAGCTCGTGCCGCTGAAAATTTCAGAGGCGGAGCCTAACGATCAAACTAAGAAGTAAGTTATGGCAGTAATGGCAAAAAAGGGCAAGAAAGAGGTGCCCAAACTCTCGACATCGTCACTTCCCGATGTCATCTTCATGATCCTGTTCTTCTTCATGGTGTCGACCTCGATGCGTGACAAGGACGTGATCGTGACCAATGTTCTGCCGCAAGCTACCGAGATTACGAAGCTCGACAAGAAGAATCTCATCAGCATTTACGTGGGTGTTCCGCTCGATCAGCAGAACGTGGCCGGTTCGGCTCCGCGTATTCAGCTCAACGATTCGTTCCAGTCGACGGCCGCCATTCGCGATTTCATCGCGTCGGAGGTCGAGCGTCGTGACGAGGCAGAGCGTTCGAAACTTACGGTTAACCTTCGTGTCGACGAGAACTCAACCATGGGTATCGTGACAGACGTAAAGCAGGAGCTTCGTAAGGCTCAGGCCAACAAGATCTCTTACGCTGCACGTCAGAAGTAGTATTTGTTAACACTCTTATATGTCGACACCGGCACCCTTGGGGCGTCGGTGTCGGCTTTTTTTAGGGTGGGCGGTTTCGGTCTCATGGCGTTGGGCTGCTTTATGGGGAGGTTGCGGCTTTCTGTCAATGTTTAGTCCGTGTGTCGTTTGGAGCGTATGTTGGACATTCGGGAGGACGGCGAGATCGCTGCATATATAGTGAAAGGAGTCTCAATGGAGAGGTTGTTTTGCGCATGTTTCTCGCTCGCGCTCGAAATGACAAACGCTGTCACTCCGAGGGAGGGCATGCCCGACCGTAGGAGTCTCGCCATCGGTAATTGTCACTCCGAGGAGCCGCAGGCGACGTAGGAGTCTCGCAGTCGGGATCGCAGTTTGCTGCACCAAAAGAGATTCTCGCGTCGGACGTTCCGTCCTCCTCAGAATGACAGAACGAGCGGTTTTATCGTTCCCACCCTGATTCTTTATTTCGCGTTGTTCCATTCAGAATGACAAACACGTCATGTCATGTCGAACGAATGTGAGACATCTGGGGAAGACATGGCTGGCGACATGACGGTTGATGAAAAACATGGCTGCGGAAATAGTCCCGCACAGATTTCTCGCTCGTGCTTGAAATGACATGACGGAGTGAATTTATCGCGCACCGATGTTTCATTGCGCCTAACATGACAGATAACGGTCGAAAGGGTGTGGGATAAATTCCGGCTACGCAGCGTAACGATGCTGCTCGGGCGTATTGCGCCAATTGACCAGCGACAAGGCGCGGCAGTAGAAAGCGTTTTGCGAAAAGACAAAAAAATTGAGGCCATCGGTGGTATTCGACGAGAGAACGAGCACCGTTCCCCGTCTTAGTAGCGATCCCTTGCCGAGGAGATTTGCATCTCCATCTGCTTTCTCACCATATGAGCGACCGAGGTGAACCCCGATGCCCGTTTGGTTCGATGAAAAGAGTCGTTACAACCAGCCGATATCCTCTCCAACCTAAAACTACTAACCTAAATGAACCTTAAAACTTCGTTGCAAAGATAATGGCTTTTGTCGGAACGTGCAAATTTTTTATTAAAATTTTTCAAAAAATTTTTCAAATCTTTTCGATTGCATCTGTTGTAGTCTGTTAAGCTGTTGATATATAAATAAATATATTCGAGAGGTTGGTCGGTGCTGTTTTGTGTGCTAAATGTTGTATATGTTATATAATATGTTCTAAATAGGAATATAGGGTTTGCTCCATTACGGATCGTAATTGCATTATAATGAATGCGAATGGAGATATATCGAGATATTGATTGCATATATGCCATATTGTTGTGCATATATTTGTTTTGTATGCGAATGGCATCTCCGGCAGGTAATGATAAGGGTGTGGGAGAGGCTTTTGTCGGAGTCATTTGCCGGCGTATGGGGCAGGCGGAGTCTGTTTCGGGTGCAGCGGCACCGCAGTTTTGGCGTTGTTTTGTCGTCGCGGGTTGGGTGCCGGCCGTGTTCTTGAATCAAGGCGTAGATCGTGGTGTGCGATTTGTGGAAAAGGGTTGTAAATTCGAACCTTATTTTCTACCTTTGCAGAGCCGGTATGCGGTGCGCTGTGCGGCTGCCGGAAAAGGCGATGCAAGTCGCTTGTGTTTAGATATATATAATTTCTTAATGGAATATTTCCGATGAAACGGATCATACTTTCGGGAGGCGGAACGGGTGGACATATCTATCCGGCCGTGGCTGTGGCCGAAGCACTCAAACGCAAATGGGGCGAAGAGGTGGAACTGCTCTTCGTCGGTGCAGATGGCAAGATGGAGATGGAGAAGATTCCGGCATTGGGCTATCGCATCGTCGGTGTGCCTATCCTCGGATTGCAACGCCGATTCACATGGGCGAACTTCACGGTTCCGTTTCGTGTGGTGAGCAGCGTCCGCAAGGCGCGCCGTGTCATACGCGATTTTCAGGCAGATGTCGTGGTGGGCTTCGGAGGCTACGCTTCGGCTCCTGTGCTGTGGGCGGCCCAGCGTCTGGGCGTGCCTACCGTAATTCAGGAGCAGAACTCATTTGCGGGATTGACCAACAAGATACTGGCAAAGCGTGCCCGACGCATATGCGTGGCATATGAGAGCATGGAGCGTTTCTTCCCGGCCGACAAAATAGTGATGACGGGCAATCCGCTTCGAGGCCGTTTTTCGGCCGATGGAGTCGATCATGCTCAGGCTTTGGCTCACTTCGGATTCAGAGGGGAGCGGCCGGTTGTGCTGGTGGTCGGCGGTTCGCTCGGAACACGCACGCTGAACAACATGATGAAGCGATGGATAGCTTCGATTGACGGTGCCGATGCGCCGGTGCAGGTGATATGGCAGACCGGCAAATACTACGAGCGCGAGATGCGCGAGTTTTCGTCGCAGCACCCTGTCGGCGGCATATGGCAGGGGGCGTTCATCGAACGCATGGATTTTGCATATGAAGCGGCCGATGTGGTGATCTCGCGCAGTGGGGCATGCACCGTGTCGGAGTTGTGCCTGGTGGCCAAGCCTACCATATTCGTCCCCTCGCCCAATGTGGCCGAGGATCACCAGACCAAGAATGCAATGGCATTGGTCGATAGAGATGCGGCGCAGATGGTGGCTGACGCCGATGCCTTGGAGATGGCCATGCCGGCTGCTATCGAGCTGGCCGGCGACGCAGAGCGTCGTGCGCAGCTTTCGGCCAATATAGCTTCGCTGGCTATTGCCGACTCGGCGGAGCGTATCGTGGCCGAGATCGAAAAAATATTGAAACGATGAGATTCGACAAAGTATATTTTCTCGGCGTCGGCGGCATAGGTATGAGTGCGCTGGCGCGTTATTTCCTGCATGAGGGATATGCCGTGGCCGGTTACGACCGTACGCCGTCGCCGCTCACGGCCGAGTTGGAGCGTGAGGGTGCGGCAGTGCACTATGACGACGATCCCGCGCTTATCCCCGCAGCATTCCGCTGCAAAGAGTCGACCATGGTGGTCTATACGCCTGCCATACCGGCCGACCATCGTGAATGGGCGTTCTTTCGCGACGAGGGATTTACGATCGAGAAGCGTTCGCAGATGCTGGGGCATCTGGCCGAGGGCAAGCTGGTCATGGCTGTGGCCGGCACGCATGGCAAGACTACTACCACTACGCTCACGGCATGGCTCAACCATCGCGCCGCAGGCGAGGGCAGTGCGTTTCTGGGGGGTATATCTCGCAACTTTTCGTCGAATCTCGTGTTGGGCGAGGGACGTCGTCTGGCCGTGGAGGCCGATGAGTACGACCGCTCGTTTCTGCGGCTCTATCCCGACGTGGCCGTGGTGACAGCCGCTGATGCCGATCACCTCGACATATACGGCACGGTGGAGGCTGTTCACGAGGCCTTCTCGCAATTCATAAGGCAGATCCGTCCCGGCGGTTCGCTTATTGTCAAGCAAGGAGTTGAGCTGACGATCGACAATGCCGACATCGCGGTCTACCGCTATTCGCTCGATGAACAGTGCGACTTCTATGCCCGTAATATAATGCTGTCCGAGGGCGGGCACTATATCTACGACATAGTCACCCCCGACTGTGTGGTCGAGAGGTGCCGATTGGGTGTGCCCGGCCGTATCAACATCGAGAACTCTGTGGCTGCCGTGGCATCGTTGTGGTGTGCGGCAAAGGCCGAAGGCAAGAGATTCGACCACGATGCCGTGCGCGATGCTTTGGCTTCGTTCGAGGGTGTGAAGCGCCGTTTCGAGTTCTATGTCAACACAGCCCGACAAGTCTACATGGACGATTATGCACATCACCCCGAGGAGCTGCATGCCGCCATCACCTCGCTCAAAGCCATGTTTCCGGAGCGGCGTCTTACAGTGGTGTTTCAGCCCCACCTCTTCACGCGTACGCGCGATTTCTATCGGGATTTCGCCGCGGTACTCTCCGAGGCCGACCGGGTGGTGCTGCTGCCGATATATCCGGCTCGCGAGGAGCCTATCGAGGGCATATGTTCCGAGATCATAGGCGAGTGTCTGACCACGGAGTGGTCGATGTCGACACGCGGGGAGCTGGCCGATATGCTCGGCGAGATGGATACCGACGTGGTGGCTACCTTCGGTGCGGGCAATATCGATGCCTGCTGCGAGGCGGTGGCCGACCGGCTTAAACATAAGGCATGAAGATGAAGAGACACGGAGCACGAAGATTGGGACGGTATGCCGCATTTGCGGCGTTGTGGGTTGTGCTTGCGGCGATATTCTTCGCTGCACGGCGCGGCGCGGCCGATCATCGTGCCGTACAGTGTGTCGAGGATATGCGCATAGAGGTCGATGGCCGCGATGCCGCGACGTTTCTGAGCGAAGAGACTGTCAGGGACTGGGTGCTGTCGTATGACTGCAATCCGTTGGGACTGGCGCTCAAAGATGTGGATATGGCGGCGTTGGAGTCGTCGATCGAGGCTAACGACGCTGTGGCCGATGCCAATGTCTACTTGACATCGGGCGGGCGTGTGGAGATCGATGTGCGTCAGCGGCGGCCGCTGATGCGGCTGATGGTCGACGGGTACGATCTATATGTTGCCGCCGACGGATATGTCTTTGCCGCACCTCCGCGCTCGTCGATCTATGTGCCGGTCGTAACGGGCGACTATCGTCCTCTGTTCGGTGCCGCATATTCGGGTCATGCCCATGCCATGGCGCGCGATTCGATAGCGCGCATAGAGGAGCGCATCGATGCCTGGGAGCGCGACAAGATGCCGTTGTACAGAGCTTTGCAACAGTGCTCGCGTGCCATGAAGAAGCTCTCGTCTCAGCGCGCATCGAAAGGCTGGTTCACCTCGGACGAGGAGTATGCCGTGCGGTGCGAACAGTTGGAGCTCTACAAGGCGCAGCGCCGCGGCGAGCTGACGGCCGAGGCCAAATCGGTGCAGGGGCGTATCGACGATCTGACACGTAATCAGGAGGGTGAGCGCAAGCGTCAAAAAAAATTGGAAAAAATAGAGGAAGATTTCTCTAAACTCATTAACTTTGTAGACATTATTCAACACGACGATTTCTGGCGTTCGGAGATCGTTCAGATCGTGGCGCACGGTGGCGGAGAGCGGGAGTTGGAGATCGAGCTTATACCGCGTTCGGGGCGTCATACGATCATATTCGGCAGGGCCGACGACATCGAGCGGAAACTATCCGATCTCGATGCCTTTTATCGTAATGTGTTGACAAACATCGGCTGGGACAAGTATCGTACTGTCAGCGTGAAATATAAGGGTCAGGTGGTGTGCCGATAGCATACGGCGGCACCTGCGCAAGCGAAACAATTTGGAGTATATGAATGGCAAATATGTGGTTGTAATCGACGTGGGATCATCGAATGTGGTGATAGCTGTCGGCGAGGTCGACGATCAGCAGAAGGTCGTCATCAGGGGTATCGTGTCAACGAAGGTCGAGGGCGTCGAATCGGGACGTATCGACAACAGCGATATGGTGAGCAAGGCCATCGTCGCGGCCAAACGCACGATCGAGGAGCAGCTCAACATCACTATTACGGAGGCATATGCCGGTATTGCGGGCGACTTCGTGCGTGCGGCGCAGATTACCGATCACGTGTATGTCGAAGACGATTCGCAGAACAGCAACAACGTCACTCAGCGCGACGTCGATGCTCTTGACAAGCGCATGCGCAGCGTGAAGGTCTCCGACGACCGCGAGATGGTCATGACCTCCGAGCCGCTGAAATACATGGTCGACCGCCGCGAGGTGAAGGCTCCGGTGGGGTCGTTCGGCAAGGTGCTCTCGGCCGTCTATAACTTCGTGCTGTGCGACAAGATCATGCGCGACCGGCTCATCAACGTCATACAGCGTTCGGGCATTACGGTGAAGGAGGTCGTATCCAACGTGCATGTGTCGCCGCTGTCGACTGTCAACAGCGATGAGATGCAGGACGGAGTGGCTACGATAGATCTGGGCGGCGGCGTGACCGACGTGACGGTGTGCTACGGAGGCAAGGTGCGTTACATGTCGTCGATACCTATCGGTGCGCAGGCCATCGATGCCGACATACGCTCGTACAGCATGCCGGAGAAGTATGTCGAGGATTTGAAGATACAGCACGGTTATGCGCTCGTGGAGTCGGCTCCTGGCGAGACGATTACCTTCCAGCGCGGCAGCCGTGTGATAAAGAGCATTCTGAGCAAGAATCTGGCGACTATCATCGAGGCGCGTCTGAGCGAGATTGCCGAGCATGTGCGTCGCGAGCTGCGCGATTCGGGTTACAGCCAGAAGCTGTCGGCCGGTGCCATCATTACCGGTGGTGCGGCGCAGACGCGCGATATAGAGAAGTTGTTTGCCCGAGTTCTCGGCGTGGAGGTGCGTGTGGGGTATCCTGAGTACGGCATTACGCCCGAATCGATCGAGCTGATAACCACTCCGGCCTATTCGACGGCCGTGTCGCTGTTGATCTACGGTGCACAGCACGGCGAGTGCGCTGTGGTGGAGCGCAATGCAAGCCGCAACATAGCCAAGGCGGAGCCGGCGGCACCGGAGCGCGACGATCAGCCCGCACCGCAGCCCAAGCGCGAGGAGCCGGTGCACAGAAGCGGACGGGTGAATGCGGGCAGCATCAGTGTGGACAGCGACTTCGATTCGGTCGACGAGGAGCCGGTGCGTCGCGATGCCGACAAAAAGACCCGGGACGATGCGCGAAAAGCACGCGGCAACGACCGCGACCGCGATTTCGACGATGACGACGACGAATACGGCGACGTGATAAAATCGCCCAAACGCGGCTGGTTGAGCAAGCTGTCCGACAAGTTCGGCGATCTGACCAGAGCTTTCGAGAATCCGGCCGAAGAGGAGGAGCACGGCGCGCCTCGCTCTCGTCGCGGCGAGTATGGCAAAAGAGATCTGTAACAGTAAAGGATATATATGAACAATATGCAAAATAGAGAAGCGATGGACGATCTTATACGTGAGGTGGGTGGCGATAATGTCGCCGATGTGTCGTTCGATCCCTCGTCGATCATTCTCGTGGCCGGTGTTGGCGGTGCCGGCGGCAATGCCGTCAACCACATGTACGACATGGGTATCACGGGTGTCAACTTCGTGGTGTGCAACACCGACCAAAGAGCTATGGACAACAGCCCGGTGGAGAACAAGATACGCTTGGGCAAGGACGGTCTGGGTGCGGGCAACGACGCTGCCAGAGGCCGCGATGCCGCTTTGGAGAGCGAGCCGCTGATTCGCAGTCTGTTCGAGACGGCTCCCAAGATAAAAATGGTCTTCATCGCTGCCGGTATGGGTGGCGGTACGGGTACGGGTGCTTCGCCCGTAATCGCCAAAATAGCGCACGAGCTGGGCAAGCTGACTGTGGCCGTGGTGACGCTGCCGTTCCGCATGGAGGGCGAGAAGCGTTACAATCAGGCTTTGGAGGGTATTGCCGAGCTGCATAAGTGGGTAGATTCGTTGCTTATCATAGACAACGAGAAGTTGAGCCAGATGTATGGCAAGCTGCCCATTCGCGAGGCATTCGGCAAGGCCGATGACGTGCTGGGCATGGCCACGAAGGGCATCGCCGAGCTGATTACGGTGGAGTACTCGCTGGTGCGTGTCGACTTTTCGGACTTGGAGAAGGTTATGCGCGGCAGTGGTCGTGCGCACATGGCCGTTGTCTCGGCTTCGGGCGAGGGTCGTGCCGAGGAGGTTGCGGCGGGTTCGCTGTCGTCGCCGCTGCTCGACAACAATCTCATCTCGGGAGCCAAGGACATATTGCTGAGCTTCTCGGTGTCGAACATCGACAGTCTGATGCAGGAGGAGGTAACCTATGTTCTCAAATATATCCAGCGCAACGCAAGCTATACGGATATCGACGGTGTGGTGCATACGGCCAATATCATATGGGGTGCCAGCGAGAAACGCACGCTGAACGACGATACGCTCGAACTGGTGATCGTAGCCACGGGATTCGACGATGGCAGCGAGGTGAAGATCGATCCGCGTTTTTCGATCGATCAGCCCGAACCGGATTTGCTGCCCGAGCCGGAGCCCATGCCATCTGTGACGGCCGCAGCGTCGGCCGCTCAGAAGGAGACGGGCATGCAGCCCATAGTTCCCGAACAGCGCGTGCCGGTGCTCGGCGCACGTACCGACCGCTATGCGGCACTCGACATGGAGAAGCGCGAGCCGGCTTACAGACGACTTAAAAGGCAATTCATGTCGGAGAGCGAGTCGACTCACAAAACCGTCTTCCGACTCGATCATCAGACCGAGGCGCAGCCCTCGGCAGGTGAGTCGCTGTTCGGTAATGACTAAACGTATCGAAGGGTGGAGGCAATAGCTCTGGCGCAGGATATAGATACGACGCAAGTGGTAATCCGCGGTGTCGCATGTCTGGTGTTGCTGCTGATCTCGGCCATGGTGTCGGGTTCGGAGGTGGCGTTCTTCTCGTTGACGCGCAGCGATGTGGAGTCGTTGTCGGCCAGTCGCGACATGGCTTCCCGTACGGTGACGGCACTGCTGAAAGATGTCGACAGGCTTCTGGCTACGATATTGATAGTCAATAATCTGGTTAATATCTGCATCGTTATCCTGACCTCGAATCTGATCGATTCGCTGTTCGTGTTCGGCGGCATCTACGACTTTCTGTTCAAGACAGTGGTGGTGACGTTCCTGCTGCTGCTCTTCGGCGAGATCATGCCCAAGGTATTTTCGCAGAGCAATCCGGTGAAGGTGGCGCGCACGTTTTCTCAGCCGCTGCGTCTGTTCAACTGGGCGGTCTATCCGTTCGCCGTGGTGCTCATACGCATGAGCAGCCGCATAAGCCGACTGGCTTCGAAAAATACCGAACTCTCGATAGAGGAGCTGGCCGATGCCGTCGATCTGACGCAAACCGCATCGCAGAAGGAGCGGCAGATGTTGTCGGGCATAGTCAACTTCGGCAATACGGAGGTGGTGGAGATCATGCACCCGCGCGTCGACATTACGGGTGTGGAGCTGACATGGTCGTACGAGGAGGTCAAGCGCATAATCATCGACTCGGGCTATTCGCGCATACCCGTCTACGACGATGACCTCGATAACATCAAGGGTATACTCTATATCAAGGATCTGCTGCCCTATATCAACAATGGCGACGACTTCGGTTGGCAGCAGCTGCTGCGCAAGCCCTATTTCGTGCCCGAACACAAGAAGATCGACGATCTGTTGAAGGATTTCCAGCAACAGAAGATCCACATCGCCATCATCGTCGACGAGTATGGTTCGACGCAGGGACTGGTGTCGTTGGAGGATATCATGGAGGAGGTCGTCGGTGAGATTTCGGACGAGAGCGACGAGGAGGAGCGATTGTATGTCAAGGTCAACGACAATACGTATATCTTTGACGGCAAGACCCATATCGGCGAGTTCGAGCGTGCGCTCGGCTTCGAGGAGGAGACCTTCGCCGATGTGGAGGGACATGCCGAGACTCTTGCCGGATTGATGATGGAGATCAAGAGCGATCTGCTGCGCAGGGGCGACGAGGTGACGGCGCATGGCGTGAGACTGATAGTCGACAAGATGGAGGGGCGTCGCGCCGACAAAATCAAAGTCATAATAAACAATGGCCGGTAGGGTTCTCATAGAGCCTGTCGCCGATGCTGCGGCGTTGCGCACGAGCGTAACGGAGCAGGAGTGGCGGCAAGCTGCGGAGTTCGCTTCCGGCAGACGCCGCAACGAGTATCTCTCGTGGCGGGCGGTTGTGCGCCGCGAGCTGGGACGCGATGTGAAGATCTTCTATGACGAGACGGGCGCACCGCGGGTCGATACGCCCGATACGTATATCAGCGTATCGCACGCACGCGACATGATAGCCGTGGCTATTGCCGATTGCCGGTGCGGCATCGACATAGAGAGCATCGACCGCAATTTCGACCGCGTCGCCGACCGTTATCTCTCTTTGCGCGAACGGCTTCTGTGCTCCGATGTCGAGTGGCCGGCCATGGTGTGGTGCGCCAAGGAGGCCATGTACAAACTATACGGCCGTCGCGGCATCGCTTTGAAAGACGATCTGATCGTAGAGAGCTACGACAGCGTGCGGCAGATCATCGGGGGACGCATGGCCGGGGCAGACGGTTGCGCTATACGTATTGAGAAAATAGAGGATTATATCGTCGCCTCTATCATATAACTGCCAAAACGACTATCTTTGCAGTCGGGAATATAACAGCAATGGAAGATAATCAACAACGCAACAATACGGTGTCGCTGGGCACCGATCCGATCAGGCGTCTGCTGCCGCGATATGCCATTCCGGCGATCATAGCCATGGCATCGGCATCGCTGTATAATATCATCGACAGCATATTCATCGGTCACGGAGTGGGTGGAGCGGCCATATCGGGTATGGCTATCACGCTGCCAATCATGAATATAGCCTCGGCATTCGGCGCAATGGTGGGCGTGGGTGCCGCCTCGCGCATCTCGATCCGTCTGGGCGAGGGCAATCTGCGTGCGGCAGAGAAGACTTTGGGCAATGCCGTGCTGTTGAATCTGGCTTTCGGATTGCTTATAATGGGTGTCATGCTTGGTTTTCTCGACCCTGTATTGCGCTTCTTTTCGGGTGCCCAGGCCAGCGAGGAGACCATCGAGTATGCCCGTCAGTTCATGCAGATCATCATGGCCGGCAATGTTGTCACGCATCTCTATCTTAGTCTGAATGAACAGCTGCGAGCTTCGGGCTATCCGGTAAAGTCGATGGCCGTGATGCTGACTGCGGTTGGGGTCTGCATCGTGCTCAATCCGCTATTCATATTCGTATTCGGCTGGGGCATACGCGGTTCGGCTGTCGCTACGGTCATAGCTCAGTCGTCGGCTCTGGCCATACTGCTTGTGCATTACAACTCCAAAAAGAGTTTTTTGAGGTTTCATCGCCGCTGTTTCCGCTTCGATCGCAAGATCGTGGTGGCGATCCTGTCGATCGGACTGTCGCCGTTCCTGCTCAACATATGTGCGTCGCTGGTTGTGAGATTCGTCAATACCTCGCTGCTTAAATACGGCGGTACCGGTGCGGGCGATGTCATTTCGCAGGCCGCATTTGCCGGTGACGCGGGCGATGTCTATGTGGGTGCCTACGGCATAATGAACCGTGTGCTGCTACTGTTCGTGATGATAGTGCTCGGACTCAATCAGGGCATGCAGCCTATCGTGGGCTATAACTACGGCGCAAAACAATATGACCGTGTCATAAGGGCGCTGAAATATACTATTACATGCGCCGTCGGCGTGATGACTGTCGCCTTCATGATAGGACAGCTGTTTCCCGAACAGGTGGCATCGGCATTCGTCGACGCCTCGAAGGGCGGAGCCGACAAGGCCATGATCGAGGTGGTCTCGCAGGGACTGCGCATAGTGCTGCTTCTCTATCCTGCCGTCGGATTTCAGATCGTGGCGGGCAACTTCTTCCAGTATATAGGCCGTGCGCCGCTGGCCATCTTCATGTCGATGACGCGTCAGCTGCTGTTCCTGGTGCCGCTGTTGATCTTCCTGCCGCCGCGCTACGGTGCGTTGGGCGTGTGGTCGACCATGCCCATTGCCGACAGTCTGTCTATCGTCATAGCTGCCACGCTGCTCTTTTTTCAGATTCGCAAACTGCGTCGTGCCCAGCGCGGGCAGCACTTCGGCAAACTCTGATCCGGGGGTGCGGCCGCTAATGGTGACTGAATAGTTTTTTGGTCTGTCATATCGCAGAAAAAACGTTGTCGGGATTGGCATTATCCGGATAAAAAACGTATATTTGCTGATGTAAGTATAATAACAGAACCCGAATTATGAAAAAACTATTTATGTTACTGGCTGCCGTAGGCATTACGCTGTCGGCTGCCGCGGACGAGGGTATGTGGCTGCTGCCTTATATCAAGAAGATGAATATCAAGGATATGCGTGCCAAGGGTTGCAAGCTGTCGGCCGAGGATATCTACTCTGCCGACAAGGCTTCGTTGAAGGACGCGATCGTCATCTTCGGCGGCGGTTGTACCGGCGAGATCGTATCGCCCGACGGACTGCTGTTTACCAACCACCACTGCGGATATTCGTTTATCCAGAAGCTCTCTTCGGTCGATCACGACTATCTGGCCGACGGTTTCTGGGCTGAGAACCGTGAGGGCGAGCTGCCTGCACCGGGACTTGCCGTGAGATTCGTTCGTCACATCATCGATGTTACGCCCGAAATAGTTGGCAATATCCCCTCGATAGTCGGCGAGCAGGAGTACAGCACTATTGCCGATGAGAACAAGAAAGCTGTCATCGAGAGCCTCGAAGAGAAGTATCCCGGCATGGAGGTGATTATTCCCGGCTTCTTCGGCAACAACCAGTTCTTCGCATTCGTCTACGAGGTCTACACCGACGTGCGTCTGGTAGGTACGCCGCCTTCGTCGATCGGCAAGTTCGGCGGCGATATCGACAACTGGATGTGGCCGCGTCACACGGGTGACTTCTCTATATTCCGCGTCTATGCAGGCAAGGACAACCGTCCTGCCGACTACTCTAAGGATAATGTGCCCTACAAGGCCGAGAAGTGGCTCGACATCTCGCTCAAAGGTATCGAAGAGGGCGATTTCGCCATGATTATGGGCTTCCCCGGTTCGACGCAGCGTTACATGACATCTTACGAGATCGACAACATGCTCGAAGTAAGCAACCCGCAGCGTATCTTTATCCGCGGTGAGCGACAGAAGATTCTGCGTTCGTTCATGGATCGTGATCAGGCCATTCGCATACAGTACGCATCGAAATATGCCAGTTCGTCTAACTATTGGAAGAACTCTATCGGCATGTCGCGCGGCATCGAGAAGCTGGGTGTGAAGGCTCAGAAACAGCGCGGCGAGGAGATCTTCTCAGCATGGGCTGCCGAGAACACCCTGCCTGAGGAGCGTTACGTGGAGGCTCTGCCGCTGATCGAGGCCTATTGTGCCGAGACTCGCGAGCCGTCGGGCAAGTTGCAGTATGTGAGCGAGGCTCTGTTCGGCGCCATCGAGTCGATCACGGCTGCATCGTATGCCGGTCAGCTCTCGCAGGTGGAGATGACCGACCGCTATCGCGAAATACTGGCCAATTTCTATAAGGACTATAACGCCGATGTCGATCGTGCCGTTGCCAAGCGCATGCTTACGATCTTCCGCGAGAACGTCGACGAGCTGCCGTCGTTCTACGCCGAGATCATCGATGCCGAGTTCGGCGGCGATATCGATGCCTATGTGGATTATGTCTACGACAACTCTCGCGTGACCTCGCTCGACAAGGCTCTCGAACTGATCGGCGAAGGCGATGCGGTGGTTGAGCAGGATCCGGCCTACAAGATGTTTGTGTCGGCCTACAATCTGTATGATGATCTGCGCGGCCGTACCATGCCGTTGCGCGATAAGTACTCGGAAGGTCACCGTCTCTACATTGCAGGTTTGATGAAGATGCAGCCCGAACGTGCATGGGCTTCGGACGCCAACTTCACCATACGTATGACCTACGGTCAGGTGTTGCCCTACAACCCTGCCGACGGTATCACCTATAAGCACTATACCACGCTCGACGGCGTTATTGCCAAGGAGGATCCGGAACACCCGGTAGAGTTCACCGTTCCGGCACGTCTGAAAGAGCTGTATGCCGTACGCGACTACGGTCGTTATGCCGACCGCAACGGCAAGCTGCCGGTAGGCTTCCTTGCCAACTGCGACATTACCGGCGGTAATTCGGGTTCGCCCGTTTTGAATGCCAAGGGTCAGCTGATCGGTCTGGCATTCGACGGCAACTGGGAGGCTATGTCGGGCGACGTGGCGTTCGAGCCGGAGTTGCAGCGTACCATCTCTGTGGATATTCGCTACGTGCTCTTCATCATCGACAAGTTTGCCGGTGCCTCGTGGCTTCTGGACGAGTTGACGATAAAGTAACGTTTTCATTAAGCCGAGGGCAGAGCCGAACTTGTTCGAGCTCTGCCGAGGCGAGAAAAGGTGCGAGGATTCGAATCTGTCCGCACGGACAATACGATAAGGGCTGTCTACCTCAGGTAGACAGCCCTTTTGTCATATGGTATCGCTCGGTCAGGAAGTGTGCCGATGTATCTCTTCGTTGTACCGTCGCACTGTTCCGCCGTTTCTCCGCCTCGGCGTAGCGCGCGTGCAAGCGGCTTTCCGTATTGTCGAATGGGCGTTCGGCTAAGCGGCGGCCGTATCTTCGTCCGGCTCTTGCTGAGCGTTGTCGTCGGGCAGCTGCTGCCGGTCGGACTCCTGGGCGGCTTCCTGTTCGGCATCGAGCGTCGTTGTGTCGATCGTGGCTTGCGTTTGCTGCTTGTCGCTGCGGTCGAAAACGAGCGAGCGGTATTCGCTGCGGTGCATGGCTGTCATGACGATTACGGCTATGACGGCTGCGGCGAATAGTATGCCGGTAATCTTCTTTATCATTGCTCTGTTCGGTTGTATTGTTGATCCACTCTCGTACCCTCGGCATCGCTCAACTCCTCGACGGCGCTTTTGATGACATTGTCGATCGGATAGATGTTGGCGTAGAAGCCGTTGTCCTCCAATGGTGTGTTACGGCCTATGTATGCCCTTATCTGTGCCTCTATCAGCTTGTGCGAGGCGGCGATGTCTCTGTAATCGGGCTCTACGCCGCGTGCGCGTGCGTAGGCGATGAAGTCGCTCATCAGATTGCTGCCCGCGAGCAGTCTGTTCAGATCGTCTATCGAGCGAACCGAGTTGATGCGCTCGCGATGACGGTCGCAGAAGTCGAGCGTATATCGATAGAGGATATTGCGTCCCCACACCTCGGTGTAGTAGCGCGTAATGCCCGTGGTGTCCATCGGAATGAAGATGTCGGGCATGATGCCTCCGCCGCCGTATACGGTGCGTCCGGCAGGCGTGGTGAAGCGCAGCGAGTCGGCGAATCTGATCGAGTCGGCCGAAAAGAACTCGTTGTTGTAGTAGCGGTTGACCATGTCCATTTGATACGACTCCTCGTCGCCGTTGACATACGGTTTCTGTATCGAACGTCCCGTGGGGGTGTAGTAGCGTGCCACGGTCAGACGCAGCGCCGAGCCGTCGGGATATGGTATCTGGTTTTGCACCAGACCCTTGCCGAATGTGCGGCGTCCGATGATCGTGCCGCGGTCGTTGTCTTGCAGCGCACCGGCCAGAATCTCGCTCGACGAGGCGCTGCCCTCGTCGACCAACACGGCCAGCGCTATGTCGGTGGCGCGTCCCAGACCGTTGCTGAACTCCTTGTTCTGCCGGCGATAGCGGTCCTCGGTATAGACGATCAGCTTGCCTTTGGGAAGGAACTCATTGGCAATTAGTATGGCCTGATCGAGAAAACCTCCCGTGTTGCCTCTCAGATCGAGTATCAGACGTGTCATGCCCTCGCCGCGCAGACGCGACAGAGCCTGTTTCAGCTCGGCGTGCGACGTGCGCGAGAACTGTTCGAGCCTAACATATCCGATATGCTTTTCCGGCACGAGCATGAATGCTGCGTCGATGCTGTGCAGCTCGATGGCTGCGCGCGTTACAGTGACTTCGACATCGTCGGCTATGTCCTGGCGCCGCAGCGACAGACGCACCTGCGATCCGCGCGGACCGCGCAGTCGCTTGACGATGTTCTCCTGCGGTATGTTGCGGCCTGCAACCAGCGAATCGTCGATGCGCATTATGCGGTCGCCGGCTCTGATGCCGGCCTTGTCGCTCGGGCCTTTGGGTATGACATTCATTACGATAACCGTGTCGGTGGCGGCATTGAAGACTATGCCGATACCGTCGAACTCACCGTCCAGCGACTCGTTGACTGCGCCGAACTCCTCGGCCGGAATGTAGATCGAGTGGGGGTCGAGCTGGTGCAGCAGATCGGGAATGACGGTCTCATAGAGCGAATCGCATGCGATGGGATCGACATAGTAGTTCTCTATGTATTCTATGGTCTGCATCAGTTTGTCGTCGGTGTATTCTGACGAATGCCACCCCTCGTCGACTATGGCCGGCATCGAAGTGCCCATTCCGCGTTGCATGAATGCTGTGCGGCGTATCTGTCGGTCGGTGCCGATCCTGACGCCGAAGCCTATGCCCGCCATGGCCGTTATGGCCAGCAGGACTGGTACCCAGATAAGATATTTCGGAGTTTTTGACATCGTTTATAGTTGTCTTACGGTCTCTTTGTGCGGTCGGCGACAGCCGAGGCAAAGAGTTGATTGCCGCCGATGGGACGGTGCAGTGACGTTACTTGTTCTTGAACGTGTATGTCAGGCCGACGCTCAGTATGGTCTGCATTTGCAGACGGCTGCGCTCGGCATCGTTGTAGTAGAGCTGGAAATAGATCTGCGTCGAGAAGTATTTCGAGGCCTTTATGTCGATCGTATTCTCCCAGCGTATGGTGGGCAGCACGTGGCGATATTTGCTCTGCGAGTCGGTGGGCTCGAAGTTCTTTTTGCCCGACAGATCGGATATCCAGCCGTAGAACGAGAATGCCGTCGAGCGGTATCTTAGCCAGCCGCTCTTGCCCCATGTGCGGTCGAAGTCGAGCTGTAATGAGAGACCGCCCTCGTATTTCGAGGTTTTTCCTTCTTCGACGCCGTAGCGTTTGGATACGGAGTCGTCTTCGACGTAGACGGCACTCATCGCTATGGGTGCGAGGTTGACTTTGAGCGGGAATTTGGCCGAGGGCAGAGTGTAGGTGAAACCTCCCGATATGTCGAGATAGCCCGGGGCCATGAAATTCGATATCGGGGCTATGTTGTTGCGCTTGTCGGCGCGTGCCGAATATCCCTGTGCGAACTGCGTACGGAACTTGATGATCGTACCGTAAGACCAGTTCTTGGTCATCTTCCATTGCGGCGATGTGGAGATCGAGATCTCGTCGACATTCTTGAACCATACGCCCTCTGTGTATTTGTCGCCTGCGTCGTCGACAAATTCTGCTTTCATGCGGTTGTATCCGAATTTGGCCACGGCGGTGGTGGTGATCGAGAAATCGCCCTTGGCGAATACGTGTTTGAAGTTGATGTTGGCTATGGCCGCTATGGCGTTGTCGCCGCTGGCCTGCCACGAATCGCTGAATGCCGTAAGTGACCCTTGCAGGTTGGCTGCGAACTCCAACGTATTGCGCTCGCGGCGTATGGCGGCGCGCTCGGCACGATATCGCGCCAGCGAGAAGTATTCCGCACCCTCCACTTGCTGTCTCTTTACGTCGTTGGTGAATACATCTTTGTCGTTGTCGGTTTTGACATCTTCCACCGAGATCTGTGCCATTGATTGTTGTGCGAAACACAATACGGCGATCGATGCAGCGAATAAAAATCTTTTCATATCAACTTCGGTATGATTTTATGATTAAATCGTTTTGTCCAAATGTCCGGCAAATATACGAATAAGCGAGGGCAATGCCAAATTTATTTGAGCATTGCCGAGCGAGAGTATATTCGGCAACGCCAAATAAGAATAAGCGAGAGCAAAAGCAAGTTTACTTGCATTTTGCCGAGCGGGAGTTTTTGGAGCGAAAAGAATACATGCCGTGCACAAATGTTTAGCGGTGCTCAACATGACACCGGTCTGTCACTCCGAGGAGCCGCAGGCGACGTGGGAGTCTCGCAGTCACGAGCGCCGTTTGTCGCACCAAAAGAGATTCTCACGTCGCGCGTGCCGCGCTCCTCAGAATGACAAACACGCGATTTCATGCCGAACGAATGTGAGACATCTGTGTAAGACAAAACCTCGTACATGCTGAACGAAAAGACGACAGAGGAAATCGTCGCGCTCCATGCGGAGCGGGGCAAGGCCGGATCAACGTTCAATTTCTTGCACCTTTTCTCGCCTCGGCATAGTTCGAACACGTTCGACTCTGCCCTCGGCTTAATGAAAACGTCGAATTTATTGTGGCATTGCCCGGCGGGAGTATATCGGCCGCAGCATCTTCGCGGGAGCAGGAGATGTGAGATTCCATAAAAATGGTTACCTTTGCATACATTATTAACGATAACGACGATCATAGCATGAAATATTTCGGAGCACACGTCAGCGCATCGGGCGGAGTCGATAACGCCCCCCGCAATGCGCGCGCCATAGGTGCGACGGCATTTGCGCTTTTTACAAAAAATCAACGTCAGTGGCATGCGCCGCAACTTGCGCCGGCGCAGATCGAAGCCTTTCGCGCGGCATGCGCCGAGTCGGGATACACTTCCGGCCGAATACTGCCGCACGACAGTTATCTGATTAATCTCGGTCACCCCGAACGCGACGGATTGGAGAAGTCGCGTGCATCGTTCGTCGAGGAGATGCAGCGCTGCGAGGCTCTCGGCCTCGACCGTCTCAATTTCCACCCCGGCAGCCACTTGCGCAAAATCACTTCGGTGCAGTCGCTCGACCGTATCGCCGAGTCGATCAACATAGCCTTGGAGCGCAGCCGCGGCGTGACGGCTGTCATAGAGAATACGGCGGGTCAGGGTTCCAATCTCGGCTTTGCGTTCGAGCATCTGGCATATATAATAGATAAGGTGGAGGACAAGTCGCGTGTGGGCTATTGCATCGATACATGCCACGCTTTTGCCGCTGGCTATGACTTGCGTACGGTCGAGGCGTGCGAGCGAACCTTTGCCGAGCTTGACCGGATAGTGGGGCTTGGCTATTTGCGCGGCATGCACCTCAACGACGCTGTCAAGCCGCTGGGCAGCCATGTCGACCGTCATGCGCCACTGGGCGATGGCGAGATAGGCTGGGAGTGCTTCCGCTATATCGCCGCCGACAGCCGTTTCGACAATATCCCTCTGATATTGGAGACTCCCGACGAGGAGCGTTGGCCGGAGGAGATTGCCCGTTTGAAAGAGCTGGCCGGAGTATAGTGCCGGTCGTATAAAT
This sequence comes from uncultured Alistipes sp., assembly GCA_947177225.1. Taxonomy (GTDB): domain Bacteria; phylum Bacteroidota; class Bacteroidia; order Bacteroidales; family Rikenellaceae; genus Alistipes. The sequence goes on along the minus strand of CAMWTS010000002.1, from coordinate 102,931 downwards.
AGATAAGGCGCGGAATCTATCCGCGCCTTTCTTGTCGATGGGCAGGGAGCTAATAGAGGTGATCGTCGCCGTCGATCTCCTCCTCGGTGATACGGGTGCGGTTCATCGACCGCCATGCGTACCAGATGTAGGCTGCCACGAACGGTATCATGATCGAGACGATGCTCATGGCCGTGAGCGTGAACTCGCTCGACGACGAGTTGGCTATGGTCAGCGACGACTGTGCGTCGGCGAGCGACGGATAGTATGCCGTGTTGTTCCAGCCTGCTGCGAGCAGCAGCGACAATACTGCGAGTACGGTTCCTGAGCCGCTCCACCAGATAGCCTTGCGCGAGCCTTGCCAGCCGAGCCGTATGCTCCACAATACGGCTGCCACGCCGGCGAGCAGTGCCACGGCCAGATATGGCATTTCGATGAAGTTGTGCAGATAGAGATACTTCTCCTCGACGATCGTTCCGTCGGCTGCGGCACGCCAGCCGCTTCCGAGCAGTATGCCTGCCAGAAATACGAGGAACGTGACGACGAATGCTGCTGCTGCGCACAGCGATCGGCGGCGCGAACGCTCCGTCAGATCGGCATCGTCGATGGTGTTGAGGAAATAGTGCAGAGCCAGCATGCGAGAGAGAAACACCACGGCAAGTCCTAATGCCCAGTTGCGGTAGTCGGCAAGAGCTTCCAACCCGTGCCACGGTGTGGTCCACTGCGAGATCGTGGTGTTGCCGCCTACGTCGGCCAGATTGAGCCGGTCGACGGTGAAACTGGCTCCCGTGAAGAGCGTGGCCACAGCCATGCCCAGCAACAATGCGCCGGCTATGCCGTTGATAATCAGAAATGCGTTGTAGGTGCGCTCGCCGAACAGATTTGACGGTTTGCGACGATACTCATAGGCTACGGCCTGAATGACGAACACCAGCAGAATCAATGTCCAGACATAGAATGCACCTCCGAAGCTGGTGGAGTAGAATAGCGGGAACGATGCGAAAAACGCACCTCCGAATGTGACCAGCGTGGTGAATGTAAACTCCCATTTGCGACCCAGCGCGTTGACTATCATCGTGCGTTGCGCCTCGGTGCGCCCCATGGTGTAGAGCAGTCCCTGGCCGCCCTGCACGAACAAAAGGAAGACGAGCAGTGCGCCCAAAAGCGATATGATGAACCACCAGTAGTGTTGCAAAAGTTGTAAAGTATCCATAGTCGTTACCGTTTTTCGTTGTCGGGACCCAGTTTGATCTGTTTGAACATTATGCTGAGTTCGGCGGCGAGCAGTGCCGTGAACAGAGCGAGGAAGATGAAGAATGTCACCATGACCGATGTGCTGCCTATGCGCGAGGCGGCCACCGATACCGGCATAAGGTCTTGTATGGCCCATGGCTGACGACCCACCTCGGCTATGATCCAGCCGGCCTGCGATGCCAGATAGGTGAGAGGAATTAGCAGGATAAGGCCGCGGAGAAGCCATCGTTTGTCGGCCAGACGGTCGCGGCGGTTGAGCCACCAAACCAGTGCGAATGCGAATATCATAAGCGTGCCTATGCCTACCATTGCGCGGAACGAGTAGAACAGCAGCGGCACGTTGGGTATCAGCTCTTCGGGGGTCGATATATATCCGTATCCGAAATATGCGAAATACTCGGAGAGGAACTCCTCGCCTTCGGGAGTCGAGGGGTCGAACCTGCGCTGCACATCTTCGATGACGGCCTGGTTGCCGGTACTTCTGGCCTCTTTGTAGCGCTCCAATTCGGCGACGGCGATGCGGCCGCGGCGCATCTTCTCTTCGGCCGACATGATGCCGTGTTCGGGATTGCCTTCGAGCAGATCGTTGATACCTGCCACATAGGCCTCCGAGTCGCGATAGCTCATCACCGACAGCATCTTGGGTATGTCTATCTTGAAATAGAATGCGTCGTCGTTAGACGTTCGCTCCGTTTCGGGACGCATTATGCCGATCACGGTCAGCGGAGCACCCTGCTCACCGTCGTACAGCCCCTCCATGGCGGCCAGTTTCATCGGCTGGTATTGAGCCACCACGGCACCCGATCGGTCGCCCGTGAATGCCGCCGCCAGCGAGAACACCAGTCCGAAGATCGAGGCCATGGCTATGCTGCGGGTGGCCATCTTGCGCTCGCGGCCGCGCAGCAGATACCATGCGCTGATGCCTATGACCACCACTGCCGCCAGCGAGAACGACGAGGTGACGGTGTGTGTGAACTTGTTGATTGCCACGGGCGACAGCAGCACGTCCCAGAACGAGGTCATCTCGTTGCGCACCGTTTCCAGATTGAACGTGCAGCCGGTGGGGTACTGCATCCACGAGTTTGCTACAAGTATCCACAGTGCCGAGAGGTTGGCTCCGATGGCGGTGAGCCATGTCGAGGCGAGGTGGAATCCCTTGCTCACCTTGTTCCAGCCGAAGAACATCACGGCGATGAAGGTGCTCTCCATGAAGAAAGCCATGATGCCCTCGATGGCCAGCGGCGCACCGAAGATGTCGCCCACGAAGTGGGAGTAGTTCGACCAGTTGGTGCCGAATTCGAATTCGAGAATAATGCCTGTGGCTACGCCTATGGCGAAGTTGATGCCGAATATGCGTGCCCAGAATTTGGTCGTGCGCTTCCAGAATTCGTCGCCGGAGATGTAATACCTGGTCTCCATGAAGGCTATCATGAAGCTCAGTCCCAGCGTCAGCGGCACGAACAGCCAGTGGTATATGGCCGTCAGGGCGAATTGTGCCCGCGACCAGTCGACGGTTTGCAGAAAATCATTCATGTGCTATCGTATCGTTATGAGTGGTAAGTTGTTGCAGTACCTCATCGCCGCGCTCTTCCATATCCGCCCCTTTCAGTGCCGGTTGGAAAAAGAAGACCCGCAGCACGGCGAATATCACGGCCAGCTTTATCAGTATTATTATCCACAGCGTTCGCCCGACGGTCATGTTTCTGAATCCGTCGACATAGAATCGGGCTATTTTCTTCACCGTGGCGAACATGGTCATTGTCTGTGCGTTGCTTTTGTTTTGACTGGTCGGAAAATTTCGGCTCGGCGTTTCGCCGTGTCGAAAATATCTGTCCGGTATTGTAATATCAAATATAGTGAAAATTTTTGTTTTTCATGAATGAATACGAATGAAAATGCCCGAACTGATCGTAACGGCGATCTGTTCGGGCTGTTGACATGGCGGCGCTCTGCTGACGCCGGTTAGGATACTACTTGACGGCTATGGCGTCGATCTCCACCAGTGCGCCCATGGGCAGCGCTGCCGCCTCGAAGCATATTCTGGCCGGTTTGTCGGCTTTGAAATACTCGGCGTAGACGGCGTTCATGGCGGCAAAGTCGGTTATGTGTGCCAGCAGGACGGTCGTCTTGGCAACGTCGTCGAACGAGTATCCGGCCTCGGCGAGTATGTGTCCGAGGTTGTCGAGCGACTGACGGGTCTGCGCTTCGATGCCTTCGGCCATCTTGCCGGTGGCACCGTCTATTGGGAGCTGTCCCGAGACGTAGAGCGTCGAGTCGTGTGCAATGGCCTGAGAGTAGGGGCCTACGGCCTTGGGTGCCAATGGCGATGCGATTACTTTCTTCATATTTTCATAAGTTTTGAATGTTTTGTATTATCTTTGCGTTGCGGACTCGACCGGAGTCATGCCGCTTTGACGAAGCCAAAGATAATAAATAAATTGTTTTGCAATATGAAAAGATCGTTTTTAATTTTATTTGCAGCGACGCTGTTCGTTGTGACGAGCTGCTGCAACTGCGCTTCTCGCAGCCGTGAGGTCAAGCCTCTGGCAGGTACCGAATGGCATCTGGTGCAGATCATGGGACTCGATGTCGAAAAGGCCGCCGACAGTTACAACCTGCTGTTCTCGACCGATGGCAAGGTGAGCGGTGTGGGCGATTGCAACCGTCTGATGGGAAGCTATAAGACCGATGACAAGCGAGCTTTGGATTTCGGTGCGCTGGCCTCGACGCGCATGATGTGCCCCGACCAGCAGTCGGAGGACGAGTTTATGGATATGCTCGGCCGTGTCACGCACTACGAGATGGACGGCGATATGATGTTGCTGCTCAGTCACGGTGAACTGGTGGCCATATTCAAGGCGGTGCCGGCAGCGGAGTAGCATGCAAGATCGGGACGAACATGCGTCGGAGGTATCTGCGACGCATGTTTTTTGTCGATGTAGAAAAAGTGTTGAAAAGTCGTGACTCCGAAATTTTCATAATTTCCGAAAAAATTCCCAATTTTGTAACGTCATAAAGCCCCTTTTGCGGAAGGGGCGTTGTTCGCTAAAACGGCGACGGACGTGACCGATTATACGGATTAACAATATAAACAGATATATGGCAATAACTTCCAAACCCGAACATCTGCCCACGGTGGACTACAACGAGGCTGTCGAGGCGTCGAAGGTCTACTTCGGCGGCGACGAACTGGCGGCAACGGTGTGGGTGAGCAAATACGCTCTGAAAGATTCGTTCGGCAACATCTACGAGAAGACGCCCGAACAGATGCACAATCGCATTGCAGCGGAGATCGAGCGTATCGAAAACAAATATCCCAATCCGCTGTCGCATAAGGAGGTGTTCGAGTTGCTCGACCATTTCCGCTATGTAATTCCGCAGGGCGGCCCCATGACCGGCATAGGCAATAACTTTCAGGTGGCATCTCTGTCCAACTGCTTTGTGATAGGTCACAAGCGTCCTGCCGACTCTTACGGCGGCATATTCCGCATGGACGAGGAGCAGGTGCAGCTGATGAAGCGTCGCGGCGGTGTGGGACACGATCTCTCGCACATACGCCCTACGGGCAGTCCCGTGCTCAATTCGGCGCTCACCTCGACGGGTGTGGTTCCGTTCATGGAGCGTTACTCGAACTCTACGCGCGAGGTGGCTCAGGACGGTCGCCGCGGTGCGCTGATGCTGTCGCTGCTGATAAAGCACCCCGATGCCGAGCACTTCATCGATGCAAAGGTCGATACGGGCAAGGTGACCGGTGCCAATGTATCGATCAAGATCGACGACGAGTTCATGAAGGCTGCCGTGTCGGGAGGAAAGTATCACCAGCAATTCCCGGTAAATGCCGAGAAACCGCTCTATGAGCAGGATATAGATGCACGCAAGCTGTGGGACAAGATTATCCACAACGCATGGAAATCGGCCGAGCCGGGTGTGTTGTTTTGGGATACGATAATCCGTGAGAGCGTGCCCGACTGCTATGCCGACGAGGGTTTCACCACCGTATCGACCAATCCGTGCGGAGAGATTCCGTTGTGTCCGTACGACAGCTGCCGACTGCTGGCAATCAATCTGTTGAGCTATGTCGACGAGCCGTTTACGGAGCGTGCGCGTTTTAATTTCGACAAGTTCCGCGACCATATCGGCAAAGCCATGCACATGATGGACGACATCATCGATCTGGAATTGGAGAAAGTCGAACTCATAATAAAGAAGATCGAAGCCGATCCCGAAGAGGAGGACGTTCGCCGTGTAGAGCACGATCTGTGGCTCAAAATCAAGGATATGGCGAATAAGGGTCGCCGCACGGGTCTGGGCATTACGGCCGAGGGCGACATGCTTGCCGCGCTGGGATTGCGTTACGGCTCGGACGAGGCTATCGATTTCGCCGTAAATGTCCACAAGACGTTGGCCGTCGAGGCCTATCGGGCATCAGTCAAGATGGCTCGCGAGCGCGGTGCATTCGGTGTGTACGATGCCGAGAAGGAGCGCAACAATCCTATGATAGGCCGTATCCGCGAGGCCGATCCCGCTCTTTACGAGGAGATGGTCAAATACGGTCGCCGCAACATTGCCATGCTTACCATCGCTCCTACGGGCACCACGTCGCTTATGTCGCAAACCACGTCGGGCATCGAACCGGTGTTCCGTCCCGTATACAAGCGCCGTCGCAAGATCAATCCTTCGGACAAGGGGCAGCAGGCGTCGTTCATCGACGAGACGGGCGAGAAGTTCGTAGAGTATTACGTCTATCACCATAATTTCATCAAGTGGTTGGAGGTCAACGGTTACGACACCTCTAAGCTGCAAACCGTATCTGACGACCAGCTCAATTCCATGTTGGAGGCGTCGCCCTACCACAAGGCTACGGCCAACGATATCGACTGGGTGGCCAAAGTCAAGATGCAGGGTGCTATTCAGAAGTGGGTCGACCACTCTATATCTGTCACGGTCAATCTTCCCAATGAGGTGTCGGAAGAGCTTGTCGCACAGGTCTATCGCACGGCATGGGAGTGCGGCTGCAAGGGTGTGACGGTCTATCGCGACGGCTGTCGCGACGGCGTGTTGCTCGATATCAAGAGCAAGAAGAACGATGATGCGGCACGCAGCGGCGAGACTATCAAGCGTCCCGATTCGATTCCGGCCGACATCGTCCGCTTCAAGAACGGCAAGGAGGATTGGATCGCCTTCGTGGGCAAGCAGGAGGATCGCCCCTATGAGATCTTCACGGGAAAGATCGAGGAGGACGCCATGTATATTCCGCCCAAGATTACTCACGGTTCTATAATAAAGGTATCGGAGAAGGACGGCACCAAGCGCTACGATTTCCAGTATGTCGACCGTTACGGCTATACCAATACCATCGGCGGTATCTCGCGTCTGTTCGACGAGGAGTTCTGGAACTATGCCAAACTCATATCGGGCGTCTTGCGCTATGGCATGCCTATCGAGAAGGTGGTGCAGCTGATCGACGGTCTGCATCTGGACAGCGAGACGATCAACACCTGGAAGAACGGTGTGGAGCGTGCTTTGAAGCAGTATATAGCCGACGGAACCAAGGGCAAGGGCAAGTGTCCGCAGTGCGGTCAGGAGAATATGGCCTACCAGAACGGCTGCCTGACATGTATGTCGTGCGGATATTCCAAGTGCGGGTAAACCGCTAAAAAATATACCTTTAAGAAAAAAAGTCTGCCGCCGCAGACTTTTTTTGTATATTATTTGTATATTTGCCGTCAGTTAGTTTGCGTAAAGCACGAAAAGTGTATAAAGAACATTGAAGAACACAATAGAAATTTTAAAATTATGAAAAAAAGTTTACTTGCTACATTATTGGTTGTGTGCACGTTGCTTTCGATGAACGTGACGGCTCAGGAGGGAAAGAGTGAGAAACTTCGCTGGAAGGGTCACGAGACCAACAAATTCTGGGATAACTGGGAGATCTCGGCGGGCTTCGGTAACTCGTTCCTCGATGTCTCGACCAAAGCCGGTTTGAGCGATCCTGGCAAATTCCTCGATCGTAACAGCTGGAATGCCAATTTTGCCTTGACCAAATGGTTTGCTCCCATAATCGGTATGCGCGTTCAGTTGGACGGCGGTCAGTATCAGAACTATTCGATGAATACGGCCGAGTTCGGTACGGGACTCTATCAGACTCCCTATGTATTCGTTCATACCGATATCATGATTAATCTCTCTAACTGGATCGGCGGTTATCGTGAGGATCGCGTCTATTACGCCATTCCCTATGCCGGTTTCGGTTATCATGCAAGCTCGTTCACCGATAACTCGGTGGGCAGCTATGACGGTGAGTTCTCTCTCACTGCCGGTTTGTTGAACAAGTTCCGCGTATGCAAGTGCCTGGATATTCAGCTCGATTTGCGTACATGGATACTGCGCGAGAACTCGCTCCTGCCTGAGATTCGCGGTGGCGGCAACTACGCTTTCGCATACTCTGCATCGGTGGGTATCGCCTATCGTTTCAACAAGCGCAACTGGACCAAGGCATACAGCCAGGAGGACGTAGACGGTTATCTGGCCGCTATCGGCGATCTGAACAACCGTTTGAACGACGCAAACAACAAGTTGGCTGCCGCCAACAAGCGTATCGGTGATGCCGATGCCGAGAATGCTCGTTTGAAGAACGATCTGAACAACTGCTTGAAGCGTCCTGTGGCTACGGAGACTATCCTGCCCGAGACCTCGGTATTCTTCAATATCGGTTCTGCCAAGTTGACCGACTATGCCAAGGCGTCGCTCGACAAGTTCATCGCAGCCGTTAAGGACAGCAACGTGAAGTTCACCGTTACGGGTTATGCAGACAAGGCTACCGGAAGCGCCCAGTTCAATCAGAAGCTCTCTGAGCAGCGCGCCAAGGCTGTTGCCGACTACCTTATCGACAACGGTATCGATGCTTCTCGCATTCTGCCGACGGCCGACGGTCAGGGCTTGGGCAGCTCGGTTGCAGCATTCCCCGATATGAAGCCTATGATCCAGCGTTGCGTGATTATCAAGTAATTCCGCGCAGGATATCATACATCGACAGCCTTTCCCTGATGGGGAGGGCTGTCTGTTTTATATGACGATCGGTGCGCATATGCCAAAAATCGCTATCTTTGCACCGATCAATAAGCAAACCCGACATGGAGAGACATATCGATATCAACCAGTACGACTATCCGCTCACCGACGATCGCATAGCCAAGTTCCCGCTCGATGACCGTGCGTCGTCGAAACTGCTTGTCTACCGTCATGGCGAGATCACGCAAAGCACGTTCGGCAACATCGGCGACTTGCTGCCCGACGGAGCCACGCTCATATTCAACAATACACGCGTTGTGCGTGCGCGACTCATCATGCACAAGTCTTCGGGTGCGCGCATCGAGATATTCTGTCTCGAACCCCACTCCCCGGCCGATTACGAACGTGCCTTCGCCGTCAAGGGGTGTGCCGAGTGGAGCTGCATCGTCGGCAACTTGAAGAAGTGGAAAGAGGGTGAGGTAGGAATCGATTTTACGGTCGACGGTCGCGACTGCCGCCTTGCGGCACGCATTGTCGAGCGTGGCGTGCGCGAACATATCGTCCGCTTCGAGTGGACGGCCGACATGACATTCGGCCAACTGCTCGAACATCTGGGACGCATACCTATACCTCCATATCTCAACCGCGACAGCGAGGAGATCGACAATACGCGCTACCAGACCGTATATTCGCGTATCGAGGGTTCGGTGGCGGCGCCGACGGCCGGTCTGCACTTCACGCGCGAGCTGATCGATTCGTTGCGCGGGCGCGGAGTGGAGTTCGACGAGGTGACGCTGCACGTCGGTGCCGGAACGTTTCTTCCGGTCAAGGACGACGATGCTGCCAGGCATGCCATGCACACCGAACACTTCGAGGTGTCGCTCTCAACGGTGGATCACCTGCGTGCCCGCTATGGTACGATCACTGCCGTCGGCACCACGTCGGTGCGTACGTTGGAGTCGCTCGCGGCTTTGGCGTGGCGTATAAAGACCGCCGGCGATGTCGATGCCGGCCGTACTGTGGGGCAGTGGGAGCTGTACGATCTGCCCGACGATTTCGGGGGTGACGAAGCGTTGTCGATATTGTCGGAGTATATGCGCACGGCCGTACTCGACCGCATCAAGGCCTCGACGCAGATCATGATAACGCCGCTCGGATTCCGCTTCCGTGTGGTGAGGTATATAATCACCAACTTCCATCAGCCCAAGTCGACGCTGCTGTTGCTGGTGGGCGCATATGTCGGTGACGACTGGCACAGAATCTACGACTACGCCCTCTCCAACGACTTCCGCTTTTTGAGCTATGGCGATTCGTCTCTGCTGATTAACCGTTGATGGGCAGCCGCCTGCGGTTGGGATTCCTGCGCTGTTTTCGCGACTGGGAATCGCTCGTGCGAGTTCGGCTCTTCGCTCAACGAGGCAGGGCGATAGATGGTCGTAGCCGAAGATTTATTCGCTGTTTCTTTCGTCAAAAGCAGTTGGCTGTCATTCAAAACCAGTTCGCCCAGATGGGAAATACGTCAGTATTTCTCATCTGGGCGATCTTCGTTTGCGCAGCGGCAGAATACCGCTTTTCACAAAAAAGAGAGTCTATTCACGCAACAACTCCTCGATCCTCAACAGTCTGTTATACTTGGCTGTGCGGTCGGTGCGCGAGAGCGAACCGGTCTTGATCTGACCGGCATTGACTGCAACCGAAAGATCGGAGATGGTCGTATCTTCGGTTTCGCCTGAGCGGTGGGAGATAATGGGGGCAAAGCCGGCCTTCTGTGCCATCGATATAGCATCGAGAGTCTCGGTCAAAGTTCCTATCTGGTTGACCTTGACCAATATGGCGTTGGCGCAATGTTCTTCTATGCCTCGTTTAAGATAGCGGGTATTGGTAACGAACAGATCGTCGCCGACAAGCTGGCAGCGAGAGCCCAGACGCTCGGTCAGCAGATGCCAGCCCTCCCAGTCGTTTTCTGCCATGCCGTCTTCGATCGAGTCGATCGGATATCTGTCGACGAGATGTTCGAGGTAGTCGATCTGCTCCTGCGGGGAGCGTCGCACGCCCTTGTCGCCCTCGAATACGGTGTAGTCGTAGAGTCCGTTTTTATAGTACTCCGAGGCGGCGCAGTCGAGCGCAAGCGTAATGTCGTAACCCGCTCGATAACCGGCATTCTCGATGGCGGTAAGAATCGCTTCCAAAGCCGCCTCGACATTTGCCAGTGGCGGAGCGAATCCTCCCTCGTCGCCCACGGCGGTGGAGAAGCCGGCGTTGCGCAGCACCTTTTTCAGTGCATGAAACACCTCGGCTCCCATGCGCAGGGCTTCGGCGAAAGTGTCGGCTCCGACGGGACGTATCATAAACTCCTGAAAGGCGATAGGGGCGTCGGAGTGGGCACCTCCGTTGATGATGTTCATCATGGGCACGGGCATCGTGCGGGCATTGACGCCTCCTATGTATCGATACAGCGGCATGCGGTAGTAATCGGCGGCAGCATGTGCCGCCGCAAGCGACACGGCAAGAATGGCATTGGCACCGAGAACCGACTTGTTGTCGGTGCCGTCGAGCGACAGCAGCATGGAGTCGATACGCTCCTGCCGCGTGACGTCCATGCCCACCAGTGCGGGGGCTATTATGGAGTTGACGTTGGCTACTGCTTTCGACGTGCCGCGACCACCATAGCGCGACAGATCGTTGTCGCGCAGTTCGAGCGCCTCGTGTTCGCCGGTAGAGGCTCCGCTGGGCACCGATGCGCGGCCGAATGCGCCCGAATCGGTCATAATGTCGACCTCGACGGTAGGATTGGCTCGCGAATCGAGTATCTCGCGCGCCTTGATTCGTTTGATATTCATGGCATACAAGTTTTATTCGGAGCGTCGCAGCCAGAGTCGATACTGTCGGCGACACTCGGTATTGTATGCGGCAACCAGCAAATATTGCACCTTTTCGATAGATTGGGCGCAGAGCCGTGCTTGCACGGGCTGCCGAGTATCAGATCACGATACGTTTCTTGACGAACTGTTCGCGGAATTGTTGCGGGGTGAAGCCGCGCAGACGCTTGAATATGCGGTTGAAGTTGGATATGTTGTTGAAGCCGCATTTGTAGGCGATGTCGGCTATGGAGTTGGTCGGTTCGTCGACGAGCAGGCGCGCCACGGCACTGACCCGTATCTCGTTGAGACAGTCGATGAAGTTTTTGCCCGTGCGCAGTTTGATGAAGCGGCTGAACGACGAGGTGCTCATGTTGACCAGCGCAGCTACGTCCGACAGCGAAATGTGTTCGTTGTAATGTTGTTCGAGGTACTCCATGACCATCTTGACGCGCCGCGAGTCGTAGGTGGTGACACCTGACGAGAACATCTGGTGCGACAGCACCTCGCTGTTTTCGTCGAGCGAGAGTGTATGCAGCAGTCTGAGGAAGATGAGCATCGAGTTGAATGGATCGGTCGAGGCGATCAGCTCCGACAATATCGGTTTCGTGTTGATGATCGTCGGTCGCGAGAAGGCCAGGCCGTGTGTGGCGCGTTCGAACATCTGTCGAATGAACCTAAACTGCTTTTTGCCGAATAATCCGCCGTCGAACAGATCGGAGTTCATCTGTATGGTGATCTCGTAGATGTCGTTCGAGCGGCAGTTGTGATCGACCCATGCGTGTTCGAGATTCGGACCGGTGATGAGCACCAGTTCGAGATCGTCGATTTCGGAGGTGTGGTCGCCGACGATGCGTTGTGCGCCGCGTGCGTTCTCGATGTAGTTCAGTTCGAAGAGCGAGTGTATGTGTATGGGAAAGTTGAACGATGTCTTGTGCCGTTCGAATATCGCGAAACTCTCCTCCGCGTTTACGGGCGGAACCTCCGTCAGAATTGAACTTATCATTTGCGTAAGGCCGATTTCAGTGAGTTGTAGTCGCCGAGCATCAGCACGTCGTCGCGCGAGGCCAGACGGCGCATGTCGTCGGCCGACGAGTGCGACGGGTAGCTTGCGTAGAAGTGTCCTTCGCGGTCGTGAGCGTTGCGCCACAGCAGTGCATGGCTGCAATCGGTGCCGCAGATGTACTGCGAGAGAACCTCTGTGAACCAGTCGTCTTGCGGTATGCCCTCATATCCGCATTCGCATACAGCCCATATCTTGTCGTGATTGCGGGCAAATGCTGCGGCCACCTCCGACTTGATCTTCATCTGGGCGAGGAACTCCTCGACGGTGCCGTATTGATAGATGTCGAAACCCACTATATCTACATAGTCATCGCCCGGATAACGCTCGGCGAATGACTGCTCGTCGAGATAGTCGGCCATAGAGTATGCCACCACGATGTTGTGTACGCCGCGCGAGTGCAGGTGGTCGATCGTCTCGCGCCACAGTTGTTTGTAATCGGCTGTCGAACAGAGTTTGGCTCCCCACCAGAACCAGCTGCCCGACATCTCGTGGTAGGGGCGGAATATGACGGGTATCGGTTCGCCGTCGGAGTCTTCCAGACTCAGCAGGAAGTCGGCCACGCGATCGAGCCATGCGGTATAAGTGTCGTGGAGCTCTCCGCTGCCGATGATCGACGACACGACCTCTGTGGACGATATGTCCCAGGCATCGTTGCCGGTGAGCGGGTTGCGCGGGTGCCACGAAAGTGCATTGACTCCGCCCTGCTCGTGGACGAACCGGATATTGTCGCGCATGCGTTCGAACTCAACGCCGTCGAGGTTGCGTGTCGAGTCGGCAAGTTCGATGTGTCCCAGATCCCAGCCGAACAGGGCAGGGTAATCGCCGCATACGTCGCGTACGTCGCTGCGCCGCTCGCCTGTGTCGACCCAGCCCACGCCATACGACAAGTCGTCCTGGTGGCCGAGCATAACGCCGTGAGCGGCTGCTTTTTTCATCATGTCGAACATCTCGGCAGTGGCGGCGGTGGCCTGCGTATCGCACGGCTGTGCCGGCTGCGGAGTCTCGTTTTGGGTGCAGGCTGCGACTGCGGCAGATGCTATCATGGTGAGTATGGTTTTCTTCATGGCAAAAATAGTATTAAAATTTAATTGCGGTTGTACAAAATTACATTAATTTTACATAGTCGTATTGTATTATTTTGTCTTAATACGATATTATTGCGGCGCAACACTCTTTTTTATTGCTGATTTATAGTGTATATTGAAAAATTAATGATTATTTAATGATGCGGTTTTAGTATTATTATGAGCTAAAATAATATTAATACGCTATTTCTATATATAGTAAATTTGCATCAACAAACAACCTGACACTTTTCTATAAGCCGAGTGCATGGCCGAGCATGTTTGAGTCGTGCCGAGGCGGGAAAAGATGCGATAAGTTGAACCTAAAACTAACGATACTTTGAAACATCTGTTTGCGATCGTGGCTGTTGCGTTGACGATCGGCTGCTCAACCCCCCCCCAAGATAGCGGTGCCGGAGGCTTTGTCGGCGTCGAGCGCGGACAATTCATTCGCTGCGGCAAGCCCTATTATTTCATCGGTACCAATTTCTGGTACGGACCCATTCTCGCTTCGCAGGGCGAAGGCGGCAACCGCGAGCGTCTTTCTGCCGAGCTCGACGACATGCAGGCTGCCGGCATCGACAATCTACGTGTGCTGGTGGGTGCCGACGGCTTGTGCGGCGTACCCTCGAAGGTGGAGCCTACATTGCAGGTAGCTCCGGGCGAGTATGACGACGCTTTGCTTGACGGATTGGATTATTTCATGGCCGAGCTGGGGCGTCGCGGCATGACGGCGGTTCTCTATCTCAACAACTCGTGGGAGTGGAGCGGCGGTTATTCGCAGTATCTGGCGTGGGCACGCGGCGACAAGGCTCCTGTGCCGAGCGTCGACGGCTGGCCGGCATATATGGCCTATGTCGAGGAGTTTATGCGCTCGGACGAGGCTCAGCGACTCTTTGAAAATCACGTGCGTTTCATCATCTCGCGCACCAATCGTTATACGGGTGCGAAGTATGTCGACGATCCGGCCATCTTCTCATGGCAGATCGGCAACGAACCGCGCGCCTTCTCCGATGACAACAAGGAGGCTTTTGCCGAATGGATAGCCTCGACTGCGCGCCTTATCCGCGAACTGGATCCCAACCATATGATCTCGACCGGTTCGGAGGGCAAACACGGCTGCGAACAAGATGCTGCGTTGTGCGAGCGTATACACTCTACGCCCGAAATATCGTATATCAACTGTCATGTATGGCCATACAACTGGGGCTGGATCTCGGCCGAGGATATGGCCGGCCGGCTCGAAGAGGCCAAGGCTCTGACGAAGGCCTATATCGTCAAGCATGAGGCGATGGGCGAGCGGCTGGGCAAGCCGGTCGTAGTCGAGGAGTTCGGTTTCCCGCGCGACGGCATGGGCTTCGATCTCTCGACGAGCGTCGATTGTCGCGACTCCTATTATAAATATGTATTCTCGCTTGTCGGGCAAGCAGCTTCCGAGGGCGGCGTGCTTGCCGGCTGCAACTTCTGGGGCTGGGGCGGCAGGGCTGTACCGCCGTCGGATCACATCTTCTGGCAGCGCGGAGACGATTACATGTGCGATCCTGCCCAGGAGGAGCAGGGACTCAATTCGGTATTCTCGGCCGATGAATCGACCATTGCCGTCATCGCCGAATCCAACAGCAGACTGAACGCAATAAACCGGTAGAGATATGAAACGAGTTGTTATATATATGTGTACGATGCTGGTCGCCGCTGCGGCCGGCATTGCGCCGCTTTCGGCCGTCGAGCCGCTGGCTGTGCGCGGGAGCGTTGTGGTAGGGGCTCAGAGCGGTGAGCTGCGCGCATTGCACGGAGTGTCGCTGGCGTGGCACCACTTCGCCGACAAATACTACAATCGTGAGGTGATATCTACGCTGCACCGCACGTGGGGAGCAGACGTAATCCGCGCCGCCATAGGCGTGGAGTTGGAGAACTGCTACGATGCCGATCCGCAGCGTGCCATGCGTGCTCTGCGTTCGGCTGTCGATGCCGCCGTAGCGGAGGATTGCTACGTCGTGGCAGACTGGCACTGTCATCACATACGCACCGCCGAGGCCGTGGAGTTCTTCCGCACGGTGGCTTCGGAGTACGGTCATCTGCCCAATCTGATCTACGAGATCTATAACGAACCCGAATACGATACTTGGGACGAGGTGAAGACCTATGCCGTGGAGGTGATTGCGGCCATACGCGAGATCGATCCCGACAACCTGATTATCGTGGGTTGTCCGCACTGGGATCAGGACGTCGACATCGTGGCCGATTCGCCGATCGAAGGCTTCGACAACCTTGTCTATTCGTTTCACTTCTATGCCGATACCCACCGTCAGGCCAATATGGACCGTTGCGACTATGCTCTGTCGAAAGGACTGCCGATGATAATATCCGAGTGCGGAGCGATGGATCATCTGGGTGGCGGCGTTATCAACTACGAGTGGTGGGGACGCTGGGTCGACTGGGCGCGGCAGCACTCGATAGGCTGGATTGCATGGTCGCTCTCCGACAAGGTGGAGACATGCTCGATGCTGCGTCACGGAGCACCGGCCTACGGGCAGTGGTCTATGGACGACCTTAAAGACTGGTCGCTGCTGGTTATCAGCTCACTCAAACGTGAGAAGGAGATCAACAATGCAAAATAAACGTATCTGACATATGAAAAAACTGATTGTGATGCTTGCTCTTGCCGCCGGACTCGGCAACATGGTGCAGGCGCAGAAATTCGAGGGAATAGCCCTCACCCCGCAAATGGGCTGGAACTCGTGGAACAAGTTCGCTTGCGAGATCAACGAGGAGCTGATCCGCGAGATAGCCGATGCCATGGTCGAGACGGGGCTGGCCGCTGCCGGTTACGACTACATCAACCTCGACGATTGCTGGCATGCCGCCGAGCGCGATGCCGACGGATTCATTCGCTGCGATGCCGAGCGTTTCCCCTCAGGCATAAAGGCTCTGGCCGATTATGTTCACGAGCGCGGTTTGAAGCTGGGTATCTACTCCGATGCAGGCCGTCACACGTGCGGCGGTCGTCTGGGCTCGTTCGGTCACGAGTATCAAGATGCGTTGCAGTATGCTCGCTGGGGTGTCGACTACCTTAAATACGACTGGTGCGAGACCGAAAATATCAATGCTCGCGGGGCGTATACCCTGATGCGCGACGCGCTTTACGCCGCAGGTCGCCCCATACTCTTCTCGATGTGCGAGTGGGGTACCGACAAACCCTGGGAGTGGGCTGCCGACGTGGCGCATTCGTGGCGTACCACGGGCGATATATGGTGTTCGTTCGATCAGATCTATCAGCACGGTACGTGGCAGGCGCTGAGCGTGATGCACATACTCGACCTGACGGCCGGTCTGCGCCGCTATGCCGGCCCGGGACACTGGAACGATCCCGATATGTTGGAGGTGGGCAACGGCATGACGCAGTCGGAGGATCGCGCCCATTTCACCATGTGGTGCATGTTGTCGGCTCCGCTGATATTGGGTAACGACGTGCGCACGGTGAGCGATCAGACTTTGGAGATACTGCTCAACAAGCGCGTGATAGCCATCGATCAGGATCCGCTGGGCGTGCAGGGTTATCGTTTTCTGCGCGACGGCGATCTGGAAGTGTGGATCAAACCGTTGGAGCAGGGCTGCTGGGCTTTCTGCCTGCTCAATCGCGGCGGCGAGGCGCGTGAGTATACCATAGACTGGACGGCATTCGACTGGACCGACGACGAGGTGTCGCAACTCTCGACCGATTTCTCGAACATGGTATACGATATCGAAAATCTGTGGGTAGAGGGCAAGAAATCGGCCGAAGGAACGACCCGTAAGCCCAAGAGCGTCGTGGTCGACTCGCACGATGTGGTGCTCTATCGTCTGTCGCCGAAAACCAAATAAATGATAGAGAGATGAAACGACTATTGTCTACGACCGTTTTCGTATCGATGTTCGTTTGCGCCGTATTCGGCCGCGGCTTGCAGTCGGTCGAAGTGGTTTGCACGCAGAACTGGATATATGACGACGAGGTATTCTTCAACGTCATTCTCAACGCCGGCGAAGATGCGGCTACGGGTGCGGTGACGCTGTGCATCGCGACCGACAAAGGTGCGGCCGTGTGCCGTATGAGCCAGAGCTATTCGGTCGAGGCCGGTGCGGTGCAGCAGGTTAGCTTCTCGATGGCCGATCTGCCGTCGGGATTCTATCGCGCAACGCTCATCGACGATGAGACGGAGGCCTTTGCCTGGAACTTCGGCGTTCGTCCCGACGAGGTGGTTTCGGCGAGCGATGCCAAGGCCGATTTCCGATCGTTCTGGCAGCAGACGCTCGATGAGTTGGCAGCTGTCGATCCGGAGTACCGGCTCGTGAAAGATCGTGCGCGATCGGGCAAACTGCGCGATGTATACAACGTGGAGATGCGCTCGTGGGGCGGTGAGACCATACGCGGCTACTATGTCGTGCCTCGCGCCAAGGGTAAATTCCCCGTCATAGTGACATATATGGGCTATGGCGCCGAGCCGTGGTGCCCCGATGCCGATTCGCGAAGCGATGTCGCCGAGTTCGTGCTGTCGCATCGCGGTCAGGGACTCAACAAACCGACCAATACCTATGGCGACTGGATTCGCTACGGCATGGGCGACAAGGCGACGTTCTACTATCGCGGTGCCTTCATGGACGCTGTGCGTGCCATCGACTTTGCGGCAAGCCGCGATAAAACCGACATGCGCAACATCTTTATCGACGGCGGATCGCAGGGCGGTGCATTGACGCTGGTTGCCGCCGCGCTCGACGATCGTGTGGCTGCTGCGGCTCCGTTCGTGCCGTTCCTGTCGGACTATCCCGATTATTTTGCGCTGGTCGACTGGCCTGCGGCTCCGGTGAAGGACGCTGCCGCCCAGGCAGGTATGACCGATGAGGCGTTGTACGATATGCTCTCGTATTTCGACGTGAAGAACTTTACACCATATATAGAGTGCCCCGTGCTGATGGGCTTCGGCTTGCAGGATTTCGTCTGCCCTCCCCATACCAACTTCGCCGGGTACAACAATATAACGACCGAAAAGAGCTGGATCGTGTTCCCTCGCCGAGGCCACAACGTCGAGCAGGAGCCATCGTGGTGGCAGGCTCGCGAGGAGTTTTTCGACCGACACACGACACATTGACACGGTGACGGCAGCATTGAAGTGTAACGATAACGATGATATATGAAAAAACTTATCCTAATTAACTAAAATTACACCTATGAACAAATTTACATTATTAATGGTCGCGCTGTTTACGAGCGTGACTGTAATGGCTCAGGGTTATCGCGTCAGCGGTGTGGTGACATCGGCTGTCGACGGACAACCCATGCCGGGTGTCAGCATCAGTGAGCAGGGTACGAGTAACGGTGTATCGACCAACATCGACGGTACGTACACCATTACGGTGCGCTCGGCGAGCGATGCGACGCTTGTGTTCTCGTTCCTCGGTTATAAGAGCGAGCAGCGTGCGGTCAACAAGAGCGTGACCAAGCTCGATGTGGCTCTTTCGGAGGACAGCGAGTCGATCGAGGAGATCGTCGTGGTGGGTTACGGTACCCAGAAGCGTTCCGATCTGACCGGTTCGATCGCCTCTATTTCGGCCGACAAGTTGAAGACTTCGGCCATCACCAATGCCGACCAGATGTTGCAGGGCCGTGTGGCCGGTGTGCAGGTTACGCAGAACTCGGGTGCTCCGGGCGGTGCTGCCTCTATCCGTGTGCGCGGTGCCTCGTCTATCACCTCGTCCAACGAGCCGTTGTATGTCATCGACGGTATTCCGTTCTCGGGCGACGGTAACGATATCGGCGGTTTCGACTGGGCGGGCGGTACCGGCGGTCAGACCAAGGTCAACCCCTTGTCGACAATCGCTCCATCGGACATCGTTTCGCTCGACGTGCTGAAAGACGCCTCTGCAACGGCCATCTACGGTTCGGCCGGTGCCAACGGTGTGGTTATCATCACTACGCGTCGCGGCGAGAAGGGCTCGATGAAGCTCAACTACGACGGTTATGTGGCATGGCAGCAGCAGGGAACCAGAATCGATATGATGAATCTGCCCGAATATGCCCGCTTCCAGCGCGAGATAGCCGACATGTATCCCTCGATCGAGGTCGACGACGCTCTGCTCGATCCCTCTATCCTGGGTGACGGTACCGACTGGCAGGACGAGATCTTCCGCACAGCTCTTACGCACTCTCATTCGGTGTCGTTCTCAGGCGGTACGGACAAGTTCCAGTTCGCAGGTTCGGGCGGTTACATGTCGCAGGACGGTACGGTGTTCGGTTCGGGCTTCGAGCGTTACAATGCCCGCTTCAACGGTGACGGCCAGATCAACAAGTGGCTGCGTGCAGGCGGTTCGCTCGCATTCACCCACACCGAGGAGACCATCACCCGTCAGGACGGTAACGACGGTGTTATCATGGGTGCTCTTTCGATGATGCCTTCGGTGCCCGTATACGATTTCAACGGCGAGTTCGCCACTCCCACATCGGTCTACGCATCGTCGGCCTACAACCCCTTGTGGCAGGCCGAGTCGCAGACCAACTCGCTGGTGCGCAACCGTACCATGGGTAACTTCTATCTGCAAATCGATCCCGTCGAGGGACTCAATATTCGCACCGAGTTCGGTTTCGATATGTCGGACAACAAGAACGACAGCTTCATGCCGCGTTACGACTTCGGTACCTCTACCAGCAAGATCAACCAGATCATGAGCCGCAAGGATCACTCGATGTTCTGGATTTGGAAGGCCTACGCCACCTACAACAAGACCTTTGCCGAGAAGCACAACCTCTCTGTAATGGCCGGTTTCGAGGCTCAGAAGAGTGCGTGGGACGGTACTCAGCTCATCAAGCAGGGTCTGTCGAGCGACGACATCAAGGTGATAACGAGCGACGGCGTGTTCGGCTCGAACAACGGTTGGAAAGACGAGACCACGAAGGCATCGGCCTTTGCACGTGTCAACTACAACTACGACGAGCGTTATCTGTTGACCGTTACGTTCCGTGCCGACGCATCGTCGAAGTTCGGACCGAGCAACAAGTGGGGTTACTTCCCCTCGGCCGCATTCGCATGGCGTATCTCTAACGAGCAGTTCCTGCGCGATTCGCGTGCCGTGTCGAACTTGAAGCTGCGTCTGGGCTACGGTCTGGTGGGTAACGACAATATCGGAACCTACAAATACGGTTCGACCATGTCTACGATGCTCTCTCCGTTCCCCGGCACCAACGCATCGTATATTCCTTCGAACATCTCGAACGCCAATCTTAAATGGGAGGCTTCGGAGCAGTACAACGTAGGTTTGGATATGGGTTTTGTCAACAACCGCATTTCTCTGTCGGTCGACGTATACCAGAAGGATACCAAGGATCTGCTGTTGCAGGTGTCGACTCCGTCGTACATGGGTAACAAGATCCAGGCTCCCTATGCCAACATCGGTAAGGTGCGCAACCGCGGTGTCGACATAGCTCTGAATCTGGTTCCCGTTGAGCGTCCCGACTTCTCATGGAACTCGAATATCATCGTTTCGGTCAACCGCAACAAGGTGCTTGGCCTGAACGACGACTCGCAGGTGATATACAACGGTGTGGATACCTACTTTGGTGCAGCCTTCAAGACGGCTTCTCTGATAAAGGTGGGTCAGCCCATCGGCGTATTCTACGGTTACACCACCGACGGTTACTTCCAGAACGAGGAGGACGTGCTCTCGCACGCCGTACAGGTCGAGGACGGTAACAACCCCGGTCACAACCTCTACAACAAGATCAACGGTGTCTACGTGGGCGATATCAAGTTCAAGGATCTCGACAACAGCGGCTCGATCACGGCTGCCGACCAGTCGATCATCGGCGATCCCAACCCCGACTTCACCTATGGTTGGAGCAATACGTTCCAGTATAAGAGCTGGGAGCTTTCGATCGGCCTTAACGGCGTTGTGGGCGGCGACATTCTCAATATCGCACGTTTCCGCGTCGAGTCGCTCAGCAGCACATGGGACAACCAGTCGGCACGCATGGCTCACCGCGCGCAGATCGCTACCGACGACCTGGGCAACGACTATCTGGCCAACCCCGGCTCGGCTGTGGCTCCGCGTTTCGCACCGAACGACATCAACGGCAACCGCCGCATGAGCGACCGTTGGTTGGAGGACGGTTCTTACCTGCGCATACAGAACATAACGCTGGCCTACAACTTCCCCAAGACATGGTTGCAGAAGGCCTCGATACAGAGCCTCAAACTCTACGTGACGTTGCAGAACCTCTACACGTGGACCAACTATTCGGGTTACGATCCCGAGATCGGTGCCTTCAACCAGTCGGCAGGCATGCAGAACTACGATATAGGACGTTATCCCACGCCCCGCATGTATATCGTCGGTTTGAATATCGGTTTCTAATCCTTAACCTGTTTGAAAAAGATGAAAAATACAATAAAAATATTAGCACTCTCGGCAGCTCTGGCAACGATGGGCTGCGAGCAGTTCCTTACGGTAAATCCGCAGGATTCGCTGGTTAAGGAGAACTATTATACCAGTGCCGAGGCCGTTCGTGCCAACACTGCGTCGCTCTATGCGTCGGTGTGGTTCGATTTTACGAGCCGTTTCCAGTACATGGGCGGTGACATGATGTCGGGCGACCTGTTCTACACCTATTCGGACGAGGGACAGTTCTATCTCAACACTGTGACCGACAACAACCAGTATTCGAATCTGGGCTGGCAGGGTCTCTACAATGTCATCTCTTATGCCAACTCGGTTATGCTCGACATGCCCGAACCGGCTCGCGCCAACGGCGTGTCGGAGACGGTCATCGATCACGCTTTGGGCGAGGCTTATCTGTTCCGCGCTCTGGCATACTACATGCTCACGGAGTATTGGCACGAGGTGCCCATCATCATCGATGCCGAGTCGCTGATAACGTCGGGCAACGTGCAGGATATCTATGTGGCCAAGGCCACGCAGCGTTCGCTCTATCGCTTCATCTGCGAGGATTTGGAGCGTGCCATCGAGCTTCTGCCCGAGCAGGACAGCGAGGGCGGTCGCGTCAACAAGTGGTCGGCAAAGGGTCTTATGGCCAAGGTCTGCCTGACGCGTGCATGCTATGAGAAGAACAACGGCGGATATGCCGACGATGACAATGACTACTTCGAGCTGGCCAAGTCGTATGCCAAAGATGTCATCGCCAATGGTCCGGCTCTCTATGCCAACTTCTCTGAGCTGTTCGAGATAGCTCCCGAGAACACGTCGGAGACCCTGATCGCCGTACAGTGCATCACCGGCGGTTACGGCTACGGTAACAGCCGTCCGGTAGAGTGGGGTCGCAACGGTGTCATCACCGGCGTAAGCTGCTGGGGCGGCGGCAAGGCTCCTACGCTGTCGTTGCAGGAGGCATTCGACGAGCACCCCCGCGACGGTCGCCGTCGCTGGACCTACATGCAGCTTGGTGACGTATATCCCACGCTGGCCGTAGGCGAATCGGACTACTACGGTACGGGCGAGGTCGACTATTCGGGCGGTTACGTATATCGCAACTCGTCGTCGGATCTGACGACCGAGGCTCCCAACGAGGGTCTGGCTCACATCAAGAAGTATATCATCAACTCGAACGGCGGTGTCAACATCGGTACCATGCAGGACGGTTCGAACAACCTCTACCTGCTGCGCGTGGCCGATATCTACTTCGTCTATGCCGAGGCATGCTTGAAGGGTGATCTGAACGCTTCGCTGACCGATGCCGAGGCTCTGGGTTATGTTAACGACGTGCTCAACCGCGGCGGTGATTCCGATGCAGGTTATACCGTGGAGTCGCTCACCTACCTCGAACTTTTGAAGGAGCGCCGCAAGGAGTTCGCATTCGAGGGTATCAACTGGTTCGACATACAGCGTCTCTCTTATCTCTCGACGCAGGCCGCTCTGGACTATATCAACCGAATGTATCGCGACAAGGTATGGGTGTTCAACTGGGAGAAATACGGTCAGGACTATCCCGATGCAACGGAGGCCAACCAGTATGAGGCCATGAACAAGCCCAACCACGAGTATTACAGTCGTCAGTGGTATACGCGTGTAGACTCGGAGGTATACACCGATGTCGGTACGGGTACCGATGTCGATACGTCGAACCGTGCTGCGGCTATCGTCCTCACGGAGCGTAACCTTACCATTGCCCTGCCGGCAGATGTGGTAACCAAGGCTCCCATTTTGAACGAGCCTGCCGTAGACTATTATGCACAATAATTAAAAACCGAAAACCATTATGAAAAGCATATTTAAGAGCATAATGCTTATGACGGCGGTCGTGATGGCTGTGGGCTTTACCGGTTGCGACGACAGAAATGTCAACAATCCCGACAGCAAGGCCACTCCGTCGATCAAATATATACGTCCGACCGATCCCGCTCTGGCCGATCAACTGCTCTATGGCGGTGCCATGGGCGAGACAATAGCCATTATCGGTAGCGGTTTGGAGGGTGTCGTTTCGATCCTGTTCAACGATGTGGAGGCCGATCTCAATCCCTGCTACATCACCGAGCACTCTATTATCTGTAATATCCCGGCCGTCATGCCGACCGAGATAACCAACACCATGACCCTGACGACGGGTTGCGGCAACAAATGCGTATACGACTTCTCGGTGGAGATTCCCTCGCCGTTCATCACTTCGACTTCGTGCGAGTGGGCCAAGGCCGGCTCTTCGATGACGCTCTACGGAAGCTACCTCTTCCCGAAAGAGGCTACCGACAGCTTCGACGTGCTGTTCCCGGGCAATGTCGTTGCCGATGTCGTTTCGTACGATGATTCGTCGATCACGGTTACCGTTCCGGAAGGAGCTTTGGAGGGTGCCATTTCGGTCGAGGGCGAGTATGGCATAGGCATGACCAAATTCTCTTACAAGGAGAGCACGGGCATGTTCATCGACTGCGAGAACGTATCGACATGGGACGCATGGAACTATTCGGGCAGCTTCGTTCGCAACGACGACAACAGCCTTGCCGACAGCTATATCGAGCTGACCGGTTCGGCCGCAGCCTGGAACTGGAACACGTCGGGTCTGGCACTCTATTTCAGCAATGTGCTCGAAGACGGTTCTTGCCGTCAGAATCTGATGCCTGCCGATGCCGATCCGGCCGACTATGTCTTGAAGTTCGAGTGCTGCATTAATGCGTGGAGCGACCTGTGGGCTGCAATGTGGTTCAGCGGTCAGTACAACACCTTCTCTATCGACGGTGAAGAGGCCGAGTATCACTGGAAACCGTTCAATGACAACACGGTCGCCAAGGGCGAGTGGACTACTGTCACCATTCCGCTGAGCGACTTCAAGGTCGACAAGGAGGAGAATATCAACGATCGTTCGTTGACGCGTGCCGATATGGGCAACTTCTATATCTTCTTCTTCGGCGGTTTGGCCGACGATGCCAACGCCGGTACGGAGATCAATGTTTACATCGACAACCTGCGCATAGTGCACAAATAAAACACGTAGAGTCTTATGAAAAGAAAACTTTTTAATATAGCATCATTGCTGCTTGCGGGCGCACTTACGTTGGTTTCGTGCAACGACGACAACGAGTTCCCGTGGGACAATACCGATAGCGGTGCGACCGTATTGGAGGCTTTCGGTCCCAAGGTCAACCGTCTGGGCGATATGACCATCATCGGTAAGAACCTGCAAAACGTGCAGGCCGTCATCTTCCCCGAAGATATTCGTGTGACGGATATCAACCGCATCTCCAACGAGAAGATAACCGTTGTGGTTCCTTACGAGGCTTCGGCCGGAAAACTTACTTTGGAGCTTGCCGGAGGTCGTACGCTCACGTCGAGTGCCGACATCATCTACGTCGAGGTCTTTACCCCTCCCACCGTGTCGATGGGCGAGGGTAAGGAGTCTGTGCGTGCCGGCGAAGAGATTACCATCGAAGGCGATTATCTCTACAATGTGGCGACCATATCGTTCGCCGGTAACGTAGATGTCGCCATCGACGACGAGGCTGTCATCGAGGTCGATCGTCACAAGATCGTGGTTCTCGTGCCGCAGGCTGCTCAGAGCGGACTCATCAAGATCGCCGATGCAACAGGCATCAACGTCTACTCGGAGAACGGCATCACGGTGCGTCAGCCCGAGATCAAGAGTCTGGCTCCGTTGAAGATCAAGGCCGGCGACAAGCTGACGGTGACGGGAAGCGATGTCGATTTGATCGAGAGCATTACCTTTGCCGACGGCAGCAAGGTATCCGATATAGAGGTGGTAAGCCAGACTTCGATTCGTGTCGAGGTGCCTGCCACAGCTACCGACGGTGCCGTTACGGCTACCTCTTATGCCGGCATTGAGTGCACGAGCGAGCAGGAGCTGACTATGGTGGTTCCCACCGTTGCGAAGGTTGCGGCCGATCGCTTCAAGGCCGGCGAGACGGTTACCGTATCGGGTACGGATCTGGATCTGGTGACGGCTTTGGCTTTCTCGTCGGTTGCCGCCGAGTTCGAGTACGATGCCGCCAAGAAGAGCCTCGCCGCCGTTATTCCGGCTACGGCTGCCGATGGCGCGATGACCCTTACGCTGGCCAACGGCCAGACGGTGGAGACCGAGGCGTTGACCTTTGTCAAGGCTGAGATCGGGCAGGTGACTCCGACCGATCTGATGGCCGGCTCGCCCGTGACGATCACCGGTACGGATCTGGATCTGGTTACCGGCGTGAAGATCAACGGCGTAGATCATGAGTTCTCGGCAATGGAGACCTCTGTTATCGTTACCACTTCGAATACTTCGCAGTCGGGCAAGATCGTCATCTCTCAGGCCAACGGCGTGAAGATCGAGGCTGCCGAGGAGCTGCACTTCTCTTACGACAGCTTCGTCGTGGTGACCTCTGCTCCCCAGAGTGCCGCCATCGGCGATGAGATAACCATTAACGGTTCGAACTTCAATATGATCGAGGCCATCTACTTCGGTGAGGCCAAGGTTACCTCTTATACCAAACGTGAGGACAGCGAGATGTCGTTCATGATCCCCTCGACGGTGGAGACGGGTACATATCCCATGACCTTCCACCTGACTACTGGTGAGGTGGAGACCTCTCCGCAGACTATCGAGCTGCGCGGCGCCATAGGCGTGATCGTGATCTGGGAGGGAGAGCAGAACATCGGTATCACCTGGGATTGGAATGCCGGCGTTCATGTCTACGACCAGTCGTTGTGGAGCAAGGTGCCCGTGGGTGCGACTCTCAACTTCGATTTCGCGTGCGACACCACTACGTCGGAGCCCTGGTACCAGCTTAAATTGCAGGCCAACGGCGATCTGCTGCCTTCGTTCCCCGGCAACGAGTGGGGTACGGTAGATATGGCGGCCGACGACACGACATATTCGGTCAAACTTGCACAGGAGGATTTCGATGCCATCTGGGCAGGAGGTCTGAATGTGGTTGGCCATGCGCTTATCATCAAGAAGGTATACGTTACATACCAGACCGGTTCGACCGATCCGGTTCGTTTCACCGATCTGATGCTTGTCGACTATGAGCAGCACGGCGGTCACGACGGTTCATGGGACGGTTCATGGGGCGGTGTCGGCGACGTGAAGACCGATGAGAACGGCAACTCTTACGTGGAGTCGCTCGCATCGTCGGGCGAGGCGTGGCTGGTTAACTGCAACCACCAGTCGGACGGTGCTCCCGGTCCGGTTGTGGACGATGCTTCGGCCTATGTGGTGAAGTTCGACGTGATGATCCCCGACGGCGTATCGGGTGCATCGAGCGCAGCCATGCAGATCGTGCTGGGCGACGGCTGGTACTGGGTTGGCGAAGGCTTCTTCCCCGAGACCACCGGCGGCAAGTGGGTTACGGTAACCCTCGACAGCATGGAGCTGCCGGCATCGCTCAATTGTTCGAGCGGTACCAACGGTATCTACGGCGGTCCGTTCCCGGCAGGTATCTGCATCGACAACCTGCGTCTGTCGCTTAAATAGAGTATATTGGTGCGAGCGGGGTGCGTCTTTTGACAGGACGCGCTCCGCGCCGCATTAAAAACGTACAATAAAATCGTAACCAGATGAAGATGTTTTATAAACTCGCGACGGTGCTGCTGTCGGCCATGCTGTTTTGTGCCTGCGGCGGCGATGATGTCACCGATCAGCCGACGACGGTTATTCCCGTTGTGGAGTCGCAGTCGATGGCTTCGGGTGCGGTCGATGTGGCTTTGACTCTTGGTCAGGTGAATGTGACATATGCCCGTCCCGTTACGTTGGCCGATGCTGCGGCTGTGACGTTAACACCCTCGATGGAGGTGGAGGTCAAGGCGCAGAACCGTACTCTGACAATCTCGTTCGACGAGTTGGAGTATGAAACCGAATATATGCTCTGCATCGGTGCCGGTGCCGTGGCCGACAAGGCTACTGGCGGTCGCAGCGAGGCGTTGACCATACGTTTCACCACTGTCGACAAGCCTTACACTCCTCCCACCGATCCGACGCTTGCACTCGTTACCGCCGATGCGCTGCCTGCGGCTCAGGCCGTTTACGACTATTTGTGGGACTCTTACGGGGAGCGTATCATATCGGGTGCTATGGCTCGTGTGGCATGGAACACCGACGAGGCCGATTGGGTGGCAAAGTGGACCGGCGAATATCCGGCCATGGCCACATTCGACTACATACACCTCTATGCTTCGCCGGCCAACTGGATCGATTACACCGATATCTCGGTGGCCAAAGATTGGTGGCAGGCCGGAGGTCTGGTGTCGGCATGCTGGCACTGGGTGGTTCCGGCATCGCAAGGCTCATCGGAGTTTACGTATGATCCTGCGAAGACTTCGTTCCGTCCGGGTAAAGCTCTGACCGAGGGCACGTGGGAGAATGCACAGATGAAGGCCGATCTGTCGAAGATGGCCGATATGCTGCTGCTGTTGCAGGCAGAGGGCATACCTGTGATATGGCGTCCGCTGCACGAGGCTGCCGGCAATATCTACGAGTATACGGGCGGCAAGGCGTGGTTCTGGTGGGGCTACGACGGAGCCGAGACATATGTGGCTCTGTGGCGCACGATGTTCGACTACTTCCGCAGCCGTGGCGTGAACAACCTGATCTGGGTGTGGACCACACAGACCAAGGACGATGCCTTCTATCCCGGTGATGACTATGTCGACATAATCGGTACCGATATTTACAACCGCTCGGCGAGCGAAATAGCTGCGCAACATGCCGGCATAAAGGCTCGATTCCCCCACAAGATCATCACTCTTAGCGAGATGGGCAATGTGGCCGATATCGCCGATCAGTGGGAGGCGGGTGCCGCATGGAGCTACTTCATGCCGTGGTACGACTACGGTAACGATTTGACGTCGACCTATCAGCATCAGCATGCCACCATCGCCTGGTGGCGCAGGGCGTTGGCCTCGGAGCGTGTGGTGACGCGCGACGAACTGCCCGATTTTCGATAGAAAACATAACAGACCATATTAACTCAAAATCATATTGATAATTACGATGAAGACATTTGAAGAAAAGGTCGGGCTGCTGAGAAAGAGCCATGAGGAGTTGATCGCCCGACCCAATCCCAGAGTCGAGGAGTCGAACGGAGTATATTGGCGTTATCGCTATCCAGTATTGACAGCTGCACATACGCCGCTCGAATGGCGTTACGATCTCTCGCAGAAGAGCAATCCGTTCCTGATGGAGCGCATAGGCATTAACGCCGCGTTCAATGCCGGAGCCATAAAGCTCGATGGCCGCTACCTTATGGTGGTGCGCGTGGAGGGTGTCGACCGCAAGTCGTTCTTTGCCGTGGCCGAGAGCGCCGACGGTATCAACGGCTGGCGTTTCTGGGATTACCCGATAACATTGCCCGAGTGGGGCGAGGAGGCTACCAATGTCTATGACATGCGCCTGACGCGTCACGAAGACGGCTGGATCTACGGCGTGTTCTGCGTCGAGAGAAAAGACCACACGGCCGAAGAGGATCTGTCGGCAGCCACTGCTTCGGCAGGTATAGTCCGCACGAAGGATCTGTTGACGTGGGAGCGTCTGCCCGATCTGCGCAGCGGCAGTCAGCAGCGCAATGTGGTGCTTCACCCCGAATTCGTCGACGGCAAATATGCTTTCTACACGCGTCCGGCCGACGGATTCATCGATACGGGCAGCGGTGGCGGCATAGGCTGGGCATTGGTCGACGATATCGCCGATGCCGAGATCCGCGACGAGAAAATAATCAACGTGCGCCGCTACCATACCATCAAGGAGACCAAGAACGGTGAAGGTCCTCACCCCATAAAGACCTCGCGCGGCTGGTTGCATCTGGCTCACGG
Organism: uncultured Alistipes sp.; assembly: GCA_947177225.1. Classification (GTDB taxonomy): domain Bacteria; phylum Bacteroidota; class Bacteroidia; order Bacteroidales; family Rikenellaceae; genus Alistipes. The sequence goes on along the minus strand of CAMWTS010000002.1, from coordinate 73,430 downwards.
CGTGAGAAACTGCGCATGGGGTTTGCGCTACGTGCTCTACATGTATATGACCTCGCTCGACGACCCGTCGCGTGTGATAGCCGAGCCGGGCGGATATTTCCTTGCCCCTCAGGGCGACGAATTTGTGGGCGACGTGGGCAACGTGGTGTTCTCCAACGGCTGGATCGCCGATGACGACGGTCGCGTGCTGATCTATTACGCTTCGAGCGATACGCGCATGCACGTGGCCGAATCTACCGTCGAGCGTCTTGTCGACTACTGTCTTTCGACACCCGAAGACGGTCTGACGACGGGAGCGTCGGTGCGTACGATCGTCGCCATGATCGATAAAAACCGCGGACTCTGATGGCACGGCTCAGTGAAAAAATAGGCTACGGCTTCGGCGACCTGTCGTCGTCGATGTTCTGGAAGATATTCACCTACTATCTGCCGTTCTTCTACTCCAACGTATTCGGCCTCACTCTTCAAGATGCGGCATTGCTGCTGCTGGTCACAAAGTTGTGGGACGCCGTATCGGATCCGTTGATGGGTATCCTGGCCGACCGCACCTCTACGCGCTGGGGCAAGTATCGCCCCTATCTGTTGTGGGTGGCGCTGCCGTTCGCCGTGGCGGGCGTGCTGACATTCACCACGCCTGCGTTCGGCTATACGGGCAAACTAGTGTGGGCATACTGTACGTATATCCTTATGATGACTGTCTACACGGCCATCAATGTCCCCTACGGAGCCATGCTCGGCGTGATGAGTGCCGATCAGAAGGAACGCAACATATTCTCGTCGTACCGCATGTTCTTCGCCTATGGCGGCAGCTTCGTGGCGGTGGCGATGTTCGAACCGCTGTGCCGGCTGTTCGGCACAGACTCTGCGACCGCCGTCGAGGGCGGAATGAACCTGCCGACCGATCCGTCGGCATGGCAGACGGCAATGATCGTCATTGCGGTATTGTGTCTGGTATTCTTCCTGTTGAGCTTCATGCTCACGCGCGAACGTGTCAAGACCAATGCAGCCGATGCCGCCATCGAATCGGAGGCAAGCGTCGGACGCGACGTCAAGGCTCTGCTGCGCAATGCACCGTGGTGGATTCTGCTCGGTGTGTCGATATGTGTGCTGATATTCAATTCGGTGCGTGGCGGTGCTGCGGCTTACTATTTTGCCGATTATGTCGACGGCGACAGCTTTATGGGACGACTGTTCGGTCATAGCATCATGCTCTCGTGCGCCGTGTTCCTCTCGGTGGGCGAGATATGCAACATGCTGGGAGTGGTGCTTGCTGTGCCGCTGGCCAAACGCATAGGCAAGAAAAACGCCTATATAGCGGCCATACTCGTTGCAGGCATCTTTACGGCTATGTTCTATCTGCTTTCGGGTCAGGGTGCTGTCAACTACTGGCTGATGCTGGCCTTGCAGGCTCTGATCTCGGTGGGTGCAGGTGTCACTCTGCCGCTGGTGTGGAGCATGTTTGCCGATGTTGCCGACTACTCCGAACATAAGAACGGCAGCAGCTCCGTGGGTCTGATCTTCTCGTCGTCGTCGATGGCGCAGAAGTTCGGCGGTGCCTTCGGCTCGTCGTTCGTGCTGTGGCTGCTGGCTGCCTACGGCTATGTCATACCCGAAGCCGGTGCGATTGTCGAACAGAGCCATAGCGCTATCGAAGGCTTGCGCTCGCTGATGAGCTGGATTCCGGCGTTGGCGTGTCTGCTGGGTGCTTTGATTATGCTGCTCTATCCTCTGAGCGACAGCCGTATGGCAGAGATACAATCCGAGTTGAAACTAAAACGTGGCGGAGATGTTCGATAAGACGGCTTTGCAGGCGGAGATGCTCTCCGTTTTGCAGGAGAACATACTTGCGTTCTGGCTCGACAAAATGGTCGATACGGAGCGCGGCGGCTTCTACGGCCGCATGACGGCCGACGGGCGGATCGATGCCGATGCTCCCAAGGGTGCCATTCTCAATGCACGCATATTGTGGGCCTTCTCGGCGGCATATCGTGCGACGGGTCGCGAGGATTATCTCGCGGCTGCGTCGCGCGCCATGCGCTATCTGATCGACCGTTTCTACGACCATGAGCATGGCGGAGTATACTGGTCGCTTACGGCCGACGGAGAACCGCTCGATACGAAAAAGCAGTTTTATGCTTTGGGATTCGCCATCTACGGTTTGAGCGAGTATGTGCGTGCTACGGGCGATGACGAGGCTTTGCGCTATGCTGTGGCTCTCTACGACGATATCGAGCAGCACAGCCGCGACCGTCGCTTCGGGGGCTATATCGAGGCTCTCACGCGCGACTGGCAGCCCATCGACGACATGCGTCTTTCGGACAAGGATCGCAACGATCGCAAGTCGATGAACACCCATCTGCATATCATCGAGCCATATACCAATCTTCTGCGCGTATGGCGCAACGACGAACTGTTGGAGAGCGTGTGCAGTCTGCTCGACGTATTCGAGAAGCATATAGTCGATCCCGAAACATTCCACTTGCGACTCTTCTTCGACGACGAGTGGAACTCCACCTCCGAGATGATCTCCTACGGTCACGACATCGAGGCCTCGTGGCTGTTGCACGAGACCGCGCTCGTGGTGGGCGATGCCGCTCTGATCGAACACTTCGGAGCTCTTGCGCGCCGCATAGCCGATGCTGCTGCCGAGGGTTTGCAATCCGACGGCAGCATGATCTACGAGTACGACGCTTCTGCCGGGCATCGCGATACCGATCGTCATTGGTGGGTCGAGGCCGAGTGCGTAGTGGGTTATTTCAACATCTGGGAGCACTTCGGCGATTCTCTGGCTTTGGAGCGCTCGCTTGCCACCTGGAACTATATCAAAGCCAATCTGCTCGACCGCTCGGGCGGCGAATGGTGGTGGAGTGTCGACGAATCAGGCTGCGTGAACAGTCGTGATGACAAGGCCGGATTTTGGAAGTGTCCTTATCATAATTCGCGTATGTGTCTCTTCTTTTTGTGACTTTTTCGTGAAAAGCGGCATTCTGCTTCCGCGCCTTGTCGTTCAGCAATGGGAAGTACATCGAGTACGTCCCATCGCTTCACTCCTGCGTTGCGTTGCATAATACCGCTTTTGACGAAAAAGTGGTCATTGTTCTTGGTTGGCTATTCCCATAGGCTTGTCATTTCGAGCGCAAGCGAGAAATCTGTGCGGGACAATTTCCACAGTGTCTTTTAACATTCTGCAAGTTTAGTCTTCCCCAGATGTCTCACGTTCGTTCGACATGACAAACCGCATAAAATAATTCCGTATAGCTTGCCAAGCCCGATCTCTGGCACCACACCCGCTCCGAGTAGGGGATTTGGGGGATAGGCAGATTTATAAATATAAAATGGCGCAAGCCGTCGCGGACAGTTCGATATTTAATTTCGAAAAAGACACGAATTTTGCAATGACGGCCGATCGGTATGACTTATCCGCGACAAATCATAAAGCTCTGTATTGCAATGGCGATATGCCTTGTGGCTCCGCACGTCGTGGCGGCGCAGCGATCTTTGGCGGATACCTCTGCCGTGATCGACAGATATGCCGGAAGCATAACATTGAGCGTAAGTGCCGGCGACAGGTTTGTGGCAGGGCGGCTGACCACGTCTCACGGCAAGCTGATAGGCAATATGCTGTTTGCCGGGGCGGGTACGGGACTGACGATGGGTACGGAACGCATACACGCCGCTCCGACGCTATATTCGCTCGAAGGCTATCGGCGGCGTGGTGTGGTATTGCTGCCGCTGTATGTCGAATTGCGGTGGCATTTTCCTGAGATCGGCCATGCCGATCTCTACATGCTTTCCCGCTTGGGCGCCGATTTCGGTCTTCGCAATGCCGATGCGGTGGGTGTCGAGGGCATGCTCGGTGCAGGCATAGGCACGGGGCGCATAAGCATCGCCCTGGCCTACGAGCACATGTGTCAGCGAGGTATGGTGACCCTGTCTCTGGTGTTTGATTTCTGAGCGACCGGGATTAAAATCGGGCTGATGCGACACTTTTCCGTCTCAATAATTGTAAATTGCCGATCAGTTTCATATATTTGTGATTTGAATCAGATATGTTTTTATGACGGAAAACAGACTTAAAATAGGAATCACCCAGGGCGACACCAATGGCGTCGGTTGGGAGATAATCCTCAAAATATTGTCCGATGTGCGTATATACGAGCTTTTTACGCCCGTGGTGTACGGATCGTCGGCTGCCGCCGCGTTCTATCAGCGCACGCTGCACGACCATGAGCCGGTGCAGTTCGTGGCCTGCCGCACAGCTGCCGATGCGCAGCGCGGAAGAGCCAATCTGGTGGAGTGCGGATCCAGAGAGTTGCACGTGACGCCGGGAAAGGCTTCGGTCGAGGCCGGTCGCGCTGCCGCCGATGCGCTTGCTGCCGCCGTCAAGGATTTGAAGGAGCATAGGATCGATGCTCTGGTGACGGCACCCATCGACAAGCATTCGATACACGGTCAGACATTCCCGTATACGGGACACACCGAGTTTCTGGCTGCCGAACTGGGCGGCGAGGGGCTGATGATGATGTGCAGCGATATACTGCGTGTGGGTCTGGTGACTATACATCTGCCCGTGGCAGAGGTGTCGGCTGCCATAAACCGCGAGCTGATCGTCAAGCGACTGACTCAGCTCAACGAGTCGTTGAAGCGCGATTTCGGCATCGTGGCTCCGCGCATTGCCGTACTGTCGCTCAATCCCCATGCCGGCGACGGAGGTTTGTTGGGCGAGGAGGAGCAGCAGACCATACGTCCGGCCGTCGAGCAGGCATATGCCGATGGCATACTCTGCTTCGGTCCGCTGGCCGTCGACGGATTGTTCGCTTCGGGTGCATACAAACGCTACGACGCCATACTGGCCATGTATCACGATCAGGGGCTGGCGCCATTCAAGACCTTGTCGCCCGACGGGGTCAATTTCACGGCATCGCTTGCCGAGGTGCGCACCTCGCCCGATCACGGCGTGGCGTACGACATCGCCGGCAAGGATCAGGCCGATGCGCAGTCGATGCGTTCGGCCATATATGCCGCCATCGACATTGTGGCGCGCCGCAGGGCATATGCCGAGTGGAGCCGTTCGCCGCTGGAACATTTCGAGCGCGAGAAGGGGCGCGATGTCTCGGTGAAGGATCTGCCGCAGAGCGACGATGCCGATAACTGACAAGAACGATACGCCGGAGCCGTATTCCGTCTCGTAATTGTGGAAGCGGCGAAGGGGTCGAAATAGTAACTAAAATTTATTTGACGTAATGATTAAAATTACATTTCCCGACGGCTCTGTCAGAGAGTTCGAAAAAGGGACAACGGCCTATCAGGTTGCGGAGAGTATCAGCCCTCGTTTAGCTGCGGACGCTCTGGCTGCCGAGGTCGACGGCGCGACGGTAGATATGAGTCGCGCGATCGAGCACGACGCAACGATCAAATTCTTCAAGTGGGACGATGCCGAGGGCAAGCATGCTTTCTGGCATACCTCGTCGCACCTGCTGGCCGAGGCTTTGGAGTCGCTCTATCCGGGCATCAAGTTCGGTATAGGTCCGGCCATCGACAACGGTTTCTACTATGATGTCGATTCGCCCGTTGCCATCACCGAGGCCGACCTGCCTGCGATCGAGCAGAAGATGGTCGAGCTGGCGCGCAACAAGGAGCCGCTGGTGCGCTCGGAGGTATCGAAGGCCGATGCCTTGAAGACCTTCACGGAGAAGGGTGACCAATATAAATGCGAGTTGATTGCCGATCTGGCCGACGGCACCATCTCGTTCTATACCAATGGCGCATTCACCGATCTGTGCCGCGGCCCGCATATTCCCCATACGGGTTATATCAAGGCCATAAAATTGACGTCGGTGGCCGGTGCCTACTGGCGCGGCAATGAGAAGAACAAGATGCTGACGCGTATTTACGGTGTCTCGTTCCCGAAAAAGTCGATGCTCGATGAGTATCTTGCCATGATAGAGGAGGCCAAGAAACGCGACCACCGCAAGATCGGCAAGGAGTTGGAGCTGTTTACATTCTCGCAGCGCGTGGGTCAGGGTCTGCCGTTGTGGTTGCCCAAGGGCGCGGATCTGAGAGACCGCCTCGAACGCTTCCTGCGTCAGATACAGAAGGAGCACGGCTACCAGCAGGTCATTACGCCGCATATAGGCAATATCGAGCTTTACAAGACCTCGGGTCACTATGCCAAGTATGGCAAGGACTCGTTCCAGCCCATACACACCCCTATCGAGGGTGAGGAGTATATGCTCAAACCCATGAACTGCCCGCACCACTGCGAGATATATCGCAGCAAGCCGCGTTCGTACAAGGATCTGCCCGTGCGTCTGGCCGAGTTCGGCACCGTGTATCGTTACGAGCAGTCGGGTGAGCTGCACGGCTTGACGCGTGTGCGCTCGTTCACGCAGGACGATGCCCACCTCTTCGTGCGCCCCGACCAGCTGTTGCAGGAGTTCGAGAAGGTGATCGATATCGTGCTCTACATATTCCGCACGTTGAAGTTCGACAAATACACGGCACAGGTGTCGCTGCGTGACCCCAACAACCGTGAGAAATATATCGGTACGGACGAGAACTGGGACAAGGCCGAGAATGCGATCATCGAGGCTGCCCGGAACAAGGGACTCAACACCATCGTCGAGTATGGCGAGGCCGCGTTCTACGGACCGAAGCTCGACTTTATGGTCAAGGACGCTCTTGGCCGCAGCTGGCAGCTGGGAACGATTCAGGTAGACTACAATTTGCCCGAACGTTTCGACCTCACGTACAAAGGCTCGGACGACAAGATGCACCGCCCGATCATGATTCACCGCGCACCGTTCGGCTCGATGGAGCGTTTTGTGGCTGTGCTGCTCGAACATACGGCCGGCAAGTTCCCGTTGTGGCTGGCACCCGACCAGGTCGTCGTGCTGCCTATCTCGGAGAAGTATAACGACTATGCGGCCGAGGTGGCACGCGAGTTGAATGCCGCCGATGTACGTACGCAGATCGATGACCGCAACGAAAAGATCGGCCGCAAGATTCGCGACAACGAACTTAAACGCATTCCCTATCTGCTGATCGTCGGCGAAAAGGAGGCTGCCGAGCGCAAGGTATCGGTTCGCGCGCAGGGCGAGGGCGACAAGGGTCAGATGTCGATCGGTGAGTTCCGCGACTATCTGCTCGGACTCGTACGTCAGGAGGTAGAGGCCAATCGCCGCTAAACAATTGAATTAAAACTATTACAAACTAATATCGCACTAATTTGGCAGGACAATTTCCATTCCGACCTCGCCCGCAAATGGGTCAGGGGAATAATCAGAACAACCAGCAGAGGGATCCGCGCGGACGCCGTCCGGTCGTGGAGAATCCGCATCGCATCAACGATCATATCACGGCACCGACGGTACGTGTCGTCGGTGAGAACGTCGAACCCAATCTGGTGTTGTCTATTCGCGAAGCGTTGCGTCTGGCCGACGAGATGGAGCTCGATTTGATCGAGATCTCACCCAAGGCCGATCCTCCGGTATGCCGCATAGCCGACTACCAGAAGTTCCTCTATCAGCAGAAGAAGAAACAGAAGGAGATCAAGGCCAAGCAGGTCAAGGTCGTAATCAAGGAGATCCGTTTCGGACCTCAGACCGACGATCACGACTACAACTTCAAGCTCAAACACGCCGAGAATTTCCTCAAAGAGGGAGCCAAGGTCAAGGCTTATGTATTCTTCCGCGGCCGTTCGATCGTCTTCAAGGAGCAGGGCGAGATTCTGTTGCTGCGTTTCGCCACCGACTTGGAGGAGTTTGCCAAGGTGGAGCTTATGCCTAAGCTCGACGGCAAGAAGATGAATATGATACTTGCGCCGAAGGCTAAGAAGTAGGTTTTTCTTTTTCGTGAAAAGGCGTCATTTTTCGTGAAAAGGCGTCATTAGCGTCGCCTCGTTCAAGTCCGCCAATGGAACGTACGTCCAGTACGCCCCATCGGCGGACTTTTCACGTGCGGCTTGCTACTAACGCCTTTTGACGAAAAAGAGGTTGGTGGTTCTTGGGCTGTTTTCCGTGAAAAGCGGCATTCTGCTTCCGCGCGCTCGTTCGTCCGAATAGGCAGTACGTCAAGTACAGCCTATCCGGGCTATTTTCGTTGCGGCTTGTAACTAACGTCTTTTGACGAAAAAGATGGTTGGTGGTGTTTAGCAGATTATTCCAAATGACATGTCATTTCGAGCGCAAGCGAGAAATCTGTGCGCGACTATTTCCACAGCCTTTTAATATTCTGCAAGTTCAGTCTACCCCAGATGTCTCACATTCGTTCGACATGACATTACGTTGTTGTCATTCTGAGGAGGACTTAACGTCCGACGTGAGAATCTCTTTTGGTGCGGCAAACAGCGCTCGTGACAGCGAGACTCCCACGTCGCAGTCTTTGCCTGCTCCTCGGAGTGACAATTCCCGATGTCGAGACTCCCACGTCGCCTGCGGCTCCTCGGAGTGACAGCGTTTGTCATTTCGAGCATCGGCGAGAAATCTGTGCGCGACTGTTTCCGCAGTCGATCCGTTCTTCAACTACCATGTCGCAGGTCTTGCCTTGCCCAGATGTCTCACATTCGTTCGACATGACAAACAATATAATTCCGGATAGCCAAGTACGGCGCATTGCGCAGACCTTGCTCCGCCAGCATGGAGCGCGGCGAGTAGCGCGACCCTCATGCCAAGAAGAGGAAGAGGGCTCGGAGTCGGGGAGCGTAGCAGGTCGTCGCTGCGGTGGCCGATATAGACGATTTATGAAAATAGTGCGGCCGGAGATAGGGTTTTGCATGCTTTTTGGATAGGGTCGGCATACGCAAAAACTTAAATTCGAAATCTTATGGATCGTGACTATGAAAAAACAGAGTATCTTATTCGTCGCTGGTGGCTGGTGTTGCTGACCGGACTGGTGTCGACAGTCATTGGCGTAATCGTTTTGCTCAATCCTACAACGAGTTATTTCACATTCTCGGTGTGGCTGGGCATAGCCGTATTTATCAGCGGCGTATTCATGCTTGCGGTAAGCATCTCGTCGCGTAATTATTTCGTCAGACGGGGTTGGGTCATTGCCGGCAGCATTGTGGATATAATCATAGGTGTGATTCTTATGTTCAATATCGCTCTGTCGGAGATGGTGTTGCCGATTGTATTCGGCGCATGGATTCTCTATCGCGGCTCGATGATGTTGGCGCAGGGTGTCGATCTGAGAAGTTACAATGTACGAGATGCGGGCTGGGTTATATTCGGCGCAGTGCTGATGATCGCCATCTCCATATGCGTATTGTGGCGTCCGGCATCGCTCGGCGTTGAGGCTGTGGTGCTGTTTATCGGCATAGCTTTCATTGTCTTCGGGTTGTCGGAGATATCGTTTTCGTATCGTCTTTACGACGTGCACCGTCAGGCTCGGAATCTCGGTTCGGAGCATTGATCGGCAGCGGCGATTTCATGCGGCGTCTTTCCTTGGCGGGAAGACGCCGTTTTTTATGGGGATTAATGTGTCCCATAGGTTGCAAAGGGATTGCCGCCCTTGTTTTTGTCGCTCGAAAGAGTTATCTTTGCGTATATGAAAAAGAAGATGCTATCGGCACTGGCGGCAATACTGGGTATTGTCGGTGCCACGACCGCGCAGATCGCGATATTTCCGCAGCCCGAGTACATAGATATGTCTCAGGGCGAGTATGTCGTGACGGAGAAGACCAACATTGTGGCCGAGGAGGGTATGGAGGCTCCCGCCCGACGCTTTGCCGAGGATATGAGTCCGCTGCTTGCCGGAGGCAAACGTCAGATGAAGGTTGCCCGCCATGGCAAGGGCATAAGGCTCCGCGAGGACAAGTGCATCGGTGCGGAGGGTTACGAGCTGACCGTGACGCCCGATGGCATAACCGTTATCGGCGGTTCCGAAGCGGGTGTGTATTACGGTTTGCAGACGTTGCGTCAGATGATCGTGGCCGGCAGTGGCACAGTGCCGTGCTGTTATATAGCCGATGCTCCGACATTTGCCTATCGCGGTGCGCATCTCGATGTATGCCGGCATTTCTTCACCGTCGATCAGGTGAAGCGATATATCGACATAATTGCTGCGCATAAGGTCAATCGCTTTCATTGGCATCTGACCGACGATCAGGGTTGGCGCATAGAGATCAAGCGTTATCCCGAACTGACGCGTACGGGAGCCGTACGCAAGTGTACGCTCATCGGCCGTCCCAGTCAGGGCAAGGGCTATGACGACACGCCTCACGGCGGATTCTACACTCAGGAGGAGATACGCGATGTGGTGGCATATGCTGCCGAGCGATATATTACGGTTATTCCGGAGATAGAGATGCCGGGTCATGCTCTGGCTGCATTGGCCGCTTACCCGTGGCTGGGTTGCAAGGGTGAGGGTTACGAAGTGTGGCCTGACTGGGGCATTACGCCGGAAGTGATGTGCGGCGGCAGAGAGTCGACCTACGAATTTCTGGAAAATGTGCTTGCTGAGGTATTGGAGCTCTTCCCGTCGGAGTATATCCATATAGGCGGAGATGAGTGCCCGAAGGATCACTGGAAGGAGTGCGCCGAGTGTCAGGCTGCCATCGAGCGGCTCGGACTCGACAACGAGGAGCAGTTGCAGGGCTATCTGGTCAACCGTATAGAGAAGTGGCTCGTGGCTCACGGCCGCAAGATGATAGGCTGGGACGAGATACTCGATTGCGGCATTACGCAGACGGCCAACATCATGTCGTGGCGTGGTCCGGAGGGAGGTATCAAGGCTGCCAAGCGGGGTAACGATGCCATCATGACTCCCAGCGGATATTGCTATTTCGACAGTTACCAGACTCGTGACCGCGAGGGCGAGCCTCTTGCCATAGGCCGCTGGGTGCCGGTGGAAAAGGTATACGGATTTGATCCGTTCGATAAGCTCGATGACGAGCAGCGCAGCCATATCCTCGGTGTGCAGTGCAACATGTGGACAGAGTATATAGCCGACTTCGACCATCTGCAAACCATGTTGCTGCCGCGTTTGGCCGCTTTGAGCGATGTGCAGTGGGCGACCGACCGTCGCGATGCCTCTACGTTGCGCGAGCGCATGGAGGTGATGCGCCGCTTCTATGATGCCTGCGGATATCGTTATGCCACGTTCTATTATGACGGCAGGCAGTAGTAGTGCAGGACGATTGCGATATAACAGTCCGATGCGATAAACCAGTCCGACCGCCAAAGGCGGTCGGACTCGTGTTTTGTATGTGTCGGTGGTATGCGGTGAAAAAGGAGATTCGTTGCCGGTCGTGCCGCCGATTGCCGTTGCACAGAGACCGACAGCGGCTCAGAACAGTTCCAGTTGATCGATCTCGTGATTGAACGAGAGCCGGTGGTATGGCGAAAGTCCGTGGCGGCGTATGGCAAGCCGGTGTTCGCGTGTGGGGTAGCCCTTGTTCCTGTCCCAGCCGTAGCATGGATACTCCTCGGCCAGCCGCATCATATACTCGTCGCGGTGGGTCTTGGCCAGCACCGATGCTGCGGCGATGTCGGCATAACGGGCATCGCCCTTTACGATGCACTTGTAGGGTATGGAGAGTGCCGTGCGAAACCGGTTGCCGTCGATGGCCAAAAACTGCGGACGCCGGTCGAGTCTCTCGACCGATATGTTCATGGCTTCGATCGAGGCGTTGAGTATGTTGATCTCGTCGATGCGTGCTGCCGTAACCTCGGTCACAGCCCATGCCACCGCTTCGCGTTCGATCACTTCGCGCAGCAGGTTGCGCCGCCGTTCGGTCATCTGTTTCGAGTCGTTGAGCAGAGGGTGGTGGAAATAGGGCGGCAGTATGACTGCGGCGGCGAATACCGATCCGGCCAGGCAGCCGCGTCCGGCTTCGTCGCAGCCGGCCTCGATGAGTTCTCTTTGATAGCAATTATCCAGCATAGTGAGACAAAATTACGAAATATTTGGGTATATGCCGCAATTTTTAGTTACATTTGCTACCGTTAAATCCGAGTGTCGATACAGTTATGTTGACCAATGCCGCACGACAGAAGTTCCCCGAAGCAAGCCTTATATTGCTTGCTGCGGCGGTGTGTGCCGTAGTCGATGCCTCGCATATGGCACCCGCAGCGGCGACGGAGATGGAGTATGCGGCACCTCTGGCGATGGCTCTGGGCAGGTTTCAGCGTGCGTGGCCGACCTTTTCGGCCATAATGTCGGCGACGATGATAATGTATGTCGGACTGTCGCTTACCCGCACCGCCCTGCGCCGCTATCTCTATCCGGTTCATACGCTGGTTGGGATTCCCCTGACGGGCATCGTGGTGTGCGGTTTCGGGTTGTCGGCCGAGTATCTGTCGACGGCGGTTCTGCTGCTGATAGTCGCCATGATATTCAAACGTCTGTATATATGTTTCGGCCGCGATGAAATAGTGCCGCAACTGTTTCCTGCGATGGTATATCTGGGGTGTACCCCGCTGCTGCATGCTCCGATGACGGCATTCGTCGTGTTGCTTATTCCTATTATCATAGTGTGCAGATTGTCGCTGCGCAATTGTGTGGCTGCCGTTGCGGGTGCTCTGCTGCCCGTGTTTGTCGTGTCGTATCTCGGTTGGGCAGGTGGCGGAGAGTTCTGTCATACGGCATACGGGTTATGGCGTGCCATGCTGACTCCTGCCGGATTCGATGCGGAGTCGTATCTTACGGTCGCACACCTTGCGCTGCTGGGCATGACTTTGTTTGCGACCGTATGCTCGGTTATATTGTACCGCTCGGATCGCTTCGCCGTGAGCGTGACGGCACGTAAGATCTGGAACTTTACAATCGCCATTATGCTGCTGGCTGTCGGTTTGTTCATCGGTCTGCCATCGTCGGGGCATATGTCGATAGCCGTGGTGTCGCTCTTGGCTTCGACGCTCATGCCCATGTTTTTCGTGCGTATGGAGAACTATATATCTTCGTCGCTCTATTGGCTGATGATCGCTGCTGCGATCTGGTCGCTGAATGCCTGATGCGGCTTGGCTGGGAGTCTTTTGAATTGTTAATAGATTGAATTTTAGGGCTATGGGCGATAAATAATATTTTCGGCTCAATTCTTGACGAAATCGGACTTTATTTTTGTTGTTACAATATTTTTCGAGTTATTTATTGTATATTTGCGAAAAATATAAAATGCAGAGTGTCCAGTGAAGATGACGCATCACCCACGTATAGTCAAGGTCAAATACGATACGCCTACCGGAAAGTTCAGATGTGCGACCGACGAGTATATTATCGGTTATGTGTTTCGCGGGGTATACTGTATACATGACTATTATAACGACCGTTGTGTAGAGATCGGGTCGGGGCATGTATATCTGTTATCGGTGGGCGATCACATTTGCGAAGCATTTCCCGACGAAAAGGGCAGTTTCGAACAGATCGTTTTCAAGTTCAGTTCCGACGATCTGAAAACCGTCATCATAGGGTTCAGCGTAGGCGGCGAAGACAACTCGATGATCGAGCGCATTACGCTGCTGTCGCGGTTTTTGTATGTAGTCAAGCAGGCCGACGATTCTATCCATTTGTTGTTCCGTTCGTTGGATATGTTGCACGGCGATTACAGCCGCGCCGACAACTACATACGTCTGTCGTTGATCGTTTACTTCATGGCAAATTCGGACGATCGGCTGTTGTGCAGCGAGTTGAGCGACGGCAAAGGTGTCGACAACTCAAAATTCGAACGCGAGGTCTATGCCAATATCTACACCAACCTGCCGCTCGAAGAGATCGCTTCGAAATGTTGCCTGTCGATGTCGTCGTTCAAGCGTAAGTTCTCGCGTCACTTCCATACTTCGCCTCATCGCTGGTTTCTCGAAAAACGAATGTGTCGCGCTCACGGCATGCTGATTACCACCGATATGTGCGTATCGGAGATAGGTCGTGCCTGCGGATTCTCCAATCAGTCGCACTTCATCAAGGTGTTCAGGCGTCATTACGGCATGACACCTACGCTCTATCGTCGCAAATATGCCGACAATATCTCGGTGCGCATGCCGTCATCGTTGAACGAGAAGGTGACCGTCATGCAATAGCTCTTGCGGGAGCAGGGGGTGCCGATGGCATGCGTATGCAGGCCGGGTTTGCCGGTACTCGACGGTTGCTTTCGACGATGCAGTGGAGTTCGAAGAATTGTCAAAAATCATAAAGAGTATTTACGGTTTATAAATTTTGAGATAAAAATGCAGGCAAAGGCCATATTTTTATAAAAATATTCGGTCGAAAGGTTGCGTGTTATGAAATTTTTTGTAAATTTGTACTACAAACGTGGGATCGAGTCACTCTCCCACATTCTCATTAACCTAACTAACCTAACGAGGGGGACCCTGAGGGATCTCCCTCAATTTCTTTGGCGGCGTGCCGGACTTTCTGCGGGCGGGTTGTGAGGGCTGCGGAGAGGGTTTTGTCTGCGGGCGGATCTGTTGCGGTGCGCTCGTGCGGCAATATATGACGCTTTCGGCTCGTTTATTCCTAAAACTCGACATTTATGATATTGATGATGATAATATCGCTGCTGCTGATCCTTCTGTCGGATACATATATATGGTATGTGTTTCTTCACCACGCACCTGTGGCATGGAGCATAGTTCACTGGATTCCGACGTCGGTGCTCGTGGCGGCCATGATCGCTTTTCGTGCGAATGTCTCACAGTGGTCGATGTCGACCATTGCCGTGATACTGCTCTGCATTGCGCTTCCCAAGGTGCTGTTTACGATAGTGTCGTTGACGGGGCGTGCTGCGGCTATGATACAGCCGTCGGCCTCAGGGTGGTTCGATACGGCCGGTGCAGTGGTGGCGGCGACAGTGTGTCTGGCGTGTCTCTATGGTGTAGTGTCGGGCTGGAAGCGATTGATCGTCAATCGTGTCGAGATCGTCTCCGACGATCTGCCGCTCTCGTTCGACGGTTATCGCATAGTGCAGTTGACCGATCTGCATCTGGGAACATTCGGCGATAATACGCGTTACATGCGTCGGCTCGTCGAGCGCATAGAGCGCATGTCGCCCGATCTGATAGTCTTCACCGGCGATTTGGTCAATCTCTCGGCCGATGAGTTGGAGCCTTTCGGCGAAGTGCTCTCCCGATTGCGGGCACGTGACGGGGTGGTGTCGGTATTGGGCAACCACGATTATTGCCTATACAAACACTACGATGACGAACATGGCGCCGCACGCGATACGGAGTGCGTCAAGCAGTTCGAGCGTGAGGCCGGTTGGCGACTGCTGCTCAACGAGCATGTTGATATCGTTCGCGGTGCGGATACCATAGCTGTTATAGGTGTGGAGAACGTAGGGCGTCCGCCATTCCCGTCGCAGGGCGATCTGCGGCGTGCCATGAATGGGGTTACCGATCACCGGTTCAAGGTGTTGCTCAGTCACGATCCAACGCATTGGCGCGACGAGGTGGTGCCTTCGACCGACATACAGCTGACGCTTTCGGGGCACACCCATGGCATGCAGCTCAAAATCGGCGGTTTCTCTCCCTCGTCGTGGATCTATCCTGAGTGGGGCGGTCTTTATGCCGAGGGCGGACAGCAGCTCTTCGTCTCGACGGGAGCGGGCGGCAATCTGCCGTTCCGGCTGGGCGCATGGCCTGAGATCGTGGAGATTACGTTGCGTTCGGGGCGACGCTGAGCGCCCCGCTCCGAACCGCACGGTTTCAGAAGTTATAGCCCACCTGCAACGATATGGTGTAGTTGCGGCAGCCGAAACCGATGCCGTCGACATGCTCGTGATGGAAATCCACCACGCCCATGTCGGCATTGATACCCAAATAGAGGCCGCAGCGCAGCGACATGCCGCCGCCGAAACGCACGCCGAAATCGGAGCGGCGCACCAGCTGGTTGGCTCCGCGCGCGGCATTCGAATACTCGCCGCCGTCGAGATCCCATGTGTCGAGCCGTCCGCTGGCACACCATGCGTAGTAGAGACCGGCGTAGGGTGCCAGGTCGACCCTGCCGACACGGAAGTGATGCGCGACGGTGACGGGCAGTTGCAGATAGTTCAGGCGCAGCACGGTGCGGCTGTCGTCGTCCCAACGATCTGAGTTCGACATGGCACCGCCCTTGTGTGATAGCTCCAAGCCCGCATCGACTCCCCAGCGGCCTGCGAACCGCCACTCGTAATGCAACCCCACGTTCCATGCGCAGGTCAGCTCGTCGAGCAGTTCGTTGCCGCCCAGTCCTGCCATGCCGACACCGGCACGCAGTGCCAGTCCTCCTTTGCGGCTGGTGGGGTGTTGGGCATTGGCTGTGTTCTGAGTCGATAGAGCTGCCGTGACGAGTAGCAGTGCCGATAACAAGGCGAGAGTTTTTGTCTTCATAAGATATGTTTTTAAGTTAGTGTGCCCTTTCCGATGTCAAATATAATATTTGGTTTTTGTTGCCGCTTTCTCCCCGAGCGGATATTAAAAATTATAAATAGTTCCTGCAATGAATATGGTTTAGTGCTATATTTACAAAGATAATAAAATTTCGTATAAAACAAAATAGGATCAGCATATTTTGCTGATCCTATTCGGTTTATTGTCGCTGTGCGTCTACCAGATCACGATGCGCTCCTCTTCGGGACGGAACATGGCTCCGTCTTCGATCGCGAATGCGTCGAAGAATGTGGCGATGTTGCGCAGGGTAACGTTGACGCGGTTGCGTCCCAACGAGTGTACGTCGAGCTTGGTCAGACGCTCGATCTCCTGATCGGTGATGTTCTGTCCCCAGAGTGTGGCGTACGATATGTAGAAACGCTGCTCGGGCGTGAAACCGTCGATGTCGGCGGGTTTCTCACCGTTCCAAGAGTTGAGCATGGCCGTGTACGATACGCGCAGACCGCCCTGATCGGCTATGTTCTCGCCCAGCGAGAGTTTGCCGTCGGCGTGTATGCCGGGCAATACCTCTACTGCGTCGAACTGATCGGCCAGTACGGCAGTCTTCGATTCGAAAGCCTTGCGGTCGGCCTCTGTCCACCAGTCGTTCATGTTGCCGTCCTTGTCGAACTGGCTGCCCTGGTCGTCGAAACCGTGGGTCATCTCGTGGCCAATGACTACGCCGATGGCTCCGTAGTTGACCGCATCGTCGGCTGTCGGGTTATAGAACGGCGGTTGCAGAATGGCGGCCGGGAAGCATATTTCGTTGGTGGTGGGGTTGTAGTAGGCGTTGACCGTCTGGGGCGACATGAACCATTTCGCACGGTCTACGGGTTTGCCCACTTCTGCCATCTCGTCGGCCACATACCAGCGATTGGCCTCGACGATATTCTCCCAGTACGACTTCGAGGGGTCGATGGTGAGCGAAGAGTAGTCCTTCCACTTGTCGGGATAGCCTATCTTGACGGTGAATGCCGCGAGCTTCTCCTGTGCCTTGGCCTTGGTGGCATCGCTCATCCAGTCGAGCGAGGCTATGTGCTGACCCAGAGCCGTGCGCAGGTTCTCGACCATAGCCAACACGCGCTCCTTGTCGCTTTCGGGGAAGTATTTCTCCACATACATCTTGCCAACGGCCTCAGAGAGAATCGAGTTGGGTACGGCCATTGCGCGTTTCCAGCGCGGACGGATCTCCTGCGTGCCCGACATGACCTTGCCGAAGAACTCGAATCCCGCCACGGCGAAATCCTCGCTCAGATATGATGCCGCATCGCTGATGTAGTGGGCTGCAACATAAGAGCGCAATGTCTCGACGGGCAGGTTTTTCAAGATGCTGTTGACATTGTCCATGGCCGAGGGCTGACCCACGACAAGGTGGTGGAACTCGCCCACACCCAGCGTCGAGAAGTATGCCCGCCAGTCGATGGCGTCGTAGCGTGCCTGCAACTCGTCGAGAGTGAAGGGGTTGTAGCCGCGCTGTACGTCGCGAAGCTCGACATTGGTCCACGACTTCGAGGCGATATAATCCTCGACGGCGATTACGTTGTCGACCATTGCGGGGATCTGCTCCTCGTCGATGCCGGCCAGTGCCATGATCTTGGAGAGATACTCCTTGTAGGCTGCCTTGATCTGGGCGTTGGCCGCATCGAGGTAGTAGTCGCGGTTACCCATGCCCAGGCCGCCCTGCTCGACGTAGAGAATCTTCATGCTGCTGTCGGCCAGATCGGCTTCGGGATAGCAGCCGAAGAACGCCGATACGCCGTCGGTGTGGAGTGTCGAGATATATGAGATAAGCTCGGCACGATCCTCCAAGGAGAGGATCTTGTCGAGATCCTTGCGAATGGGCTCGGCACCCTCGCGGTTGAGACGCTCCTCGTCGAGCCCCATCTTGTAGAGATCGATGATCTTCTGCTCGACGCTGCCCGCAGCGGCCGTCTCCTCGGTCATGCGGCTGAACAGATCGTTGATGCGTATCTCGTTGTTCTCGCGCAGCACGTCGAAACAGCCGTAGCGCGAATATTCCGGTTTGAGCGGATTCTTGGCCTGCCAGCCGCCGGTGGCCCACTGGTAGAAGTCCTCGTTGAGGGCTATCGAACGATCGAGGTTGGTCGTGTCGATGGCCGGTATACGATTGTCGTCGGCAGCCTTCTTGCCGCCTGCACACGATGTCATAATCAGTGTAGTTGCTAAAATGTAAGTTAACCGTTTCATGATATTAAGCGTTCTTCATTGTATGAAACAGGGCGAGCCCGTGTTTGCGGTGCTCGCCCTTCGGGTTTATTGTCGGTGAGCGACCTATTTGCGGATTGCTGCTACACCGGGCAGCTCCTTGCCCTCCATGTACTCCAACAGTGCGCCGCCGCCGGTAGATACGTAAGATACCTTGTCGGCCAGGCCGAATTTGTTGATGCAAGCTACCGAGTCGCCGCCGCCGATGAGCGAGTAAGCGCCGTTCTGCGTAGCCTCGGCAATAGCCTCGGCAACAGCCTTCGAGCCGGTTGCGAACTTGTCGATCTCGAATACGCCCACGGGACCGTTCCACAGAATGGTCTTGCAAGAGAGAATGTGCTCGCGGAAAGCCTTTTTGCCTTCGGTGGCGATGTCGACACCCTCCCACTCGTCGGGAATGTCGTTGGCCGGAGCCTCCTTGGTGTTGGCATCGGCCGAGAATGCGTCGGCGATCAGCGCGTCGGGGCTGGTGACGATCTTCACGCCCTTCTGCTCGGCCTTCTTCAAGATGTCGAGTGCTACGGGGAACATGTCGGGCTCGCAGATCGACTTGCCGACCTTGCCGCCCTGAGCAGCAGCGAAGGTGTAGGTCATGCCGCCGCCGATGATGATCGAATCGACCTTTTCCATCAGCTTCTCGATGATGGTGATCTTGGTCGATACCTTCGAACCGCCGATGATGGCGCAGAACGGACGCTCGGGCGACTGCATCACGCCGTCGATAGCCTTCAACTCGTTCTCCATTACATAGCCGAACATCTTGTCGTTGGGGAAGTAGTCGGCGATGATGGCCGTCGAAGCGTGACGACGGTGAGCCGTGCCGAATGCGTCGTTAATATAGCAGTCGGCATACGAAGCCAGACGCTTGACGAACTCCTTCTGCGAAGCCTTGACGGCAGCCTTGGCCTCGGCCTTCTGCTCGTCGGTGGCGTCCTCTGCCAGGCCGCGGGGCTTGCCCTCCTCCTCGGCATAGAAACGCAGGTTCTCCAACAGCATCACCTCGCCGGGTTTCAATGCGGCAGCCATCTCGGCAGCCTTGTCGCCGATGCAGTCGCCGGCGAAATTGACCTTCACGCCCAGACGCGCCTCGATGGCAGGAATGATCTGCTCCAACGAGAACTTGGTGTCGTTGTTCTTCTTGGGACGACCCAGGTGCGACATCAGAATAACCGAGCCGCCCTTCTCCAACACCTTCTTGATGGTGGGTATGGCGGCGCGGATACGCGTATCGTCGGTTACGCGACCCTCGCCGTCGAGAGGCACGTTGAAGTCTACGCGGATAATGGCGCGCTTGCCTGTAAAGTCGTAAGAATCGATCTTGAACATAGTGTTTTGTTTTAAAAATTATAACTGATATCCGATTGTCATATCGTGGGTTCGGCTGCTGCCGCGGCGATATTTGCCGTCGTCGGCAGGGTTGCATCGCCATTCGTCTTGCGGCGGACACAGGACGCCACCCCCGAACTTTGCCATGCAAAGTTACATAAAATTTCGATATGCGCGACACATAACCGTGTCATCTGTGGCCGAAAACGCAAAAAACATGCGATCCGTCGCCGGACGAATCGCATGTTTGTCGTCTTTGCTGCGGCCGTCAGTTCATCGACCGATACTCGACGGGAGTCAGACCGGTACGCCGCTTGAAAAGGCGGGTGAAGTGTTGCGGATATTTGAATCCCATCTCGTAAGCTATCTGGCTCACCGACTTCGACGGGTCGAAAATCCGCTCCTTGGCTATCTCGATCATCATGTTTTGTATGTGCTCCTGCGCCGTGCGGCCGGTCTGTTTTTTTATCAGGTCGCCCAGATAGTTGGCCGACAGATGCAGCTCTTCGGCCATCATGCCCACCGTCGGCAGCCCTTCGCGTTCGGGACGATCCGAGGAGAAATAGTTGCCCAGGCTGCGTTCGAACCGTGTGAGTATGTCGCTGTTGACGGCTTCGCGTGTGTAGAACTGGCGGTCGTAGAAGCGCACGCAGTAGTTGAGCAGCAGTTCGATGTTGGATACGACAAGCCGTCGCGAATGACGGTCGACGGCGTGTTGCAACTCGTGCTCGATGTTGCGCAGGCACTCCAAAAATGTCTCCCGCTCGCGATCCGACAGATGCAGCGCCTCGTTTGAGGCATAGGAGAAGAATGTATATTCGCGCATCAGATTGCTGCCGAGCGATGTGCCGCGCAGCAGTTCGGGGTGGAACAGCAGCGCGTGGCCTTTGGGCTGAAATGTTTGCCCGTCGGGCTCGACGCCGACCACCTGCCCCGGCGCTATGAATACGAGCGTACCCTCCTGATAATCGTAATATTGTCGGCCGTAGCGCAAGTCGCCGCACATGGTGTCTTTGAGAAATACGGCATAGAAGCCGAAGGTGTGCAGATAGTGTTCCATGCGCGGAGATGTCGACAGATCCACCACGGCCACGAGCGGGTGCAGGGTGGGTTGACCCATACAGTCGAGATATTGGCAGAGCGTGTCGAAGCGGACGATATTGTGTTGTGCCATAATCGATAGTGTTTTGTTATGACAAATATACTCATTTTATTCAAGCCGGCATAATGCTTCGCTGCCGATCGGTAAAAATGGTATTTATAACCGTAATGGGGTTATCCGCGGCTGTGCCGGTGCAATCGCGGCAGATAGTGTGCGGCGGCCTTGATCCGCTGCGATACGGCACCTCCTGCCACGACCATTGTAACGGCCGCGATGATTAGCACTACGCCGCAGACGATGCGCGGGGTGAGATGCTCGCCGAAGACCATTACGCCGATGATGATTGCCGTGACGGGTTCGAGAGCGCCGAGAATGGCTGTCGGCGTGGAGCCTATGTAGTGTATGGCCATGGTGATGAAGGCGAATGACAGTGCGGTGGAGAATAGAGCCAGACCTCCGACATCGATCCACATCTGCCAGTTGCAAGGTATGAAGAGATGTTCGCCGAATCCGGTGCGCACGGCGAATGCCGACATGCCGGCCAGAAGGGCGTAGAAGGTGATCTTCAACGAGTTCATCTCTTTGAGACGGGAGCGGTTGACCCCGACTATGTAGAGAGCATAGGCCAGAGCCGATACCATGACCAGCATCGAGCCTTTTGCGCTTATCGTTGCTCCGTCGCTCTGGCGATAGAGCAGCACTACTCCGGCAGCGGTCAATGCCAGACAGCCGAGAGTGCGCATGGTGAGCCGCTCGCCGAAGAATGCGGTCATTATCAGTGCCACCATTACCGGATAGACGAACAGCATGGTCGAGGCTATGCCTGCGTCCATGAAGCGCAGGCTCTCGAACAGAGTCAGCGACGAGGTTGCCACGAGCAGTCCCATGGCGGCCAGCAGAGGCAGTTCGCTCGGCTTGATAGCGAAGCTCTCCTTGCGTATGAGCATCAGTGCGGCCATCATGGGTATGGCAAGCAGATAGCGGAAAAAGAGTATGGAGTCGGAGTCCATGCCCTCGCCGAACAGCGGCAGTGCGAACAGCGGGTTGGTTCCATAGGCGGCAGATGCCACAGCTCCCATGATATAACCTTTCGTGCGAATCTTCATGCGTCGAATAGATATTTAGGGTTGCAAATGTACGAATAAGCGAGGGCAATGCCAAATTTATTTGGGATTGCCGAGCGGGAGTATATTGGGCGCAGCCGAATATACGAAAGATACATGTCGTTTGTCATCGGCAGCCGGTGGCGGCGAGCCGATGTGCTGCCCGCCGTCGGGGCATGGTGCGGACGCCGGAGCACTGCCGCCATTATTTGCCATATAATAATAGGTGTCGGCCTATCCTATGGTGTGCATGCGGATCGAGGCCTTGATGAGGGCTATGGCGCGTATGCGGCCGATCTCGATCTCCTTGTCGGCATGGTGGGGATTTTGACTGACCAGACGCACGAAGCCGTCGCGGTCGGATTTCTGTATGTACTTCACGGTGATATACTCTTCGCCGTCGATGTCGATCGAGAGCAGATACATGTCGCCCCAGAATACGTCTCTCACGTCGCTCAGCTGTTTATAGAGCACTATGTCGCCGCTTTTCAGCAGCGGATACATCGAGTCGCCGACCACATATATGGCGCCGTCGCATTTGGGCAGGTTGGGTATATGTATGAAATTGACCGGTTTGGCCGATGCCTGATCGGTGAACAGCGGTACCAGGCCGGCCGTTCCCTCGACCGAGTAGAGCGGTACGCTTTGCAGTGGCAGCGTGTTGTCGGTGCGGTGCATGTAGGGCGTCAGATCGGGTTCGGCGTTGAACATCTTGCCCTGCCCGGTTTCGAGCCATTCGGGATTGACGTTGAGATCGTGAACCAGGATATTCTTGTTGCGCGTCGAGAGGCCGGTTTTTCCTGTCTCGATCATCGACAGTGCCGCTTTGCCTATGCCAAGATGTTGTGCCAGTTGTTCTTGTGTCAGGCCAAGCTGTTTGCGTATCAGTTTTACACGACTCTTCATGGTGATTAATCAGAAGTTTTTATATTAAAAATTTTGACTTTGCTATTGACAAATTCAATTATTGAACGTATATTTGCACTACAAAGTTAAGTCATTTATTCTACACCGACAAATTTTTTATAACTGAATATACAATATTTTCAATTATGTACACAGTCTCATCTGAAATTTACGATCACGTGGCGGCAGCTCTGGTCGATGCGATAGCCGACAGGAGCTTCTTTTCGGGTTCGGTATCGACCTGCTGCGACGAGGTGTATATGCGACTGACGGCGACACTGGTCGTCTATCGCAGCACCGGAGCGGGTGAGGATCGTGGCGGAATCGCCGATGTCGTGCCGGTGTGGTGGGAGTTCCACACACTGTGCGGCAGCGAGGAGATTCTGAACGACTTCTCGTTTGCGACGCTGCGCGAGCATATTATGGCCTGATCGTAGTGCCGGCGGTGCACACTTCCCACCTCGGAGCGATGACTCCGCACCCTCGGCAACAATCGTCCGCACCTCCTTTCATCGAAGACGGCGGCGACAAAGACACCGTTGTGCGGCGACCCGGTCGAAGGGTCGCCGGCGAGGTGATCGTTAAACGAAAAAATCTTATCCGATGAATAAAGTATCACAAGAGCGGCAGACATGCGAACAGTGTGCCGGCTCCGATGTCGATTTCGCGACTTTTGCCATGACCGTATATCCGTTTCTCTCGCTCGACGGATTTCATCGCGACTATTATCGTGTATTGGAGGCATTTGCGAGCGGACGCATACGGCGGCTGATAGTGTCGATGCCGCCGCAGCATGGCAAGAGCGTCGGTTCGACGACTCTGCTGCCGGCTTATATGCTGGGGCTCGATCCAGACATGCGCATAGCCATTGCCTCCTACTCGGGAACGTTGGCCTCGAAGTTCAACCGCAGAGTGCAGCGCATATTGGAATCGCCGGAGTATGGAGGCCTGTTTCCCGAGACGACCATAAAGCGCGGTTCGAAGCCGGCGAATTATATCCGCACCTCCGACGAGGTGGAGATCATCGGGCATCGCGGCGAGCTGCTGTCGGTTGGGCGTGAAGGGTCGCTCACGGGCAACCGTGTCGACTGTTTCATCTTGGACGATCTCTACAAAGACGCCATGGAGGCCTCGTCGCCCGTGGTGCGTGCCAACTGCTGGGAGTGGTACACCTCGGTGGTGCGGACGCGCATGCACAACGCTTCGCGCGAGCTGATCGTCTTCACGCGTTGGCACGAGGAGGATCTGATAGGTTCGCTGCTGCGGCGCGAGCGGTGGCGCGAGTTGCGCCGGTGGAGCGATCTCGACGAAGCGGGCGACGAGTGGCTGTATCTCAATCTCGAAGCGTTGAAGGCTTCGCCGCCCACGCAGATCGATCCGCGCGGGGAGGGTATGGCATTATGGCCTGAACAGCAGAGCGCCGAACTGCTTATGGAGAAACGCCGGCTCGATCCTGTGCGGTTCGAGTCGATGTATCAGGGGCGTCCCTCGTCGCGGCACGGTCTGCTGTGGGGCGATTCGTTCGTCGAGTACGATGCGCTGCCGCGCGACATCGTGCGTCGCGGCAACTACACCGATACGGCCGATACCGGCGATGACTACCTATGTTCGCTATGCTATGCGGTCGACACCGACGGCGTGATCTATTTGACCGATGCCGTCTACTCGCGCGAGCCGATGGAGGTTACCGAGGGTGCCGTAGCCGAGATGTTGCGTCGCAACGACACCCGTACAGCCATGATAGAGAGCAATAACGGTGGACGCGGCTTTGCACGCGCCGTGCAGCGTGCCGCCCCGCTCGCCCGTGTGGAGTGGTTTCATCAGAGCGGCAACAAGGAGGCGCGCATTCTCTCCAATTCGGCAACGGTGCTGCACACGGTGCGCGTGCCGCACGGCTGGCATCTCCGATGGCCGGAACTGTATGCTCATCTTACGACCTATCGGCGGCTGTTTCGCTCCAATCGCTGGCACGATGCGGCCGATGCCCTGACGGGTGTGGTCGAGCGTGAGGTGAGCGACAGCGACGGCGAGTGGCGACGGGTGAGATTCATTTGACACACGGCAGCCGTAGGCCGACTATCTGCTGCGTAACGATTTGATCTTCGCGACAAAAGCGTCGTACTCCTCCGACAGCGACTGCATCAGCTCGTGCACCGTGCCTATGCGGTCGGCGCGCCATGCGTTGGCTCCGCAAAAGGCATAGCCGTTTTGCAGCTTGCCGCGAAAGGCATTGTAGAGAGCAAGCATTATGCAGTATGGGCTGTGGGTGACATCGCACGTGCGTATGCAGTCGAACGGGCATGCCTTGGGGTGCTTCAAGCCCTCCTTCACACGGTCGAGGAACGAGTTGCGAATGGCGCGTCCGGGCATGCCAACGGGACTCTCGATGATCTCGATATCCTCTTTGCCGGCCTTTATGTAGCTCTGTTTGAAACTGTCGTCGGCATCGCACTCCTCGGTGGTGACGAAGCGCGTGCCCATCTGCACGCCTTCGGCTCCTAATTCCATGATGCGATAGATGTCTTCGCCGGTGTATATGCCTCCGCCTGCGATGACAGGTATGTGGCAGTTGTGTTCGGCCGAGAAGGCTGCCACTTCGGCTGCCACCTGCGGTACGATCCGATCCAGTGCGAATCGCTCGTCGTCGATCTGCTCGGCCTTGTAGCCGAGGTGGCCTCCGGCCTTGGGGCCCTCGACGACGATGGCATCGGGAATGTATTTGTACTCCGAAAACCATTTGTTGCACAGTAGCTTGGCTGCGCGCGCCGACGAAACTATCGGCGCGAGCTTGGTTTTGACACCCTCCGAGAGGAACGACGGCAGGTTGAGCGGCAGCCCTGCGCCCGAGAAGATTATGTCGGCCTTTTCGGCTATTGCCGTGCGCACCATGTCGGCGAAGTTGGACATGGCCACCATGACGTTGACACCGATTATGCCGCGTGTGGCTGCACGCGCCTTGCGCAACTCCTCTTTCAGACCGTAGATGCTGGCCTTGCGGTAGTCTTTCGAGTAGTCGTTGTATATTACGCCCAGTCCGGCCGACGATATTACGCCTATGCCGCCTTCGTTGGCCACGGCCGATGCCAGCCCGTAGAGCGATATGCCTACCCCCATGCCTCCCTGCACGATGGGTGTGCGGGCGATGAGGTTTCCGATTTTCAATGCTTTCATTCGTTCTTTGTTTATTCACCTTTTCTTGTTTGGGGGCAGTTCCGATGAGTTGGGATCTGCCTCCGGTCTCTCGAAGAGGCGGTGCATTATTTAATGTGTTCGAGACAAAGGTAGTTAAAAATAGGTGGCGTTGTTCTTGAATACGACGTATATTGCGAAATTTCGAATATTTAGCCATTGTTTCGCCATTGTTGTTTGATTTGTCTGCGAGTTCCCGAATCGGCTATTTTGTATGGCTTTTGCACTCTGCACATGAGGCGAAAACAGAATATATTTGCCACGCAAACTATTTGTAATTAAGTGTATATGCGACTATTCGAACAAAATACAGGACATCTGCGATATCTGTTGCTGCTGCCTGCGGCATGGCTTGCGGTGGCGTGTTCGGCCTTCGAATATCACCCCTATGCCACTTCGGTAGAGGGTGAGACGGGCATCAATGCCAGGAACATTGCTCTGATAGAGAGCCGTCATGCCGATGCTGCGAGCGTGCGGTTTGCATTTCTGAGCGATACGCAACGCTGGTACGATGAGGCGGCAGATGCTGTGGCCGATATCAACCGGCGAGGCGACATAGATTTCGTGATTCATGGCGGCGATATCTCCGATTTCGGATTGCGGCACGAGTTCGAGATGCAGCGCGACATATTCAACCGTCTGCTGTGCCCATATGTCGTGCTGCTGGGCAATCACGACTATTTGGGTACGGGCGAGAGGGTATATGCCAAAATATTCGGCGACTGCAATTTCGCGTTCACGGCTGCGCATACGCGTTTCATATGTTTAGATACCAATGCCTTGGAGGTGGAGTTTGCGCCCGGAGTCCCCGACTTGGGTTTTGTCGAGCAGGAGTTGCGCCTGCTTGCGCCCGACATCTGCTCGACGGTGATGGCTATGCATGTGCCTCCGTTTGCCGAGGAGTTCAACAACGACGTGGCGTGGGATTTGGAGCGTTACGCTCTCGCTTTTCCATCGATACGGTTCTGCCTCTACGGTCATAATCACTCTCTGGCGCAGGGCGATCTGTTCGGCGACGGCGTGATCTATTACGGAGCCCCAAATATCGGCAAGCGCATTTATTATGTGTTTACGCTCGACAGCAATGGCTATGAAGTGGAGATTGTATATTATTAGTATGGTTGCGGCTGTCGCTGCAATGCTGCCTGGTGTCGCGGCTGCGGCGCAGCGAGTGGACGGAGACGATGCGGCGATAGCCGATTGCGTCATTCGGCGGCAGTGGGACGTGCGTCGCGACGAGGGTTATGACGGTTGGCTGAGACTGCTGCCCACGCGTGCGAGCATTCAGTATGCCGGCGGCATGGGTATGTTCTCGGTCGGCGCAGGCTGGGAGTATGGCCGCCGCGGAGAGTGGGCTACCGATCTGTTCGTCGGGTTTGTTCCCGCCTCCTGCATCGACCGCACCTATGTGACCGCCACCGTCAAGCAGAGTTATGTGCCTTGGAGCATACGGTGTGTCGACAGGTTTTCGATAGAGCCTTTCAAGTGCGGAATATATCTCAACTCGGTTATCGCCGATGAGTTCTGGCTGCGCGAGCCGTCGCGCTATCCCAAAGGGTATTACGGCTTTTCGACCAAGGTGCGCGCCCATATCTTCATCGGGCAGAACTTCCGTCTGCATCTGCACCGGTGCGGTGCTCTGCGCGATATATCGCTCTTTTGGGAGGCCAATACGTGCGACCTGTATCTGATAAGCCGCATTACGAATCGTTATCTTTCACCGGGAGATTATATAGGCCTTTCGGTGGGAATCGAATTTCATATTCTGGGCGAGTTGTGATCGTCGGGCATATAGCCCGGCGATCACTTCGTTATCTCGGCCTTGATGGTGATACGGGCAACTCCGGTCGCGGAGTTGGAGAATATCTGTATCACGCGGAAGAACTTGCCCTCTGGTGCCTTGGCCGGATCGAGCGTTACGGTGACTGTGCCGTGCTCGCCCGGCATCACCTTGCCGCGCTTGTAGGCGGCTGCGACGCACGAGCAACCCGTGCGTGTCTCGGTGATGACAAGCGGAACGGTGCCGTCGTTGAGATAGGTGAGATCGACGGTGCGCTTGGGCGCGTCGGCCGCTATCTCTCCCAGATCGACGAACGGCTGCTCGAAGCGAATGCGGGCACCCTGCACGGGCTCGTCGCTGCGGGTGACAGCCTGCGCCGGCATGACGGTCGCAATGGCGATGCAGATGGCTGCTGCCGTGTTGAACAGAAGTCGCATATCAGTTGAGGTTGAATTTGTAGGTTATCGTACCGCCCTCGGTGAACTTGCTGCTGCGGTTGAACTTGGCCTTGCGTGCCGCTTCGAGTGCAAGATCTATGAGCGTGCGGTCGTTGGTGGTCGAGCCCGTCTGCCGGAATTCGGCAGATGTGACATTGCCGCCGGCATCGACCGTCACGTAGATAACGACCTTGCCCGATGTGTTGTAATCGGTGCGCGGTCGTGGCAGAGCCTCTCTCAGTCCGCGTCCCTGCAACCCGGCATCGAGCTGGTCGCTGCCCGAGAGGTTGTATCCGCGTCCCTCGCCGTGATGGCTCTCCTGCTCGCCTTCCGGTGCCAGGCGGTTGCCGGTGGGCACGCTCTCTTCGGGAGTGCCGGTCACGGGGCGGAAGAGTGCCTGCTGATTGATTGTCTGCGTCTTCTCCGCTTCGCCTTCGGCCTCGGCTGAACTCTCTTTGGGTGAGGGTGTTTCATGTGCGCGATTGCGGCTGGTACGGGTATCGGGTTCGACGGAGCTGCGCACGGCCGAGCGAGGTTTTTTCTCGATAGGCTCCTGCTCGGGCAACTCCACGATCTCGACCAGCACGAGCGGCGGCTCCTCCGGCCGCGGGGCGATCTCCACGCTCGAAAGATACATGACCGCCACCCACGCAGCCATCACCGCCACGAGAGCCATGGCGGCTATACGCTTCGATGAGCGATCTATCGGATCGTAATACTCCATTGCGGACTACTGTTTCTGTTTGGTCGCCACCACCATCTTATACTTGTTCTCGCGCGTGAGGTCGACGACCTCTATCAGAGCATCGACCGTCACCTTCTCGTCGCAGCGCAGCGATATGTAGGGTCGCTCCTCTTCGGGCAGTTCGGCATACTCGGCGTAGTGCATGGCCAGAGCCGTGCCGACCTGATCGATGGTGCGATACTCCTCGCTGCCGTTGATCGTGTAGACATATGGCGAGACGGCATCGTCCGACGGGACGATGGCGAGCGATATTATCGACGGGTCACCCTCGGCTGACGACGACGAGGGCAGGGTCAGACGCACGGCGTTGTTCGGGTTTATCATCGTCGTGGCCAGTACCATGAATATCAACAAAAGGAACACCAGGTCGGTCATCGACGATGACGAGAACTGCGTGCTTACCTTCGAATTACGTTTGATTGCCATCGTCGGAGACTATTTTTGTACGGGTTGATTCAGAATGTCCATAAATGCTATCGAAGTGGCCTCCATCTGGAATACGAGCTTTTCGATGCGTGCCACCAGATAGTTGTGGGCGAAATATGCGGGGATACCGACGATAAGACCGCCGACAGTGGTCACCATCGCCACATACATACCGGCCGACAGGTCGCCGATGTTGACGCCTCCGGTAGAGTTGGCCGACATCGAGATGAATACCTGAACCATACCTACTACCGTACCGAGGAAACCGATCATCGGCGCGCCGCCCGATATGGTGGCCAGTGTGGGCAGTCCCTTTTCGAGCTTGGCCACTTCGAGGTTGGCCACATTCTCTATCGAGGTCTGAATGTCGCTCATGGGGCGGCCTATGCGCTCGATGCCCTTCTCGATCATGCGTGCCACGGGCGAGTCGGTGCGGCGGCAGAGGTCGATGGCCGAGCCTATCTTGCCCTCCCAGATATAGTCGCGTATGCGATCCATGAAGTTGTTGTCGATTTGCGTGGCCTTGCGCATGGCGACGAACCGCTCGACGAAGATGAAGACCATGACTCCGGCCAGAGCCACCAGCACCCACATAAGCCAGCCGCCTCCGGCGAAGAGTTCCCAGAAGCCGATGGAAACCGTATCGGCTGCGGGTGCGGCCGCTTCGCTCAGTCCGGTTGTCATAGCGTCGTTCATGTCGGCGAGCATCTCGCCTGTTGCGGAAGTCGTCTCCGCTACCGCATCTTGTGCGGGAATCATCAGATTAATCATAGTTCTTTTATTTAAGTTTTTTCAAATTTATTCGTTATTTCCGGTTTCGCCGCTCTTCGGGGCTGTTTCCGGTGTCGTGCCCTCAGTATTGCCGGAGGAGGCACCGGCCGCTTCCGCACTCTTCTGCTGCTTGCGTGCCGTGCGGCGTTCGATGCGCTTGCGGCGTCGCTCCTCGTTGGAGAAGCGATTGCGTATGCTCTCGGCCAGCTCCTTGAAGGTGTTGAAGTTCTCGCTGTAATAGAAGCCTATGCCGGTCTCTTGCAGACCCTGGTTCTCGTCGTAGCGGTCGATGGTCTGCGTGAAGCCGCGGAACTTGAAGTTGCCGCCCTTGTCGATGAGCCACGTTATGTAGGCCTCGCCCATGAGGTTGGAGGCGTTTTCTGTAACCTTCGACGTGTTGTCGACCATGTAGTTGCCCTCCAACTCCACCGTCAGACGGTTGTCGATCCAGCTCTTCGAAAATCCGAAATCGACCTCGTCGCTGGTGGTGTTCGACTTGGGGCGATAGCGGAATATAATGTTGTAGTTGTCGCCCGACAACCAGTTGCTCAGCTGATTCGACAGCAGCTCGAAGCCCGTGGTGGCCGAGACGTTGGCTCCGATGCCGCTGTTGTTCTCGGCATTGAACGAGTTGGCCATCAGCAGCCAGAACATCTGGGTGGCGATATCCTGTTGCGAGGTGAGCAGACTCTGCACTATCGACTGTATTTCAGGGTCGAGGTTGGGCACCTTTATGTCGAAGGTGACCGTGGGCGACATCAATTCGTCGGTGAGCTTTATGTAACACTCCACCGGTACGGCGCGTGTGTAGTTGTTGTTGCTCATGCCCTCCAAGAGCGGCTGCAACGAGGCTTTGAGGTTGTAGACCGCATCGATGTTGAGGCGCGCACCGAGCGGGTCGCCCGTCCAGTGTATGCTCGATCCCGGTGCTATAACGAATTTCTTGGTCCAGATATTTTGCAGCGTGAACAGATAACTACCCTCGTTGATGGTGTAGTCGCCGAACATCTCGAATACGTTGGTCTTGGGCACGATGCGCATGCTGAGCTGTCCCTCGCCGCGAGCCTTGATTATGTCGCCTACGGTCGGGTCGATCACGAGCTGTATCTCTGTGTTGGGACGCACGTTGCATATCAGGTCGATATCCATTATGCTGCTTGCCGACGCGGCTTGACGGTGCTTGCGCTCGAAGGCCATCTTGCGGCGTATGAGGTAGCTGGTGGTGTCGACCGGAGCCTGCGCCGATTCGAACTTCACGAAGTCGGCATACGACACGTCGCTCTTGCCGGCCAACGGCATGAAGAAGGTGGAGTTGTCCTCGCTCGTTGCCTCGATGTTCATCTTCAATCCTCGTTTGTCGCCGCGGAAGGAGGCGTCGCCCGAGGCATAGACGTGGCCGTAGAACAGGTCGTTGTCGTCGGCATCGGTGTCGAGCACCAGCATTTTGTCGATGTCGAGACGGATATTGTAGGTGATGTTGGAGAGGTGTTCCAGACTCAGATCCATCGTATAGGTGCCGCGATTGTTCTCCTGGTCGAAGATCGGAATGCGCTCGGCGTAGATGTGGTTGTCGGCCACTCTCAGATCGGCATCGGAAAGGTGATAGCGCGTCTGCGTGAAGTCGACCTTGGTCGAGAGCGAATCGACATGTATGTCGCCGTTGAGCGACGCCTTGCGTCCTTCGCCCAAGATGTTGACATCTATGTCGGCCGTTCCCTCCGTCTCCGATACCACGCCTTGCAGGAACGGCGATATGAGCGACAGCGGCATGTTGTCCAGGCGTGCGCGTGCGAAATAGCGGTTGCGCGAGGGCTGGTAGTAACCCCGTATGATCGTGTCGCCTCTCTGCCGGTCGCTGATGATGATGCGGGCGCGGTTCTGCTCGAAGTCCCATTTCGAGGTGAGACGTGTGGGCGGAGCCTGCAAGTCGTTGACGCGAATGTCGTCCAGATCGATGTCGGCAGTGATCTCGCCGGCATGCAGTGCCGACTTGACGGTGGCGTGACCGTTGGTGCGGCCTTCGACGCGGTAGCCCCATCTCTCGACGATCTTGGCCAGCGGAGATATGTCGAAGTTGCGCAGCGTCAGTTCCAGCGAGTCCTGCCGCGAGCGCGAGGCTATGCCGTCGACGACCATCTGCTCGCCGGCATCGATCACGCTGAATGAGTCGATTGCGATGCGGTCGGACTCGATGTCGATTCCGCGCGAGAATATCTTCCATGTCTTGTCGCGCGTGGTGATGGTCGAGGGTGCCACGTCGATATGTATGTCGTGTTTGCCAGAAGCGGCGTTGCGTGAGAAGCCGGCCGACAGCCCCAGCATGCCCGACAGCTGCTGCCGTGCGTCGCGGAAGCCGGCCGTCAGTTTGATACGGCTGTGCTGTGCGCCGCCCGTGACGGAGAAGTTGGGCATGTGCAGCGAGCCGATGTAGAGGTCGTCGGCATTGAGATACATCGACAGCGAGTCGCTCAGATTGTTGGCGTTGAGCCTCAGGTTGGTGGCCAGCATCATGTCGCGCTCGATGTAGTCCGAGCGAGCCTGCACCGTCAGAGAGTTGCTCACCGGATTGAAGAGCATCTGCACGCTCGATCCTTCGGCTATCTGCCACCCGTCGGCTATGGCATTCATCAGCGGGTTGATATCCTTGACGTTGACGTTGACTATCGAGAAGTCGTCGGCCAGCGTCTGTCTGTCGTTGCTGCTTTGCAGCTTGGTGCTGCGATTGTCGTACAGCAGCGGTATGTAGCTGTGCAGGCATCTGGCCAGATACTGCATTACGTTGCTGTACGAAGTTTTGCTGACGAAGGTGGCATCGACGAACTGCGACGACAGCTTGATGTATTTCGAGTCGGCATCGTTGCGGCTGTCGAGCGATATGCGGTCGGCGGCGATCTCGCCGTCGGGGTATTCGTAGCGGGCGTTGTAGAGCGTTATGCGGCCGTCGAGATCGTCGATAGAGAGACCCGATGCGTGTGCGTCGATGTCGAGCGAGAGCAGCGAGGTGGTATCGCGGCGGTTGATACCCGTAGCATGCAGGTCGGCATGTCGCAGGTTCATCTCGAAGTCGTAGGTGGGCATGGCGCGCTCCATGTCGATTATGCCGTTGAGGCGGAACATCATGTTGCTGTCGGCCGAGTTGATCTCACCGCTGAAACGGCGGTTGTCGATGCGTCCGTCGGCCGTGATGGCCGAGTAGCCGTAATCGTTGAACGTGAAGCGGTCGACCGAGGCTTTGACATCGGCCTCCACGCCGTTGCGCGATACGGTACCGTCGACCGATGCCGTGGCATCGATACGTCCTATGCGCTCCTGGCCGATGAGTGCTCCCAGATCGAGATCGGTGGCCGAGGCGCGGCCGCGCAGCGTGCGGCGCGACTGTCCCGACGGTCGCATGTCGACGTTGAAATCGGCACCGCCGCGAGTGGTGCGCAGCTTGCCCGTCGAGCCGAACGAGTCGAGCCGTCCGGTGAATGTTCCCGTCAGGGAGAGCCGTCCGGCGCGGCCGAGGATATCGCCGACCTTATCCGGAAGTTGTTTGCCGGTCACCTTCTCGATGAGCGAGTTTATGTCTTTGTTGTCGGAGGTCAGCTCCGAGAGCGAAGCGCGGAATGTGGCGTTGCGGTAGTCGGGCAGACCCTCGGCCGAGAACCGGCCTTTGAGCGAGGTGTGGTCGGCCGTGCGCAGGTTGTCTATGCTGACGCTCAGTTTCTCGACCGTGCCGTCGAGCGACATGTCGACATCGTCGAGCGTCATATCCCAGCTGCCCAAGGCAGGTGCGAATGCGGCCACATCATAGCTCGATATGCGGGAGCGTTCGATCGAGCCTACCATGCGCACGTCGTGGGTGAAGTGTTTGTAGCATGCCCAGTCGCCGGCCTCGATCGACATCGACGGCATGAACAGACTGGAACGGCCGGTGACTATCGCAAACCGGTCGAGCCGGATCACTCCTCTGTCGACGAAGAAATAGCCGTTGGCATCGTCGACTTCGAAGCCGCTCTTTTCGCGCATCGAGAGCGACATGATGTCGCCCCACACCTTGTTGCGCACCACGGCAAAGTCTTTCAGGCAGGCCTCGTCGATCGATATGAGCATGTCGTAGTAGTCGATGCCCGACGGGGGATTGCGGTGTTCGAGACGCTCTATGCCCAGTGTCAGATCGTTGACGTGTATGTGGTCGATATACATCTTGAAGTTGCCCTTGCCGTCCTTGCGGGTGAGACGTTCGACGATCTGCTTGATGTTCATCTGTCCGTCGGGCATCTCGCGTATGTAGAGCCTGGCATCTCGCGCCTCCGCTTCGGATATGCACAATCCGGTCTTTTTGATGTTGAAGCTGGTGAATCGTCCCTTCACCTCGCCCACGTAGAGCAGTGTGTCGCGGGCGTAGTCCTCGACGTAGAACCCTTTCAACCGTACTTTCGAAAAGAGATCGAGATCGATGCGGTCGATCGCGACGCGTGTCTCCAACTTTTGCGAGAAGAACGACATGGCCTTGTCGACCACGAAGTTCTGAATGGCCGGTACGTCGAGCAGCAGAGTAACGCAAACAGGCAAAAATATCAGCAACAAAACGATTGCCGATACGACCTTTGCCGATATTTTTATAACTTTGCGCATGGAATGGAATTTTACCTGCTGCGTTTAACCTACAAAAGTAGCAAATTTTCTATTTAAACCGAAAATTTAGAGTAAAAATGGACATAACAATACTGGGCATCGAATCCTCGTGCGACGATACGTCGGCCGCCGTGATTCGCAATCGCACGCTGCTCTCGAACGTGATCGCTTCGCAGGCGGTGCATGTCAAGTACGGAGGCGTGATCCCCGAGCTGGCTTCGCGCGCGCATCAGCAGAACATTATCCCCGTGGTGGATACGGCCTTGAAGGAGGCCGGAGTGTCGATCGACAAGATCGATGCCATAGCCTTCACTCGCGGTCCGGGTCTGCTGGGCTCGCTGCTGGTGGGTACGTCGTTCGCCAAGGGTCTGTCGATAGCTCACAACATACCGATGGTGGAGGTCAATCACTTGCAGGGACATATCCTCGCTCACTTCGTCGATCTGCCCGATCGCGAACTGCCTCACCCCGATTTTCCGTTTCTGTGTCTGCTCGTAAGCGGCGGCCACACGCAGATAGTCAAGGTGTCGTCGCCTCTCGAAATGGAGATCATCGGCTCGACCATAGACGATGCTGCGGGTGAAGCATTCGATAAGTGTGCCAAAGTGATGGGTCTGCCATATCCTGGCGGTCCGGTGATCGACCGTCTTGCCCGTGAGGGCGACGCCAAGGCCTTCGCGTTTGCCAAGCCCCACGTCGAGGGACGGTTCGACTATTCGTTTTCGGGCTTGAAGACCTCGTTTCTCTATACGCTGCGCGATGCCGTGGCCGCCGATCCCGACTTCGTGGAGAAGCATAAGGCCGATCTGTGTGCCTCGTTGCAGCGCACGATCATCGACATTCTGCTCGACAAACTCATCAAGGCTTCGAAGGAGACCGGCATACGCGACATCGCCGTGGCCGGCGGTGTATCGGCCAATTCCGGTCTGCGCAATGCCATCGAGCAGACGGGACGCCGCCGCGGCTGGCGCACGTTCCTTCCCGAATTGAAGTTCACCACCGACAATGCCGCCATGATCGCCATGTCGGGTTACTTCCGCTACATGGCCGGCGAGATTTCGTCGCTCGACGTATCGCCCGTGGCACGTCTGTCCGATCTGGTAGGGTAGGAGAGCTGCGATCATAAAACGGAGAAAGGGAGACTGCACACCATGCAGTCTCCCTTTTTCGCCGGTCGTATCTTCGTCAGTTTTTGAATGTCAACCCATTGTCGCCGGCATCGATCTCGATGGGGCGGCTGCGCTCGACCTCGCCGGCCAGTATGCGCTTGGAGAGCGTGTTGACCACCTCGCGCTGTATGGTTCGCTTGATGGGGCGTGCGCCGTAGAGAGGATCGAATCCGGCCGCGGCGATCCACTCGCGGGCGGCATCGGTGTAGTGCAGTTCGATGCCGTTCTCGCGCAGCATGCGGGCTATGAGCGAGAGTTGTATGTCGACGATCTTGGCTATGTCGGCACGCGACAGCGGCTCGAACATCACTATCTCGTCGACGCGATTGAGAAATTCGGGTTTGAGCTGCTGCTTCAACAGCTCGATCACCTCGTCGCGCGTCTGCTCGACCGTCTGTCGCGAGATCTTGTCGCCGGCAGCGGCGAAACGCTCCTGGATAATGTGCGAACCCATGTTGGAGGTCATGATTATGATCGTGTTGCGGAAGTCGACGGTGCGTCCCTTGTTGTCGGTCAGACGGCCGTCGTCCAACACCTGCAACAATATGTTGAATACATCGGGGTGAGCCTTTTCGATCTCGTCGAGCAGCACCACCGAGTAGGGCTTGCGTCGCACGGCCTCGGTGAGCTGTCCTCCCTCGTCGTAACCCACATATCCCGGAGGCGCACCCACCAGGCGCGACACGCTGTGACGCTCCTGATACTCGCTCATGTCGATGCGTGTCAGCATCTGGTCGTCGTTGAAGAGGAACTCTGCCAGAGCCTTGGCCAGCTCGGTCTTGCCCACACCCGTCGTGCCGAGGAAGATGAATGAGCCGATGGGGCGTCGTGCATCGTTGAGTCCGGCGCGCGAGCGTCGCACGGCATCGGATATGGCTTCGATTGCAGCCTGCTGCCCGACCACGCGGCGGTGCAGTTCACGCTCCATGTTGAGCAGCTTCTCGCGCTCCGAAGCCAGCATGCGTTGCACGGGTATGCCCGTCCAGCGCGACACGACCTCGGCTATGTCCGACGAGTCGACCTCCTCCTTTATCATGGTCTGACCTGACGAGGCGGTCATGCGCAGCTCCTGCTGCCATGCGTCGATGCGCTTCTCCGCCTCGACGATCTTGCCGTAGCGGATCTCTGCCACACGGCCGTAGTCGCCCTGGCGTTCGGCCTGCTGAGCCTCGATCTTCAACCGTTCGATGGCATCTTTGTCTGCCTGTATCTTGTGCAGCAGGTCGCGTTCGCCCTGCCATTTTGCCCGCAGCGCCGATTCGTGCGAACGCATGTCGTCGATCTCGCGGGTCAGTGACTCGATGCGTTCGTTGTCGCCCTCGCGGCGTATGGCCTCGCGCTCGATCTCCAACTGCCGTATTCGCCGGTCGAGGTTGTCGATCTCTTCGGGTACGGAGTTCATCTCCAAGCGCAGGCGTGCCGCCGCTTCGTCGATCAGATCGATGGCCTTGTCGGGCAGGAAGCGTTGCGTTATGTAGCGGTGCGACAGTTCGACGGCAGCCACGATGGCCTCGTCCTTTATGCGCACCTGATGGTGGTTTTCGTAACGCTCTTTCAGACCGCGCAGGATCGACACAGCATCTTCGGTCGAGGGTTCGTCGACCATAACTTTCTGGAAACGACGCTCCAAGGCCTTGTCCTGCTCGAAGTATTTCTGAAACTCGTCGAGCGTGGTGGCTCCTATGGTGCGCAGCTCGCCGCGGGCAAGCGCCGGTTTGAGTATGTTGGCCGCGTCCATCGCTCCGTCGCCCTTGCCGGCACCGACGAGCGTGTGTATCTCGTCAATGAACAGCAGTATCTCGCCGTCGGAGGCCGTCACCTCCTTCACCACGGCCTTCAATCGCTCCTCGAACTCGCCCTTGTATTTGGCTCCGGCTACCAGCGCACCCATGTCGAGCGAGAATATCACTTTGTCTTTAAGGTTCTCCGGCACGTCGCCGTCGACTATGCGGTGGGCTATGCCCTCGGCTATGGCTGTCTTGCCGACACCGGCTTCACCCACGAGTATGGGGTTGTTCTTTGTTCGGCGCGAGAGTATCTGCAATACTCGGCGTATCTCCTCGTCGCGGCCTATGACCGGATCGAGCTTGCCGCTGCGTGCCTGCTCGTTGAGGTTGATGGCATACTTGCCGAGTGCGTCGAACTCCTGCGAGTCGGTTTGCGAGCCGATCGTCTCGCCTTTGCGGAACTCTCTTACGGCAGCTTCCAACTCCTTTACGGCAGCACCCTGGCCTTTGAGCAGATCGGCTGCCGCACCGCGTTCGGCAACGAGTGCCAGCAGAATATGCTCGACCGATGCGTAGCGGTCGTTGAAGGTGCGGGTGAAGTCGATGGCACGCTGTATCACGCGTGAAGCGTCGCTCGAAAAGTAGGCCTCCGACGTGCCGCCCGATACCTTGGGCAGCGTCGCCAAAGCGGCATCGACACTGTGGCGCAATGTGCGGACGTTGACGCCCGTCTTGCCCAGCAGAAATGTTGCGAGCGAATCATCTTCGGCTATGGCCGCCGATAGAATGTGAAGCGGTTCGAGAGCCTGCTGCCCCGATCGCTGCGCAATGCCCAGAGCCGCTTGCAGCAGCTCCTGAGCTTTGATTGTTAGTGAATTGATGTTCATGATATATGATTTGATTTCGTTTTTGCGATTCCTACGGGCAAATTGTCTGCCACACATCTCGTTGCGGAAAATTTGTCATGTCCGTGTCACGAATCGTCATGCGAAGGGTGTCAATGCGTCGATACGTGGCGACAAAATTGCATGTCGAGCGACAAAATGCTATATTTGCGATATGAAAGCTATGATATACATATCGGTGCTGTCGCTTGTGATTGCGGCGACGGCATGCGGCCGGAAATCTCCGGCAGACCGAAACGACGACAATGCTGCGACGTATCGCCTTGCGCGGGTGATCGAGGTCGACGGGCGGCAGGGTGTGGCCACCGACGGCGAGTTTTACTATGTGTCGGGATCGACCGCACTCTACAAATACGACAAACAGGGACGGCTCGTGGCCGAGAATACCTCTCCTTTCGACGGGCTTGCGCTGGAAGCCAATCATATAGGCGACATCGACGTTCACGATGGCGAGATCTATGCCGGCATAGAGTGGTTCGAGGACGGTGTGGGGCGCAATATACAGGCTGCGGTTTACGATGCCTCCACTTTGCAGTGGGTGCGTTCGATCGACTGGCAACCCTCGTCGGGACAGGTGGAGGTGTGCGGTCTGGCGGTCGATGCCGAGCGCGGCAAGCTCTATATGGCCGACTGGGTCGACGGCCGCTACATCTATCGCTACGATCTGTCGACGGGTGACTACGAGGATAAGATTCAGTTGCGTCCGGTGCCGGCATTGCAGCAGGGCATATGCGTTGCCGGCGACTCGATACTGATTTCGGCCGACGACGGCGAGGCCGACCGCGACGAAGCCGACCGCATCTATTGGGCGCCGATAGCCGACTTGTCGGCGGCATCGGTCGATGTTGCGGTAATGCGCACTATGTCGGATTTTCGTCGTGCCGGCGAGATCGAAGGTCTTACGGTCGATCCCTCGACGGGCGAACTTGTGGTGTTGAGCAACCGTGGTGCGCGTATTGTGCTGGGCATGCCGCGCGGGTTTTACGACGGCTACGATCGGGAGATTCACGAACTCTATATCTACGAGCCGGTCGTCGAGTAGCCGGCGGATAGCGGGAAAGTTAAAACAGCGCACATCTTCATGATGTGCGCTGTTTTTCTTGCGGAGGGTTCGAATATCTCCGCTCTATTTGAATAGTTGCGGTGCGAATTCCGAGAGATATATTCTCCAATTTCGCCAGATGTGTCCTCCGTCGCTCTCCCGGAACGTATACGGGAATCCCATGCGGTCGAGCTTCTTGCAGAAGTCGAGATTGGTCTGCCACAGGAAGTCGGTGTTTCCGCATGCGATCCAGTAGAGTTTCAATCCGTTGTCGCGCTGTTGTTCGAGCGTGGCATCGATGTCGTCGTAGAATGCGGGGGCGTTGTCGCGCGGCATCACGGCTGCCGAGAAGAGTCCCACGTAGTCGAATGTGTCGGGCATCGTGCGCGATATGTGCAGCGAGTGGAAGCCGCCCATCGACAGTCCGGCTATCGCACGCGCCTCTTTGGCTGCTACGGTGCGGTAGTTGCCGTCGATGAATGCTATTACGTCGGGGAACGACTGCTCGAACGATCCCTCCATGGTGTGCGGCAGCTGCGTGGTGGGTTTGTAGAGCCCCTCTTTCGACTCTCCGGGTGCGGCCTGCTGATCGGCATTGCCGTTGGTCATCACCACGATCATCTCTTCGGCTCTGCCCGAAGCTATGAGGTTGTCCATTATCTGTGCTGTGCGTCCCAGGGCTATCCATGCCTCCTCGTCGCCGCCCATGCCGTGCAGCAAGTAGAGCACCGGATAGCGTTTGTCCGAGGTTTCGTATCCGGCGGGAGTGTATACGGTCAGGCGACGCTCCATGCCCAGCTTGGGCGAGGCGTACCAGCAGCGCGACACGGTGCCGTGTGCTACGTCCCTGACGCTGTACATATCGCCGCGCTCGCCGCCCACGATGAAGATGTTGGTCAGCGAAGCTATGTCGCGCACGAGATAGACGTTGTTGGGGTCGGTGGTACGCAGACCGTCGACTATTACGGAGTAGTTGTAAAGCTCCGACGGCAGAGGCTCGGAGGTGTACTCCCATATGCCCTGCTCGCTGCGTGTCATGGCGGCGACACCGGGGGCGTCGAACGTGCCGTAGGGTGTGTCGATGCGTTGCGTGGGCAGGAAGTCGCCCGTGACCTCCACCTTGTCGGCTGCGGGAGCCAGGAAGCGGAACGTCACTCGGCCGTCGGAGCCTACTTCGGGCGATATGATCTGCTGACCGCCCCACAAGGCCTCTTGCGCATCGGCACCGATGACGGCCGACAGCGCCAGGAGAGATAAGATGATGTTTTTCATAGATGGTTAGGTATGATTTGTTTATAGGTATTTTTCGTGTCGACCCTACACGTGGCAGGCAGGCAAAACAAAAGCGCATGCGGAGTGCCCCCACATGCGCCTTCGATGTGTCGGGAAAGCCCCTATTCCTTGGCGATTACCAACTCCACGCCCGACTCCTCGATATATTTGCGTGTCTGCTCCGATATGCCCTCGTCGGTGATAATCATATCGATGCGATCCAGCGAACATATCTTGGCAAAGCCTCGGCGACCGAATTTCGACGAGTCGAGCAGTACGATCACCTGCGATGCCGCGTCCATCATGTCGTTGGTAAGACGTGCCTCCTCCAATGTAGAGCATGTTATGCCCGACTCCACGTCGATGCCGTCGGCACCGAAGAAGACCTTCGAGCAGCGTATGTCCTTCAACTCGGCGGCAGCCATGTCGCCGCGCACCGAAAGAGTGTTTTTGTAGATGCGTCCGCCCAACTGTATGATGTCGATCTTTTCGTTCTCGTTGAGCAATACGGCCACGCGCAGATCGGGTGTTACGACATTGAGATGAGTGTCGGTCGATATCTGTTCGGCGAAAGCGTATAGCGTAGATCCCGATG
Organism: uncultured Alistipes sp.; assembly: GCA_947177225.1. Taxonomy (GTDB): domain Bacteria; phylum Bacteroidota; class Bacteroidia; order Bacteroidales; family Rikenellaceae; genus Alistipes. Next base: position 31,749 of record CAMWTS010000002.1, on the reverse strand, counting down.
CCACGATGATCGAATCGTTGTCGGATACCATCTTGGCAGCCTCGCGGGCGATGATGCGTTTGAGCTCGGTGTTGATGTGGCTCTTGACATGTATGCTCGTGTCGACTACGTGCGGATTGGCCGGCGACGCACTGCCGTGGGTACGGTACAGCACCTTCTGTGATTCCAGGAAACGCAGGTCTTTGCGGATCGTGGCCTTGGTCACGTTCAATTCGTTGGCTATGTCGGCCACACGTATATAACCGTATTTGTTAAGCTGCTCTTGAATGTACTTGTATCTCTCGGCAATACTCATCTTAAAAATATATTAGTAGTCAATAATCAGTGTCGTAGCGGGCTTCGAAGCCTGTCGGACGTGCGGCAAATGCCGTTTCCGATACTCTCCGCCGCCGATGCGCCGACCGTGTCGTATGTATGTCATTGGCATGATCGGCGGCAGGGACTCGATCCCACATTACAAATATACGATTAAATCGGGATTAAAAAGAGAGTTTGCCGATATTTTTTTGCATGTCGCAAAATAATTCGTCATGCCGTGCGTTTGCAGCGCAACACTCCGCCCGGCATGTCGTGCCGGTGCAGGCCGGCTGCGCGGCGTATATTAGGATTAAGGGAGACTCGGTCGGCACCCCCCCCCACGACGGCAGATACTGCCGCTGCATCTTTTATCGCTCCACCTCGCGGCGGTTGATTAGCGCGTGGGTGATAGTCAGCTCGTCGACATACTCCAACTCGTCGCCGAAGCCTATGCCGCGGGCGATGGTTGTGACCTTCACTTCGGGAAAGGCTTTCAGTCTGTTGAGCAGATAGAAAAGAGTGGTCTCTCCCTCGACCGAGGTGGATATGGCTATGATGACCTCGCGTATGCCGCCTGCCGTGAGCTTGTCGCACAGCAGATCGATCTTCAAGTCGGAGGGACCTATGCCCTGCATTGGCGAGATGACGCCGCCGAGCACGTGGTATGTGCCGTGGTATTGCGTGGTATTCTCGATAGACATAAGATCGGCCACCTGCTCGACGACGCATATGGTCGAGCGGTCGCGGCGCGGATCGGTGCATATGGGGCACAGATCGGTGTCCGAGAGGTTGTTGCAGCTGCGGCAGTAGCGTATGTCGTGACGGAACGATGATATGCTTGCAGCCAGCGAATCGACCGTCGAGGTCTCCATTTTTAGCATGTGCATGGCCAGTCGCAACGCCGTGCGCCGGCCTATGCCGGGCAGGCGTTGCAGTTCGCCGGTGACATTATCCAGAAGTTTTGACACGTCGGGTAAGCGTTTATCTGATTATCTCTATGTCGGCTGTGCGAATCCACCCCTTTTCGCCGTCGGCGAAGGTGATCTCGCTCCACACGCCGAGCGTGCGGCCTACCGTTACGGTCACGCCCTGACTCGGTTCGCGTATGACCTTGGTCTCGCTGTCGGGCGACGAGTGTACGGGGGCTGTGTCGCGGCATACGACTACGGCCATGTCGTCGCGAAGCTCGACGGAGCGTTGCGAGGCGGCCAGCAGAGTGGTGACTATGAATAGCAGTGCCAGCAGCAGTGCGCCGTAGAATCCGGCCTTTCGCATGGCGATGTTGCGTGAGAGCAGATACATCGTGGCCAGTGCCAGCATCACTGCCAGTGCCGCGATCGATATTGCCGCCCATGCGTTGCTCGACAACATGTCGCGCAGCGAACGCCACACGCGGGACATGACGAATTCGGGTATGCCCTCGGTGTCGTTGGTGTAGTCGACGGCAAGATCGAGATTGTATTGCGCATCGCTCATCGACGGATCGATCTTCAATGCGCGCCGATAGTTGAGCACGGCGCGTCCCAGCTCGCCCGAAGCGAACGGCCTGCCGTTGGCACCGATGTCGCTCTGTCCGGCCTTGAAGTAGGCATTGCCGAGGTTGTAGTAGAGTTCGGCCGAGCCGTAGCCCATGTCGGATATGCGCGTGAAGGTCTCGGCGGCCTCGGTGAAACGTTTGTCGGCATAGGCCTCGGTGGCGTGTCGCCACAAGGCGTCGACGGCATTTTCATGTGTGGCGTTATCTTGTGCCCGAAGTGCGGTCGGCAGCATCATGGCGAGCGTCATTGCCGTCGACAGTAACATTCTTATCTGTTTCATGACCATCTAACGTTTTACGATTGATTCGATTTTGGAGATTATCTCCATGGCATCGGCATAGACCTCCTCCATCGAGTTCGATGTCGAGGGAGCGTATTGCGCCTCGTCGCAGCGCGATATGATCTCGCAGAAAAGCTCGGCATCGGCGGCCGCGACGCCGCGACGATACAACTCCTCGCGAATGGTCTCCTTGGTGAGGTTGGCTACCGGAATGTTGAACTTGTCGCTTATATAGCCCCACATGGCTTTGAGCATCTCCTCGTAGAACGGGTGTCGCTGCTGCTGTTTCATGTAGCGTTCGGCCATGCGCAGACGCTGCACCGCCACCTTGTTGGCGTGCTTGATGCGTCGCTGAACGATGTTGCGATTCTCGCGTATGCGCTGGCGCATGACGGCATATATTACTACGAATGCCGCGATGATGATGACCACCAGCAGGAAGTATGTCGGCGAGAACATGAACAGCCGGTGTTCGCGTCGCAGCTTGCCGCTCTCGGTGTGAATGAATCGTATGTCGCGGTCGAGCTGCTTCATCTTTTCGCCGTAAGAGGTCAGCGTGCGTGAGTCGGCAGTGATGCCGGCAGCCGATCCGTCGTTGGTTACAGTGAGCGTTATCGGTTCGGTCGAGAGTGTCACGTACTGCTCTTTGGCGGGGTCGAAGAATGAGAATTCGACGGGAGCTATGCGGAACTCGCCCGACGAGCGGGCTACGAACGGATATTCATATTTTATCGTGCCCGAAGTGCCTACGGCCGACACCTTGATCGAATCGGAGGTCTTGGTATCGTAGATTTCGAACGATTCGGGCATCGCCACGCTCGGAGCGTCGATGAATTTCAGGTTGCCGCGACCCGATATGGTCAGAGAGATGCTTGCCGCCGAATTGACGCTGATCTTCGACGGAGGCATCGAGCCCTGCATGGTGAACTGTCCCACGGCTCCGTTGAAACTGCGCGGAGCGCCTTCGGGAAGCGGTTTTACGTTGAGGGTTATGGCGGGTGTAGAGACCTTGCGGTTGACGTTGTGCACCTCCTGTCCTCCGAAGAACGGGTCGAAACCCCGACTGCTCTGCGTGACGACCTGCGCCACGGCCGTCAGCTCGGCCGGATCGATGCGCAGCGCGCCCGACTGTTGGGGGTAGAGCAGATACTCTTTCAGCAGATAGGTCGTGTAGACCTTGCCGTCGAGCTCCTCGCGCGAGGAGCTGTCCTCGCCGGCCGGCAGCTCCTGCGACCAGAAGCCTTCGAATGTCGGCAGCTTGACGTTGTTGATGGTCGCTATCGAGGTGCGGGTGTAGAGCACTATGGAGGCACGCACGGCCTCGCCTTTGTAGACCGATGTCGAGGAGAGCTTGATTCGCAGCTGAATGTCGTCCTTGGCCACGTGAGCCTCGGGCGAAGAGTTGTTGCGATTGCTGCGCGACTCGGACTGGTCGCCCTCGTCGATCACCTCCACCGGCAGCGGCTTGGTCGTGTAGCTGCGCCCGTCGACGCTGATGCGTGCCGCGCCGATGGTGTAGGTGCCTTTGGCTTGCGGCATCAGTACGTAGGTGTAGGTATAGCTCTCGGTGACGGTCTGCTTGCCGTTGATCCAGTATGTCTGTCGTCCGGTCGCCACGGTCGGGCCTGCCAGAATGTCGAATCCTGCGAAGTCGGGAGCCTCGAACGAGTCGTCGTCGGGACGCGCATCGACCTCGAACGCCACACGCAGGTAGCTTCCGAGCGGCGTGATGGTCGGGGCATCGACCTTGAAGCTGACGTCTCCGTCGGCGGCGGCCGTGCCGATCATGCACAACAAGACAGTCGTCAGTGCGACGACTCTGCGTAAAAAGTGTCCTTTCATCTCTACGATGTTATAAACGGTTCATCGATAAAGTAAAACGCCGGCGGCGACCATATTATTATATGGCGGCCGGTTTTTATCCCATATTGCGGAAAAGGGCTGCCCGTTGTCGATCGGGCAGCCGCTGTTCCGCCGTGCGGTGCACGCCTGCGCTCTAATGAGCGAAGTCGGCGAAGAAGTCGTTACCCTTGTCGTCGACGATGATGAATGCCGGGAAGTTCTCGACATAGATCTTTCTGACGGCCTCCATGCCCAGTTCGGGGAAGTCGACCACCTCGACGCTCTTTATCGAGTTCTTGGCAAGTATGGCTGCCGGGCCGCCTATCGAACCCAGATAGAAGCCTCCGTTGGCCTTGCAGGCATCGGTGACGGCTTTCGAACGGTTGCCTTTGGCCACCATGACCATCGAGCCGCCGTTCTTCTGGAACAGATCGACATAGGGATCCATACGTCCGGCCGTAGTGGGGCCGAACGAACCCGATGCCATGCCTTCGGGAGTCTTGGCAGGGCCGGCGTAGTATACCGGGTGCTTCTTGAAATATTCGGGCATGGGTTTGCCCTCGTCGAGCATCTGCTTGATGCGTGCGTGGGCTATGTCGCGCGCAACGATCAGTGTGCCTTTCAGGTTGAGACGCGTCTTGATGGGGTATTGGGTGAGTATCTGGCGAACCTTCTCCATACCCTCGTCCAGATCGATGTCGACGGCCGGAGTCATCGACGGAGATTCGGCGGGCAGGAAGCGTGCCGGATTCTTCTCCAACGCTTCGAGGAAGATGCCCTCGGGCGTGATCTTGGCCTTGATGTTGCGGTCGGCCGAGCAGCTCACGCCGATTGCCACGGGGCAAGATGCCGCATGACGAGGAGCGCGGATAACACGCACGTCGTGTACGTAGTATTTGCCGCCGAACTGTGCGCCGAGACCGATCTCCTGGCAGATCTTCTGTACTTTGGCCTCCCACTCCAAATCGCGGAAGCAGCGGCCGCCCTCATTGCCCGAAGTGGGCAGCTCGTCGAGATATCCGGCCGAAGCCTTCTTTACGGTCGACAGACACATCTCGGCCGAGGTGCCGCCGATGCAGATTGCCAGGTGATAGGGCGGGCAGGCCGAGGTGCCCAGGTCGGTGATATGCTCCTTGATGAATTTGGTCAGCGACTCCTCGTTCAGCAGGGCTTTGGTCTGCTGGTAGAGGAAGGTCTTGTTGGCCGAGCCGCCGCCCTTGGTGATGAACAGGAACTCATACTCCATGCCGGGGTGGCCTCCGTAGATGTCGATCTGTGCCGGCAGGTTGCTGCCCGAATTCTTCTCGTCGGTCATGGTGAATGGCACCACCTGCGAGTAGCGCAGGTTACGCTCCTTGTATGTTTCGTAGACGCCGCGCGAGATGCACTCGGCATCGTCGGCACCCGTGTAGACGTCCTCGCCCTTGTGTCCGATGCAGATTGCCGTACCCGTGTCCTGACATGTGGGAAGCTCGCCTTCGGCGGCCACGCACTGGTTCATGAGCATGGTGTAGGCTACGAACTTGTCGTTGTCGGTGGCTTCCGAATCGTCGAGTATGTTGCGGAGCTTCTGCAAGTGCGATGCACGCAGATAGAACGATACGTCGGCATAGGCCTCCTTGGCCAGCAGTTCGAGACCCTTGGGGTCGACCTTCAAAATCTTGCGGCCGTCGCACTCGACGACTTTCACGTAATCTTTCGTCAACAGACGATACTCCGTCCTGTCGCACTGGATAGGGAACGGTTGCTGATAGATAAATTCTGCCATAAATGTTTGTCTTTTCAGTATTTATTGTTGTTTAGCTGCAAATCAATCGATCAATCCGAAGATAAAGAGTGCCGCAACCAGCGGCGGGCATACCCATCGGAGCAAAAATCCGACCGTCGGAAACATCTTTCGGTCGATGCCGCCGCCGCGCACCGCTTCGTCGCGAAACCGCTTGCGGTCCCATACCCAACCGGCGAATATGCAGGTCATCAGACCGGATACCGGCAGCAGCAGTGTGGCGGTCAGTGTGTCGAGCAGATCGAACAGATTGCGTCCGAAGAGCCGTATGTCGTCCCATGCCCCCATCGACAGCGATGCCGCGACAGCCAGCAGTGCTGCGCCGAGCGAGACGCAGCGGGCGGCGCGGCGGCGTGTCATGCCTCGCTGCTCGGACAGATATACCGTCACCACTTCGTGTATCGACACGGTGGAGAGTATGGCCGCCAGGGCAAGCAGTATGAAGAACAGCGTCGACCAGAATCCGCCCCACGGCAGACCGTCGAACACTTCGGGCAGAGCCACGAACGCCAGGGTCGATCCGCTTCTGTCGCCGACGCCTGCCGAGAGAATCACTATGCTGGCGATGATTGCGGCCAGCGAGTCGAGCAGGGCTACATTGACGGCTGTCGGAAGCAGTCGGGTCTCCGACTTGAAATACGACCCGTAGGTTATCATTATGCCCATGCCTATCGACAGCGAGAAGAATGCCTGCGACAGTGCTGCAAGCACGGTCGAGGAGTCGACCGCACCGAAGTCGGGCGTGAATACCTTGCGTATTGCGGCGTTGCTTTCGGGCATCGACAGCGAATAGACGGCCAGTGCGAGCAGTATGACGAAGAAAATGGGCATCAGTATCTTAGATGCACGTTCGATGCCTCGCTTGACACCTCGCTCGACGATGTAGTGATTGGCGGCGATGAACACTCCGGCATAGAGGAGCGGCTGCCACGGGTCGCTGATGAAATCGGTGAAGAACGAGCTGTCGATACGTCCTGCGGCCGAGTTGACCACGTAGGCCACCGTCCAGCCCGATACCACGAAATAGTAGCCGAGGATCAGAAATACGGTGGCTACGGCCAGCGCGCCGAGCCAGCCCCAGCGGCGGTCGATGGCGCGGAAGGCTCCGACCGGATTGGAGCGCGCGTGCCTTCCTATGGCGAACTCCGCCACCATGAGCGGCAGTCCCATGAGTGCTACGCAGACGATGTAGATGATGATGAACGCGCCGCCGCCGTTGGCATCGGCAACGCCCGGAAAACGCCATACGTTGCCCAGGCCTATGGCACTGCCGGCCGCGGCGAGTACGGCGGCTATGCGGCCGCCGAATGTGGCTCTGTTGCTGTTTGTCGCGTTCATCTTCCGGTAAAGTGGGTTATGCCTCTATGGTTACGCTTACACGGTCGATCTTGCCGCCCAGCGGCGGTGCGATCTTGGCCACCGTGCACTCCACGCTGACGATCTGCGGAAATTCGGCCTTGACGGCTTCGATGATGTTGACCGCAGCGGCCTCTATCGTGCGCTGCGTGCGCTGCATCGTCCGCTCGACTATGCCGAATACGGTCAGGTAGTTGACCGCGCGTGTCACGTCGTCGGTCTGCGGCAGGTCGCCCAGGGGCGTGCGTATCAGCAGATCGACGCGAAAGCGGTTGCCGACCTTCTGTTCCAGATCGTAGCAGCCGTGGTAGGCGCGTACGAAGATGCCGTCGAGGCGTATGGTGTAGAGTTTCTCCGACATTGCGCTACTCGACCGTTACCAGATAGTAGTTCTTCTTGCCGCGCTGCACGAGCAGGTATTTGCCGGCAATAAGATCCTCGCGGCCGACGCTCTGCATGGGATCGGTCACCTTCTCCTTGTTGAGCGATACGCCGCCGCCCTGTATCATCTTGCGGCACTCGCCCTTGGAGGGGAATATCGAGGTGCGCTCGGCTGCGATATCGATGAATGCGCCAAGCTCGTCGGCCGAAATGCGGAACTGCGGCACACCCTCGAAGACCTGCAACAGAGTCTGCTCGTCGAGACGGCGCAGAGCCTCCGAAGTGGCTCCACCGAAGAGAATGGCCGATGCCTCGACGGCACGCTGCCAATCCTCCTTGGAGTGGATCATGCAGGTCAGCTCCTCGGCCAGGCGTTTCTGCAATGCGCGCAGATGCGGCGCGGCATCGTGCTCGGCTATGAGCTGCTCGATGATCTGACGATCCAGCAGGGTGAATATCTTGATGTATCGCTTGGCATCGTCGTCGCTCACGTTCAGCCAGAACTGGTAGAATTTGTAGGGCGACGTATAGCGCGGGTCGAGCCATACGTTGCCGCTCTCGGTCTTGCCGAACTTGGTGCCGTCGGCCTTGGTAATCAGCGGGCAGGTGATGGCGAAAGCCTCCTGCTCCGAGCCCAGCTTGCGGCGTATGAGTTCTGTGCCGGTGGTGATGTTGCCCCACTGGTCGGCACCTCCGAGCTGAACCTTGCAGCCGTACTCCTTGTAGAGGTGCAGGAAGTCGTAACCCTGCAACAGCTGGTAGGTGAACTCGGTGAACGACATGCCGTCGCCCTCGCCGTTGAAACGCTTCTTGACCGAATCCTTGGCCATCATATAGTTGACCGTTATCAGCTTGCCTATCTCGCGGGCGAAGTCGAGGAAGGTGATATCTTTGGTCCAGTCGTAGTTGTTGACCAGCAGCGCGCGGTTGCCGGCTTCCGAGTCGAAGTCGAGCAGCTTGGCCAGCTGACGCTTGATGGCCTCCTGGTTGTGGCGCAGCGTCGCCTCGTCCAGCAGGTTGCGTTCCTGCGACTTGCCGCTCGGATCGCCGATCATGCCCGTGGCACCTCCGATGAGGGCTATGGGACGATGGCCGCACAGCTGGAAATGTTTGAGTATCATTACTCCTACGAGGTGTCCTATGTGCAGTGAGTCGGCCGTGGGGTCGATACCCAGATAGGCTGTGGTCATCTCTTTCTGCAACTGCTCCTTAGCTCCGGGCATGATGGTATGGATCATGCCTCTCCATTCGAGCTCCTCTACGAAATCCTTGTTTTGCATAGATTTGTTATCTTCTGTTTTTGTTGTTGTCAATGTCTCTATTCCGCTTCCAGATCGAGCGCGTCGCGCATCTCTACTATGAGCGGGTTTTTGCGTATCATGTGCTGCAACCGGTCTTCGAGCTTGATGGGCTTGGCCGCTCTTATCTGCTCGTTGACTTCGATTTGCATGTCGATGAACCCTTCGATGCCGGCTATGGCGGCGATCTGCATCATCAGCTCGGTTTTCGAGTGCATGATGTCATCGGCCAGCGTGCGTGTCGGGGCTGCGATGCGGATCATGTTGCCGTCGATTCGCATCGAGTCGAAAGCCACCATGAAGCGCGGTCGCGACTTGCCGATATAATCGAGTATGCCGCGTGCGGCCGATTTCAACTTGCTCTCGGCCTGGGGGTCGACGTGAAGCTGTGCCGTGCTGTCGGTCTCGGCTGCGTCGGTCTGGGGCTGCTCCGCGACGGTGTCGTCGCCGCCGAGAAGATCGGCCAGCGAGGTGCCAGATACCAGTGGCTTGTGTTTCGGTGCGTCGCTCTGCACTCTGCTTTGCGGTCGCTCTGCGGCCGTTGCCGGCTGCCTTTCGGACTCCGGCCGGGTTGGCTGCGGCTGGGCAGGCATCGGTTGTGCCGTCGCAGTGCGGGGCTGTATCGGCGCCGCCGGTTGTGCGGCATGCTGTTGAGTCTGCACCTGCACCTGCGGCTGAGTCTGTGCTGCCGGAGTGCCGGAGTGCGGTTGTGCTGAGTCCAGATCGGGCAGTGCCACGGAGGTGGCGAAAGTTACGGTATCGGTGTCATACTTTTTTTTTTGACCGAGACCCGCAATCTTCATGAGTCCCAGTTCGACGAGCAATCGTTGGTTCGACGACTGCCGTATGCGTCCGTCGGCTTCGGTGAGAAGCGATATGGCGCCGAACAGGAAAGATTCGTCGCATTGTTCCGCCTGCCGGCGGTATCGCTCCATGAGCGTGCCGGTAAATTCTATCAGCGATATTGCCGCACCGCGCGCCATCAGCAGATCGCGCATGTGCTGGTTGAGTCCCGACATGAATGTCTGCGCCGAGAAACCCCGGCTCAGCACATCGTCGAATCGCATCAGTGCATCAATATACCGGCCGGCGAGCAGCTGGTCGGTCATCTCGAAATAGGTGTCGTAGTCGAGCACGTTCAGCGTGGCGGCCACCTGCTTGTAGTCGAGCGTCGAGCCGCAGAACGATACGGCCTTGTCGAACATCGACAGAGCGTCGCGCATACCTCCGTCGGCCTTGCGGGCGATGAGGTTCAATGCCTGGTCGTCGGCCTCGACACCCTCTTGCGAAGCTATGTAGCGCAGATACTCCACACCGTCTTCGACGCGTATGCGGTTGAAGTCGTAGATCTGACAGCGCGACAGTATGGTCGGCAGGATCTTGTGTTTCTCGGTTGTGGCCAGAATGAATATGGCGTGTGCCGGCGGCTCCTCCAATGTCTTCAAAAAGGCGTTGAAGGCCTGCGTCGAGAGCATGTGCACCTCGTCGATTATGAACACCGAGTAGCGTCCCTGCTGCGGCATGACGCGCACCTGGTCGATGAGGTTGCGAATGTCGTCGACCGAGTTGTTCGACGCGGCGTCGAGTTCGTGTATGTTGAGCGAACGGTTTTCGTTGAAACTGCGGCACGATTCGCACTCGTTGCATGCCTCGGCACCGTTGGGATTGAGGCAGTTGATGGCCTTGGCGAAGATGCGGGCGCACGTGGTCTTGCCCACGCCTCTGGGGCCGCAGAAGAGGTAGGCGTGTGCCAGCTGTCCGCGCTCGATGGCATTTTTCAGTGTCGATGTGATGTGTCTCTGACCGACAACCGAAGCGAACGTGGCGGGACGGTATTTGCGTGCTGAAACTATGAAATTCTCCATAACATGGCAAAGATATAAAAAAAAACTCACATGCGCGTATGCGTATGCGAGTTTTTGACCTTTGCCCTGTCGTGGGCATATCGCGATGAAACGTTGCGATTGCGTTTCGAAATACGTGTCGTGAAGCCGTGCGGCACGCCTGTGTCGAAGACTGCGCGGGCGGCGTTTACACGTCGAGTACGGTGACCTCTATGCCGCGCTCTTCCAGCTGACGCAGAATATGTTGGGGGATACCCTGATCGGTGATGATCTGGTCGATGAGATCGATGTCGCAGATCTTGCTGAAACCGCGGAAATTGAACTTGGTGGAGTCGGTCAGTACGATCGTTTTCTGTGAAGCGTCGATCATCTGGCGGTTGAGCGATGCTTCCAGAAGGTTGGTGGTCGAGAGTCCGTATTCTACATCGATTCCGTCGACGCCGATGAAGAGTTTGCTGCATGCGAAATTCGAGAGCATCTCTTCGGCATAGTGGCCTACGACCGACTCCGAAGAGTTGCGTGCTATGCCGCCCAACTGTATGACATCTATGTCTTTGTTGCGCGACAGATAGGTCGATACGTTCATGGCCGAGGTGATTACGGTAAGGTGCTCCTGCGGTACGATTTCGCGCGCCAGAAACATCACCGTCGTACCCGATGCTATGAGAATCGAATCGTTGGGCTGGATAAGTTTGGCTGCGTATTCGCCGATAGCCTTTTTCTGTGCTATCTGCTGTTTCTCCTTGATGTTGACGTCGCGGTCGTTGATATATGGGTTGAGCCGTATGGCGCGTCCGTGGGCGCGATATATCGATCCGTTCTTCTCCAAGTGGGTAAGGTCTTTGCGTATAGTCACTTCCGATACGCCGAACTCCTTGGCCAATTCGCTCACGCCGATGGATCCGGTTTCGTTTACCATGGCGAGTATGGCAGTATGTCTTTCGTTCAAAGGCATGTCTCTTTCGCTTTCTTTTAAGTTTCGCAAATATACGTAAAATAATCGGTTTTCATCTCGGTCGACCGGAATTTTGTTTTGTGCTGAAAATCTTTTTAAAATAAAAGGTGTAAAAGTTTGCAAATTCATGAGAAAAAGCCTACTTTTGTTTCGAATTGAAATGCAAATCGAGCATAACGAAAGCGGCGGAACTTTTGGCCGCGTTGCACGGTATTTGAGAAATTGTGCTTTAACATATTGATATTATTGAATTTATAAATACAAAACAAATTAAAATATCAAAACGAAATGGATAGAAGTTTGATGCTCAAACAGCTCGACAATACCGATAAGGTATGGGATATCGTAGTTGTTGGTGGCGGTGCGACCGGTCTCGGTTGTGCTGTCGATGCCGCTACCCGCGGTTTCAGTGTGGCGTTGTTCGAACGCGAGGATTTTGCAAAGTGTACGTCGAGCCGTTCGACCAAGCTCGTTCACGGCGGTGTGCGTTATTTGCAGAAGATGGAGGTCGATCTGGTGCGTGAGGCTCTTCACGAGAGAGGTATCATGAAGCGCAATGCTCCCCACTTGGTGAAGGATCAGGCTTTCGTCATCTCGAACTATCGCTATTGGGACAACTTCCTTTACTTCTGCGGTCTGACCTTCTATGACATTCTGTCGTTCGGTTTCGGCTACGGCCGTTCGCGTTTCATACGCTCGAAGACCGTCATGAAGTATCTGCCCACGTCGGTGAAGAAGGGCTTGAAGGGCGGTATCGTCTACCATGACGGTCAGTTCGATGATGCCCGTATGGCCTGCAACCTGGCGCAGACCTGCGCCGAGAACGGCGGTTGCGTGGTTAACCGCATGGCAGTGGTGGGTGTATTGCACGACGAGGCCGGCAAGGTTTGCGGCGTGAAGACCCGCGACATGCTCACAGGCGAGGAGCGCACTATAAAGTGCCGTGCCTTGATAAACGCTGCCGGCTGCTTTGTCGACGAGGTTATGCAGATGGACAAGCCCGGTATGCCCAAGATGGTGGTTCCGAGCCAGGGTGTTCACATCGTTCTCGACATGAAGTTCTTGCAGAGCGATTACGCCATCATGGTGCCCAAGACCTCGGACGGCCGCGTGCTGTTCGCTGTGCCCTGGCACGACAAGGTGGTTGTGGGTACGACCGACATTCCGCGCCCGACGGCCGAGAGCGAGCCGCGTCCCTTGGAGGAGGAGATCGACTTTATCCTCAAAACCGCATCGCTTTACATGGATCCCGCACCGACTCATGCCGACATCGTATCGGTATTCGCCGGTCAGCGTCCTTTGGCTGCGCCCAAGAAGGAGGGCAAAAGTTCCAAGGAGGTTTCGCGCAGCCATAAGATCATCACTTCCGACAACAATCTTATCACCATCACCGGCGGTAAGTGGACTTCATATCGCAAGATGGCCGAGGACACTGTCGACAAGGCCATATCGTTGTGCGGCTTGGAGAAGCGCAAGTGCGTCACCAAGAAGTTCAAGATCCACGGCTGGAAGCCGGCACCCGATCTTTCGGATCACATGTATGTCTATGGTGCCGACACCGAGAAGATCCTCGCTCTGATAAAGGAGAATCCCGCTCTGGGCGAGAAGCTCTCGGACAAGCTCGACTATACCGTGGCCGAGGTCGTTTGGGCTGTTCGCGAGGAGATGGCGTTGACCGTGGACGATGTTCTCGCACGCCGTGTGCGCATGCTCTTCGTCGATGCTCGCGAGGCTCAGAAGGCCGCACGTCGTGTGGCCGAAGTGATGGCTGCAGAGCTTGGCCGCGATGCCGAGTGGATCGAGGCTCAGGTTAAGGAGTTTACCGCTATCTCTTCGAATTATTTCCTTGCGTAGCCTTTTCGGCAAGCCGAGGCATTAGGCCGGTCGTTCGGGCTGTGCCGGGGCGGGAAATGGTGCATGGTAATGAAGAATTAACATAGATTTGAAATTCCTGTGCGAATTTATTTATAGTTTTGTGTAATGATTTTATCGGGACCTGTCAACAGCGCGTGTGCTCGCAGGAGGCGTAAAGCCTCTTGCGGCGCACCGCCGTTGTATGGTTTTAGTCCGGGAGGGTCATTGCCTTAATATATAATATAAGTGCGGCAGGAGGGAAGATCAATAACCACCTAACTTTTACTAACGAATATGTCTAACTTTTTCGCTCCGCCCGCAGCCAAGCCGAGATTGCCTAAGGAGCGTATTCCGGAGGTCTATCGGCGTATGCGCCTGAAAGTCTTTTTAGGTGCATTTCTGGGCTATGCGGCATACTATCTGGTTCGCAAGAATCTGTCGTTGGCAGCTCCCTCGATGATCGAGGAGGGGTTGCTCGACGAATCGGGCGTGAGCTTCGCCATGACCGGTATTCCGGTGGCGTATGCTTTCTCCAAATTCATAATGGGCAGTCTTTCCGATCGGTCGGACGCCCGTAAATTCCTTGTCGTAGGATTGATTATCGCCTCTCTGGCGATGATGTCGGTCGGTTTTCTGCCGCTTGGCAAATCGATAGGCGCCAACAGTGCCATACTGTTCGGCTTCATGCTTATAGCCGGTTGGATTTCGGGTATGGGCTGGCCTCCGTGCGGACGTGTGATGGCTCACTGGTTCTCGCAGCGTGAGCGCAGTTTCAAGATGTCGATCTGGAATACGTCGCACAATGTGGGCGGTGGTTCGCTGGCCGTGCTGGCTCTTGCCGGTGTGGCCATATTCTCGTCTATGGGCATAGAGGAGACGTGGCGCGCCAACTTCATCTTCCCGTCGCTGGTGGCTCTTTTGTTCGCCGTGGTATGCTGGTGGCTGTTGCGCGACCGTCCCGAGGCGTGCGGTCTGCCCCCAATCGATGAGTATCGGCAGGATTTCACCGGCCGTCGCGGTGAAAAGGGCGAGGAGATGAAGATCCCGTTCCGCCGTCTGTTCGTCGACTATGTGCTGAAAAACCGTCTGCTGTGGTTCATCGCCATGGCCAATGTCTTCGTATATATGGTACGTTACGGTGTGAGCGACTGGTCGCCCACCTATATCTCCAAGGAGCTGGGACTGGGACAGGATATTCAGAAGCTGGCCTTCTCCATCTTCGAATATGCCGGAATCCCCGGTACGATCGTATGCGGCTGGCTGTCTACGCGTTTCTTTCAGGGACGTTGCGCTCCGGTCAACGTGATCTATATGCTGCTGGTGTTGGCCGGCGTGGTGCTCTACTGGCAGGCTGCGCCGATAGCGTCGATGTTGGGCATAAGTCTGTCGATGCTGGTCTATGTGTCGCTGGGTCTTGTAGGCTTTGCCGTCTATGGTCCCATCGCGCTGATAGGTATTCAGGCATTGAGTTTCGTTCCGAAGAATGCTGCGGGTACGGCGGCCGGTTTTGTCGGTCTGTTCGGTTATCTGCTTGGCGATGCGCTGCTGTCGAAGATATTGATCGGACATGTGGCGGCGAGCGATTTGGGTTGGAACGCTACATTCTGGTTCTTCATCGGAGCATCGTGCCTGGCCATTGTCATATGTGCCGTTACCTGGCACAAAGAGTTGGTACTCATGCAGAATCGTTTGCGTGAGGCGCAAAATGAGAAGTAAACCTGAAACTATAATGAAAAAACAAATCGTATTATGTATCCTGTTGTTGTCTGTAACAATGGGATTTGCGGCGGTCCCCACCCTTAAAAAGGCCGTGACCGGTCGTGTTACTTCCGATGGCAAGCCTTTGCAGGGCGTTGTGGTAAGTGATGGAGAGAATTTCTCTGTCACAGATGCCAAAGGTGTTTTCTCGCTCCGCCCGAGCGAGAAGGCTCCTTTCGTTTTTGTTGTCACACCTTCGGGATATATAGCTCGTCAGCAGCAGGGTTTCCCGCAGTTCTATCTCCCCGTCGACGGCCGCAAGTCGTATGACTTCGACCTGCTTCCCTTCGCTGCGGAGGGTTACGAGCTGCTTGCCGTGGGCGATCCTCAGCCTCAGACCGAGGAGCAAATGGCGCGCCTTGCAGGCGAGGTGATGCCCGAGTTGGAGAAGATCGTCGAGGAGTGCCGTGAGCGCAACTCTCTGCCCGAGGTGGGTATCATTCTGGGTGATATCGTATGGGACAGAATGTATCTTATGCCCGGTGTGAAGCAGGAGTTTGCCAAGCTCGGCATACCGTTCTATCCCGTTATCGGCAATCACGACCACGATTTGGAGTGCGACAACGATTTCGATGCGGCACATGCCTATCGCGACAATTTCGGTCCTACATATTATGCTTTCAATCTGGGAGACACCTATTTCATCGTACTCGACGACATAGAGTATTACGGTCGCAAGGAGTACGACGAGCGTATAAATGACGAGCAGCTGGCGTGGTTGGAGAAGTACACGCAGTATGTACCCAAGGGTTCGCGCGTGTGCGTCGCTATGCACGCCCCGGCCATGAAATACTGGCGCGGCCGTTATCAGCAGCCGTCGAATCGCCGTCTGTTCAAGCTGTTTGCCGACTACGAACTGCATCTGCTTACGGGTCATACCCACATCAATTCCAATTACGACGTGGCTCCGGGCGTTGTCGAGCACAACGTTGCCCAGATCAACGGTAACCTGTGGCACGCTCCGCTCAATAGCGACGGTTCGACCAAGGGCTTGTGCATCATCACCGACGAGAACGGCGAGTGGACATGGCTCTATCGCTCGTTGGGACACGGCGACGACTATCAGATGCGCACGTGGCTGCCGGGTGAGTTGAAGGCTCACAAGCAGTTCGTCGTGACCAAGATATGGGGCTGGGATCCGCACTGGACGGTGGTATGGTATGAAGACGGCCGCTATCGCGGTGCCATGGAGCAGGTGTCGATGAATTGTCCCGATTACATGGCTTTCGTCGAGACGGCCGATGTCACTCCCAAGATCAAGGCCAACCTGCTGAACACGGCGCGTCAGGCCGAGTTCTATTTCCGCGCATGTCCGTCGAAGAGTGCGCGCGAGATCCGCATAGTGGCTACCGACCGTCACGGACGCCAATGGACGGAGACGGTCGATCTGACTGCCAAAAAATCGGAAAAATAATCATTAACAAACAATTATAACCTGATTTTTTTATGAAAAACTTATTGTTTAAACTCTATGCGCTGACGATGGCTCTGTGCGTACTTGCCGCATGGTCGTGCAAGTCGGACGAGCAGACGCCTCCACCCGATGATCCGGGTAAGGAGGTCATTACGCGCTTTGTCAAGGGCGTTGTCCTCGACAAGGAGTATGAGGTTGAGGTTGGCGATCAGATTACGTTGACCGGTTCAGGCTTTGCTGCCGGCGACTATCTTTTGCTGCGCCTGGGCAGCGACATTCGCTGTACTACGGCATCGGTCGACGACACGGCTTTCAGCTTTACCGTCCCCGAATCGGTGGTTTCGGGTACGACTTACAGTTTCGTGCTTCGCCGAGGCAACAACGCTCAGATGCTCGGTTCGGCCGTCATCAAGATCAAGTCGCCTAATACCGATGTGCCCGATAAGGAGGGCATGAGCATCAAGGGACGCGTATTCTGCGGAGAGGAGGCTGTTGCCGGCGCACTCGTTTCCGACGGTGTGCAGATCGTTCAGACCGATGAGCACGGTCATTACTGGATCGCTTCGGCCAAGCGTCACGGTTCGGTATTCATTATCACGCCTTCGGGCTATGAGGTGGCCACCAAAGAGGCCATGCCTCAGTTCTGGCATAAGCTGACCAAGGGTCAGAATGAAATGGAACAGCATGATTTCGAGCTGTTCAAACGCGACAACGACAACCACATCATGCTGGTTGCCACCGATATGCACCTTGCAAACCGCTCGACCAAGGATTTGCAGCAGTTCACCACCGGCTGGGTGAGCGAGGTCACCACGGCCTACAACAACTCGGCTACACCGGTCTACTGCCTCAATCTCGGTGACTGGGCGTGGGATCTTTACTGGTATCAGAACAACTATTCGCTGGCCGATGCCAAGGGTTCTGTAAAGGATCTTCAATTCCAGTTCTGGTCGACCATGGGCAACCACGACAACGATGCGGCCTACCAGGGCGACTGGGCACCTGAACAGGCTTTCCGCGATGAGATAGGTCCGGTGTTCTACTCTATGAATATCGGTAAGGTTCACTATATCATGCTCGACGATACGGTATATAAGAATACGGGTACTCCCGGTCATACGACTATTGCCGGCGACCGCAGCTACGACAAGTATTTCACGGCCGACAATATCAACTTCGTGAAGGAGGATCTGAAATATGTCGATCCGTCGACGCCTATCTTCGTTGGCTATCACTGCCCGATAAAGAGCATGGCCTACAATGCCGCCAACGGCTGGTATGCGAGCGATGCCATCAGCCAGACCTATCAGAAGCAGTTGTTGGAGTGCTTCGCCGGCTATCAGAACGTAACGCTGTTGTCGGGTCACTCGCATGTCAACCGCAATGTGCCTATTGAGGGTTACGCCACGAAGATGATGGAGCAGAATGTCGCCGCTGTCTGCGGTACGTGGTGGTGGACATACCAGTATGCCAATAACAACGTCTGCTGCGACGGTTCGCCTGCCGGCTACAAGATCTTCACCGTCAACGGCGATCAGATCACCTATCAGTATAAAGGCATGGGTCTCGATGTGAACAAGCAGTTCCAGACATACGACATGAACGAGTTCATGAAGTGGTGGAATAGCGATTCGAAGGTGGCATCGTTCAAGACAAAGCTGCCTGCGCGCGCCAACGACTATTCTGACATTTCGTCGTCGTCGAACACCGTCTACATCAACGTGTGGGCATGGGAGCCTTCGTGGAAGATCGAGGTTAAGGAGAATGGCAAGGCACTTGACGTCAAGCAGATCCGCAAGTACGATCCGTTGCACTCGGCTTCGTATGACATACCTCGCGGAGCTACCACTTCGCTCACGTTCCCCAGCGAATACACCTGCCATATGTTTGAGGTGACGGCCTCGTCGGCTTCGTCTACGCTCGACATTACGGTTACCGACTCGTTCGGTGTGACCTATTCGGAGACTATGACTCGTCCAAAGAGCTTTACTACGAAATACGAATAAACTAAGCTAACTTATTTACTAACAAAAACCAAAATTCTATGAAACATCTAAGACAATGTCTGTGGGCAGCCGCTCTTGTGGCCGGTATAGCAATGACCGGTTGCAAGGAGGACGACGCCACTGTCGAGCCTGTGGTTGAAGCCCCCGAGCTCGAAGTCATTGGAGCCGAGAGCGGTTACGCTTTCGCCTACTATGACGGTGAAGACAAGGCCAAGACGTTTACGGTTTACGCTACTGCCCCCTGGACTATCCAGAAAGACGGCGGCTGGTTCGTTTGCGAGCCGGCGAGCGGCCGAGCCGGCGAGGAGACTCGTGTAACGCTTACGGTCGTCGAGAACGACGGTGCGGCACGTACGGGTAATGTTACCGTGGTGGCCAATGCCGGAACCTTCAAGCACCCCGTGACCGCGGAGTATGCTTTCTCACTGACTCAGACCGCTTATCACAGCACAGAGTTCGTGGTTAACGGCGTAGAGCAGAATGCCATTGCATTCCCTGCCAAGGAGACCGAGATCTTCACCTTCACCGTGGAGAACGCCTACGACTGGACTATGACGGCCGAGAACGAGACGTGGTATACCGTAACCCCCAAGGCCGGTAAAGCCGGTGAGGTCGTTACCGTAACCGTCACTCCCAAGGATAACGACACGGACAAGGCCAACGAGGGCAAGCTGACCTTCTCGGCAAAGGACGTGGATAATCCGGCCAATGCATCGGAGCTTGTCATCACGCTTTCGCAGGAGGGTTACTTCACTGTCGACCAGCATGAGGTAGGCTACGTATTCTACAACGAGGACTTCTCGTGGATCAAAGACGTATTCCCCGCAACCGGTTCGCTCTACGGCTATCCTACCGTCGATACGGCCGAGTTCATCGACGGCATCAAGCTCGGTACTTCGGGCAGCAACGATGTCGGCGTGGCCAGCCTGACCGACGAGTCGGTCGTTGCTGCGAAACTCGCAGGTGCCGATACGGCTTACGGACGTTACGAGGGCTTCATCAAGGTGGGTAAGACCGCTCAGATGGGTTACATCATCACTCCGGCCTTCGACGCTATCGACGAGGGTTGCACCGCAACGCTTATCTGTTCGTTCCGCGTACAGGGTTATCGTACGGCCAACGTATCGTTCAACCCCGATCAGGAGAATCCGACCATTCCCGTCGAGATCCTCGGTGCCGGTACTTTCGACGACGGATCGACCCTGCGCGAGTTCGATGCCAAGGCATTCTTTACGTGGTTGCAGCATGAGTTCGTAGTCTTGGGCGCCACTGCCGAGACGCAGATCAAACTCGGTTCGACCGAGGCCAAGAAGAACCGTCTGTTCATCGACGACATCAAGGCCGTTCGTGCAGACGACAACGAGGCTAAGGCTGCTGCTGCCCAGGAGGTTAATCCCGCTTTGGTAATAGAGGTTTCGGGTATGCCCGAGGAGGCTATGCCCATCGGCGGCGGTAATATCACCACGACTCGTATTCGTATCAACCGCGAGTGGAAGCTCACCTCTGATTCCGACTGGTTGACATTCGAGACATTTGCCTGCAACACGACCAAGAACGGTACTGCCGGTATGGCATACAATACGGAGAAGACCGAGGCTACGTCCAACGGTGCGGCTCTGCCTTTCAACAACAATATCATCAAGGTCGCTGCCAACGACGGTGCTCCGCGTGCGGCTACCATATCTCTTGAAGTAGAGGGCAAGGTGGTAGGTTCGTTCACCGTTCAGCAGAACGGCTCGGCCAATCAGCCTTTCATCACTCCGTCGGCGAAGACGATCAACTTCAATGCTTACCAGACCGGCGCATTCAAGGTTACGGTCGATGCCAACGAGGATTGGAACATGACTCAGGACGGCGACTGGTTTACCGTCAGTGCAACCGAGGGTAAGGCCGATGCTACGACCGAGTTCACCGTGACTCCCAAGATTCACGGTGCGGGCGATTTCGCTGCGCGTTCGGGCAAACTGACTCTTACGGGTGCGACCGTTACTACGGAGATCGCCGTGGCTCAGGCCGCTGCCGATCTGACACCTACGCTGGCTGCCGGTTCTGACGTATATTGGTCGTTCACGGGCGATGCCTACAAGGCCAATCTCTACAACTACGCTTTCGAGGTCGACAACCTGCTCAACGCTGCCAGCGGTACTGCTTACATGCAGTATATCGAGGGTGAGGGCAAACAGGATCCCGATAACAAGTTCACGCGTATGGTCGGTACTACGGGTCACCCGTACGTGACTGGCGCATGGCCTGGCGACTACTGGTTGATTACCTGCCCGACGACAGCTCTTGCCGCAGGCACGAAGATCAACTTCAAGGCTCTGTCGCGTACTTCGGGTACGGGTATGCTCTATTGGGTGATGGAGTATTTCAACGGTGCTGCGTGGGTTCCCACCAGCGAGTTGAAGACCGCAGAGATCGATGGAACGACCGTAGAGTACAACTTGGAGGTCAAATCGTCGAATATCACCATCGACGAGACCGTGGCACTGCCTGTTGCTGTTCCGGCAGGTTTCAACATGCAGTTCCGCATACGCTGCGTGGCCAACTGGCAGGCTAACGGCAGCGGTGCTCTTGCTGCTCCCAACGGCGGTACGATGCGTTTCGCCGGTGCCGGCGATGCCGACTCGCCGCGTATAAAGATCGTCGAGTAACAATCGACAAACCGAATATTCGTCAGGCGCAGGGTTGCTTATCGGCGACTCTGCGCAAGGCGGAACTCGTAGAAAAGAAAAAAACTAAACAATATGAATTTGAAGAATTACTTTTTCCGCGCCGTGATGCTCGTGGCTGTCCTCTTCTCTTCGGTTGAGGTATTCGCTCAGGGCACGATCAAGGGTGTGGTATATGATTCGGACGGTACGACTCCGGCAATCGGTGTGACCGTCGTGGTGAAGGGTACTACTACCGGTACTTCGACAAATGTCGACGGTACCTACACTATAACTACCAAGTCGGCCGACGATGTTCTCGTTTTCAACTTCATCGGTTACGAGCCGCAGGAGATCGTCGCAGGCTCGCGCACCAATATCGACGTGATAATGAAGGAGGCCGCTACCAACATCGATTCGGTCGTGGTTACGGCACTCGGTCTTACGCGTTCGGAGAAATCTGTGGGTTATGCCATTTCGCAGGTTGACAACGAGGCTCTTACGTCGAGCGTGGCTTCCAACTGGATCAACAACATGAACGGTAAGGTGGCCGGTCTGTCGATGTCGTCGGCAGGTACGGGCCCCGGCGGTACGGTGCGTGTCACTCTGCGTGGTGACTCGTCGTTGAACTACGGCTCTAACGAGGCTCTGTTCGTGATCGACGGTATTCCCGTCATATCGGGTACGGTAGCTTCCGGTTCGGGCGCCAACTACGCCAACAACAATGCTCCGGTCGACTTCGGTAACTCGGTTGCCGACCTTAACCCCGATGACATCGAGTCTGTTTCGGTGTTGAAGGGTCCTGCCGCATCAGCACTCTACGGTTCGCTGGCACAGAACGGTGTGATTCTTATCACCACCAAGAGCGGTCGTGAGAACAAGGGCTTCGGCGTGTCGTTCTCGTCGACCTGCACATTGGAGCAGGCCGGTTACTTCCCCGATTTCCAGGGTGTGTACGGTCCCTCGAATACGGCCGACAACACCGGTACCACCAATCAGTACGTATCGTCTTGGGGTCTGCCCGCATCGATGACCGAGGACGGTGTAGCCGTTCAGAAAAACATCTCGCGCTACGCTTTCGGTGCTAAGTACGATGCTTCGCAGATGCGCTACCTCTATCAGTCGAAGAACTGGGAGACCGGCGAGTTCACTCCCGTACCCTGGGTATATGCCGACGACTGGTATACCGGTTTCTTCAAGACTGGTGTGACGTGGACCAACTCGGTATCGATCGACGGTTCGTCGGGCAAGGGTACCTCGGCACGTTTCTCGTTTACCGACAACCGCAACGAGTGGATCATGCCCAATACGGGTTATGAGCAGCAGAACTACTCGCTGAACGTCAACCAGAAGCTCTCTAAGCATATCCGCTTGCAGGCCAAGATCAACTACACTCACAAGAAGTCGGACAACATGCCCATGTCGGGTTACTCAAACGCTTCTCCGATGTACGGTCTGATCTGGGGTTATACGGCTTACCCCATGCAGAACTACCATGATGAGTATTATCAGGGTCGTTATACCGAGGCCATGTTCGACCTGGGTAACGGCAAGGATCCCTACAATATTACATCTTCGCTGGTCTACAACTCGAAGTCGGGTCACAACCCCTATCGCGTTGTCGAAGATGCCAAGAATACCATCGACCGCGACCGCGTATACGGTAACATCGTAGTGGGTATCGACATCGTCGACGGCCTTACGCTCGATCTTCGCGGCGGTATGGATATGAGCGTCGACTTCCGTACGCAGGGTCAGCCCTTCATGTCGGCCGACTACGCTTCGGGTCGCTATCAGGAGAAGACCGTACGCCAGTACGAGTACTCTATGGACTTCCTTTTGAAATACAACAAGACCTTCCTCAATGATCGTCTGGGCTTGACCGCCGCTTTCGGTGCCAACCGTTTGTCGAACAAGTATGCGTCGACAACCATTACGGCCGACGAGCTGCTGGTTTCGGGTCCGGGTATGTACACCATGGCCAACTCGGCTGTTGCATTGGACGTTTCGCCCTATCGCAGCCGCAAGGAGATCCAGTCGGTTTACGGTTTCGTCAACCTGAGCTGGGACGATACTTTCTTCCTCGACATCACCGGCCGTAACGACTGGTCGAGTACGCTGAACAGCGCCAACTGGTCGTATTTCTATCCTTCGGTGAGCGCAAGTATCCTTGTCGACAACCTCTTCAAGATCAATAGCAACAAGGTCAATATGATAAAGTTGCGCGCATCTTGGGCCAACGTGGGTAACGACACCTCGGTTTACTCGCTCTATCCCGACTATTCGACGTCGAACTATCCTGGCGGCTTCTACTTGCCGACCACCATTCCCAACGCCATGATCCAGCCCGAGAATTGCGAGAGCTGGGAGATCGGTTTGGACACCAAGTTCTTCGGCAACCGTTTGGGCTTCGATCTGGCATTCTATCAGAATACGACCACCGACCAGATCATCTCTGCCGCACAGTCGGCCGAGATCGGTAACACGTCGATGAAGATCAATGCCGGTAAGATCCGCAACCGCGGTGTCGAGGTCTCTGTAAGCGGAACCCCCGTCAAGACGCGCAACTGGACATGGACCATCAATGCCAACTGGTCGTACAACCAGAATACGCTCTGCGAGTTGACCGAGGGCTGGGATCCTGCCACTCCGTTCCAGGCATCTACGTCGACTACCATCGGTAGCCGTACCTACATCTACTCTTACCTGGGTCAGGAGATGTATCAGCTCTACGGAAAGGACTACAACCGTGCTCCCGAAGGCTCATACTATATCGACGACAACGGCAACCGTGTCGATTGCTCGGGCGCAGTCCTGATAAACTCGACCACGGGTTATCCGTCGCTTACCTCTAAGCCCGATCAGCACATCGCACGCGTAACTCCGCGCTGGAAGGCCGGTTTGAATACGTCGGTGACGTGGAAAGACCTTACGCTGACGGCTCAGTTTACGGCTCAGGTCGGAGGTAACGCTTTCTCTGTAACCAACTTCGCTCTCTCTTACCAGGGTAAGTTGAAGAACTCGTTGGAGGGTCGTACCGACGGTCTGGTACTGGACGGTGTCGTTGCTACGTCGCAGACCGATGCCGACGGCAACACGATCTATGCCAAGAATACCACCATCACCGAGAATGCCAACGTATATTACAATACCATCAAGTGGGTGCGCGACAACACCTACGAGAATACCTTCTCGACCGACTTCTTCAAGTTGCGCGAGTTGCGTCTCGACTACCGCTTCCCCGCCAAGCTGATGGCCAAGACCAAGGTTATCCAGGGTCTGTCGGTTGGTGTATTCGCAACCAACGTATTCTGCATTACCGATTGGCCGCAGTACGATCCCGAAGCAGCCGGTCTGGTCAACGGAACGAACATCTATCCCGGTATAGAGACCGGTACGTTCCCGATGACTCGTACCTATGGCTTCAATGTTAAAATTCAATTCTAAGAAAGGAGATGACGATTATGAAAAAATATATAGGTATTTTGCTCTCTGCCGCCCTTCTCGGTTCTTGTACGGGTGATTTCGAGGATTTCAACACCAATCCCAACAAGATATCGAATGGTTCGGTCGGCCCTATGTCGATGATAGAGTATATCACCGTAGGAGCATCGAATACGCTTGCCAGCTACATGCGCGAGTGGTCGAACGATATCGCCCAGGTAACCTGTTCGTCGGGTTCTACGGTTCGTTTGGAGCACTGCTACAAGCTCGAAAATCAGTATTCGAGCGTATGGAACCTCTGCTTCCTGCGTGCCAACAATGCAAAGCACATGTATGAGCTGGCTGTGAAGCAGAACAACCCCAACTGCCAGGCTATGGCTCTGACGTTGAAGGTCTACTATCTGTCGATCGCTACCGACCTGTTCGGCGATATCGCCTATCGCGAGGCTTTGCGCGGCGACGAGGGTATCACCCGTCCGGTTATCGACTCGCAGAAAGACGTTTACGAGCAGATGATGGCCGAATTGGAGACTGCCAACTCGCTCTATCAGCTCAATGTCGTTTTGGACGACTCGGCCAAGGACAAACTCTTTGCCGGCGATATGGCCAAGTGGCAGAAGTTCACCAACACGCTGCACATGCGTCTTTTGAACCGCGTATCGCTGCGTAACGACTCGTTCTCTCCGACGGTTGCCGAGCGTATGGCCAAGATCGTCAACGATCCGGCTACCTATCCTCTTATGGAGTCGAATGCCGATAACGCCATGGTCAACTACGACGGTACGGCTACCTACTATCGTAACAATCTCAACCAGTACGACTACACCACCGACAGCGGTTTCTCGGGCGATCACAAACTCTCGGAGATCGTTATCGACCTGATGGTCTACAACGACAACAACCAGGCGGATTGCGATCCGCGTCTGCCGATCTGGGGCTGCCCCCGCTATCAGACCAACAAGGTATGGCAGTGGCAGGGTTCGAAGCCCGGTTGCGATACGGAGTATCCTTCGGCTCCCTCGCGTTACAACGAGCCGGGCTCGGGTACCATCTACAACAACTCGCAGGTGGAGTCTTACATGCACTACGAGGTTCTGTGCCGCGATACCAACCCCAATATGCTGATATGCTACGACGAGCTTCTGTTCATCAAGGCTGAGGCGGCTATGAACGGCTGGATCTCGGGCAGTGCCGAGCAGTATTACAACGACGCTTTGCGCGCATCGTGCCAGAAGTGGGCTCCGTGGGGTGCCAACGGTCACTATCCCGTTATGAACGGTTCGACCGTATCGTTCACCAACGTCAACATCACCGAGGCTCAGATCGAGAATCTCATCGCACGTCCCGAGGTTAAGTGGAACGGTTCGATGCAGCGTCTGGCCGAGCAGAAGTGGCTGGCTCTCTACTGGATCGTAGGCTTCCAGCAGTATTCGGAGATGCGCCGCACGGGTTATCCCGAGTGTACGATCAACGACGGTATCGTAAAGCAGGGCTTCTCGATCAACGCCGAGGGCAAGTCGGTGTTCATCGCACGTTGCAGCTATCCTGTTGTGGCTATCGCTAACAACCGTGCCAACTATACGACGGCATTGGAGCGCATGGGCGCGTCGGACAACGACATCGTGACACCCGTATGGTGGAGCGGTCAGGCCGTTGCCAAGGACGCAGGTCAGCCCTGGCCGCATTCGTTCCGCACGCTGACATATCAGGAGTAATTTAAATCTCTAACCGTGTAAAGAATATGAAAATAAATATTTTTAGAAGAGTATTGTCGCTTACTGCCGGTGTGGCGATCATCGGCGGCTCGCTGTCCCTTACTTCTTGTAAGGAGGACGAGACGACAGGATATGAGGGCGGTGCGTTCCTCTATCTCGAAAATGCCAAGATGAACAACTCGATGAAGGATTACGTATCCGACGTTTCGCTTTCAGGTTTTACGGCCGAGGCTATCATCTCCAACGATATCACGGAGTTGGCATCGTATGACATTCGTTCGAACCGTGACTGGTATCTGGAAGTGGAGAATCCCGAGACCGACTCTTGGTTGAAGATCTATCCGGCCGACGGCAAGCTGGACGGCCGCGTGAAGTTCCTTTGCGAGGATAATGACAACCTGACCGAGCGTCAGACCAATGTCTATATCTACTATGCCGACGGTACATTGGCCGAGCCGATGCTGACCGTGCGCCAGAAGGCCAATGTCGAGCACATCGATCTCTACGTCAACGGCAGTGCCGTTACGCGTGCATCGGCTACCACCGCCGCCGCATCGTTCGACGTTACGATCCGTGCCAATGTCCCCTACTACTACAAGTCGGAGACCGAGTGGCCTGAGGAGTGGTTCCGTCTGACGGAGACTTCGCAGAATACGTTTACGCTCAACATCGACCGTTTCGACTCGGAGAGCGGCAAGCGCGAGGGTTACATCACCTTCTACGGAGCCGGTGAGCACAGCAATATCACCACCCAGCTGCGCGTGATGCAGTCGGCATTCAACGCCGATAACTCGGTTGTGGTGACCATTGAGGAGTTGCTTGCATCGCTCGGTTCTGACGGTGTAGTCATGGAGAACTACTCTGTCGAGGCTACTGTCATCAGCGATATCGAGAACGGTAACATCGACTCGAAGACACTGGTTGTCGAGGACGCAAGCCAAAAGGGTCTGTGTCTGAACCTTACTACCGAGAATACGTTTAAGGCCGGTACCAAGATCAAGGTTTGGCTGCTCGAAAAGACCATTACTCCGTGGCAGTCTGTCGACGGAGTGGTTGTTGCCGACAACATCTTCGATCCGATTGAGAATGCCGGTCTGCCCACACCGATCGAAGTAACGTCGGTTGAGGACGCTACCAAGTATTACAACACTCTGGTTACATTGAAGAACGCCGAGTGGGTATTCCCCTACGGTACTTACTATCCGGGCGATGAGTCGGCCATCTATGGCAATACCAATGCTTTTGCCGATGCCGATCACGCGCGTCTGCTGCGTCTGGGCGGCGGCGGTGCCATCAATGCCTATGTCGAGGGTGGCAACTCTATCGAGGGCGGTGCCAATTTCAAGCACGTACGCTTCCTGCCCAAGGGCAGCGGCGATATCTCCGGTATCATCATGCCGCGTCATACCAATACGGGCTTCGATCTTGCAACCAAGCAGTGGGTGGAGTATGTTCCCGTATTCCGTATGCGCAGTGCCGACGACGACAAGATCTCAGATGCCGGTACACGTACATGGACCGATATCGTGGAGTTCGTATTCGACGAGACTTTCGATAAGTCGGGTACGCTTCCCATCACACCGAGTGCAGGTGCCGGTACATTGAAGACCACATATTGCTCGGAGTGGGATTTCAACTCGGGCGGAGGTCTCTAT
The DNA here is from genome assembly GCA_947177225.1 of uncultured Alistipes sp. Classification (GTDB taxonomy): domain Bacteria; phylum Bacteroidota; class Bacteroidia; order Bacteroidales; family Rikenellaceae; genus Alistipes. Next base: position 3,675 of record CAMWTS010000002.1, on the reverse strand, counting down.
GCCGGTTACAACTACTGGCGCAAGATCCTCGATCAGCCGGCTGCGTCGCCCAATGCCTATATCGGTCTTAACGGCCGCGGTCCGTGGATCGGACACGAAGGCTCGGATCAGACCAGCTACGGCGAGATCAACGGCGAGGCTTGGGTATGTACGGTCTCTACTGCCGATGTGACGGCCAATGAGCAGTTGGCGATGTTCTTCGCAACGTCGTCGTCGGCTACCGGCCCGCGTTACTTCGTCATCGAGTGGGCAACCTCGGAGACCGGTCCGTTCACCGAGATCGGCAGATACGAGTCTACCAACTGGGACGCACAGAAGTATCCGCCCGAATTCTACTTCGCTCTGCCCGCCGAGTGCGCAGGCCAGCAGACTCTGGTAGTACGCTGCCGTCTGTATAAGGACCAGCGTGCCGATCTGAGCGCCACTTCTGCCATCGGTGCGAGCGGTACCAACCGTATGTGTGCATTTGCTATTGCCAAGCGTGCGAAGTAGCCGTTTGTCGAGATAAATTTATGATTGCGCGGGGAGGGTTGCATTTGGTGCAACCCTCTCGCTTTTTTTCTAAAACCGGATTCCGCAGGGAGCAGGGCAGTGTTAGGCGATGCCTGGCATTACGCTCACTTATTCGCATTTGACTTCGTCCAATATACTCCCGTTCGGTAATGCCCAAATAAATTTGGCATTACGCTCACTTATTCGTATATTTGCATCAGTTAACGACATAAAGACTCAGAGATGGAGATAGCAAAAGACAAACTTTCGGCTCTCGGCGACATGCTCAGCTACCCTCGCAAGATCGTTATCGTGTCGCACACCAATCCCGACGGCGATGCCATCGGCTCGTCGGTGGCGTGGCGTGATGTGTTGATGGCTACGGGACACAGCGTTACGTGCATCTTGCCGAATCGCTATCCCTATTATCTCGATTTCATGCCCGGCATCAAGGAGGTAATCATCTATAAGAACGATACGGAGGGGCGTGCCGCAGCTGCCGTCAAGGAGGCCGATCTGATATTCTGCCTCGATTTCCATACTCTTACGCGCCTCGATGCGCTGGGCGAGCTGATAGCCTCCAATACCACCGCCGAGCGTGTATTGATCGATCACCATCTCGATCCGTCGACCGATTTCGATCTGATGTTGTCGTACCCCCAGTCGTCGAGCACGAGTTATCTCGTGGCGCGTATAATCGAGGAGTTGTACGGTGCCGGCAGCATCACGCGCCGCATGGCCGAAGTGCTGTTCGTCGGTATGATGACCGATACCGGCAATTTCGCCTTCTCGTTCATCACGCCCGATCTGTTCCGTGTGGTCTCGGTGTTGTGCGCCACGGGTATAGATATCCCCGCCATACACAACAACGTCTACAACTCGTTTACCGAGGGGCGCGCACGTCTGTTCGGCTATGTCATCAACCGCAAGATGAGAATATTCCATGGCGGACAGGTGGCACACATGTCGTTGACCGAGCAGGAGATGCGCCGCTTCTGGTTCCAGCAGGGCGATTCGGAGGGCTTTGTCAACTATCCGCTTACAATACGCAAGATGAAGATGTCGGCCATATTCATCGAGCATCACGATTTCATACGCGTGTCGTTGCGCTCGCGCGGCGATATCGATGTCAACCTCTTCGCTTCACGTTATTTCCATGGCGGAGGACATAAAAATGCCGCAGGCGGCAAGTCGTTCGTTTCGATGGAACAGACGCTGCGTCATTTCGAGGAGTCGGTGGCCGAGTTTGCCCGTGAAGGGTTATTATAGAGTAGAACCGAAACAAGATGTTTAAAACCTATCTCAGATTATTGGGCTTTGCGCGGCCGCTCAGCAAATATGCCGTGCCATATTTCTTTTATGCCATTTTGCACGCCGTATTCAACACGTTCAACTATGCGCTGATTATTCCGATCCTCAATACGATGTTCCGTCAGGATTTCGTATTCACGCCGATCTACGAGTTTCCGCCCGTCGCGTTCAATTCGGGCGGCTTCGATGCGCTGCTGAGCTATTTCTATACGATATGCTTCGGCGAGGAGTTCAACCATGTCTACTTCCTGGCACTGCTTGCGGTAGTTGTCATTTGCACCAATTTCCTTAGCAACCTGTTCCGCTATCTGTCGGCAATGACAGTCGAGAATCTGCGTGTATGTACCTTGCAGCGCATGCGCGACGAGATGTTCTCTCGTGTGATACACATGAATGTCGGTTATTTCAGCGATCAGCGCAAGGGCGACATCATATCGAAGATCACCTCCGACGTTACTGTGGTGCAGTATTGTATCACCAACACGTTGCAGGTGGCCTTCCGCGATCCGTTCCTCATAATCGGCTATCTGGTGCTTATGATAAGCATTTCGTGGCAGCTGGCTCTCTTCTCGGTGTTGTTCCTGCCGGTTGTGGGTCTTGTGATAGGCAACATCGTTAAACGCCTGCGTCACCCTGCCCAGCGCGGTCAGCAGCGTATGGGCGATATGGTCAGCGTGCTCGACGAGTCGCTGTCGGGTATAAAGATCGTCAAGAGCTACAATGCGACCGACTATCTGGTCGAGAAGTTCAAGAGCATCAACGCCGACTTTTCGCGTCTGGTGATCTCCATGGCTCGCCGCCAGCAATTGGCTTCGCCCATGAGCGAGTTCCTCGGTATAATCGCCGTCAGCGTCATTCTCATCTATGGCGGTAACCTCGTAATCGAGGGCGGCGGTGCACTCACTGCTGCCGGCTTCATCGCTTTCATCGCCGCATTCTCGCAGATTACGCGCCCGCTGCGTTCGTTCATCGATCAGTTTGCCAATATCAATCAGGGTATAGCCGCCGGAGAACGCATATTCTCCATTATCGACGCCCAGAGCGAGGTGCGCGATGCCGCCGATGCAAAGACTTTCGAAGGCTTGAAGGAGTCGATCGAGCTGCGCGGCGTACATTTCTCTTACGACGGTTCGCGCGAGGTCATCAACGATGTGTCGTTTGCTATCCGCAAGGGCGAGACCATAGCTTTGGTGGGTGCTTCGGGTGGCGGCAAGTCGACATTGAGCGAGCTTGTGCCGCGTTTCTACGATCCCACTTCGGGCGAGGTGCTGTTCGACGGCATCTCTATAAAGAACTATACGCAGGATTCGTTGCGTGCCAAGATGAGTGTCGTTGCGCAGGAGACGGTCTTGTTCAACGACACTATCGAGGGCAATATCCTGCTTGGCCGCCCCTCGGCCACACATGAAGAGGTTATCGCAGCAGCCAAGGTGGCCAATGCCCACAGCTTCATCATGGAGTTGCCCGAAGGCTACAACACCAATATCGGCGACCGCGGAGCCAAGCTGTCGGGTGGTCAGCGTCAGCGCATCAGTATCGCTCGTGCCATATTGAAAAATCCCGAAATACTTATCCTCGACGAGGCCACCTCTGCCCTCGACACCGAGAGCGAGAAGCTCGTTCAGGACGCGCTTACCAAACTTCTGCGCAGTCGTACCTCTATCGTGATTGCCCATCGCCTCAGCACCATACACAATGCCGATCGCATCTTCGTTATCGATCAGGGACGTATCGCCGAGCAGGGTACTCATGCCGAGCTGATGGAGCGTCGCGGAATTTATGCGCATCTTATAGAGATGCAGAATATCACGTAGGTTTTTTTTCGTGAAAAGGCGTCATTAGCGTCACCTCAATCATCGGCGCGAATAGGCA
>CAMWTS010000001.1 GCA_947177225.1 uncultured Alistipes sp. | reverse complement strand
GCATTGAGCCGTCCCGATGCCATGATCTCGATCATCTCGATGGTACGCCGCTCGTCGGTCGTGGTGTCGTTTGCCTGTGGAGCACTGCTCTTCGGTGAACGAAATCTGCGAGCCAAATTCATCGATCTGCTGCTGATTCTGGCAGGTATGGCATTGCTGTATGTGGGCAGCAAATAGTGCGTCGCCGCGAGGAAACGGAGTGTAAAGTTGCATATTTAGAGGAAATTTTGCTACCTTTGCTCGATTGAAGAGCAAATAATCAAAAATATAACGATATGGATATTTCATATAATTGGCTTAAACACTATATCGCAACCGATATTTCGGCTGAGCGTGTTGCCGAGATCTTGACCGACATAGGTTTGGAGGTCGAGGGCTTCGAGAAGATAGAGACTATCCGCGGCGGTTTGGCCGGTGTGGTTGTAGGCGAGGTGCTGACATGCGAGGATCACCCCGATTCGGATCACCTTCATATCACTACGGTAGATGTTGGTGGCGAGGCTCCGTTGCAGATCGTCTGCGGTGCTTCCAACTGTCGTCAGGGTTTGAAGGTGCTGTGCGCAACCGTGGGCAGTGTGCTTTACCCCAATGGCGGCGAGGAGGAGTTCAAGATCAAGCGCAGCAAGATTCGCGGCGTGGAGTCGCTCGGTATGCTTTGCGCCGAGGACGAGCTGGGTATAGGCCAGGGGCACGACGGCATAATGGAGCTGCCGGCTGATGCCGTTGTCGGTACTACGGCCAAGGATTATCTCCATATCGAGGACGACTATCTGATCTCTGTGGGTCTGACGCCCAATCGTGTCGATGCCGCTTCGCATATAGGTGTTGCGCGCGATCTGGCAGCCTACCTGCGCAGCCGCGGAGATGAGAGTGCCCGCCTCGTATTGCCGTCGGTCGAGGATTTCAAGGTTGATAACCACGATCTGACGATAGACGTTACGGTGGAGAATCATGAGGCTGCTCCGCGTTATGCGGCCGTGACGGTGCGCAACTGCAAGATCGCACCCTCGCCGGAGTGGTTGCAGAACGAATTGCGTGCGGCAGGCATTCACCCAAAGAACAATTTGGTCGATATAACCAACTATGTGCTGTTCGAGCTTGGACAGCCGCTGCATGCTTTCGATGCCGATAAGATCGAGGGTGGCCGTGTTGTGGTCAAGACTTGTGCCGAGGGCACGCCCTTCGTGACGCTGGACGGTGTGGAGCGCAAGCTGACGGCGGCCGATCTTATGATTTGCTCGGCCGAGCGTCCTATGTGCATCGCCGGTGTCTATGGAGGCCTGGATTCGGGCATAAGCGATGAGACTACCAACGTATTCTTGGAGAGTGCGTATTTCAATCCTGTATGGATCCGCAAGACTGCCAAGCGTTTCGGTCTTAATACCGATGCTTCATTCCGATTCGAGCGAGGTGTAGATCCCTATATTCAGGTCTATGCCTTGAAGCGCGCTGCGCTGCTGATGAAGGAGCTGGCCGGCGGTGAGATATCGAGCGAGATCATAGACATAAATCCCGTTCCGGCAAAGCCGTTCGTGTTCGATCTGTCGTTGGAAAGAACCAACCGTCTGATCGGTAAGGAGATCCCTCAGCAGACGGTGCGTACGATATTGTCCGCACTCGAAGTGGAGGTTATGGCAGAGAGACTACCAACGTATTCTTGGAGAGTGCGTATTTCAATCCTGTATGGATCCGCAAGACTGCCAAGCGTTTCGGTCTTAATACCGATGCTTCATTCCGATTCGAGCGAGGTGTAGATCCCTATATTCAGGTCTATGCCTTGAAGCGCGCTGCGCTGCTGATGAAGGAGCTGGCCGGCGGTGAGATATCGAGCGAGATCATAGACATAAATCCCGTTCCGGCAAAGCCGTTCGTGTTCGATCTGTCGTTGGAAAGAACCAACCGTCTGATCGGTAAGGAGATCCCTCAGCAGACGGTGCGTACGATATTGTCCGCACTCGAAGTGGAGGTTATGGCAGAGAGCGACGGTGTTCTGACGGTAGCTGTTCCGCCCTATCGTGTCGATGTGCAGCGTGAGGCCGATCTGATAGAGGATATTCTGCGCATATATGGCTACAACAATGTGGAGATTCCCGAACATGTCAACTCGACGTTGTCGTATGCCCCCAAGCCCGATCGCAACAAGCTGGTCAATACGGCTTCCGATTTTCTGTCGTCTAACGGCTATACGGAGATCATGTCCAACTCGCTCACCAAGGCGGCCTATTACGAGGGATTGGAGTCTTACAAGGCTGAAAACTGCGTTAAGATAATGAATCCGCTGAGTGCGGATCTCAGTGTGATGCGCCAGACGTTGCTGTTCAATGCGTTGGAGGCTATTGAGCTGAATGCCAACCGTCGCAATGGCGATTTGCGCATATACGAGTTCGGCAACTGCTACTCTTACGATGCCGCTCGCGTGGCGGAGGATAATGCTTTGGCTCCATATGCCGAGACCTATCGTCTTGCAATTGCCGTAACGGGTGTGGCTACCCCGCTTTCGTGGAATACCAAGGCCGATACCGCTTCGTTCTTTACGCTGCGCGCCATTGTCGAGAAACTGCTGCGCCGTTTCGGTGTAGAGATCTTCGATTTGAAGTGCGATACGTTGGAGAGCGACCTTTTTGCCGATGCTGTCACCATGTCGATCAATGGTAAGGAACTGCTGCAAATGGGTGTCGTGGCTCCGGCATTGCGTCGCCGCTTCGACTTGAAGCAGGACGTGTTCTTCATGGAGATGAACTTCGAACAGCTGGTGAAAGCTACGCGCAAGCATAAGATCGCATTCTCGGAGTTGTCGAAATTCCCCGAAGTGCGTCGCGACCTGGCACTGCTGCTCGACAAGGAGGTGAAGTTCTCGCGTCTGCGCAGCATCGCTTTCGCATCGGAGAAGAAGCTGTTGAAGAGTGTTTCTCTGTTCGATGTCTACGAAGGCGACAAGCTCCCCGCAGGCAAGAAATCTTATGCGTTGAGCTTCGTTCTGGAAGATAAGTCGCAAACACTTACCGACAAGCAGATCGAACGTGTGATGACCACGTTGCAGACTCAGTTCGAAAAGCAGGTAGGTGCCGAGATAAGAAAATAGACGACGACCGATATTTGTTGTCGGACGAAAAATGGATTGCCCCAATGAGGCAATCCATTTTTTTTGTTGATAGCATGTGTATCGGGCTGCTACTCCAACAGCGGATATATCGTGGGCGGCTGTATTGAGACGAATGCCGCGCCGTTGCCGCGCGAGGTGCATGTTATGCGAACGGCTTTGATAGGACGTGCCGGATACTCTATCGTGTAGGCTCCTGCCGTCAGTTCGCCTGCACGATGGAATGTCGAACCGTCGTAGCTGATCTCCACATATCCGTTCTCGAAGATGAACCGCGGCAACTGGAAATTGCCGGTGGCCACCTTCATGCGGCGGCATGCAACCGGTTTGGCGAATGTGAACTGAACCCAGTCGCCGGCATCGGCTACGCGCGACGTGCGTGCCAGTCGTCCGTAGTTCTGAGCCTTTTCGAACGAGAATGCGGGGCTTTCTGGCATCGATGAGGTGATGGTGAATGCCGGAGTAGAGGTCTTGAAATGTCTGTCTATACCCGCTTCGGGACTTGTTGCCGTGAAGTAGCGGCTGATGAACGAATATTCCGAAGGACGGTCGGTGACGATAGGTGCGGTGTAGCGTATGTATTCGTCGAGCGGTTCGCGGCGATAGTATATCGTGCTGTTGTCGTCGACAGTGGCCGAGAGCGTACCGTCGGCGTATTTTACCGTCGGCGGAAACAGTCGGAAGTGAATGTTCATGGCAACCATGCGACGATAGTGCCGGCGCAGCCGATCGTAGAATGCGTCCCAATCTTTCGGTGCTGAGCTCCATGCCGTCTCGGCCAGAGCACAGACACGGGGAAATGTCTGATATTCTATATACTCAGTGGTTTCGGGCGTGCGCGAGACATAGGCTTCGCTGAAAAATGTGGCTTCTAATCCCAGTATGTTGTTCTGTTGTTCGGGTGAGAATCCGGCATCGTCCGCCGAGAACGAATAGACTTTGCGACAATCGAATATGGCAGCCCAGTCGTGTCCCGGTTCGCGTGGCGACTGTTTCATGTCGAAGTAGAAATAGGCACCTGGCATCACCACTGTCGAGTAGCCTGCGGTGGTGGCTTTGCGGCAGGCGTCTATGCTCTCCCAGCCGTAGACGTGTGTCGTTGCGTCGAGCTTTCCGCCGTTGACGGCTTCGTTCCATACGGCGGCGCGTTTGCCTTTCGAGCGGAGCATACTATCGACGCGCGACATGAAATATACCTCCAACTGGTGAGGGTCGTTCATGCCTTGCTGCTGCATGAAGCGACGGCACGACGGACATTGTCTCCATTGGGTCATCTCCACTTCATCGCCGCCGATGTGGATATATTCCGATGGAAACAGTGAGCACAACTCGCTCAATATGTCGTCGATGAGCCGGTAGTTGCTCTCTTTGGTGGCGCACAATGCCGAACGTGTGTCGTAGCCGAACGATGCCGACAGATCGGGCGTGTAGTCGCACAATACCTCAGGGTGCATCGTCGCCAGACAAAGACTGTGTCCGGGCAGGTCGATTTCAGGTATGATCTCGATGTTGCGTATTGCGGCGAACTCTATTATCTCGCGCATATCCTCCTGCGTGAAATATCCTCCGTAACGTTCGTTCCATTTGCCGTATCGAGGCCATATTGGGCTGTCGCCGCCGCGGAAGCCTCCCACTTCGGCCAGTTCAGGGTGCGACTTGATCTCGATGCGCCACGCTTCGTCGTCGCTTAGGTGGAGGTGCAACTTGTTGATCTTGTGGTGTGCAAGAATCGATATGTAATGTTTTACCTTATCCTTGTCGATCCATGTGCGACACACGTCGAGCATGAATCCGCGGTAGTCGTACAAGGGAGAGTCTTCGATTTGGCAGCACTCTATCTCTGTCGGCAGATCGATATTTGAGTATACGGCAGCCGGCAGCAGCTGCAACAGAGTCTCCGTGCCGTTGAATGCACCGGCATATGTTCCCGCCGATATGATTATGCCATGCCCGGACACGTTCAGCCGATAAGCCTCGCCGTCGAGCGAACGATCGAGCCGCAGAGCTATGCAGCCGTTGTCGTCGTCGGTGGACTGCTCGATGCTTAGCGGCAGGTATTCCGCCAGATAGTGTGCCAGCCGGCCGAATTCGGCCGAACATGTGATGCGCGTGTTCTGGTCTATTGTGAACTTGCCCTGGCAGGAGCGATATGCGGCGGGTTGCGGAATTATGTGCGATGCCGTAGCCGCATGTGCCGTTATGAGTGTTAGAAAAAGCAGTAGTTTGAGTCTCATAAATATGTGAGTTATGTCTCTACAAAGGTAATATTTTCGTGCATAATAACCGATGCTATCGATATAATTTTTATCTTTGCATCGGGTTAATACCTTAAATATAAGTACAGATATGGATATGAACAAGGCTCGGGAGGCTACTGCCCGACTCATCGAGATCATGGACACGCTGAGAGAGAAGTGCCCGTGGGATAAGGAACAGACATTCGATTCGCTCAGACACAATACCATAGAGGAGACGTTTGAGTTGGCCGACGCCATCGTCGACGGCAATATGGACGGAATAAAGGAGGAGCTGGGCGATCTAATGCTGCATGTGGTATTCTATTCCAAGTTGGGCGACGAGCAGCAGGCATTCGACTATACCGATGTGGTGAACGGCGTATGCGACAAGCTGATCTATCGCCACCCGCACGTCTATGGCGATATTCATGCCGATACGCCCAAGCAGGTAAAGGAGAATTGGGAGGCACTCAAATTGCGTAAGAAGAACCGTAAGAGCGGTACTCTTGGCGGTGTGCCGCGCAGCCTGCCGGCAATGGTCAAGGCCTATCGCATAGGCGAGAAGGCGGCTGCCACGGGTTTCGACTGGCGCGAGCGCGACGACGTTTGGGACAAAGTCAGAGAGGAGATTGCGGAGGTCGAGACGGAGATGAGCCGCAAAGATGCCAAGGCTACCGAGGCGGAGATCGGCGATCTGTTCTTCTCGCTCATAAACATGTGTCGTCTCTATGGTATCGATCCCGAAGCGGCGTTGGAGCGTACGAACAAGAAATTCATTGCGCGCTTCAACAACATGGAGTCGAAAGCCGCAGCGAATGGGCATACACTGCATGAACTGTCGACCGAGGAGATGGAGTCGTTGTGGCAGCAGGCAAAAGAGGAATTGAAAACGATTTAAGGAAAACTGTAATATTATGGCTTTATTCAAAGAGGTGCGCGGACACCGTCCCGAGGTGGGCGAGAATACGTTTTTGGCCGAGACGGCTGTTCTGATAGGCGACGTTAAGATAGGTCGCGACTGTTCGATATGGTACAATGCCGTCTTGCGTGGCGATGTCAACAGCATTACAATCGGCGATCATACCAACATTCAGGACGGAACGGTGATACACACTCTCTACGACGGCTCGAAACACCCGTCGCAGACACATATCGGCAGCTATGTATCGGTAGGCCACAACGCTACCATACACGGTGCAACCATCGAGGACAACTGTTTGATAGGCATGGGTGCCACTGTGCTGGACAACGCAGTCGTGGCATCGGGCTGCATCGTGGCGGCCAATGCTCTGGTATTGTCGAATCAGCGCTTGGAGCCTAACTCCGTATATGCCGGTGTCCCGGCCAAAAAGGTCAAGGAGGTGACTCCTGAGCAGCGCGATGAGATCATACGGCGCATCGCCCATGATTATCGCATGTACGCCTCGTGGTACGAGGAGTAGTAGACTGCAACAGCAATCGATATAAAATCTGCCGACCCATGACAATATTCGGAAAACAGAACAATCCGATAGGAATTCATCTGTTGGTGGCGGTGGCTTTGAGCCTTGTCATCAATTTCTCCTATCTGCTGATGCCGCTTATAACACAGCGCGGAGATGTCGATGCGCGTTCGCGCCGCGAGACGGACGACTCGCGCTTGATCGATCGCGAAGGCATACTGCACATATCTCGCGACATGCACGGCTATATCGTCTATGACGATACGGCGGACAGCGTCTATGTATCGTCGTGGCAAATCGGTTTTTTGAAGCTCGCCGAGGGCGATCGTCTCGTGGTCGATGTGCAGCCGTTGTCGGGTAATAATTTCACAGAGGAGCAGATTGCCAATGCTCACGACCGTATGCACGACATAATACGTCGCAATGGCGAACCGTTCGATTTCGAGGCCATCTACGACCGTCCGAGCCGTACGTACGATATGGTGTGGCAGATGCTCTATTATGCTGTGGTGTCGTTCCTGCTTCTTATAGTCATGACACTGCGTCCGAGATCGGGCAAATGGACCTCCTGGACATTCGTGCGGCGTCTTGCCGTAAGCCTGCTGCTGATGGGCGTCATGTTCTTCTTTGCACCTGTGGTGTGCTTCCACCCCAATCGCATCATGGCTGTATTTCAGGCCGATCTTCACCCGATGGACTATATGGTCGTACTGTTGAAGTGTCTGTTCATGTGGGTAGTGACGGCTCTGTATTCACGTATCTATGCGCTTATGCGTCAGCGCGAAGCCATGACACTTGAAAACGAACGCCTGAAAAACGAATATCTTACCACGCGCTACAACATGCTTGTCGGGCAGATCAACCCGCATTTCTTCTTCAACTCGCTTAATTCGCTGTCGATGCTTGTGCGCGAACACGACGATGAACGTGCATTGGAGTATATCGAGCAACTCTCGTATACGTTCCGCTACACTATTCAAAACGGGCAAAACACCATGATGTCGCTTGCCGAGGAGATGGAGTCGGCCAAGGCGTATATCTATCTGTTTAAGATCCGCTATGCCGACAAACTCTTTTTCGATATCGATATCGATTCGCATTACGACAATTGGACGCTGCCTGCTCTGTCGTTGCAACCGCTGATAGGCAATGCAGTCAAGCACAATACCATAACCACTCGCAACCCGTTGCATGTCTCGATCCGTACCGAGGACGGCATGCTTGTGGTGGCCAATGGCAAACACCCCAAGCTGGAACCCGAACCCTCGACCGGTATCGGCCTTGACAATTTGCGCAGCCGCTGGCATATAATTACCGGCAGGGATATCGTCGTGGAGAATACCGAGACCGATTTCATCGTTCGTTTGCCATTGCAAAAACCGAAATTATGATGAGAATTCTGATTATAGAAGACGAGACTGCTGCTGCCATCAACCTGCGCAGCATGTTGAAGAGCGTCGTGCCCGATGCGGAGATTGTGGCAGTGTTGGAGAGCGTTGAGGAGAGTGTGGAATTTTTTAATTCCGATACCGGGCGCATCGATCTGATATTTATGGATATCCACCTTGCCGATGGCGACTCGTTCCGCATATTCGACAGTGTGAGGATCGAAGCTCCGGTGGTGTTTACCACAGCTTACGATCAATATGCTTTGCGGGCATTCAAGGTCAACAGCATCGACTATCTGCTCAAACCGTTCAAGGAGGAGGATCTGCAACGGGCATTGGACAAACTGTCGAGACTGTCGGCTGCCGACAGGTCTCGGCATAAGGCGCGTGTAGATGAGATGATAGCTTCGCGTGCGGAGCGTCCGCGCGTTATTCTTGTGCGGTTCAAAGATAAGATAATTCCTGTGCCGACAGAGCAGATCGCCTTTTTCTACACATTTTCAGAGAAGGTGTCTCTCACTACCCTTTCCGGCGACAGCTATCCTGTCGACAAGACTTTGGAGACTTTGCAGGGTATGCTTGCCGACGACGAATTTTTCCGAGCCAACCGCCAGTTTATCGTCTCTCGCAGTGCCGTCAAGGATATTGCCGTATGGTTCGGCAGTCGTTTGTCTCTTAATCTTGTGGTCGACACTCCCGAACGTATCATCATCTCCAAGGCTCGTGTTCCGGAGTTTAAGCAGTGGTTGTCTTTTTCGTGAAAAGACGTCATTAGCTTCGCCTCGTTTAAGTCCGCCAATGGAACGTACGTCCAGTACGCCCCATCGGCGGACTTTTCACGTGCGGCTTGCTACTAACGCCTTTTGACGAAAAATCTTTTCCATGAAAAGCCGCTATTTGCTTCCGCGCCTTGTCGTTCGCCAATGGGCAGTACGTCAGTACAGCCCATCGTCTCACTCCTGCGTTGCATGGCATAATACCGCTTTTGACGAAAAATGTGGCGCATTGTTCTTGGTTGGCTATTTCCATTGTTATGTCATTTCGAGCGTGAGCGAGAAATCTGTGCGCGATTATTTCCATTGATTCTTTCCTCTCCGCGTGTCACAAGTCTTGTCTACCCCAGATGTTTCACATTCGTTCGACATGACAGATTGCGGATTGTCATTCTGAGGAGGACGGCACGTCCGACGTGAGAATCTCTTTTGTTGCGGCAGGCTGCGCTCTCCTGATCGCGAGACTCCCATGTCGCCTGCGGCTCCTCGGAGTGACAATTACCGACGGCGAGACACCCACGGTCGGGCATGCCCTCACTCAGAGTGACATCGGGTTGTCATTTCGAGCACAAGCGAGAAATCTGTGCACGATTATTTCCACAGACTCTTAATATGCTGCAAGTTCAGTCTATTCAGGAAGCCGCATGCGATCGGCCGACGACTGAAAGTGTTTATAACGAAAAACCGAAAGCGGTTATTCGCTTTCGGTGCCATTGTGAGCCGAAGACTCTTACGTGTACTCGGAGCCGGGGTCGAACCGGCACGACCATTACTGGTCACAGGATTTTAAGTCCGGCGTGTCTACCTATTCCACCATCCGAGCCCTGTGTCGCTTAAACGACTCTGCAAAAGTAGTATTTTTATTTAATTCTGCAAAACCTTTCCGTCTATATATTCTATTATGGCATCGGTGTCGGAGGGGGCAAACCAGGCTATTTCGGTGTCGCGGCGGAACCATGTCATTTGCCGTTTGGCATATCGTCGCGAGTTGCGTTTGATAAGCTCGATAGCCTCTTCGCGCGAACACTCGCCGTCCATATAGGCGAACAGTTCTTTGTATCCTACTGTTTGCAACGCGTTGCAGTGGCGAAACGGGAGCATCGATTCCACCTCATTTTCCAGTCCGTCGGCTATCATCTGGTCTACACGGCAGTCGATGCGCCGGTATAGTGTGGGTCGGTCGATATCGGTACCTATCTTGATTATGCGAAACGGTCGTTCGCGTCGTTGTCCTATTCGCTGTTCCGAGTATGGACGGCCACTTAGCAGACACACCTCCAAAGCCCGCATTACGCGTGCGTGGTTGCGGATATCGATCGTGTCGCAACACTTGGGATCGAGTTGCCGCAGCTGATCGACGAGCGATTGCAGACCCTCATGTTCGAGCCGTTGGTGCAACGTCTGCCGCAGATCGTTGTCGGCTTGCGGCAGCTCGTCCATACCCTCGCACAGAGCCTGTATATATAGTCCCGAACCCCCCACGGCAACCACATATTTGCGGGTGGCGAACAGTTCGTCGAGCCGAGCCAATGCTTCTATCTCGTATTGGCCGCAGTTGAACTCTCTGTCGGGTGTGCGGTCGGCAATGAAGTGGTGTTCGACGCAGTTGAGCTGTTCGGGCGTAGGCTGTGCCGTTCCGATGGGCATGCCGATGTACATCTGTCGCGAGTCGGTCGACAGAATAGGTGCGGCATAGTGCTGTGCAATACGTATGCTGAGATCTGTTTTGCCCGATCCGGTGGGACCTACCACTACGATAAGCGTCGGGCGATCAATATTCGTCGTCATAGCTGTCATCGCCGTCGAACTCGCCGAATTCACCCATCATCTCCTCGAAGATCGATCCGTCGTCGACCGTGACCTCTGGGTCGTACTGATCGGGAGCCGTGGCATGTTCGAACGCCACGCGCGGATATGTCATATCGTCCTCGGCGCGTTTCACCTCTACCAGTTCGATGTAGAACGCCCGTTCGTTGAGCATGTCGAACAGATAGATCATTCGGTCGTGCAGTTCGGAGGTCACTTCGAGCAGATGCACCCTGTCCATTGCAATCGGTGCCGATTCGACATCGATTCCCATGTCCATTTGCGTGTACTCCTGCTGTTTGCTCCACTGGGCATCTGACTTGAATATCGACGACATGCAGTCGTCGTAACCGAGCGATTCGATGATAAAACGGTGAAACTCGGCCAGCGTCATTTCGGGACGCACTTCGAAGTCGCGTACGAAATGGTCGCTTTCGTCGCTCAACATGCGGTATCTTAAAACTAAATCCATAGTTGTAGTCAGTCGTTAATAATTGTAAGACAAATGTACGATTTTTTGTAATAAAATACGATCTTACGCTGTTAAATAATATATAATTGTTATGAAAAATATTGGCGATAATAAAAAATGTATTATATTTGCACTGCTTTCGGTTGGATAATGATTCCGTTCATAATAATCACGAATACATAATTAATTTATATATATGCAAGATTTAACTGCATTAGAGAGTAAGACGCTTGTCGAATTGCGTGCTATCGGCAAAGTGCTCGGCATCGACGGAACCTCTATGAAAAAGAGAGAGTTGTTGGACAAGATCTCTTCGGTTGCCAACGATGCTCCGGTCGCAGAGCCAGAGGCGGCGGCTCCCCAGCCTGCGAAACGCGGACGTCGTCCGCGCGTTGGTGGAGTCAAGGTCGGCGGCCCCGTGCGTCGTGCAGACGATATTCAGGGTCGTGGCGAAGAGTCTGCCTTGCAAGCCGAGCCGGCTGCCGTTGCAACGGAGACGGTTGAGCAGACGCCGGATCACCCTATGCCCAAACGACGCGGTCGCAAGCCGAAGAGCGCTGCTGCCGCTGCGGCAACTCAGCCGGAGGCTGACCGTGTTGCAGATGAAATATCTGTCGAGCAGGATATTGTCGAAGAGCCTTTGATGGACGATATAGACGGTAATGCCATATACGACGACGGGTTGCCGTCGGACGTGGTGACCAAAGACGATTTCGCAGCCGAAATCGACGGTGAGGGCGTGTTGGAGATCATGCCCGACGGCTACGGATTCCTGCGCTCGGCTGATTACAACTATCTCAATTCGCCCGATGACGTGTATGTGTCTCCGTCGCAGATAAAGCTGTTCGGTTTGAAGCCGGGCGATACGGTGAGCGGCACGATACGTCCTCCGAAAGAGGGTGAAAAGTATTTCCCGCTGGTGCATATATCGGAGATCAACGGTTTGAAACCCGAATATATCCGCGACCGCGTGCAGTTCGAGTATATGACGCCGCTGTTTCCGAGCGAGAAATTCCATCTGACGGGCAACGGGCACAATTCGCTCTCGAACCGTATAATCGATCTGTTTTCTCCGATAGGCAAGGGACAGCGAGCGTTGATCGTCGCACAGCCCAAGACCGGTAAAACCATGCTGTTGCAGTCGATAGCCAATGCCATTGCCGACAATCACCCCGAAGTATATATGATCGTTTTGCTTATCGACGAACGTCCGGAGGAGGTTACGGAGATGGCGCGCAACGTTAAGGCGGAGGTGGTGGCCTCGACATTCGACGAGCAGGCTTCGCGCCATGTCAAAGTGGCTGAGATGGTGTTGGAGAAGGCTAAACGTATGGTGGAGTGCGGACATGATGTGGTCATCTTCCTCGATTCGATTACGCGTCTGGCACGTGCTTATAACTCGGTTCAGCCTGCATCGGGCAAAGTGCTTTCGGGCGGTGTCGATGCCAATGCGCTGCATAAGCCCAAGCGATTCTTCGGTGCGGCGCGAAATACCGAGGAGAAGGGGTCGCTGACGATTATCGCCACGGCATTGATCGATACCGGTTCCAAGATGGACGAGGTGATATTCGAGGAGTTCAAGGGTACGGGCAATATGGAGTTGCAGCTCGATCGCAAGTTGTCAAACAAGCGCATCTACCCTGCTGTCGATGTTATTTCGTCGGGTACGCGTAGAGAAGATCTGCTGCTCTCGTCGAATGTGATGAGCCGCACATGGATTCTGCGCAAGTATCTGTCGGATATGACGACTGTCGAGGCGATGGAGTTCCTGCAAAAGCAGATGAATATGACCGACAGCAACGAGGAGTTCCTCGCAACGATGAATCAATAAACCTAAACATAGACCCGATTATGAAGAGACTGATCGTATCATTATTGTGTCTTGCGGCCGTCGGCAATGTATTCGGCTGGGGACAAAAGGGGCACGACACGGTGGCCTATATCGCAGAGAACCATCTGTCGCCCGAAGTGGCATCGAAGGTGACGGCGCTGCTCGACGGCCACTCGCTCGTATATTATGCCAACTGGCTCGATAACGCCAGCCATACGCCCGAGTATGCTTACACCAAGACGTGGCATTATGTCAATGTCGACGAGAATGAGCGTACGTATGCAAAGTCGAAGAAGGAGCCGAAAGGCGATGTCGTCGTAGCGATCAACGATATTGTGGCGCGTCTGAAAAACGGAGGTTTGTCGCCTGAGCAGGAGAAGCTCGATCTGATGATGCTCATACACCTTGTAGGCGACATGCACTGTCCTATGCATGCCGGTCATAAATGCGATCTGGGCGGCAATACAATTCAGGTAAAATATTTCTATTCGAACGCCAAGCTGCATAGCGTGTGGGATACCAAGATCGTGGAGTCGGCACACAAGTGGAGCTATTCGGAGTGGCAGTATCAGATCGATCGCGCTACGCCCGAGCAGATCGAGACGATCGTGGCAGGTACGCCCAACGACTGGATCGAGGAGACTGTCGAGCTGAGCCGTCAGATCTATTTCGACTCTCCGGCCGGTGTCGAGATCTCGTTCGACTATGTCAACAAATATACTCCCGTCATAGAGGAGCAGTTTCTGAAAGGCGGTCTTCGTCTGGCGGCATTGCTCGAATCGATCTACGGCGAGCGTTAGTCAGCGAAAGTTTCGCGGGATATGATCCGGTCTTTTAGAGACCGGATTTTTTTGTGGTTGCATATGTACGATAAAATCGTTAAATTTGCAATAGGCGGCTTTGCCGTACTGATGTTTATAAGGATTGTGCCATGAATATCAATGTTTCCCATGATCGCCGAGAGGCTTTCGATGCCGAGTATGCGTTTGTCGACTCGCCATACGGTGAGATGATCGAGGTATTTTCTAATGACGGACTGTGTTATCTCGGTTTTGCGCAGCCCGATCGGACAACGGTCTTGAATCATGTCGCGGAGATTTTTCCCAACATACGCCTTGCCGGGGCCGGCAAGTGTCGCGACATATTTTCTTGCGACGTTACACTTCATCTTATAGGTACGCATTTTCAAATAGATGTGTGGCGGGCATTGCTTGATGTCGGGCGCGGAGAGACGATTTGTTACTCGGAACTTGCGCGGCGTGCCGGACATGCGTCGGCAGTACGAGCCGTTGCCTCGGCCGTCGGCGACAATCCTGTTACGCTCCTGGTTCCGTGCCATCGCATCGTGCGGCGTGACGGTTCCATCGGGCAATACTATTGGGGCTCGGAGCTGAAACGGCGTATGCTCTGCGACGAGGGTGCGATATGACACGTCGCCCGATTGCCGTTAGTACGGGAGACTGTGCGAATCTCGGTGAGAATTTGAATATTATGCAGCTTTATCTTTTAATATAAGCGTTGCGAAATGCAATCGTTGTTGTATCTTGATAGCTGCAAGGTGTCTACTCTACATACAATCCGAACAGCTCTATTGCCGTGGATATGTAGTTGACGTTGTTGTAAGAGGTGTATGACCGCCAGCCTGCCGAGGCGATACCGAGGTAACGTGTGTCGCTGCTGTTGCGGCACGAAGCTCGCATGGCTCCGTCTGCGATTGAGAATATCCAACGAAAACGGCGGGCAGCGTTGTTGTCGGCATATATGCCGTTGTTGGTGTTGGCTGCATATAGCCAAATGTCTGGATTGCCATACTGCGAAATGACGGTTTCGCCGGTGATCGATGTCGTGAAGTTCCATTTCAAAGAGTCGCCGACCATGTTATAAATGCAGTTGCCGTCGATGGCGATATTTGTATCGGAGAGCGATAAGGCCTGCGGGTGCCCGTCGAACGACAGCGTGTTGGAGCAGCAGAATCCGTTGCATATTATGATATGTGGACGGTCCGAGATCATCTCCGGTGACGATATGCGGTGCCATACGGGGTGTTCGGAACGCGCGGCGGCACTCATGTCGACTGTAAACGACAATATGCGGTTTTGCTCGAAGACGAAATCCTTGCCGCTCAGATCGATCATCTTTTCGTATCTGCCGCGGTCGGTCTTGACGCATACGCACAACACTCCGTCGCGCAGCGAAGCCGGTATGGTCGTGAACCATGCTGAGAATGTGGCATCGGCGGTCGAATATTCTATCTCTATCGTATCCGATGCCGATTGTGCGGCCTCACTGTGCGGCGTATCGTCGTCGAAGCGGTATGTCGCCTTGCCCGATATCGGGCGAGATGCCGCAAGCGTTATCGACGTCACCCGTTCGCCGTCGTCCAAAGGCAGGTCTCTGACCGTTATCTTTCCGTAAGCCACTATCGAGGTAAATTGCATGGCGACAAACGATGTCGGTGCTATATCGCTTGCCGAGCAGCCGAATATCACGGCGGCGTCGGGGGCGAACGACTGCGATGTCGGTCGCTGATGCTGCGGGACGGTGAAATCGAGCTGCGGCACTTGTCGCGTATTGTCTCTATCGGTCGTTATCCCGTCGAATGCCGAAGCCGGACAGCAGGCGTAGAGCCGGTACTCGTCGGGTGTCGATGCCAACTCCATATCGACATCGAACGATGCCGATGATCTGTCGTCGGAGATATGTCCTATCGATGCCTCCGCTATGTTGTCGGCTGTTGAGATTATGATTTTGAGACGATCGTCTTCGCTCCATTGCATGTGATATCCGTCGGTGTCCGACTCGCCCCACTGCGTGCGTGTATTGTCGGCCGATGCTTCGATGTGAAACTGCACCCGCTGAGCGGCCGGAGCCTCCTCGCCATTGTTGCAGCACGATGCCATGGCAAGCGATAGCAGGCCGGCAGAAATTATGGCTGTCGATTTCATAATATCTCGTCGAACTGATTTTCGAGTACCGGATCTATGCGATTCATCTCGGTTCCGCTTTCGCTGATATGTGTGTATTCGACCTTCACAGTCAAGATTTCGATTTGCGGAGAGACATACTCCTCGCCGGACTTGTTGTACATCTGTATTTAAATATTATATTTTACAAATGTACAATAAAAAATCATATATATGCACGATTGTATTGAAAACTTATCGTAGCAATATGCTTTATGGAGTATTTATTCGTTGGCTATGCCCATCGGAATATGTACGGCCGGTACGTTGCGCAGGTGGTTGAGATGCGACATCTGATCGTCGAAGAATATGTGAGGACGCATGATTTCCAGCACTCTGTCTTTGGATATGCCTCCGAGGAAGAAGGCTTCGGTTACCTCTACTCCCCAGCTCTTCAACGTATTGACCACGCGCTCGTGGGCAGGCGCGTTGCGCGCCGTTACGATCGATATTTTGAGTCGGCGCCGATGCGACGGATCGATGCCGAGGCGCGAGGTTTCGAGCCGTTGCAGGTTGGATATTTTTTTCAGCAGATCGGCCAGCGGTCCCGGATCGAGAGGTTTGTCGGTGGTCGATTCGTGGCGATGAAAGGCCGATAATCCCTGCTCCTTGTAGATCTTCTCGCTCTCGTCGTCGGCGATCACGCCGTCGAAGTCGAATGCTATGCGCAACTCTCCGTCCGACTCGTCGTCGAGCACCTTGCTGTCGAGTACGCGTCCGGCGGCATAGCCGGCATCGCAGGCATTGCGCACGTCGCTTTCTGAGGCCGACAGAAACAGCGAGGCGTTGAATGCAGGCAGATATTTGTATGGCGATTCGCCCGAAAAGAACGATGCCCGCGTGATGTCGAGACCATAGTGGGCTATGGTGCGGAATACGCGCAATCCCGTTTCTGGCGAGTTGCGCGAGAGCAGCACCACCTCTACGGGCTGCTCGTCGGGAAATATCTCGTTGAAGCTGAGCAGACGTTTGACAAATGGAAATGCCACGCCCTTTCCGAGCGGTTTGTCGATGTTGGCCTCTTGGTAACGACGATACTCGGCCAGGCCGTGCTCGTTGTATATTTTGTCGGATTCCGACAGATCGAACAGTGCCGACGATGAGACTGCTACGACGAGCTTGTTTTCGATTGGAAAGGGCATAATGACAAGAGTTTTAATCTGAAAATAACAAAACCCGACATTATGCCGGGCTTTGACTCGTTTGGTTGAGCTACCGAGATTCGAACTCAGAACGACAGAACCAAAATCTGCTGTGTTACCGTTACACCATAGCTCAATCATTTGCTCGAAAGCACGGCAAAGATAGTGTAAAGTTTTGAAACGGCAAAATTTTAGGCCGAAATTCCCGTGTCCGATATGTCGGTTTTATTTGCCGATGCGCGCAAGAAACTTCTCGCGATCGACAATGTAGCGCACGTGTTCGCCCTCCCCTATCTTCTCTTCGCCTTCGTAGGCCTCGACACGGAATGTCAGTCGGCGGTTATCCACCTCCGTAAGTTCCGCACGTGCCGTTACGGTTGCTCCGACGGCCGACGGTTTCAGGTGCGAAGTCGATATGCACGAGCCTACGGTCGTCGAACCCTCCGGCAGCAAAGGAGCTACGGCCAGCATGGCTGCGTTCTCCATCAGTGCCACCATTGCGGGAGTGGCCAGCACGGCCATATCGCCCGATCCGATGTATTCGGCCGTATTGCCCGGAGATACGACCATTTGCGTTTGGAAATGTAATCCTGCTTTCAACATAATGATTATAAGTTTTGCAAATACAAATGTAGCGATAAAAATCCGAATCGCGCAATCAGCGTCCGATATTTGCATATTCGTCGCCGCCGAAGATATTCTCGCACGGTATAATCAGGCTGCCGCTTGCGTCTGCGCCCGATTTTTCGTATCTTTGACAAGACAAAGTGATGAGACGGTTTTCGATAATATTGTGTATGGTAGTGTTCGTCTGTACCGATGTCTTCGCGCAAAGTGTACGTGTGCGAGGTGCGAGCCGTGTGGAGTGGGAGCGTGTCGGAGCAGGCGATTCGGTGTTGCATATCACTTCTCTGCCGGTTTATATATTCAATCGCAAGGCAGATCTGAGACGCCATCAAAAGATGATACGTGCGGTGAAAAAGGTGTATCCGCTTGCCGTGGAGGCTGCCCGACGCATGGAGAATCTCGACGATACTCTGTCGGCAATGGATCGCCGCAAAGATCGTCGGCAATATACGCGTGCGATAGAGAAAGCCTTGAAAGAGGAGTTGTCGCCGGTGTTGTTCAAGATGACGCGATACGAGGGGCGCATATTGCTCAAACTGCTCGATCGACAGACCGATCATACGGCCTATCGCATCATACAGGAGTTTCGCAGCGGGTTTACTGCCGGATTCTGGCAGATGATAGCCAAGATCTTCGGCAATGATTTGAAGATGCGTTACGATCCGGAAGGCGAAGATGCGATGCTCGAACAGATCGTACGTTATTATGAGGCCGGATTGTTATAGCTTGGAGCGGCATATTTGAAACATGGTGCCGATTTATCGGCACCATGTTAGGTTCAATATACATTTTCCGGCACCGTTTCGCCTTCCGGTACACCCTCCAACTCGTCGTTCCATTTGATTGCAGCGTGCGTGCCGTCGCAATATGGCTTGCCGGCGGATTGCCCGCATCGGCACAATACTACCCTGTTGCGCACCTCGTATGCTTCTGCATCGGCATTTTGTACGGTGATGCCGCCGCGCACCCACAATCCGCCGCTTGCGCCTATGGCGATGTCTTCGATCAGCCCCAGACTCGGTTCGTATTTATATTCGTAGGGACGCTCGGTGGCTGCGTCCCAGGCTGTGAGACGAGCCGAGGGGCACATCGATGCTTCGCGCACGGCAAGCTGTCGTGCCTGCGGATCGTCGGATTGTTCGGCCAATTCGTAAACGCCGCTTTCGGCATCGCAGAAACGCGCGAATACGCAATATTTGCGATTGTCGCTGATGTCTATCACTCCGCCGCGTGTCATCTCCACATTGTCCAGCAGACGATCTTCCGCGCCGCCTGTCGATGGATCCCAATTTGCGGTCTTGTGCGATCCGTCGCAATAAGGTTTGCGATGCGACTCTCCGCAACGGCATAATGCCGTGGGCTCGGCCTCGGTAGAGAAGTGTTTGCCCTCTTGAAAATACCAGCTCTCACCCTTGTCGTTGTTCATGATGAATTGCTGCGCCAATGGCGGACGGCCGTATACCAGATAAGGTCCGTTTTCGGCGATGGTGATGTGAAACCCTGCATCGGCGGGCTTCGAACCCGTCATGATTTTTAGTGTTTTCATACAATAATTGCAGTTTGAAACCGTTATCTGTCCGACAAGAATTGTTCCTAATGCAGAAATAATATGGCGCGAAGTAGGTTTTTTAACTCATTTTTGGTATCTTTGCCCAGATATTGCATCATATGAAAAAAGTTAATATCCGATATATGAAAAATCTTCTGCGCGGCCTTGTGGCCGTTTGCATGTTCCTGACTTTCGTTTCGTGCGACAAGAGCGAGACCAAAGAGTTCGTCGTGCCGTCGGGCAGCATTCTGCTCACGATGCCGGGACAGACCGGTACGACTACGTTCAATACGCATAACATCACCTCTATACGCGTATCGTCGTATCCCGAAGGCTGGACCATCGACGCCATCGATATGTATAAGGGCGAGATCACGGTGACAGCTCCTTCGTCGTTCGATGACGAAGAGGCTACCGAGGGCAGCATTGCGCTGGTGGGTTACACTCCTACGGGAGCCACGCAGTCGGTGACTATATATGTTGCCATTTTGCAGAATGCCGACATCGATTTCACGTCGACTCCGTCCAACTGTTTTGTCGTAACCAAGCCCGAAACCCGCTATCTGTTCGATCCTTTCAAGCGCGGTACGAGCGGTGCGCGACTCGAAACCCAGAGCGTGGAGCTGCTGTGGCAGACATCGAGCAATCTTATCAAGTATCTGACATTCAAAGACGGCATAGCCTCGTTCTATCTTGAAAAGGACACCGATGACGACGGCAACGAGATCGATGCCGTCATACCCGGCAATGCCGTTATAGCTGCGCGCAATGCCGCAGGCGACATTATATGGAGCTGGCATATATGGGTGACTACGAGCGATCCGGCAGCCGATGCCATAACCATAGCCGGTACAGATGTCATGAACCGCAATCTCGGTGCCGAGCTTAACAGCAACGGCGATACGGACGGCGAGAAGATATTGGAGTCTTACGGCCTGTATTATCAGTGGGGACGCAAAGATCCGTTCGTAGGTCCTGCCGAGTATAATTTCAAAGGCAACTCTGATGCCCGCGTTTTCAATGCTCTTGCGCGCCGGCTCTATTTCGAATATGAGGATAACGACGCTTTGACGGGCACCATGGATTATGCCGTGGCTCACCCGATGTCGTTTATCAAGGGATACAAGGACAACGCCTACGATTGGCTTCATGCACAGCACGATGATACGCTTTGGAGCGCAGGCGGTAGCAAGACCGACAACGATCCCTGCCCCGACGGCTGGCGCATGCCCGATGCCGGTCTGTTCACGGCACTTACCATATCGGCTGCGGACGACCAGCTCGACTGGACCGAGGCCAAGGCCATGTATGGCTGGCATTTGGAGGAGATCGCTACCGGCAAAACCTATTTCTTCTCGGCAGCAGGCCGTCGCAACTATCTCAATGGCGTTCTCGACAACGTCAATGCCAACGAGGAGCGTCCTTTGCCCTGGACGGGCTATTACTGGACGTGCGGTACGGTCGGCGACAATTCGCAGGCGATGTTTTTCGATCTGAATACTGTGACGCGTACCTATAACGGTTATGAGCCGCAACGCGCGTTGCAACGTGCCAATGCCACTCCGGTGCGCTGTGTGAAGATGTAGATGCAGGACTGCCCGAAATAAAAGAGGTTGCGATTCGCTCGCAACCTCTTTTTCATTGCCGGATCGGCGGTGTCAATCTTGCAGCTCCTTGCGCCAGCGCATGTAACCGGCCACGGCGAGTATGCAGTAGAGAATATAGAGTCCCGCAGTTATGGGGATTCCTTTATACATATACAGACCTGCACTGATTATATCCACCGCGAGCCATACAAGCCACTGTTCGACATATTTGCGCGAGAGCATGAACATGGCCACTATGCACATTGCAGTCGACATGCTGTCCCAAAACGGCACGCGGCTGTCGGTGCAGTATGTCAGCAGGAGATATATTGCCGTGTGCAATACGACGTATGCACCCGCAAGCCGCAGTGCCGTGGCGGCCGGTGTGCGGCGTATGCGTCCGGCTGCGGTATTTTTCGGACGCTTGCGCCACATGATCCAGCCGTATATGCCGGCCGCCACGTAGTAGAGCTGCATGGCGGCGTCGGCATATATGCCGCGACTCAGATAGAGCGCGCCGTGCACCAAGGGCATTATCATGCCAACGAGCCACACCCATATGTCGGCACGGTATTCGAGCCACAGATAGATGAGTCCGAGCGTCGTGCCGACGATCTGTAATATGAGTCCCCAATCCATAAGTTTAGAAGCTGACGGTTACGTTGGCCAGAGCGTTGATCGTGGCCTGAGGGAAGTAGAATGCCACATCATACTGCTTTCCGCCCGAATACTCCGAATAGCCGTAGCCGTTGTTGCAGTATTTGGCATTGAAGAGATTGTATATCGTGACACCGAATCGCACCTCCCTGTTCGAGCGAGCCTGCATCGTGTATGACAGATTGAGGTTCGTAACGCAATATGCGTCGAGCTTCATGTTGTCGTTGCGGTAATTGGTGAAATATTGATCGCTGACGTACTGGGTCATGATCGAAGCGCCGAATCCGCGATGGTTGAAACTGATGAAAGCATTGGCGATGGTATTGGGCGAATATGAGATCTGAGTGTCGCCCATCTCCTCGGTGTGGTAGCCGAAGAAGTTGGTGTCGTTGTCCCACGAATCGTAGTCGACGACCATGTTGACATAATCCTTGATCTTGTTCTGACTGAGCGTGAGGTTACCGCCGAAACTCAGCCATTTGAGCGGATTGACAGCGAGCGATAGCTCTATACCGCGGCGGTAGCTCTTCGGAACATTGATATTAAGCGCATCGTAGCTGTCGCTGATCTGTCCGGTCTTGACCAGCTGGTCCTTGTAATACATGTAGTAGAAATTGACACCTACGCTCACTATCGGGTGATTGTACTGATACCCCACCTCGTAGTCGTAGAGTTTCTCCGAAGAGGGAAATGTCTGGCGGAAACGATCGGTGAAGTCGTTGCGCGTAGGCTCTTTCTGAGCTATGGCAAACGATGCGTACAGATGGTGATGCTTGTTGGGCGAGTAGTTGATGCCCACTTTCGGATTGAAGAAGTGATATGTCTGGTCGACATCTATAACCTGCATGCCTTCGATTGCATCGTCGTAGTTGTCGTTGACGCCCCACGCCTTGTAGTGAACATAGCGGTATTGCAGATCGCCGACAAGGGTCAGCCCCTCTGCCACACGCCATGCTGCCTTTACGAAGGCATTTGCGTCATGCTTGTCGACATCGTTGTCGTACCAGTGCATGCCCGGAGTGAATCCCGAAGGGGCGTCCTGCACCCAGTCCAACTCTCCCCAGTGGGGGCAGCTGTAATAGCTGTAAGAGCCGCCGAAAACAAGATCGAGGTTGCGCGAGGTGTAGCCGGCCGAGGCGTTGAAGCCTCCGAAGTGGTTGCGCATGAGCTTCTGACGAATCAGATCTTTTTTGATCTTGCTGCCGCCGGCATCGAACGCATTGTCTGCCCCGAACCCGTGTTCGAGCAGCTTGGCGTCGTCCTTATATTGGCGATAGAATCCGTCGCCATAGGTGTAGAATCCGGTGAAGTTAAGATTCCAATTGTTGTTGAACTGGTGGTTTATAATCAGTTGGTTGTTTATTTGCAGATAGTTGTCGGTGTGATCGTCGTAGTAGCCTACGTGCGTGCCGTCGGCCAATACGTGGTTGCCGTCGGACGTGACGTATTGTCCTTCGGTGTGGTAGCGGCGGCCGTAAAGCTCCATATCCTCTTTCGTTACGCCGGTGTAGGTCAGATATGTCTTGGCCTTACCTCCGAACGACAACAGCTTGACCGATGTGCGTCCTGCATAGTAACCTGCCTGGAACATATAAGATTTCAGGTCGGTCGCTCCGCGATCGATATATCCGTCGGAACCGATGTGTGTCAGACGGGCATCGACGATCCAGTGTCCGCCCATGAGTCCCGAACTTATGTGCACGGCCTGCTTGTTTGTATTGAACGATCCGTATGAGAGCGATACGTCGCCTCCGAAACGGGTGGTGAGCGGCGATGTGGTCATGTTGAGTGCGCCGCCGAATGCACCTGTGCCGTGGGTCGAGGTGCCTGCTCCTCGCTGCACCTGCACCGTGCCGACGGCCGATATGAAGTCGGGTGTGTCGTACCAGTATACGGCGTGAGAGTCGGGATTGTTGATCGGCACTCCGTTGGCCGTGACGTTGAGCCGCGAGGCGTCGGTACCGCGCAGACGCATCGAGGTGGCACCTATGCCGATGCCGGTTTCGGAGGTGGCGATGAACGAGGGGGTCATCTGCAACACGAACGGGACGTCGAGTCCGTAGTTGTTGTGGGCGATTTGCTCCTGAGAGATGTCGGTGTAGGCCATCGGTGTCGACTTCGAGGCTCGCGTGGCGGTCACTTCGATCTGTTGGAGTTGATAGACACGGGTCGAATCGACCTCGTGATAGGGCTCTTGCGCCCATAGCGGCACTTGGGTCATCATTGCGAATGCCGCCGCAAGGTAAAGGTTCCTTTTCATACTTATAAATTAAATTGTTTATAGTTTGAAAAGGGGTCGTATGTAAGATATGCCAGTCCCGGTCTCGGCATTACCCGTATCCGGTTCTATGGGTATAATCTCAGCCAATCGCGCATGGCGCGATAAGCACCCCTAAATCGGGGACGAAAGTATAACATTATTTTCGATTATGCAAATTTTATATGATGCGGCTTATGCGATATGTCGTGTCGCGAAGCGAACGGTATAGGCATTTGCTGAAAATTTAGTATCTTCGCCCTCCGATTAAGATTCCGCAATGATGAACGCAGAGCTTGTACGATATATCGAGAACGAGATCATACCCCGCTATGCCGGCTTCGATGCAGCGCATAACGTCGACCATGTGCGCGCCGTGATATCACAGAGCATGGCTTTGGCCGAACACTACGACGTAGACTGGAATATGGTGTATGCCATTGCCGCATATCACGATACGGGGCTTGTCGAGGGTCGTGAACATCATCATGAAGTATCGCGCCGTATAGTGCTGAACGATGGTGAGCTGCGTCGCTGGTTTACGCCCGAGGCGATAGCTGTGATGGGCGACGCCGTGGAGGATCATCGTGCGTCGTCGGATCACGAGCCGCGCACCGTTTACGGCCGTATAGTTGCCGAGGCCGATCGCCAGATCGATGCCGACGTGACGTTGCGCCGCACGGTGCAATATACTATGGCGCACTACCCTGAGATGACGCGCGACGAGAATTTCGAACGCTGCATGTCGCATCTTGTAGGGAAGTATGGGCGCAACGGTTATATGCGGCTGTGGATTCCCGAATCTGACAATGCCCGACGGCTCGAAGCGTTTCGCCGGCTGATAGAGGATCGGGACGCTATACGGCGGGCGTTCGATGACATATACGACTCGCTTACGGCCTGACTATAATTCACGAATGTCTACTATGCCGTTGATGACGGCATAGATCGTCAGCCGTCCGATGGAGCGGGTGCAGAGTTTTTCGGATATGTTCTTACGGTGGAAAATGACCGTTGTGGTCGATATGTTGAGCCGGTCGGCGATCTCCTTGTTTATATAACCTTTGACCATCAGAGCCAGTACGTCGCGTTCGCGCTGCGAAAGCACCTGTGCCGTGCTGCCGTCGGCAGCCGCATGCGCCATGTGATGTCCGCTCGGGTGTCCGCTTTCGTGTATTCGGAGTATAGACCTTACGATCTGCGCTTCGCTTTGTGTGACATCTATCGTGCGAAAACCCGAAAGTGAGAATGTGGTGTTCTTGCCCTCGACGATAACGATCGTGCGGCGTATATTGGCCTGAAACATGGGCAGATTGCGGAATACGATCTCCGCCCCTGCGAAGAAATGCACCGCCATTTCGTGCGACTCCGAGTCGAACTCCTCCATGGAGTTGTAGGTGACCACGTCTGCCCACGGCAGCATGTCGCACAGTATGCTGCGCAGTGCCATGCAGTTGAGAGTGTTGTTGTCTATGACGGCGATCTGTGGTTTCATAATCGAGGGTAAAGATAGTGAATTTACGGCAAACAAACAACCATGCGATGCTGCCGGGCAAATAAAAGGGTCGCCCTTGCCAGGCGACCCGTCGATATTAGGTCTTGCAGATGCTATTTGCTTGCCTTGACGAAGTTCTCGTCTTTGTCGAAGTCGAGCCATGTGTTGTCCGACAGACCTATCTTGCTGCCGTCGGCAGTTGTCTGCCACGACACAACTTTCAGATTGGGATATTTGCCGAGTACGTAGCTCTTGACCTTGGTCGGCAAAACCGTCATGGGCACCGCACCGTTTTTCATGATTATCTGCGAGCAGTCGCCCGAACCTCCTTCGAACGATACCTGGTTGCCGCTGTTGAAATATACGGTGTACTTGTCCCACGATGCCTCACGGTCCATCTCTACCGATTTCACCTTCTCGCCGGGGAAGTTCTTTTGTATGAACTCCTGCGAATTCTTAGGCAGTTTGTCGAAATCCACTTCCTGAGGTGCTGCATTTGCTGCGAGAGCCGTTGCGGCACAAGCGATGAATAATAAAAATTTTTTCATATCAGTTATATTTTAATTATAATGGCACCCTATTGTTTTGCAAACCGCATTCCAATATGCTGTGCCGTGTAAAAAATCAGCGATGACGATCCTATGCGCTTGAAATCCATATTCTGCGGCCGTCGGTCTGACGGCGGCCGGCTACAACGACCGGCGATTAGGGCTGAATACATGCGCCGTCGGATCGGGATTGCCCTGGATTTGGCGGGCTATGATTCTTGCGGCGATCATGCTGAATGTTATTCCGTTGCCTCCGTATCCCAGTGCGAACAGCATGCGCGAATCGTTTTTGTAGCTGCCGATGATGGGCAGCGAGTCGCGTGTGGAGCTGAATGTGCCGGCCCATGCCATCTCCGTGATGAATGGTATGTCGGGATACAGCTCGTTGAATTTGCTTTCCAGCGTCCGGGCTTTGCGAGGCAGCCGCGAACGTCGTCGCGATGCACTGTTGGAGGGGTTGTCCTCGCCGCCGACTATGATGCGGTTGTTGTTGTCGGTGCGTATATATAGATATGGATTGCGAGTCTGCCATATCAGGCAGTGCTCTTTCCACAGATATTTTTCGGCGACGGGCTGCGATATGATGGCATAGGTCGATGTCAGACGCATTAGCTTTCGGGGCAGAAACTTCCCGGCCTCGAATCCGGTCGCTACCACCACGTATTCGCATTCGATGCGGTGCCCGTCCGATGTGACCAGCGTGTAGCCGTCGTCGCGACGGTTCCAGCGCGTTATCTCCGTGTGGGTGTAGAGCGGCAGATTGTGGCACTTGATATCGTGCTTCAACAGCTCGGTTGTCGCACGATACGTGTCGATCTGTGCCGATGCGGTATTGGCCAACGCTCCGCGGCCTTCGATGCCCATGATGCTTTTCAGTTCGTTGCGATCGAGGAACTCCACCGGCAGATCGTAACGTTTGCGTATTTCATACTCTTTGCGTATGAGTTTAAGCCCCTTGCGATTGTCGGCGTAGAATATGCTCGGCACGCGGCGGAACCCCGCGTCGATCTTGGCTTCTCTGAACAGTGTTTCGAGCTTGTCGATAGCGTACAGACATGATCTGTATGCCGTGACGGCATCTGCTTCGGGCATTATACGCGCCATTCGGTAGAGCGGCATGTCGATCTCATATTGCAGAAGCGCCGTACTGGCACAACTGCTGCCGCATGCCGGTTCGCGTTTGTCGATTATGCAGCATTCGATGCCGGAGCACGACAGAGCATGCGCAACAAGTGTTCCGGTTATTCCGGCTCCGATGACGGCTACTCTTGTTTTGATGTCGTTTTGCAGAGGTTTGTGATAATCCCAAAGTCTGTTTTTTATAAGCCAGTAAGGCCTGCCTTCGTATAATTCTTCCATAATATTGTTCGATTGTATTTCATTGCGGGATCAGCAAAGCCTGTACCGAACGAAACGATGATAAGCCGATTGTGAACCGTGAAAAAAAATTGCTGCCAAACTGCCCGAATTTCAGAGCCGAAAGAGTCGCATGGGGGCGTATACGAGTGAATCGTGCCCGGATTTGTATGCTATTTGCGTTAATATGGGCAACCGTTGTTACAGCGGCCGATTTGTTAAATTTAAACCTTTTTTTGAATTATGAAAGATTCTACCAACAAGACTACGAGTCGTTCGCAGACCAACAAGTCGTCGCGCACGACCGGTTCGTCGCGTGCTACGGCAAAAACGAGCCGCAGCACCACGGCAGGCACTTCGTCGTCATCGCGTGCATCGCACAATAACAATCCTGAGGGACACAATCAGTACACCAAGAAGTCGGGCAATCGATAATCGACTGCGATTTATCGATTAGGATCAGGCATCGAAGTCGGCATATAATGTCGACTTCGATCGTTTATATGGCAGCGTGTGGCCGAAGATGCGCATGCGCATCGCGTAAAACTATTACAAATGAGGGCTGATCGGTTGTGGCAAATACCCTACTTTTGCTGCGTGAAAACTCTTTTGGCTGCATTGTCGCTCATGGCGAGCGAGCCTGCCGAGCAGGCCGATACCCTCTATCACATAGAACAGGTGGAGGTGACTGCATCGTTGAAACACCGCGACGATCTTCGGCGACAGCCCGTCTCGTCGACTGAGCTGGGCATGTATCGTCTGATGCGCGAGGGCGTTGAGTCGATTAAGGATATATCGGCTGTGGCTCCCAATTTTTATCAACCCTCCTACGGTTCCAAGATGACTTCATCGATCTATGTGCGCGGATTCGGTTCGCGCATCGATCAGCCGGTGGTGGGTGTAAATGTCGATGATGTGCCGTTGATGAACAAAAACGCTTATGACTTCGACTTCTACGACATACGCAAGATCGATCTGCTGCGCGGTCCTCAGGGTACGCTCTACGGCCGCAATACAAGCGGAGGCGTGATGAACATATCCACCCTGTCGCCGCTTATGTGGCAGGGTGCGCGTTTGTCGATGGAGTACTCGTCGGCCACCTCATATGCAGCCCGTGCGGCATATTACGGTTCGGCGGGCGAGCGGTTCGGCTATTCGGTTGCGGCATCGTACTCTCATAGCGACGGCTTTTTCACCAACCGGTACGACGGCGAAAAGTGTGACTGGGGCGATAACGGCGGTGTACGAGTTCGTTTGCAGTGGCTGCCCGTCACCGGTTGGAGCATCGACAATACGCTGTCTGTGGGCTTTACCGACGAGGGCGGCTATGCCTATCGTCTGTATGACGATGCGACGGGTGCATACTCCCCTATCGACTATAACGATCCGTGCGGTTATCGACGAATGAATATCTGTGAGGGTGTGGTGGTGAAACATCGCGGAGAGAGGGTGAATCTGTCGAGTGTGACGAGCTATCAGTATCTCGACGATCGCATGACTTTGGATCAGGACTTCACACCGCGTTCGTTCTTCACCCTGGTGCAGAGCCAGAGAGAGCATGTCTTTACGCAGGATATAGTCCTGCGCAATGCCGACGAAAAATCGCGTTGGCAATGGCTGTCGGGCGTGTTTCTGTTCGGCAAGTGGCTGGACATGTCGTCGCCCGTTACATTCAAGCGCGACGGCATAGAGGATCTGATCCTTGCAAATGCAAATGCCGGCATACACACCCAGTTTCCCGACTACTCCATCTCTATCGCCGGCGACGACTTTCTTATTGCAAGCGATTTCCGCATACCGGTATACGGTGCGGCGCTGTATCACGAATCCAATGTCTCGCTGGGACGGTGGACGCTTACGGCCGGCATAAGATTCGACTGCGAATACACCGCCATGCGATACGATTCCCACAGCGACATACGCTACATGTTCGATATGACCATGACCGATTTCAAGACTCTGCACACTCGTTTCGCAGGGCGTGAGACTCAGTCTTTTTTCGAGGTGCTGCCAAAGCTCTCGGCACGATATTCGATGCGTTGCGGCGATCTGTATGCCACTGTCACGCGAGGATACAAGGCCGGCGGATTCAATACCCAGATATTCTCCGACATATTGCAGGTGAGAATGATGAACGATATGATGGGCGATCTGGGCGTATATCTTCCCGGTGTGGGCGATGCGAGCTACGACTCGGCGACGGCTACGAGATATAAGCCCGAAACGAGTTGGAACTTCGAACTGGGTGCGCATCTGCGTCTGGGCGAGCACTGGCGCGTCGATGCGGCTGCTTTTTTGATCGAGTGCCGCAATCAGCAGGTGACGGTACTGCCCGACGGCAACAATACCGGACGTATGATGTCGAATGCCGGCCGTGCGCGCAGTATGGGTGCCGAGTTGTCGGCCGAGTATCGGGTCGGAGATTTGTCGCTGACGGCAGATTACGGTTATACATGCGCCCGCTTTACCGAGTACGACGACGGTTTGAATTCCTACGATGGCAACATACTTCCTTATGCCCCCGGAAATACGTTGGCCGTTGGCGCGACCTATGTATGGAATCTCGGCTGCCGCATGCTGGACCGTATAGTCGTGGGTGCGCAACTGCGGGGCGTGGGACGCATCTATTGGAACGAGGAGAATACCCTGTGGCAACCTTTCTATTCGTTGCTGTCGGCATATGTCGAACTGAATAAGGGCGGCTTTTCTCTGTCGGTATGGGGGCGCAATCTGACCGATGCCGATTACGATACGTTCTATTTCAAGTCGGTGTCGCGGTCGTTTTTCAGCAAGGGACGTCCCGCCAGCTTCGGAGTCAAATTGAGTGTAAACATATAAATTGATTATTTCTATGAAGTTGATTAAAATGATGATGTGTGTCGCTTGTGCGATATCTTTGGCTGTCGCTTGCGACAAATCGGATAACGACTACATACTTATACCGGTCGACAATACTTTTTCGGGAGAGTTGTCGGTAGACCAGACCGACGGTACTTTTTTCCGTCAGCAGGACGTAGAGCTGAGATACGAGATGAACATCGATGACGTGCCGCTTACGATGGACATATACATGTATCGCGTGCAGTTCGCCGAGGCCATGCCCGTAAAGCTGGATATGACCATTCCCGGTGTCGACTTCTCGTATGAGGGCGGAGCCATCGAGATTGAGGGCGAAGGCATAGTGCCTTTGGCCATGGGCGGTGAGTTCCCCGCTTATACCATTACAGGCCTGCGCGGCAAGATAGAGAACGGACGCATGACATTGTCGATGACGTGCGGCAAATACCCGTTGACATATACGGGTACTGCCATGTATGACTACGATGCGGAGTGATTCTCCGGCAACGGACGAAAAATATCGGGAGCGGATTTGTTGTCCGCTCCCGATATTTTAGTATCTTTACACCTCGATTTTAGCGGGTGAAGTATGCGTGATTTTGCAGCGATAGATTTTGAAACGGCCAATGGCAAACGATCGAGTGTATGCTCGGTGGGTATAGTCGTCGTGCGCGACGGTCGCATCGTCGATTCGATCTATCGGCTTATACGCCCCGCCCCAAACTATTACTCTTCGTTTTGTACGGCCGTGCACGGCATGACGTGCCGCGACACCGATTCCGCTCCCGATTTTCCGCAGGTGTGGCGTGAGATACAGCCTTACATAGGCGGTCTGCCGCTGGTGGCGCACAACTCTCCTTTCGATGAAGGGTGTTTGCGTGCGGTACACGAACTGTACGAAATGCCGTATCCCAACTATGAGTTTCACTGCACGTGCCGTGCTTCGCGTCGGGTGTTCGGACGGTCGCTGCCCAACCATCAGCTCCATACCGTCTCCGAGGCGTGCGGTTATGTGCTCGATAATCACCATCATGCCTTGGCCGATGCAGAGGCGTGTGCCGTCATAGCCATGAAAATATTATAGCCGATGATGCCTGTAATAGACATATTCTCCGCCTTGGGCGAGCGATTGCGACTATTCGGCCGCGATTCGGATTCGCAGCGTTGCATGGCCATGGCCATTGAGGCAAACGGCTGGTTTACCGAGCGCGATTTGTGCCGTGCGGTCGATGCCATACGCACCGAGATGCTCGATCGCGACAAGCTGGCGGCATGGCTGGCCGATTATACTCCCGTGACACAGCCTCGGCGTGTGGCGGTCATAATGGCCGGCAATATCCCTTTGGTCGGATTTTTCGATCTGTTGTGCGTGGTGGCGAGCGGTAATGAATGTCATATCAAACCGTCGAGCAAGGATCGGGTGATGATGGACTATGCAGTAGCTTTGCTGCGAGATATAGAGCCGGCGATTCCGATATTCGAATACGATCCCGATGCACGCTACGACATGGCGATCGCTACCGGCGGTGACGATGCCAACCGATATTTCCGTTCGCATTTCGCCGGTGTGAAATCGCTTTTGCGAGGCAGCCGTCACTCGGTGGCGGTTCTGTCGGGCGAGGAGAGCGCGGAGGAGTTGCATGGAATCGCAGAGGACATAACATCATATTCAGGACTTGGTTGCCGCAATGTGTCGATGCTGTTCGTGCCGCGCGATTTCAGGCTTAATGCTCTCGCTGTGACGAGCGGTAGCAGCAAACGCCATAAAAACTGTGTGGCCGCCCGCGCGATGCTGACGATGCAACGGCGCGATTTCGTCGATTGCGGTGCGTTTCTGTGCATCGAACAGCCGGCGTTCTCGTCTGTGCTGAGTTGCGTGTCGTATACCCGTTACGATGATCTGGCGCATGTGGAGCAGTGGCTTGCCGAACACGACGAAGATTTGCAGTGTGTCGTGTCGAACGTCGTGCCGCACCCACGGCGGGTACCGCCAGGAAGAGCACAATATCCCGCTCTTAGCGATTATGCCGACGGAGTGGACACGATGTCGTTTTTGACCGAAAATAGATAACAGCAGCGGCTGCCGGTAAGGCAGCCGCTGTTTCTATTTTGAGGATTGGCTATTTTACAAGCGACCGTCCGAGCCATACCAGCACCAGTCCCAGTGCGAAGCTCAATGATACGTATAGCCCGAAATAGCCCCAATGACGCTGTTGCAGCAGCAGGTACATATCATCGGCCATTGATGAAAATGTGGTGAAGCCGCCGCAAAATCCGGTTATCAGAAACAGATTCATCGACGACGAAATCAGATTGCCCTTCTCGGCCAGACCGAAGAATATGCCGATCAGAAAACTGCCTATAACGTTGACTGTGAATGTGCCCCACGGAAAGGCCGATATACATATGGCATGGCATAGTTTTCCGGTAAGAAAACGCAGACATGTGCCGATAAATCCGCCCATGCCGGCGATCAACATTGCTTTAATCATAGATAGAAATTGTTTTGGATTCGGGCAGGCAAAGTCCAAATATGGTGCCATGTATCTATATGTTACTGACGTGTGGCATATTCTTTGTTCCGTTGAGTGAAACGATTCGAGATCGTCGTGCAGTGTGTGCGACGGTTCCTGATAGCGAAAAATCAATTTAACCGTAAAATAAGATAATATTATGCATTTGACACCGAGAGAGATCGACAAATTGATGTTGCTTTCTTTGGGCATTATTGCCGAGAGACGCATGAAAAAGGGTTTGAAGCTCAATTACCCGGAGGCTGTCGCCTATATTACTTCGACTGCGTTGGAGGGTGCTCGCGAGGGCAAGACCGTAGAGGAGGTTATGAAGGGCGCAGCGAGCGTATTGAAAAGGAGCGATGTTATGGAGGGCGTGGCCGACATGATCGATCTTTTGCAGGTCGAGGCGGTGTTTACCGACGGTTCGCGCCTTGTCAGCATACATCACCCGATCAAATAGTTTAACGGTCTTGGCAGATCGTCGCGATCGGCGATGCCGGCGACTGCGATTGCCATGACGGTCATATAATAATGTATTTAATTTCGAATTGTAATGAAAACAGATAATAAGGCTGTGGCTGCCAAAACGCAGCCTCAGAGTAAGAGTCTATATCCGAATAAGCCTGGATTCAAGCCTCAAACGAAAACCGTGGTCGGCGGTGTCGTGCTGAAAAGCGATCCGATCGATTACAACGTAGGACGCCGGACGGTAAAAGTTACCGTTCGCAATACGGGCGATCGTCCCATACAGGTCGGTTCTCACTTCCATTTCTTCGAAGTGAACCGCTATCTGGAATTCGACCGCGAAGCGGCATTCGGCTGTCATCTCAATATTCCGTCGACGACAGCCATTCGTTTCGAGCCGGGCGATCAGAAAGATGTCGAGCTGGTGACATACTCCGGCAAACGTCGCATAATGGGCTTCAACGGACTGGTGATGGGATATACTGGCGATGAAGATGCTCCGGCCTACTACCCGGCGCGTATACGCGCCATGCACCGTATGGCCGAGGCTGGATTCAAGAGTGCGAAGCTGTCGTCGGGCAAGCCTGC
This sequence comes from uncultured Alistipes sp., assembly GCA_947177225.1. GTDB lineage: Bacteria > Bacteroidota > Bacteroidia > Bacteroidales > Rikenellaceae > Alistipes. The sequence continues at coordinate 140,870 of CAMWTS010000001.1, read as the reverse complement.
CGCACCTGCCGCCGCTTCATCAAAGAAAAGTGATAACGTTAAAAAATAGAGCGATATGGCAACAATTTCACGTCAGGAATATAATAACCTGTTCGGTCCGACTGTCGGCGACAAGATACGTCTGGGCGATACCGATCTTTATGTGGAGATCGAGAAAGATTTGCGCGAGTATGGCGACGAGGTCGTGTATGGCGGCGGCAAAACCATACGCGACGGTATGGGTCTGGCCAATACGATGACCTCGAAGGAGGGTTCGCTCGATCTGGTGATTACGAATGTTACGGTAATAGATCCAATACTGGGTGTGGTAAAGGCCGATGTCGGAGTGAAGGACGGCAAAATCGCCGGTATCGGCAAAGCAGGCAATCCCAATGTGATGCACGGCGTACACCCCGATCTGGTGACGAGTACGGCTACCGATGCCATATCGGGCGAACATCTGATATTGACGGCTGCCGGTATCGACGGTCACGTGCATATGATTGCGCCTCAGCAGGCCTACGCTTGTCTGAGCAATGGTATAACAACTGTCTTCGGAGGCGGTATAGGTCCGACCGACGGCAGTAACGGCACCACTATCACCTCCGGCAGATGGAACATCGAACACATATTGCAGTCGTTCGAGGGCATTCCGGTCAATGTCGGCCTGTTGGGCAAGGGCAACTGCTCGCTCGACCAGCCTCTCGAAGAGCAGATCGAGGCCGGTGCGTGCGGTTTGAAGATTCACGAAGACTGGGGCTCTACGCCTGCCGCCATTCGTGCGGCGCTGGGCGTGGCCGACCGTTACGATGTGCAGGTGGCCATACACACCGATACGCTCAATGAGGGCGGTTATGTGGAGGATACGATAGCGGCCATGGACGGTCGAACCATACACACCTACCACACCGAGGGTGCCGGCGGAGGTCATGCTCCCGACCTGTTGAAGGTGGCGTCGATGTCGTATGTTCTGCCCTCGTCGACCAATCCTACCCTGCCGTTCGGCATCAACTCGCAGGCCGAGCTGTTCGACATGATAATGGTCTGCCACAATCTCAATCCCAAGATCCCGTCGGACGTGGCGTTTGCCGAGAGCCGTGTACGCCCCGAAACGCAGGCTGCCGAAAACGTGCTGCACGACCTCGGTGTGCTGTCGATGGTATCTTCGGATTCGCAGGCCATGGGTCGTATAGGCGAATCGTTCATGCGTACGTTCCAGATGGCATCGTTCATGAAGAACGCTTGCGGCAAACTTGCAGAAGACAGCGACAGCAACGATAATTTCCGCGTATTGCGCTATTTGGCCAAGATAACGATCAATCCGGCCATCACATACGGTGTGTCCGACTATCTCGGTTCGATCGAAAAGGGCAAGATCGCCGATCTGGTGCTGTGGGAGCCGCAGTTCTTCGGCGCCAAGCCGAAGATGGTTATCAAGGGCGGTATCATAAACTGGTCGAATATGGGCGATCCTAATGCTTCGCTCATGACTCCTCAGCCATGTTACTATCGTCCGATGTTCGGCGCGTTCGGCCGCGCATTGCAGTCGACCGGCGTATCGTTCGTATCGCATGCCGCACACCAGGCAGGTGTGAAGGAGCGGCTCGGTTTGGAGCGTCAGGTGCTGCCGGTGCGCCGCACGCGTCAGCTCACCAAGTTCAATATGGTGCGCAACAACGGCATGCCGCAGATCGATGTCAATCCCGAGACGTTCGATGTTATGGTCGACGGCGTTAGGGCATATGTAAAACCGGCCAAGGAGTTTTCGCTCGGCCAGCTTTACTGGTTCAGCTGATATGCGATCGTCGGGAGCCCCCGGCCGGGGGCTCCCGACGTTTTTTTAATACGTAGTACAAACAAGATGAAGATATATACCAGAATCATAGGAAATCTCTCGTCGCCGGAGTGGAAGGAGCGCATTGCCGATTGCGACGTGGAGTATATGGAACTCGATCAGTGGACGGCGCAGAAGAGTCGTTTCGTGGCTGTCGGCGACCGAAACAACAAATATGCCGTGGCACTCGAACGCCGATCGCAACTCTCTGATGGCGACATCATAGAGTATGACCCGCAGCAGCGCAGGATAGCGGCCGTAAGAATACGCCTCAATGAAGTAATGGTCATCGACCTCGGAGGCTTGGCAAAGCAGAATCCCGAAACCGTCATACACATAGCCGTCGAGTTGGGACACGCCATAGGCAACCAGCATTGGCCGGCGGTGGTCAAGGGAACTGCGGTGTATGTGCCTTTGACTGTCGATCGCAAGGTCATGGACAGCGTCATGCGCACTCACCATATAGAGAATATCAGCTACGAATTCCGTCCGGGCGATCAGATAATACCCTATTTGGCTCCGCATGAGATACGGCGTCTGTTCGGTGCTACGGGGCCTGACAGTCATACGCACGACCATTACCGGCATCACTCGCATGATGGACACCATCACGGCCACCGGGAACATCACGAACATTGCGAATGCCATGAGCATGAACCGCATCTGCATTAACGGCTACGAAGCATGAACGATAATGCAACAACCGTAATGCGTCTGCTGGCCTTTACCGATTCGGCGTTTCCGGTCGGTACGTTTGCCTTTTCCGGTGGCTTGGAGACGGCGGCCGATATGGGTGCGGTGCACGATGAAGCGACTTTGGAAGAGTATGTGCGCGACATGGCGCATCAGGCGGCATTCACCGACGGTATAGCTGCTTTGCAGGCATATCGCGCCTATCTTCAAGGTGATTACGACACTATGCTGCAAGCCGACCGATATGTCATTCTGTGCAAGATGAATGCCGAGGCGCGGCTGATGACCCGACGCATGGGTCGCAAGATGGTCGAACTGTCGCAGAAGATATTCTCCGATGATACTGTCGCCCGATTGTCGGACGACATTCGCGACGATGCGACCCCAGGCACCTATCCCGTGGCTCAGGCGGCGGTATTCGCGGCCTGCGGCATATCCGAACGAAATCTCTTTTGCTCTCATCAGTACGGCGTGACGAATATGATTCTCGGAGCTGCGCTCCGGTCGTTGCGCGTATCGCACTACCAGACGCAGCGCATCATGTTCGATGCGGCCGACGAGATCGACTCCCTTTATGACGAGGTGCGCGAACTCGATCTCGACGACATGTGCGCCTTTTCGCCGCATGCCGACATTATAGCATCGTTGCACGAAAAGGGAACCAAGCGAATGTTTATGAATTAATATTTAATAATTGCTACTATGAACAATACTTGCAGAATAGGAATCGGAGGACCGGTCGGTTCGGGTAAGACGGCATTGATCGAGGCCATTACGCCCCGGCTGTTGGATATGGGCTACAAGGTTCTCGTCATAACTAACGATGTGGTGACTACCGAAGATGCCAAACACGTGCGCAAGATGCTCAAAGGCATTTTGGTCGAGGAGCGCATCATCGGTGTGGAGACCGGAGCGTGTCCGCATACGGCCGTCAGAGAGGATCCGTCGATGAATATTGCAGCAGTCGAGGAGATGGAGGCTCGTTTCCCCGATGGCGATGTGGTGCTGATCGAGTCGGGCGGCGACAATCTGACGCTGACATTCTCTCCCGCACTTGTCGATTTCTTTATCTATGTGATAGATGTCGCCGCAGGCGATAAGATACCGCGTAAGGACGGTCCCGGCATATCGCACTCCGACATACTCGTGATAAACAAGACCGATCTTGCTCCGTATGTTCATGCCGATTTGGAGGTGATGCGCCACGATTCGGAGTTGATGCGTCCGGGCAAGCCATTTGTCTTCACCAATTGCATGACGGGCGAGGGCATCGAAGAACTGGTCGATCTGATACGCACAATGGCTCTTTTCGATGTCGATGAAAACAAGTAATGCTATTCTGTCTCCACGGCATGCGGTCGACTTCTCTGCGGCCAGGGAGATGCAGCCATATCTCGACGAGCCCAAGGCCATGCCGGTGGGCACGCCCGGCAAATCGGGATACCTCTATCTGGGGTTCGAACTCGATGCCGACGGGCGGTCGATAATGCGCGATCTCGACCGTCGTGCTCCGCTGATCGTGCAGCAGGAGCTGTACTTCGACGAGTGCATGCCCGAAATGCCGTGCGTGTATATATTGTCGTCGGGCGGACCTAACGTCGACGGCGACCGCTACCGTCAGTATTTTGCGGTGAGACGCGACGCCTATGCCCACATATCGACAGGTGCGGCGACCAAGCTGGCCGAGATGCGATACAACTATTCGGGAATGCGCCAACATATACTGCTCGAAGATAATGCCTATCTGGAATATTTGCCCGAACCGGTTATTCCGTGTCGTCATACACGTTATATTTGCGATACGGAGATAGTCGTCGAGCCGACGGCCACGCTCTTCTATTCGGAGATATACATGGGCGGCCGCAAATACTTCGACAGCGGCGAGTCGTTCCTGTACGATGTGCTGTCGGTCTGCACTCATGCCCGACGGCCGGACGGCGAGCCTCTATTTCGCGAGAAGTTCGTGGTTCGTCCCCACATGCGGTCGGTGCGCACGATAGGCGTTATGGACGACTACGAGGTGTTTGCCAATGTCGTGGTGCTGACACCCAAGGAGCATGCGGATATGATCTACGACGCCACCGGGGCATATGTGGATTCCGAACGGCGGCTGGCGGTCGGGATCACGCGGCTGCCTGGTGATTGCGGTCTGTTGTATAAGGTGCTCGGTGATGAGACCGCTCCTGTCAAGGCTTTGGTGCGGCAATTCTGCTCGACAGTGCGAATGCAGGTCAAGGGGTGTGCGCTGCCCGATGAATTTCCGTGGAGGTAAGGTAGTTATTGTTGTAAATTAAACTAACGATCGATATGACACAAACAATCGTAGATGACGGACGTCGCGAACAGAGATCGTCCGATTTTATAAAGGTAATGTTGCGCGGCACGGGACAGGTGATGTTTCAAAACAACGTGTGGACAGGTCTGCTGTTTCTGTGCGGCATATTCTGGGGATCCTACGAGACTCACACCGCGATAGTGTCGTGGGGTGCGCTGGTCGGACTGCTCGTATCGTCGCTGACGGGATACATACTCGGTTATCCGCGCAGCGACGGCGAACAGGGGCTTTGGGGATTTAATGGCGTTCTTGTCGGCTGCGCGTTTCCGACGTTTATGGGCAATACGGTGCAGATGTGGGTGGCACTCATCATTTGTGCGGCTTTGACGGTGTGGGTGCGTCGCGGCATGAACAAGGTGATGGCTCCTTTGAAGGTCAATTCGTTTACCTTCCCGTTCGTCTTCTGTACGTGGATATTTCTGCTTGCGGCGCGTGCCATGCACGGTATTCCGCCCGAGCACATGTCAGATCCTGCGATGCCCGATGCCGTGTCGGGCGTCGTATCGCTGAGCTTTGCCGATCTGGTAGCCGGGTGGCTGCGCGGCATCTCGCAGGTGTTTCTGATAGATTCGTGGTGGACGGGACTGCTGTTCCTCATCGGATTGGCCGTGAGCAACCGTTGGGCGGCACTTTGGGCTGCTGTCGGATCGGCTGTGGCCGTAGCCGTGGCCATGCTCTTCGGTGCATCTTCGGCCGATGTTGCACACGGTCTTTACGGATTCAGTCCGGTGTTGACGGCAATAGCGCTGGCGACGGTATTCTATCGTCCGAATGTGCGCTCGGCTTTGTGGGCGCTTGTGGGTATTGTCGTTACGGTGTTCGTTCAGGCAGCCATGAATGTTGCGGTCGAGCCGCTGGGTGTGGCCACTCTCACCGCTCCGTTCTGTGTCACCACATGGCTGTTCCTGCTGCCGCTGATGAAACTCGATGCCGTCGAGAAGCCCGATCACTCCGACTGGGACAAGAGACATAAACCGCATCTGGGCGGAACCGAGCCGGAGCCGGCGAAAGATGTCGAATCGAAACATTAGCGCAGCCATGCACATGTCCGATGCTCTTGTATCGCCCGCGACGGCTGCGGCAGCCGGGGTTGCCGCAGCGACTCTGCTTGCCGTGGCCGTAAGGCAGACCGGTCGGGACTGCCGCTGTGACGGCGAAGCCGACGGGCGGTGTGCACACGTCGTGCCCATGATGGGCGTGATGGGTGCGTTCGTTTTCGCTGCACAGATGATTAATTTCTCCATACCCGGAACAGGGTCGAGCGGACATATCGTCGGAGGCGTGCTGCTTGCGGCCGTGCTCGGTGCGTGGCCGGCATTCGTGACGCTGTCGTCGGTGATAATACTTCAATGTATGCTGTTTGCCGATGGCGGGCTGATGGCATTGGGCTGCAATATTGTCAACATGGCCGCATTGTCGTGTCTGCTGGCATATCCGCTTGTCTATCGTCCTGTGGTCGGTGACGGAATGTCACGCGGGAGAATCATTGCGGCATCGGTGCTGGCATCGGTGGTCAGTCTCGAACTCGGTGCGGCGGCTGTTGTGGCCGAGACTTCGCTGTCGTCTGTCGCTGCGCTTCCGGCAAGAGATTTTCTGTTGTTCATGTTGCCTATACATCTTGCCATCGGCATAGGTGAAGGAGTGGCTACGGCAGCCGTAGTCATCACCTTGCATCGTTACGATCCGTCGCTGCTCGTCGACTGCCAACGCCCGGTGCAGCCCGACAGCCGACGTTGGCGACGAGGTCTGGCAGCTGCCGTTGCCGTGGCACTCGTGGTTGCGGCATCGTTTTCGTGGCTGGCCTCGTCGAAACCCGACGGTCTCGAATGGTCGATCGGGCAGGTTAACGGCGGCGAAGAGATCATGCCAGCCGACGGCAAACCTATCTATGGCATTGTCGCCGACGTGCAGCATGCGACGGCCGTAATGCCTGAATACAATACCTCGTTTGCCGGAATCATAGGTTGCGGAGTCATTCTGGCAGTCGTTTTCGGCATCACACGCCTCTGCCGTCCGAGTCGTCGACGCATATGAAAGAGCGTTTGGCATATGCCCTCGCGCAGATGAACGAATTGGAGCGTGCGGCGGAGCACCCGGCTCCGCTGCACCGCATAGATGCGCGGGCACAACTCATAACCACCGCGTCGTTCCTCATAATCATGCTGTCGGTGCCGCTCGGGCAACTGTCGGAGATAATGCTCTATTTCATATTTCCTCTGGTGGTATCGGCCATGGGCGGCAACGATTATATGGCTGTTGCCAGGCGATCGCTGGTGGCGGTGCCGTTTGCTGCTATGATAGGCATTTTCAATGTCGTGTGCAACCGTGAGACGGTGATGACTGTCGGCAGTATGGCGATTACACGCGGGTGGGTGGAGTTTTTGTCGATACTGCTGCGTGGCGTGCTGTCGGTTCAGGCGGTCATGCTGCTCATACGCAGTACGGGATTCTATCGTCTGTGCCGCAGTATGCAACGCCTGGGCGTGCCGTCGGTAATGGCTACGCAACTGGTTATGGTCTATCGTTATACGTATGTCCTTTTGGAGGAGGCTTTGGCCATGTCGCGTGCACGCAGTGCGCGCGGATTCGGCCGCCGCTCCTATCCTGTCAAGATGTGGGGCGTGATGATCGGTCAGTTGCTTATGCGCGCCTTCGAACGCAGCAGGCTCGTAGGTCGTGCAATGGCGGCACGAGGATTCACCGGCTGCATGCCGTCGCCGATTGGCGACTGTCGTGCGTGGTGCAGGTGCGACACGCTGTTTTGCGCAGCATGGATAGCACTGCTGCTTACCATGCGGCTGTGGTCTCCCGTCGAGCGCATGTTTTCTCTGTTCAACTCTATAATGCAATGAGTCATCACTATCTTCGTTTCGACAACGTACATTACAGATACCCCAACGGCTGCGAGGCGTTGAGAGGAGTGTCGTTCTGCATTACCCATGGCGAAAAGGTCGCTCTGGTCGGTGCCAACGGAGCCGGCAAGTCTACCCTGCTGTTGCATACCGACGGATTGTTGCTGCCCACATCGGGGCATGTGGTGGTGGGAGGCGTGACGGTCACCCCCAAGACCTTGCCTTTGGTGCGCCGGACGGTGGGACTGGTGTTTCAGGATCCAGACAATCAGTTGTTCATGCCGACAGTCGAGGAAGACGTTGCCTTCGGCCCTGTCAACATGCGGCTTACCGACGAGGAGGTCGAGGTGCGGGTGGCATCGGCGCTGTCGGCAGTCGGAGCCACTGAATTGCGCCATGCTGCACCGCACCAGCTGTCGGGAGGTCAGAAGAAGCGTGTGGCCATTGCCACGGTGCTCTCCATGTCGCCTTCGATACTTGTGATGGACGAACCCACGGCGAGCCTCGATCCGCGGTCGCGCCGTCAGATAATCTCGCTGATAGACTCGTTCGACCACACCTCGCTCATCGCCACGCACGATATGGAGATGGTGGCCGAGTTGTGCCGTCGCGTGATAGTCATGAAGGACGGTGCGGTGGCTGCCGACGGCGATACGGCATCTGTATTCGGCGACTCGGCTCTGTTGGAGGAGTGCGGCTTGGAGCAGCCGTGTCGATTCCGTTCGGTGAGTTGCTGCGGTTAGCCGTGCCGCTGCTCGGGCGGCAGCACCTTGCGTCCTATGCCGTATGTCACGGCAGCCCCGATCAACTGCACGGCAATGGTTACGCCCATAACAAGCTCCACGCCTCCCCATTTCAACAGCAGCGGCATGAAGAATACCCCTATTACTGCGCCGGCCTTGCCGCATGCGGCGGATATGCCGGTGCCCGATCCCCGTTCGGCTACCGAGTAGATCTGCGACGGAATGATGAATGTCATAAGATGCGGCCCGGCATTGAGAAACAGCTCGAATATCATGAATCCGCCGATGGCGATCCACCTCGGCCAATGCAACTCGTAGGCAGTGAGCAGTATGGCGAGTCCGAGGGCGCACAGTATGAATCCGAGCGTCTGGGTGCGAACGTGATACCAGCGGTTGACCAGACAAAGACCGAGTATGAATCCCGGAAGTATCGCGATGTTGATGTATGTGGTCAGTTCCACCGAATCGATTATGTGGCCATATCCCTCCTCGGCATGCGGTGCCAGCCCCAATGCCATTATCAGAGCCGGAAGAAAGACTCCTATTCCGTAGACTCCCAGACCTTCGCATGCCCATGGCAGGCCTCCGAATATCACTTTGCGCAGATTGTCGCCGCGAAACATATCCCTCCACGACAGTTCGTCGGCCTTGTCGATGCGCCCGCTTTGTCTGTCGAGGTCGATTTGCACGTCGTCGCCCAAAAAGTGATGCACGGCATCTTCTGCTTCGGCTATGCGCCCGTGGACGATCGACCACCCCGGACTCTGGCGGAACCGGAGACTGCACAGAAACATTATCAGCGACAGAGCCGATACGATGCACACCATGCGATTCCACATATGCGGATCGTTCCATTCGTGCAACAGCAGCAGAGCTGTGCCGGCCGCCGCAATGTTGCCTATCGACGAGGCGGCTTTGGCCACGCCGACCATCAGCTGCCGCCATTTGTGCGGCATGATCTCTGAAATGTAGTTTGAATCGAGACTGTATTCTCCGCCGATGCCAAGACCCATTATCAGCAACCCTGCGGTCAATACCGCTATGGAGTCGATCATTAGCACCATGATCGATGCTGCGAATATTATTAACGGACACAAGCGGAAATATATCAGATAACCGTGTTTGTCGCTCCATCTCCCGACGAGGATCGATCCTATCATGATGCCTATGAGGCTCATGCAGGCTATGCCTCCCTGTTGGAATGAAGTCAGTTCCGGGTGCCGGAACAGCTGTATCATAGGCAGCATTACGCCTATCAGCGTCGAGAGAGCTGCTCCGGTCACTTGTCCCAGAGAGGCTGCTACGAGTACGCGGAAATGTCCCCGGCGCAAGGGCATGGTCTCCATGTTCACTCTGTTGCGTTCCATATATTCAAAAGATTGTGTACCTTGCCAGGCTCAATAAATATGCCACCCGAAAGATGCTGCGCACGACGGTTATCGGGATTATTTATTTGCTAAATAGCAGTGTTTTTACTATTTTTGTCGGAAAATGCGAAAAATATAAAAATTAGGATATATGTTTGAAAATTTAACCGATAAACTCGAACGGTCGTTCCGAATACTCAAAGGCGAGGGACGCATAACGGAGATCAATGTGGCCGAGACGCTCAAAGAGATTCGCCGTGCGTTGATCGATGCCGATGTCAACTATAAGGTTGCCAAGTCGTTTACCGATGAAGTCAAGCAAAAGGCATTGGGTCAGGACGTGCTGCGTTCTGTCAAGCCGGGTCAGATGATGACCAAGATCGTGCGCGACGAACTGGCCGCGTTGATGGGAGGCACTGCCACCGATATTCGTCTTGAAGGCAACCCTGCGGTGATACTTATCGCCGGTCTGCAAGGTTCGGGTAAAACCACCTTCTCGGGTAAGCTGGCTGCTCACATAAAGAGCAAACGCGGCCGTCAGGTGCTGTTGGTTGCAGGCGACGTTTATCGTCCGGCGGCCATCGACCAGTTGCAGGTGCTGGGCTCTCAGATCGGCGTGGAGGTCTATACCGAGCCGGGAAATACCGATCCGGTGAACATTGCCGAGAATGCGATAAAGTATGCCCGTCAGAAGTCATACAATGTGGTTATTGTCGATACGGCCGGCCGTCTTGCCGTCGACGAATCGATGATGCGCGAGATCACGGCCATCAAGGCTGCTGTAAAGCCGAGCGAGACGCTGTTCGTAGTCGATTCTATGACGGGTCAGGACGCCGTCAATACGGCCAAGGAGTTCAACGACCGACTCGATTTCGACGGCGTCGTGCTCACCAAGCTCGACGGCGATACGCGAGGCGGTGCCGCAATATCTATTCGTTCGGTGGTCGACAAACCTTTGAAATTCATATCGAGCGGTGAGAAGATGGACGCCTTGCAGGTGTTCCACCCTGAACGAATGGCCGACCGTATATTGGGTATGGGCGACGTAATATCGCTCGTGGAGCGTGCGCAGGAGCAGTTCGACGAGGAGGAGGCGCGCAAACTCAAAAAGAAACTTATCAAAAACCAGTTTAATTTCAACGATTTCCGCGATCAGATAGCGCAGATTAAGAAGATGGGCAATCTTAAAGATCTTGCGTCGATGATACCCGGTATGGGCAAGGCTTTGAAGAATGTCGATATTCCCGACGATGCTTTCAAGCAGACCGAGGCCATAATCGACTCGATGACTCCGGCCGAGCGCGAGAATCCCGATATAATCAATGCCCGCCGCCGCGAGCGTATTGCCAAGGGAAGCGGTACCACGGTGCAGGACGTCAATCGTTTGATGAAGCAGTTCGACGATACTCGCAAGATGATGAAGACTGTTGCCGGCGGTAAGTTGAAGATGCCTATGGGCATGCGTCCGCGACGATAACCGGACACCAACAGACAATAATCGGGGAGCATGCCACATGCTCCCCGATTGTTTTAGTCGTTGCGATAAATGTCATCGGCCAGTCCGTTGTCGGTTGTCCGATTTCGCTCGATTTTATGAAAATAGTGGAAGACAGTGTATTCGGTTCGTTTCGAGCGGCGCATGTTCAATCGCTACGACGAATTAAAAAAGTGTCCCCAACTTTTTTGTTTAGTATGATCCGACTAAACCGAGTATAACCTTACTCACCGTTGGGGACACAAGTCCTACGGTGTGAGTAAGGTTTTCGGCAAAATGCCGTCTCGATTTAGTCGGATCGATACAAAAGTAGTAATTTTTTCGTAATTCGCAAACTTATTTAATTGATTTATTTCTATATACAATAAAACATTTGTCCGGCATCAAATACTTTGTCCTGCAAGTGTGACCGATCGCCGTCCGGAGTTGATACGAGCCGATATCGGCACCTCGTTGTATATTATAAAAATACGGCCGCAAGTAGACTTGCAGCCGTGTTCGTAGTTGGGCAGGCAGGATAATCTCTACCCTATTGTTGCATTTCGATTTTATTTTTGAGCGAGGCCATTCTATGTTTGACTCGCGCCTTGATCTGGTCGCTCAGATTGCCCGTCGTGACCACATGTATGCCTATGCAGGCCATACCGGCATATATGATTGCAAGTATCCACAACAGCTTGACCTGAGGCAGAACATCGACATACGATGCTCCCATGGTTTGCAATCTGATGAAGCCCTCGACACCGCTGCTGCTCGGAAAGACCTTGCCTATGGCGTATAGCCAGTCGGGAATTGCCTCGCGCGGATACGATGCACCGCTGAGCAGCAATATGGGAATAGATGTCCACAACAGCAGCAGCAGAGAGCTTTCTCGACTGCGGAAGAGCGTCGATACGGCTATGCTGAGGAATATGCAGGCCAGCAGATATGGAATCATGAAGGCAACGATGTCGATCGTGCGCCCGTTCATCGGGAATCCGAATATCCTGTATATAACGTTTAATATGAGCAGCAGCGTCACGGTGTAGATCATGGCGTATGCCGTGGCTTTGCCCATTACGATTGGTAGTGTGGCCATGCGTTTTTCGCCTGCGGGGCGCAGCTTGTCGTATAACCCGTGCTCGCGCCATGTGCCGCCGAGCATGCCGATGCCGATCAGCAGCGTCTGCTGTATGATTACGATGATGATAGCCGGCATGACGAACGAACCGTATCCCAGATATGGATTGAACATGTTGTGCGTCTGATATATTATGGGCTGTACGGTCGATTTGGTTATCTGTGCGTTGGTACCTTTCGATATCAGTCGCTGCACCTCCACCATGGCGCCCGTAGTGCCTATTCCCGCAACCAGCTCCTGGAATGCCTGACGATACATCAGCAGATAGCTGCCGTCGAGATAGAGACTCACGTTGGCCTGCATGCCGGCGTAGAGATTCTTCGAGTAGTCCGACGGAATGTAGACTATACCGTAGATCTTGCGTGCGAAAAACATCTCTTCAGCTTCGGCCATCGAAGCCGGTTCGTAGGCCACTACGGTGTTGGGGCCTGAACTGAATGTATTTATCAGTGCGCGACTCTCGGGCGTTTTGCTCATGTCGACTACTCCGAGAGGCACATTGCGCAATACCTGCGTGCCGTAGGCGCAGGAATAGATGGTCGTGTAGATGAAGATGGCCAATACGACTACCAGCAGCACGCCTGCATCGGTGAATATGTTGCGCAGTTCGTTGCCGGTGACCGATACGAATTGCTTCCAGTATGTTTTGAATATGTGTCCTATACTCCTCATAGCTATAATTTTCCCCAATATTTACTGTCGGTTGCGATTTTGCGCAGTCGCGGCATAACCAGTATGGGCAGCACGATGAACGCAGCCATGCAGACTATGGGCATTATGGAATATACGCTCGGTGCACCGCGCATGGCCTGGTCGATGAAGATCTCCGTGAAATAGGTAAACGGAAATATCTTCGAGACGACCTGCATGACGGGGTACATGGCCATGATCGGGAACGTGAGTCCTGAGAATGTAAATGCCAGCACCGAGTAACCTCCGCCTATGGACAAGCCCAATCGCAGATTGCCAAGCACCGTGATGATGAATACAGCTATGGCCTGATAGCTGATAATGAACATCTCCGCACCGAAGAGCAGCACCCAGTAATTGCCGTTGAGAGGCACGCCGACGCTGCGGAACATGATGATGAACATCACCTGGGCAAGTATTGTCATGATGAGCGTTATGGGCAGTATTTTGCCCAGCAGCGATGCCGTGACGTTGCCTCCGCCCGCGGCGATCCATTCGCCTGCGGTCGAGTATCTGAGCTCGCGCCCTATGGCGTAGATAGTGGTCAACACGGTGAATATCATCAGCATCATCAACATGAATATCGGAGCCAGATAATAGCCGTAGTTGAGATACGGATTGGAGATGACATGCTTCGAGAAGCGTATGGGCATCACTTGCGCCATGGCCTGGTAGGCAGTCAATCCGGCCGATTGCAGCTTGGTGAGCTGTATGCCGGCGGCAAATGTCTGTACGGTAGTCTGTATATCCTTGGACAACATGCCGTTGACCGATATGTTGGAGCCGGATATATAGGCGTCGACATGTGTCTGTTCGTTGCCGTAGATGTCGCTCTCGAAATTGTCGGGAATCAGTACGATACCCGATATCTTGCCTTCGCGCATCAGCTTTTCGCCCTCGTTCATGTCGCATATGTCGTATGCTACCAGAACGCCGGACGTTTCGCCTATCATCATCGACAGCTTGCGCGAAAGCGGAGTATGATCTTCGTCGAGTATGGCTACGGGCAGTTTGTGTATGGCACCGTTGTCGAACAGCACGGCGAAGAATGCGAACGAAATCACCGGCAGCACGATAGTCAGCATACGGTACATTCGGTGCTGTACCATATGCTGCAACTCCCGTCGGAAAACGGCGAATATGTCGTGAAAAAAGGCAAACATACCCTGCTTGTTAATCTATCGTATCCCAGTCCACTATGACGCTCATTCCCGGGCGCATGCCGCTCTGATCTGACACGGGTTTGGCCTTTACGGCGAATGTGCGAATGTCGAATCCGCCCTGCGTGCGCGTTGCGTTCCATGTAGCGAAGTCGGCCTCTGCGGCAATGTAATTCACCTCGAATTCCACCTCGCGGCCGAGTGCCGGAACATTGCCCTTGAAGCGTGTGCCCATTTTGATTTTGGGCATCATCGTCTCCTTTATGTTGAATACGACCCACGTGTCGCTCATGTCGAGGATCGTCACTACCGGATAGCCCGTGCCGACCAGTTCGCCTGCCTCGGAGATGATCGTCGATATTTCGCCGGTTACGGGCGAAGTGACGAGTGCATCGCTAAGATACGACTCCACCTCGTCTACAACACCTTGTGCCTGACGCACCTGGGCGGCCGTGGCATCTTTCTCTTCGTTCGAGGCTCCGTCCAAGGCCAGATCCCACTGTGCTTTGGCGGCCTGCGCCGTTGCACGCATTGCATCGAGATTGGCTTGCGCTTCGTCCAGCTTCTGCTTGGGGGCTACTCCCTTGTCGTAAAGAGCCTTGACGCGATCGTAGGTCTTTTGTGCCAGATCGAGCCCTGCCTCGGCCTTCTGCCACATGCTCTTGGCTGCCTCCAACTGAGGTTTGCGGGCGCCTTTGTCGGCTTTCTTGTTCATGGCTTCGGCTGCGCTGCGCACGGCTTCGGCCTGCATGAGCTTGGCGTTGAGTTCGGGAGTCGAGATCGTGTAGAGCACTTCGCCCTTAACCACATGCTGTCCCTCCTCCACGAGCATCGAGTCGATGCGTCCGGCTATTTTCGACGAGGCTTTGTAGGTTTTGCACTCGATGGTTCCCTGTATGTAGGTCGGCTCCTTACGCTCGATTATGCGATCGGCCACAAAGATCATAACCACTATTACCAACAGAGCGATTACGATAGCGATAATGTTTTTCTTTTTCATCTTGTTATCTCTTTTTATCTATTTAAATCGAATGTTATGGGACGTGCGTCGGCTCGGCGGGCATATTGTGTGAACTCCTCGCTTATGCCTGCCGCTTCGAGCAGCTTGGCCAATGCCAGGTCGTAGCCGTAGGCCGTCTGCATACGTTCAGTCTTGACCTTTGCCAGGTTCAACTCGGCGTCTATCAGCTCCGACGAAGAGCACATGCCTTCGAGAAAAGCCTCGTTCTTCATGTGGAGATACTCCTCGGCAAAGGCTATCGAAGCCTCGATCGAGGTCATCTGATTGGCGTAGTTGACGAGCTGGTTGTAGAGTTTTTCGATCAGCACCGATATGTCTTGCTGTGCCTTGTTCTGCAACGACTCGACACGATATACGGTTTGCTTGGCCGCAGAATATTTGTATTCGCGATTCAGACCGTCGAATATTTTGAAATTGAATCCGATGCCGACAGCCCATCGCGGCAGGATATTGGTCACCTGATAGTTGTAGAACGTACCGCCTCCCATGGCTACGATCTGTGGGAAGAAATCGGCGCGCTGGGCACGCACACCCTGCTCGGCCAGTTCGCGTTTGAGCCCCACTTGCGAGAGCAGAGGATTGTTGTCGCGTGCCATATCCTTGTAATAGTCGACGCTTTCGAGCCGATCCAGAACGAACATGACACTGACGGGTGCGGGATCGTTGTCGATGCTCTGTCCGAGCGTGTTGGCCAATGCGCTTTGCAGTGTGGCCACTTGCAGACGGGCGTTCTCCAATTCGCGCTGAGCCTCGGCAAGTTTGAACTCTACATACAGCTTCTCGCTGCGGGCTATCATACCCTGCTCCTCCATGGCCTCGGCATCGTGGAGATGCACCTCCACACCGCTGAGCACCTGCCGGCGTACATCGACCACCTGCATTGCCAGCGACAATCCGAAGTAACGCTCGACAAGCTCCGATATGAGAGCATTGCGTGTGCCGTTGCCAGCCATGATCGCGCTCTGCTCATTGATCTGTGCGGCACGGTTTGCGGCATTGATCTTGCCGCCCATGAATATCGGCACGGTCACTTCGCCGCCGATGAATCCGAGGCTGCGATCCTGAATCTTGTATTGCAGGTCGAGATCGAGCAGCGGAGACAGTTTGCTTTGGAGCAGCTGCGCCATCTGAGGCGTAATCAATCCTCCGGCCACGCCCTCCGATATGAATCCGGCGGCCATCTGTCCTATCGCCGTTTTCGACGAGTTGAAGTCTATGCCGATGTCCTTGCCCAGATAGGTGTAGGTTCCGAAAACATTGATCTGCGGCATGCGCAATCCTATGGCTGCCTGTCGCTCGCGCTTGGCTGCCATCTCCTCGCGTTGCGAGGCCTCGATCGAGGGGTTGTTCTCCAATGCGATGTTGAGTGCATCGTCGAAGGTCAACGTGACGCCGGGCTGTTGTGCCGTGGATAGCGATGCGATCGTTGCCAGTGCGATGGATAACAATAATTTTTTCATCTTGATCTTATCTTTTATTACTTTTAAAGCTCTTTGATACGGGTGCAAATGTAGAACGAAAATAATTATCTTGATACGCTATAAATGCAAATATCGGACATATAAGATATGAGCGTGTCGAAATAGAACATTGGACGCCCGAAAATATTACATTTAGAATGTAAATATCCTACTTTTTTGAATGTTTGAGCCTGAAAAAGGTAATTTCAGGACATGCACCTATGCGAGCCGGAATGCCTACGCAGCCGATGCCGTCGTTGATGTACAGGCAGGCGTTTTGCTCACTGTACAGGCCGCTCCATCTCCTGTATAACAGCATGGCCGGCGATATGCCGCGATGTCCGACCGGCAGTTTGAACTGCATGGCGTGGATATGCCCGGAGAGCGTCAGGTCGGCCTTGCCGGTATCGATGATCCTGCTCCATAGTTGCGGAATGTGCGATAGCGTGATATTGAAGTCTTCGATGCCCACATCTGTATAGATCGGATCGAGTTTTACGCCGTCAATGTCGTCGGAGTGCCGTTGGCGATGCCAGTCGGGAAGAAACGATATGCCGCTGACCGATATGCTGTCGTTGCCGCGGCGAATCCATGCGGTTTCGTTGTCGAGCAGTTTCCAGCCCATCTCGCGTTCGAGGGATATCAGCCGCTCCGTTTCTGTTTCGGGGCTGCGTGCATTGTCTCCGATATAGACTCCCGTGTCGTGATTGCCCGTGACGGCGACCACGCCGTCATGCGCAGCGATCGAACCGAGCACCTCTCTTATCTCGGGCGTAAGCTCTTCGATCCTTATATTTATAAGGTCGCCGCAGAAAACGACCAGATCGGCGTCGAGCGAATCGATGATGCCGACGATGCGCCTGCACTCTTTCAGAGGTGAAATCATCGCCCCGACATGCAGGTCGGATATCAAAGCGACGGTGTAACCGTCGAATGCTTCGGGAAGATTGTCGTATTGCAGTGTGACGCGTTCGATGCGGTAGTCGGTGCGGGTTACGGCAGTGCCATATATTAGCGCGAGCAGCATTGCCGCGGCGGCGACGCCTCCGATGATGCGCCATATGCGCCGCCTGCTCCATATGCCAAACAGGAGAACGACCATGCGCGTCGGCACTGTGGCCATGTAGAACCACATGATCCACGAAGAGATCATAATGAGACAACGCGGATTGTCTGAGACTGCGAACATGATTGCCAATGAGATTAGCGGCAGCAGATCGTCGGTCAGAGCCGCAGTCAGAACAGTCTTCGGCCATTTGCCTCGGCTGTATATGCGTTTGTATGCCGTGAAGTCGAGCCACACGGCGATGAGAGACAATATGGAAATGATCCAGATCATAGATTTTCAGGGTTCAAATATACGAAATCGGAATTGATTATTTGGCATATTCCTTGCTTAAAGTTCGGCGAATAGACTCCGATACGACGTTGAACGATGTTATATTTTAGGTATTCAAATTAAAAACCAAAACATTCCGAATTATGAAAACATTTCGACTTTTTATTGTATCACTTCTGTCTGTTGCGGTGGTGGCAAACGTCTCGGCACAAAGACGTGCGGACAAGCGCGACGGCAACTCGCCTACGGTGTATCTGATTGCCGTTCAGGAGAACGAAACCGTCTGCGGCGGCTGCTCGTCGTCGATGATCCGCAACAACGTGGTTGCCGACTATCTCGATACGTATCGCAGCGGATTCCAGCAGGTGCGTAATCCTCAGTTCATATTCGCAACCAAAAACAACAAGTTCTCTATGGCTATCGGAGGATTCGTCAATTTGCGCACGAGCTACGACTTCATGGGCGCTGTCGACAACCTCGACTTCGTTCCTTACGATATCCCGATGTCGACCAACTATGCCAATCGTCAGCGCGTGACGATGGACGCAACCACTTCGCGTCTCTATATGAAAACCATCATCAACAGCCGCCGTCTGGGACGTATCGTGGCTTTCGTCGACATGGACTTCCGCGGCGGTGACGAGTTGAGCTATATTCCGCGTCTGCGTTCGGCATACGTTAAGGTGGGCGGTTTTACCATCGGTCGCGACATAACCACATTCTGCGACTTGGCGGCAGGCCCCCGCACAGTCGATTTCCGCGGCCCCAATGCCTACAATTTCAACTTCAATACGATGATCCGCTATGAGCATACGTTCCTGCGCGACCACTGGACGGTGGGTGTGGCAGCCGAGATGCCTCATGTGAACGCCACTTATGGCGAGTATTTCTCTCCCATTGCACAGCGAGTGCCCGATTTCCCGGTTTATCTGCAATATGCGTGGGGTGAGAATCGCAACAGCCATGTGCGTGCCACCGGTGTTATCCGCGACATGTATCTTCACAATAATCTGACCGATGCCAATACTACACGTGTGGGTTGGGGCGTTCAGTTCAGCGGTCACGTGGCATTTTGCAGCTTCTTCGACATCTTCTTCAACGGTGTTTACGGCGAGGGCATCACACCTTACATACAGGATCTCACGGGCAGCCCCTACGACTTTATCCCCAATCCCGAGGATCCCGAACGCATCGAGACTCAGCCCATGTGGGGCTGGCAGGCTGCCGGCCGTCTCAGCTTCATACCGGGCGTATTCTGGGTATCGGGCGGTTACTCCAATGTCAATATCGAAAAGGACAGCGGTTATCTGTCGCCCGAGCAGTATAAGAAAGGTCAGTACATATTCGCCAACCTTTTCTGCAATGTATCTTCCAACTGCACTCTTGCCGTCGAGTATCTGCGCGGTTATCGCAAGGACGTGAGCGATTTGCAAAACACGGCCAACAGAGTCAGTCTGATGGTTCAATACAACTTCTAAGACTCGTTCAGTGAAAAGCGGTTGTTAGCTTTACCCCGGTCATTGGCGCGAATAGGCAGTACGTCGAGTACGACCTGTCCGCGCCAATTTCATTTCGGTATCGCGGCCGATGCCCTTTTTCGATGCGTATCGCCGCATGCGGCGGAATGTCTCTTAACGGGCGGAGGCAGGCGTCGGTTTGGTTATGCGTCCGACTTTTACTATCTTTGTCGATATATTAATATTTGGAATTATGGATTTATATTTTACGGGTCTTATCATAGGCGTGGCGACGTTCGTCATTATCGGAATATTCCACCCTATGGTCATCAAGGGCGAGTACTATTTCGGCGTAGGCTGCTGGAAAGCCTTTCTCTTGATGGGTATCGTGTCTGTGGCAGCATCGCTGTTCGTAGCCGATGTCTTGTGGTCGACGCTTCTGGCCGTGTGGGGGACATCGTCGTTTTGGAGTATCGGCGAGGTGTTCGAGCAGCGCAAGCGAGTCGAAAAGGGCTGGTTTCCCAAACGCGAGGTCAAATAAAAATGAAAAATATTCGGCGGGAGATGTTACATTTTCCCGCCGTTGTTCGTCATATAGGTGAAATGTGACAAGAAAAAAAGGATTTATCGCAAGATGAAGATCGATCGTTATAACGAGCTGATGCTGTCGACCAAAGATGTGGCCTATCGCGTGGCTTTGAGCCTTGTCGGCAATGCCGCCGATGCCGAGGACGTGACGCAGGACATCTATGAAATGGTATGGCGCAGACGCGATGAAATATTGAGCATGGGTAATCCGCGTGCCTATGTTCTGCGATCGGTCAGAAACCTCTGCCTCGACCGTTTCCGTGCTCTCGACCGACACGATCGATCATTGGCTGCGGTAGGATATGCAAGCGAGCGCAGTGCCGATTACGGATCGCAGTACGAAGCCGAGGATCAGGTGCGAATCGTCGAACGCATAATATCGCATTTGCCCGAGCGCCAGCGTATTGCGATACATCTGCGCGATGTCGAACAATGGGATATCGATGAGATTGCCGAAGTGACGCAGAGCGACGAAGCGAGTGTGAGAATGAATCTGTCACGGGCACGACGAACGGTGCGTGAAGAACTTTTAAAGATTATGAACTATGGAGTACAATGAGATCAAACGACTGTTAGACCGCTATTTCGATGGCGAGACGACTCTTGACGAGGAGCAGACGTTGCGACGATTTTTCGCCTCGACAGCCGATATTCCTGCCGATTTGCGATATGCCGCTCCTATGTTTGCCTATGCGGCCGAGAAACGTGCGCAGACGCGTCCGGTGGTGGCCAAGGCCTCTTTGAAACGCTCTGTACGCCGACGATTCGGTATTGCGGCATCGGTTGCAGCCGCAGCAGCCTGCATGGTTCTGGGGGCGGTGACAATATATCGCAGCGGTGATTTTGTGCCGGACGCGATGCCTGATGTGGCGTATTGCTATCTCAACGGCCGTGCAATAACCGATCGGGACGAAGCCGAACGTCTCACGCGCCGCGTCTTGGACGGAGTGCAGTCGGATATAGAACACTCGGCGGAGATGCTTGCTACATTGTCCATATTGGCAAAATAGTTACGATCCATAATAATTCCAAATATTCAGTGTATGAAACGTATCTTTTTATCATTGCTCTCGATTGCCGTCGTCTGTGCTGCCGAGGCTCAGCAGACCGACAGCTCGACGATCTATCTCAACGAACAGCAACAATCATCGTTAAGGGCATCGGACGATACCGCCACGCTAAGCATCGGCGGGCTGGAACTGACATTCGGCGAGCGGACTCCCGTGATGACGCTCGGCGCATATCCCACTAAAAACGAATCGCGTACCAAAATCTCGTTTGCCGGAATCAACGGAGCGTCGTACAATCACTTGTCGCTTATGGAGTTCGGTTTTTGCCAGCTTGCCAATACCGATTACGGAGCCTATGCGGCCGAGGATCACGGATTCCTGGATCTTAACAACGGCAAATCTATCCATGTGGCATTCAATTTCGTAACATTCAATACGGTGCTCAACAAGAGCCGAACGCTCGGTTTGTCGATCGGCATGGGACTGTCGGTGGAGAATTACACGTTTTCGAACGATCTGACCATAAAATATTCGGAAGGCATGATGCGGCCGGAGCCGATAGATCCGTCGTACAAGAAGTCGAAGCTCGTGGCTACGTATCTGCATATGCCCGTTTTGCTCGACTGGAATATCAAAAAACGCATGTTCATCTCGGCGGGTCTTAATTTCGATCTCAACATAGGTGGCCATACCAAGATCAAATTCCCCAAGGAGAAGTATCGCAACTGCCATCTCAATCCGTTCAATGTCGGCGCAACGGTTCGTTTTGGCTTCCAGCGTCTCTATGTCTACGGCAACTACTCGTTCATGGAGATGTTCAAGCAGGACAGTGCCCCCAAGGCGCATCGCATGTCGGTAGGTTTGGGTTTGTGGTTTTAAACGATAAATGGAATATCATATGAAAAAGTTCATAATATTGCTGCTCATGTTGTCTCCTTTGGCGGCCGCAGCCCAGAACGATGCCTACAAGGCTTTGTTCGACGATTGTGTCGGACGAGATGGATACTCGACCGTACAGGTCTCGAAACAGATGCTTCGCATGATGGACAGCAACTACAACATGGCACTGGCGTCGATCGACGGCGTGATGTCGGTAACATTCGACTCCGACGATGCTGAGGCCATGGAGGCGTTCCGCAAGAGATGCGATCAGATGCTCGACCGGTCGGGATTGTCGGTTATGGTTTCGACCAACGATGGAAAGCAGTCCGTGAAGATATATACGCTGACTGTCGAAGAGAAGATAAAAGAGGTTATCGTGATGACCTGCTCATGCTCCGAAATCGTGGTTGTCGATGTAGTCGGCGATTTGAGCCTGAAACAGATATCGCAACTCAAATTCTAAGATCATAGGTGTGATAATTGGGTTGATTTTCGACGGCGGGATACGATAGGTGTCCCGCCGTTATTGTCGCATAAAGACTGCGGTTTGATAATTTGCCGGATTTGCTTATCTTTGTCCTATATGAAACGATTGATCTACATACTGCTTGCCGTGCCGCTATGCGTGTGGTTCGTGCTCGAAGCCTCTCCCGCGATACGATATGCGGCCGAGTCACCGGAGTCTGAGCCGGAGGTAAAGTGCGATACGGTGCGACTGGTTTTCGGTGGCGATCTTATGCAGCATATGCCGCAGGTGTCGGCGGCACGGAGTGCCGACGGAAGCTACGATTATACCCGTTCGTTCGAGTATGTCGCCCACTATTTCCGCGATGCCGACGTTGCCGTCATCAACCTCGAAACCACACTTTCGCCCGACGGCCATTACAGCGGGTACCCATGCTTCTGCTCGCCGGTCGAGGTGGCCGATGCCATGGCTGATATGGGTATCGACGTCGCCGTGATGGCCAATAACCATTGTTGCGACAGGGCGAGTCGCGGCATCGCCTCTACGGTGGAGGCTTTGGAGCGTCGCGCGATACGTCACACGGGCGTATATGCCGACTCGGCGGATTATCGTCGCAACAATATCCTTCGTTTCGGCCATGGCGGAGTGCGTTTCGCGATGATAAACTATACTTACGGCACCAACGGCATACCGGTTCCCGGTGACCGTATGGTAAATCTGATCGATACGCTCGTTATCTCGCGCGATATGGCTGCGATCGATCGCGACAGCGTCGATTGTATCATTGCGTTCATGCACTGGGGCAACGAATACGAACGTCGCGCCAATGCCGAGCAGCGGCGACTGGCCGATTTTCTCAGGAGGCACGGTGCGGACATCGTAATCGGCAGCCACCCTCATGTCATACAGCCTTTCGAGGTAGATTCCGCCGGTGTGGTATTCTATTCGTTGGGTAATTTTGTGTCGAACCAGCAGCGCAGATATTGCGACGGCGGGCTGATTGCGGCTGTCGATGTCATAAGATGCGATACGCTGTCACGATTGCAATATGCTGTCGAGGCCATACCCGTGTGGGTGCTGTGTCCCGGCTATCGTATTCTGCCGCCAGAAGTGGCCGATACGATCTGTATGCCGGACGATGCCCGCCGTCGGTACGAACAATTCGTCTCGGATACCAATTCTCTCCTGTATTTATAAAAATAAGAGAGCCGCTCCGTCGCAGAGCGGCTCTTGGCTTTTTCAATAGTTGTCGGCCATCGGCTCGAAGAATGCTTGCGGGTGTTCGCATGCCGGACATTTGAGCGGGGCCTGGCTGCCTTTGCATATGAATCCGCAGTTGCGGCATTGCCACATCACTTCGCCGTCGCGGACGAAGAAGTCGCCATCGGTCATGCGACTCAGAAGTGCCAGGTAGCGGCGCTCGTGCTCGGCCTCGACCTTGGCTATGGCGGCGAATGCGGCGGCTATCTCGGTGAAACCCTCCTCTCTGGCCGTGCGACCGAAATCGGAGTATAGCAGATCCCACTCCTCGTGTTCGCCCTGCGCGGCTGCCAACAGATTTTCGGCAGTGGTTCCGATGCGTCCTGCCGGATACGACGCGTTGCGGATAGTGGCTTCGCCACCTTCGAGGAACTTGAAAAATCGTTTCGCATGCTCTTTCTCCTGATCGGCCGTGGTCTCGAATACTGCGGCGATCTGTTCGTAGCCCTCTTTGCGGGCTACCGATGCGAAGAACGTATAACGGTTGCGAGCCTGACTCTCGCCGGCAAATGCCTTCAACAGATTCTCTTCGGTGCGTGTGCCCTTGATACTCTTTGTTTTCATATGTTAAGATGCGTTTTCGGATTATACGTTGCAATCTGCGCAAAATGCAGACCAAAGCCGTTGATTCGGACATCTGTAACTCGTGCTTCATGTTGCATACCTATGCCTTTGTCTTAATCGTTTGATGTGTCGCGGCAGGAAAAAATGCAAGAATCGAGGTGCGTCGAAAAAAAATATGGCCATGAAACAATAAAATGCAATCACGATCGTATATCTATTATTAATATAAATACAGTTGATATATGCTGAGGAAACCCGATTGGAGCATTGCCACCATGAAAAACGCCGCATTGCGCGCATCGCATTATCGAATAAAAATAGGCCGACGGACATGGATTGTTATCATCGCAGCCATAGCTGTTGCCGTCGGTCTCGTTTTCTGGCTGTTGTCTCCGCGTCCTGCCGCGCCGTTCCTGCCGACGGTAGAGGTCGAGCCGGTTGCCATGGACGACGTGAATATCTATGGCGACTATGTGGGGCGTATCCGTGCTCAGCAGATCGTCGAAATACGTGCCCGTGTGGAGGGCTACCTCGAAAAGATGCTCTTTGCCGAAGGTACGTATGTAGAGCGCGGACAGTCGTTGTTCGAAATCGATCCGCGTCTGTATCGTGCCCGCGTCAATCGTGCAAAGGCTTCGCTCAACAAGGCCAAGGCGCAGGCGCTTAAAGCCGAACGCGACCTGAATCGCATACGCCCGCTCTACGAGCAGAATGCCGCGTCGCAGCTCGATCTGGACAACGCCATAGCCATCTACGAGAGTGCCGCAGCCGACGTCGTGGTCAATGAGGCCGACCTCACGCAGGCCGAAATGACGTTGGGTTACACCGATGTACGTTCGCCCATTTCCGGATACATCTCCGAGCGCAGTGTCGACATAGGCACACTGGTCGGCCCCGGCGGCAAATCTTTGCTGGCTACGGTGGTCAAGAGCGATACGGTGCGTGTCGATTTCAGCATGACGGCACTCGATTATCTGCGTTCCAAGGCTCGCAACGTCAATCTCGGACATCGCGACTCCACTCGCAAATGGGATCCTTACATTACCGTTACATTGGCCGACGGCTCGGAATATCCGTTCCGCGGACTGGTCGACTTCGCCGACCCTCAGGTCGATCCTCAGACCGGTACGTTCTCCGTGCGAGCCGAGATGTCCAATCCCGATCATATTCTTCTGCCAGGTCAGTTTACCAAGGTCAGGTTGTTGCTCGACGTCCGTGAAGACGCAGTTGTCGTGCCTACCAAGTCGCTTGTCATAGAGAAGGGCGGAGTTTTCATTTATGTGGTACGCCCCGACAGTATCGTCGAGCGTCGCTTCATAGAGATCGGCCCGGAGATAGATACACGTACGGTTGTGGAGCGCGGTCTGGCTTATGGTGAGAACATCGTGGTCGAGGGATATCACAAACTGCAACACGGAATGAAGGTGCGGCCGGTGAAGCCCGTCGTTGAAAACAGTCCCGAAAACGAGTAGATTTATACCATGAAATCCGATTTCTTTATCGACAGACCGGTCTTTTCAACGGTTCTCTCGGTCATCATAGTAATTGTAGGCGGCATCGGCCTTGCGATGTTGCCCGTCGATCAGTATCCGCAGATCGTTCCTCCCGTGGTGACGATCTCGGCCTCATACCCCGGTGCCGATGCGCAGACCGTGACGCAGGCCGTAGCCACTCCGATCGAACAGGAGTTGAACGGTACGCCGGGAATGATATATATGGAGTCGTCGAGCTCCAATTCGGGCGGCTTTACCGCTTCGGTGACGTTCGACATATCTACCGATCCGGATCTTGCAGCCGTGGATATTCAGAACAGATTGAAGCGTGCCGAATCACGGTTGCCGGTGGAGGTCGTGCAAAACGGCCTCTCGGTCGAAAAGCAGGCGTCGAGCAAACTTCTGACCATCGCATTGCGATCTTCCGATCCCAAGTTCGACGAGATCTATCTGTCGAACTATGCAACGCTCAATGTGCTTGATATGCTGCGGCGTGTGCCCGGTGTCGGCCGTGTATCGAATGTCGGCAGCCGTTATTATGCCATGCAGATTTGGGTGCAGCCCGACAAATTGGCGAATTTCGGTTTGACGGTCAAGGATCTGCAATCCGTATTGCAGGATCAGAATCGGGAGTCGGCAGCCGGTGTGCTGGGGCAGGCTCCGGCCGAGGGAATCGACATCACGATTCCCATCACGGCTCAGGGGCGTCTGTCGTCTGTGGGCGAGTTCGAACAGATTGTGGTTCGTGCCAACCCCGACGGTTCGATTATACGGTTGAAAGACGTGGCGCGCATATCGCTCGAAGCTCAATCATATGCGACCGAAAGCGGTATAAACGGAGAGAATGCCGCCGTTATGAATATAAACATGTTGCCCGGAGCCAATGCAATCGAGGTCGCCGCAGCCGTCAAGGAGGCTATGAAGGAGATCAGCAGCAGTTTCCCGGAGGGTATCACCTACGATATCCCGTTCGACATGACGACCTATATTTCAGCATCTATACATCATGTCTATCGCACGTTGTTCGAGGCACTGCTGCTGGTGATTCTGGTTGTATATCTCTCGTTGCAGAGTTGGCGGGCGACGTTGATTCCGATCATCGCCGTGCCCATCTCGCTCATCGGTACTTTCGGCGTGATGCTGGTGTGCGGATTCTCGCTCAACCTGCTTACGCTGCTGGGATTGATCCTCGCTATCGGTATCGTGGTCGACGATGCCATCGTCGTCGTGGAGAATGTCGACCGCATCATGGAGCAGGAGCATCTGTCGCCATACGAGGCTACCAAGAAAGCCATGAAGGGACTGGGCGGAGCCTTGATTGCCATGTCGCTTGTGCTGTGCGCCGTCTTCGTACCGGTGAGCTTTCTGGCCGGAATCACCGGTACGCTCTATCGGCAGTTCACCATTACCATTGCCGTGTCGGTAATTATCTCTACGGTGGTGGCTCTCACGCTTAGTCCGGTGATGTGCTCGCTCTTTTTACGTCCGTCGCATGGTCGTAAAAACCGGTTTTTCCGCCGTATCAACCACGCACTTGCACGTGGCAACAAGTTTTACGGCCGCATGATCGTCGGAGCACTCACCCATTCCCGCCGTATGTTTGCTGCATTCGGTATCATACTGGTCGGCATTTGGCTGATGAACCGCCTGCTGCCGCAGAGTTTCATGCCGCAGGAGGATCAGGGATATTTTACTGTCGAGCTGGAACTTCCGGAAGGGGCTTCTTTGGAGCGTACGCGCGAAGTGACGGATCGGGCAATGGCTTTCATGTCGAATGATCCCGATGTGGAATATGTGCTCAACGTCACCGGATCGAGTCCGCGTGTGGGCACCAATCAGTCGAGAAGTTCGTTTACGGTAATTCTCAAACCCTGGGACGAACGTCGCACGGAAGATATCGCCGCAGTTATGCAGCGCATCAGAGCTGAACTTGTGGAGTATCCGGAGAGCAAGGTCTATATCTCCACTCCTGCGGTTATCCCCGGACTGGGATCGTCGGGCGGTTTCGAGATGATACTCGAAGCACGCGGCGATGCCACCTACGACGATCTGCGGCGTGCGGTCGATACGCTGCTGTTCCATGCTGCACGATGCCCCGAATTGGAGGGCGTGTCCTCATCGATGCAGGGTGATATCCCCCAGCTGTATTTCGATGTCGACCGCGACAAGGCGCGATTGCAGGGAGTGGCCATGTCGGACATATTCTCTACGATGAAGGCATTTACGGGATCGATCTACGTCAACGATTTCAATATGTTCAACCGTATCTATCGCGTTTATATTCAGGCCGAGGCACCGTATCGTATGCAGCGCGACAATCTGAATCTGTTTTTCGTGCGCGGTACGGGCGGAGCCATGATTCCCGTGACGTCGTTGGGTGCGACGAAGTATACTACCGGAGCCGGAACTGTCAAGCGTTTCAACATGTTCAACTCGGCTACCGTCACCGGTGCAGCGGCGCATGGATACAGCTCGGGTCAGGCCATGGCCAAGCTGGAACAGATTGCCCGGCAGCACCTGCCGGCGAATATCGGCGTAGAGTGGAGCGGATTGTCGTATCAGGAGAAGCATGAAGGCGGACAGACCGGAGTGGTGCTTGCTCTTGCATTCCTTTTCGTCTTTCTTTTCCTTGCCGCCCAGTATGAGAGCTGGACTGTCCCCATCGCCGTGATTCTTTCGCTTCCGGTGGCTGGCATAGGTGCGTATATCGGCATATGGATCTGCGGATTGGAGAACAATATATATTTCCAGATAGGACTGGTGATGCTGGTGGGACTGGTGGCCAAGAATGCTATTCTGATCGTCGAGTTCGCCAAAGAAGAGGTCGAGAAGGGGTGTGATGTCGTATCGGCAGCCCTTACTGCCGCACGTCTGCGATTCCGCCCTATCGTCATGACTTCGCTGGCTTTCATTCTGGGATTGCTGCCGCTCGTCATAGCGTCCGGCCCGGGTTCGGCGAGCCGTCAGGGCATCGGCACCGGAGTATTTTTCGGAATGCTTGTGGCCATAACTGTCGGTATAGTATTCGTCCCGTTCTTTTTCGTGTGGATTTACAAACTCAAAAGTCGACTGAAACGATGAAATATATAAATACGGTTTTAATTTGCCTGGCTGCCGTCGGGTCGGTCGCCTGCTCTGCGGTGAAGCAGTGTCAGGCGCCGCAACTCAATCTGCCCGATAATATAGCCGGACGTGTCGATTCGCTGACCGTGGCCGATGTTGCATGGTGGGAGTTCTACGGCGATACCATACTATGCCGGATTATCGAACGCACGCTGTCGGACAACAAAAACATACGGTCGGCTGCCGCCCGTGTAGAGCAGATGCAGCAAATGTATCGAATAAGCAAGGCCAATCGTCTTCCCAATGTGTCGATCGGCGTTTTGGGCGATTATGAGACCAACGATTATTACGGTGAGGCTCCATTGCGCGATCCGCAGTTCGATCTGAAAGCTACCGTTCGCTGGGAGGCCGATTTATGGGGCAATCTGCGTTGGGCAAAACGTAAAGGCGAATCCGAATATATGGCCACGGTGGAGGACGAGCGTGCCATGCGCATGATGCTGGTGGCCGAAACGGCTTCGGCTTATTTCAGGCTGGTGGCACTCGACAATGAATTGTCGATCGTCAGACAGACGCTCGATACCCGTCGCGAGGGAGTGGCGCAGGCCAAGTTGCGTTTCGAGGGAGGCCTTACATCGGAGACGGTTTATCAGCAGGCGCAAGTGGAGTATGCCGCCACTGCCGCGTTGATCCCCGATCTCGAACGTCAGATCGAGATTACGGAGAATGCCATTTCGCTGCTTATGGGCGGCTATCCCGATTGGGAGGTTGTTCGCGGCAAGATGAATGTGAGCGAAATACGGTCGGAGGATCTTCCGGTGGGCATTCCGTCGGTATTGTTGCAGCGACGTCCCGATTTGCGGGCTTCGGAGGCACGGTTGCGTGCGGCGTTGGCCGGAGTGGGTATTGCCTATGCCGACCGTTTTCCCCGTCTGGTGTTCAGTTTGACCGGCGGTTTGGAGAATGACGATATCAAAGGTCTGCTGCGTTCGCCGTTCTCGTATGTGGCGGGAACGCTGGCGGCTCCGGTATTCGGATTCGGCCGTAAGAAAGCTGCTTACAAGGCTCAGCTTGCCGCCTACGAACAGGCGCGCCTGGCTTATGAGCAGAAGGTGTTGGAGGTGTTCAAGGAGACCGACGATGCCATTGTATCTTACAGAAGCGCTCGCGAGGCGGCGCAGTTGAAATCGGATCTGTGCGATGCAGCCCGCAAGTATGTCGATCTGGCTAATTTGCAGTATCGTGCCGGCAGTATCAATTACATCGACGTGTTGGACGCACAACGCCGCTATTTCAATGCCCAGACCGGTTTGAGCAATGCCGTTCGCGATGAGCATCTGGCTTTGGTGCAACTCTACAAGGCGTTGGGCGGAGGTTGGCAAAACTGACCTCATACTCGGTAAAAATAGTTTGAAGTTTGCTTTTACTGTCGTTTATTCGTATCTTTGCATAATTGAAGCGAATATAACTTAATTACATATGGCGGACGAGAAGATTATTTTTTCGATGGTTGGCGTGAGCAAAGTGCTCAACAATAACAAAAAGATCCTTAACAACATCTATTTGTCGTTTTTCTACGGCGCGAAGATAGGTATCATAGGTCTCAACGGTTCGGGTAAGTCTACTCTTATGAAGATCATTGCCGGAATCGACAAGAGCTACCAGGGCGAGGTCGTATTTTCGCCTGGCTATACGGTCGGATACCTCGAACAGGAGCCGCAGCTCGATGCTTCGAAGACGGTGAAACAGGTCGTCGAAGAGGGGTGTGCCGCAACTATGGCTCTGTTGAAGGAGTACGAGGATATCAACATGAAGCTGTGCGAGCCGATGGACGACGATGAGATGGCGCGTCTGATAGAGCGTCAGGGCGAGTTGTACGAACAGATCGATCACGTCAACGGCTGGGAGATCGACAGCGTGTTGGAGCGCGCTATGGACGCGTTGCGCTGCCCCGATGCCGATCAGAATGTCAGCACGCTTTCCGGCGGCGAGCGTCGCCGTGTGGCATTGTGCCGACTGCTGTTGCAGCAGCCCGATGTGCTGCTTCTGGACGAGCCTACCAACCACCTCGATGCCGAGAGCATCGATTGGTTGGAGCAGCATTTGCAGCAGTACAAAGGAACGGTTATCGCCGTTACTCACGACCGTTATTTCCTCGACAATGTTGCCGGCTGGATCCTCGAACTCGATCGTGGCGAGGGTATTCCGTGGAAAGGCAACTATTCGGGCTGGCTCGAACAGAAGACCCAGCGCATGGCCATGGAGGAGAAGCAAGAGAGCAAGCGTCGCAAGACTCTGGAACGCGAGTTGGAGTGGGTGCGTATGTCGCCGTCGGGTCGTCATGCCAAGAGCAAGGCTCGACTCTCGGCTTATGACAAGCTGATGAATGCCGATACCAAGGAGCGTGAGGAGAAGCTCGAAATATATATTCCCAACGGTCCTCGTCTGGGCGACGTGGTCATCGAGGCTCAGGGCGTGACCAAGGCCTTCGGCGATAGAGTTCTCTATGAGAATCTCGAATTTTCGTTGCCGCCTGCCGGTATCGTCGGCGTCATAGGTGCCAACGGTACGGGTAAAACCACCTTGTTCCGCATGATTATGGGCTTGGAGCAACCCACGTCGGGCAGCTTCCGTGTAGGACCTACCGTCAAGTTGGCTTATGTAGATCAGCAGCACAAGTCGATCGATCCGGATAAGACCGTTTATGAAGTGATCTCGCAAAACAGCGATTTGATAACGCTCGGCAATCGTCAGGTACCCGCTCGTGCATATGTCGGCCGGTTCAATTTCAACGGTGCCGACCAGGAGAAGAAGTGCGGTGTGCTGTCGGGCGGTGAGCGCAATCGTCTGCATTTGGCTCTGGCATTGAAAGAGCAGGGCAACGTACTGCTTCTGGACGAGCCGACCAACGATATCGATGTCAATACGCTGCGTGCGTTGGAGGAGGGTCTGGAAAACTTCGCCGGTTGTGCTGTGGTCATCTCGCACGACCGCTGGTTCCTCGACCGTATAGCAACCCACATATTGTCGTTCGAGGGCGATTCACGTGTAGTCTTCTACGAGGGATCGTACAGCGAGTTCGAGGCGTGGAAAAAGGCACAGGGCGACGATACTGCGCCGCACCGTGTGAAGTATAAAAAGTTGATGGAGTAAAACAAAACAGATATATGGCACAGAAACCGTCTATTCCGAAAGGTACGCGCGACTTCTCTCCTTCGGAGATGATGCGTCGCGGATATATATTCGAAACAGTAAAGAGCGTATTCCGACTGTTCGGTTATGCTCCGTTGGAGACCCCGTCGATGGAGAACCTCTCTACCCTGCTTGGCAAGTATGGCGACGAGGGCGACAAACTGCTGTTCAAAATACTGAATTCGGGCGACTACGCTGCCAACCTTAACGACGAGCAGGTGCGCACCGCATCTAAGATTTGCGAAAAGGGTTTGCGATATGATCTTACCGTTCCGTTCGCCCGTTACGTCGTTCAGCATCAGGGCGAGATAGTCTTCCCGTTCAAGCGCTATCAGATTCAGCCGGTGTGGCGCGCCGACCGTCCGCAGAAGGGGCGTTACAGAGAGTTCTACCAGTGCGACGTCGATGTCATCGGTTCGCGTTCGCTGCTCGGTGAGGTGGAGCTGGTGGAGATCGTCGAGCGCGTATTCCGCAAGCTGGGCATCTCCGTTACGTTGAAGATGAACAACCGCAAGATACTTTTCGGCATTGCCCAAACCATAGGTCATGCAGACAAGATGATCGACATCACGGTAGCCATCGACAAGCTGGACAAGATCGGTTTGGATAATGTCAAGGCCGAGTTGAGTGACCGCGGTATAGACGACGAGGCGATAGCCAAACTTCAACCAATACTCGAACTGAGTGGCGACAACAACGAGAAACTCGCCAAGCTGCGCGAGATCATAGGGGCTTCGGAGACGGGCTTGAAGGGCATCGAGGAGATGCAGACCATATTCGATCATGTGTCGCGTCTGGGCATCGATTTGAAAATCGAACTCGACCTGTCGCTGGCTCGCGGACTCAACTACTATACCGGTGCCATATTCGAGGTCAAAGCCGACGATTTCCAGATCGGATCGATCTGCGGCGGCGGACGTTATGACGACTTGACCGGCATATTCGGCATGCCCGATACCTCGGGTGTGGGCATCTCGTTCGGTGCCGACCGTATCTACGATGTGATGGTGGGACTGGATCTCTTCCCCGAGGAGGTGGACTGTTCGACTCAGGTGATGTTTGTCAATCTGGGCGAGCAGGAGCAGGCCGCATCTCTGCAACTTCTGCGGAAATTGCGCGACGAGGGTATCGCCGCCGAGATATATCCCGATTGCAGCAAGATGAAGAAGCAGATGGAGTATGCCAATCGCCGTGCCATTCCGTATGTAGTCATCATCGGCTCGCAGGAGGTCGAGCAGCGCGAGGCCACGGTCAAGGATATGCGTTCGGGCGAACAGCGCAAGGTGAGCTTCGATCTGTTTGCCGAGAGTTTCCGCAAATAGCGTCTGCCGATGAAACGTCTGCTCGGTATAGCCGTTGCTATCGGCTGGGTGTCGGTTTTGTCGACCGTCTGTGCGCAAACGGGGACAAACTTGCGCCGAGATGCCGAGCAGATACAGAAACTAAACTATTTCTACCGTTTTCTGATCGGCAACTATGTCGATGATATTGCTGTCGATGAAGTTGTCGAACGTTCGATAATCAATACGCTTTCCGAGCTTGATCCTCATTCTGTCTATCTTACGGCAGAGGAGATGGCGTCGGTCAGGGAGAGTATGAGCGGTGTGTTCGGTGGCATAGGCGTCGAGTATGCCGTATATCGCGATACGGTTATTGTGGTCAACACCGTGGCTGGTTCTCCTGCGTCGAAGGCCGGTATGATGCCCGACGACCGTATTGTGGCCGTCGATGGCGAGTCGATCATCGGTATTTCGCGTGCCGATGTTCCCGGATTGCTGCGTGGCGAGTGCGGTTCGACTCTGCGTCTCGATGTCATGCGCAAAGGTGTGTTGCTGCCTGCGCTGGAATTGAAACGCGATAATATTCCGCTGCCTGCCATATCGGCATCATATGTCGATGAGTCTGTGGGCTATGTTCGTGTCGGCCGGTTCTCTCATACGACAGCGATGGAATTTGCACATGCCATTGCGGAAATGGGCACGATCAAGGGGTTGATCCTCGATTTGCGCGGCAATGGCGGCGGAGTGATGGAGGCAGCTGTGTCCATGACCGAGATGTTTCTGCAAGCAGGCAACGTGATCGTCTCGACGAGCGGTCATGCAGGAGCCGAGAAACATTACGCTGCGTCGAGTACGGGAGCGTTGTCTTCCGTGCCGTTGGCGGTGCTTATCGATGAAGAGTCGGCTTCGGCGAGCGAGATTGTAGCAGGTGCGTTGCAGGATTGGGACAGAGCGGTTGTCATCGGACGCCAGAGCTTCGGCAAGGGTTTGGTGCAACGGCAGGTGGAGTTCGGCGACGGTTCGGCCATGCGCCTTACGGTGGCGCGCTATAAGACCCCGTCGGGGCGCATTATCCAACGTCCCTATCGCAACGGGCACAGCAGCGAATATTACCGTTCGCATTTGGAGCGGTATATGGGAGCTGCCGATTCCGTTCAAACCAACGATTCACTGCTGTTTCATACATTGAGGAGCGGCCGCAAGGTATATGGCGGCGGCGGTATCACACCCGATGTCATCATCAAAGCCGATACGGCTTTTTGGCCGAAATGTCTTCGGCAGCTCGCCGCTTCGGAGACCATTGCCGATTACGTGCTGTCGTATGTCGTATCGCATAGGGGTGAACTGCTGGAACGCTACCCTACCCTTGACGAGTATGATGCGGCGTTTTCTCTGTCGGACGCCGACCTTGCCGATATTGCGTATTTGGCGCGTGAGCGCGGAGCGGAGATAGATGATGCGGAATACGATGCCTCGAAAACGACTGTCGATCTGTATGTCAAGGCCTTGATTGCGGAGCGGATATATCCTCACGGAGCTTTCTTCTATATCTGCAATCGACGTCGCGACAAGGCATATGCCCAAGCCCTCGACATCGTTAACCGTTGGGAGGAGGCCGGACGGACAATCCTGCAAACGGAGTGATGGTATTTCTATTTTCCGACACAGTGCCTTTGGTCGCATAACGGCTATTTTCGGGGATAATTTGGATAGTTGCGGAATTTTTTGTAACTTTCGTTAAAGAATTACAATTAACCGAATAACCTTAGGAAAATTATGATGTCGGATCAAATGAATCGCCGCGAGGCAGACGAATACGGCGAACAGATATATACAAAGGCGGTGCGGGCCGGCAAGCGCACATATTTCTTCGATGTCAAGGCTACGCGCAACGACGACTATTATCTTACCGTTACCGAGTCTCGCAAGAAAATCAATTCGGACGGAACCGCCGTGTACAGCCGGCACAAGATATATCTTTATAAGGAGGATTTTAAAAAGTTTATGGGTGGTCTGTCCGAGATGATCGATTATATCAAAGAGCATAAACCCGAGTTTTTCGAGCAGGACGATGCCGAGTGCGAGGATATAGACGAGGCATTTGACAGACTGTGATTCTTCGTTGCAGACAGATGATGCTTATGTGTACCGCCGTATAGGAATGCTTATCCTGTTCGGCGGATTTTTCATCTGCTTGTATGGCATTCGTAGCAGAGGCTGGTGTCGGACGATGGCTTTTTTGCCGAAAAGATGCTATCTTTGCCCAAGCTATGACAAACGATAAACGACGAGTATTGTTGGGGTTCAGCGGTGGCATGGATAGTGTGACTGCTGTCGGACGACTGCGTGATGACGGATATGATGTCGAGGCTCTCACGATAGATATGATCGGAGACGAAGATATGATATGTAGAGCCCGTTGCCGAGCGGAGGAGATCGGCGTTAACTGGCACTTGTGCGATGCCCGCAGGGAGTTCGAATGCGAGGTGATAGATTATTTCGTCGACGAGTATTGCTGCGGTCGAACGCCGGCTCCATGCACGCGATGCAATACGGCGATAAAGTGGCAGATGCTTGCGCGTTGTGCCGATGAAATGAATATCGGGCATATCGCTACCGGCCACTATTTCAATATATCCCACTGCAACGACCGGTTTTATGTCGCCCAGGCCGACGACAAGAGCAAGGATCAGTCATACTATTTGTGGGGTTTGCCGCAGCATCTGCTCAGACGTGCCGTAGCCCCCATGGGAAGGGTCTACAAGAGCGATGTCAGAAGTCGTTTCGCAGACAAGAGCGAGAGCATGGGCATCTGTTTTCTGCATGGTGAGCGATATGGCGATTATATCCGCAGGCGCACTTCTCGCTTTGCATGCGGCGATATAACCGACCGATGTGGAAATGTAGTAGGCCGTCATGCGGGTATACCGTTCTATACCATCGGTCAGCGTCGTGGCGACGGTATTCCCGAAGGAGTGTGTGTGACGGGGATCGATGCGGCGGGCAACAGGCTGATTGTCGGCAGTAAAAACGATCTATATTATTCGACGATTTATGTCGGCAGCTGCAATGTAGTCGATCGGGAAGAGTTGTTGTCGTCGCCTGATGTTACGATCAAGATTCGCGGTATCGGTCGTAATCCGCAACGATGTGTTGCGGTGTATGATGCCGAAGATTCGAAATGGGCGGCCTATCGTGTGGAGTGCGACGATCCGGCGTGGGCACCTGCCGTCGGGCAGCCGTTGGTGTTTTATCGTGGCTATCGGGTGATCGGCGGCGGAGTGATAACGGCTTTCGGTTGAGTTCGAATAGCCTGGTGACGCCTTCTCCTACGCTGTTGTTGCCAGTGCGCATTTGCTTCTGTCGGCCATATCTTGTTTCGGCCGGGAGATGTTTTTGATGAAAAATTGAGATTATTTTCGTATATTCGCCGAAAATTAGTTGGGAAATGAAGATCTTCAAGCAACTGTACGATTGGGTGCTTTCATGGAGCGAGAGCCGTTGGGGCTGGGTAGCTCTGTTTCTGTTTGCCTTGTTCGAGGCCAGCTGGTTTCCTCTGCCGCCCGATATTCTGTTGATAGCGTTGTGTTTGGGTGCGACGAAAAAATCGTTCAGGTTTGCGGCTATATGTCTGTTGGGTTCGGTCATCGGAGCTGTGCTCGCATATGGAATCGGTTTTTTTCTGTGGCAAAATACGGCAGGCGAATACACGGCCATAGCCCATTTCTTTTTTAATCATGTATTCAGCGAGGAGAGCTTCGCCAACATACAGCGATTGTATGACAAATATAATTTCTGGATAGTCTATACTGCCGGATTCACTCCGCTGCCGTTCAAGCTGTTTACGGTTTCGGCCGGAGTGTTCAATATCGATTTTCTGATGTTTACGCTTGCATCGGCTGTGGCTCGTTCAATGCGTTTCTTCCTGATAGCATGGCTCATATGGAAGTTCGGCGCGCCGATCAAATCGTTCATCGACAAATATTTCAATCTGTTGGCTACGCTGCTTACCGTAATGCTGGTTGGATTTACCATGCTGGCTTTTTACCTGATAGGCGATAGCGGAGCTGCGACGGAGTCTGTCGTTCCTGCAATTGAGGAGGTTGCGCCTGCCGAGGTGCCGGCAGCCGATACGATGGTGCCTGAATCCGATACGCTTGCGCTATGCGACGTTACGGACTTATAGGCCGTTCGCTTGCACACTCGTTTTCGCAGCGGTATTTCGAACGCAAATTTACGCTCGAACACATCGTCGATGCCGAGTACGGCTTATACGAGCTGGCGGATATCGCCGATCTCGAATCTTTGCTCTCGACGGTTTCCGATCTGCGCGGTCTCAATGTCACGATTCCTTACAAGCAGGCCATACTACCCTATCTCGACTCCATCTCTTTGGAGGCCAAGGACGTAGGCGCAGTCAATTGCATCGATATATGTCGTGGCCGAATGACCGGTTATAATACCGATGTGGAGGGTATCCGGTCGACTCTGACGGCCTTGACATCTGGCCGTATGCCGCATGCAGCACTCATACTCGGCAGCGGCGGTGCATCGAAAGCCGTGCAGTTCGTGTTGTCGCAATGGGACATACCCTACTCTTTGGTTTCGCGCGATTCGGCCAAAGGCAACCTGACATATGACGAATTAGATGCCGAGGTGATGAGAGCTCATGATCTGATCGTCAATACCACGCCTTTGGGAATGTGGCCGAATGTGACGGACGCTCCACGGCTGCCATACGAGAGCCTAAGCCATAAGCATATGATATTCGACCTTATATATAATCCCGAACAAACTGCGTTGATGCAACTTGCATCTGCCCGCGGAGCAGCCGTCGCGGGCGGTATGGAGATGCTTGTCGTGCAGGCGGAAGCCTCGTGGCGGATATGGAATCGGCAACATCTTGGATAAGCCGAGACATAGCCCAACTCGCCAGGAGTGTGTCAAGGCGTGAAAATGCTAAATGAAATGTGACGCTAACACCTGCCGGACATCAGCAGCCGTTGTGCCTGTTCCAAATCCTCTTCGCGCACCATCAGTTGCGAGGGCATTGCACTTATAGGATATACCATCGACATGTATTCGTTGCGTAAAGTACAGAATATGCCTGCACTGTCGAGTATCGACTTCGCTATCTCGGCCTGCATCAGATTGTCGTAAGATTGGAGTACGACCAGATTTTCGGTTGCTGTGTTCATAACATACGGGTTTTATGTAAAGTTAGCTATTTTATTGATAAGATGCAATATTCATACTAAAATAAATCCGGGACTATTTCACTGTGTCCGGAGTTGCCGAATATACTCCCGTTCGGCAATACTCAAATAAATTTGGTATTGCCCTCACTTATTCGTATATTTGCAAAAGTAAAACCAGCCTTTTCGAGACGCCGAGCGCAGAGCCGTATTTGTCCGAGCTATGCCGAGGTGCGAAAAGGAGTAAGCAATTGAACCTTTTCGATAAACCGTGCACAGACTGAATCTGTTCTGGCTGTGCCGAGGCGGGAAAAGGTGCATGAAAATGAAGGGTAACTTTATGCGCGATTTCGTACATCTTCACGTACACTCTCAATACTCGATCCTCGACGGCCAGGCAAGCATTCAGAAACTTGTCGACAAGGCAATTAAGGACGGCATGCCCGGCGTGGCCATTACCGATCACGGTAACATGTTCGGCATAAAGGAGTTTTTCAATTACGTCAAGAAGAAGAATTCTGCCCGGCGCGACAAGATCAAGTCGTTGTCGGCTCTTGTAGAGCGTTTGCAAAACGGTACGGCTTCGGCCGAGGAGACCGGCGGCGATCCGGCGGCGGCACTCGACAAGGCACAGCGCGATCTTGCGGCGCAGCCCCAAGAGGACTTCAAGGCCATAATAGGCTGCGAGGTTTATGTCGCACCGCGTCGTCTGTTCAACAAGGAGGGCAAGGCCGATCAGAGCGGTTACCACCTTATCCTGCTGGCGAAGAATGCTGTGGGTTACCACAATCTTATAAAGATCGTGTCTAAAGCATGGACGGAGGGATTTTATATGCGTCCGCGAACCGATCGAGTGGAGTTGGAGAAGTATCACGAGGGTATAATATGCTGTTCGGCATGTCTTGGCGGCGAGATTCCTCGCCTGATTCGCGACGAAAGGCTGAAAGAGGCCGAGCAGGCTGTCCAATGGTATAAAGACCTTTATGGCGACGACTATTATTTGGAGTTGCAGCTGCACAAGGCCACTGTCGAACGAGCCAACAAAGAGGCCTATCCGTTGCAGTTGAAGGTTAACGAAAAGTTAAAGGAATACTCGAAGAAGTATGGCGTAAAGCTGGTGTGTACAAACGATGTCCATTTCGTGGACGAGGAGCACGCCGAGGCGCACGACCGCTTGATCTGTCTCAGCACAGGCAAGGATTTCGACGATCCCAAGCGCATGCTCTATTCGAAGCAGGAGTGGTTTAAGACTACGGCCGAGATGAATGCCATATTCGGCGATGTGCCCGAAGCATTGGACAATACGGTCGAGGTCTGCAACAAGGTGGAGAACTATACCATAGATCATGCTCCGATCATGCCGACGTTCGCCATTCCCGAAGATTTCGGTACGGAGGAGCTGTATCGCCAGAAATATACGGAGAAGGATCTGTTCGACGAGTTTACTCAGGACGAGAACGGCACTGTCGTCATGAGCCAGTCCGATGCGGAGAAGAAGATCGCCAAGTTGGGAGGCTACGATAAACTCTATCGTATAAAGTTGGAGGCCGACTATCTGCGTAAACTGACTTTCGACGGTGCGAAAAAACGATATGGCGATCCTGTGCCTGAGGATATCGAGACGCGATTGATATTCGAGCTGCATGTGATGAAGACCATGGGTTTTCCCGGTTACTTCCTCATCGTGCAGGACTTCATACGTGCTGCGCGAGAGGAACTCGACGTGTCGGTGGGTCCGGGACGTGGTTCGGCTGCCGGCTCGGCAGTGGCCTACTGTCTCGGTATCACGCAGATCGACCCTATTGCCTATGACCTGCTGTTTGAGCGTTTCCTCAATCCCGATCGTATCTCGCTGCCCGATATCGATATCGATTTCGATGATGACGGCCGCGGTCGGGTGTTGAACTGGGTGACACAGAAATACGGCAAGGAGAAGGTGGCTCACATCATCACTTACGGCACCATGGCCACGAAGATGGTGCTGAAAGATGTGGCGCGTGTGCAGAAATTACCCTTGGCACAGGCAAACCAGCTGTGCAAGTGGGTGCCCGATCGCATACAGGATCCCAACGACAAGGACAAGTTGTTGAAGATCAACCTGACCAATGCCATAAACGCCGTGCCTGAACTGAAAGCGGCCGAGGAGTCGACCGAGCCGGTTTTGCACGATACGATCATGTATGCCAAGATGTTGGAGGGCAATGTGCGCGGTACGGGCGTACATGCCTGCGGTACGATCATCTGTCGCGACGACATTACCGACTGGGTGCCGGTCAGCACGGCCGACGACAAGGAGACGGGCGAAAAGATGCTCGTGACGCAATATGAGGGTTCGGTGATCGAGGATACGGGTCTGATAAAGATGGACTTCCTCGGATTGAAGACTCTTTCGATCATCAAGGACGCTGTGGAAAATGTGGCGTTGACCCACGGACACAAGATCGATATCGATACAATCCCGATCGACGATCCCAAAACATACCAGCTTTACTGCGACGGCCGTACGGTCGGAACGTTCCAGTTCGAGTCGCCCGGTATGCAGAAGTATCTGAGGGAGTTGCAGCCGTCGACATTCGAGGACCTCATAGCCATGAATGCCTTGTATCGTCCGGGACCGATGGATTATATTCCCGATTTCATCGATCGCAAACATGGCCGTAAGCCCATCATATACGATATACCCGAAATGGAGAAGTATCTGAAAGATACTTACGGTATTACGGTCTATCAGGAGCAGGTCATGCTTCTGTCGCGTCTGCTGGGCGGCTTTACGCGAGGCGAGTCCGACACGCTGCGCAAGGCCATGGGTAAAAAGATCAAGTCGAAACTGGACGAGCTGAAACCCAAGTTCATTTCGGGCGGCAAGGCAAACGGCCACGACGAGAAGGTGTTGGAGAAGATTTGGGCTGACTGGGAGAAGTTCGCATCGTATGCGTTCAACAAATCGCATGCTACGTGTTATTCGTGGGTTGCCTATCAGACGGCATATCTCAAAGCGCACTATCCGTCGGAGTATATGGCTACGGTGTTGAGCCGCAACCTTAACGACATAAAGCAGATCACCACCTATATGAACGAGTGCAAGCACATGGGCATACGCGTGCTTGGTCCCGATGTCAACGAGTCGATGCGCAACTTCTCGGCAAATAAGGACGGCGATGTGCGTTTCGGTCTGGCGGCCATAAAGGGTGTGGGCGATGCTGCTTCGATTTCGATGATCGAGGAGCGGAATAACAACGGCAGGTTCAAGGATATTTATGATTTCATGGAGCGAATAAACTATTCGGTCATCAATCGCAAATGTCTGGAAAATATGGCATATGCCGGTGGCTTCGATTCGCTTATCAGCTTTAATAGAAGCAAATTCTTTGCTGTGGATTCCAATGGTGTGGCATTTCTCGATGCTCTTATTCGCTACGGACAGCTCGTGCAGCTCGAAAAGAGCAATGCCCAGCAAAGTTTGTTCGGCATGGGTGCGAGTGCAGTCGACATACAGCAGCCCAAAGCTCCGGTGTGCGAGGATTGGAATCAGCTGACTATTCTTAATAAGGAGCGCGAGGTCATCGGACTCTATATGTCGTCGCACCCGCTCGACCAGTTCAGTGTGATTCTGCGAAAGATGTGTCAGGTGGAGTTGTCGCAACTGAGCGACCTTACCCCACTCAACGGCCGCGAGATTGCTGTGGCCGGTGTGATAATGAGCGTTACGCCGCTCACGACCAAAGACGGTCGCCGCTACGCCCGCTTCGTATTGGAGGACTACAACTCGACACACGAATTTACGCTGTTCAGCAAGGATTTCGAGAAGTTCGGCAATCTTATCGAGCAAAACAACTTCCTCTTTATCC
Organism: uncultured Alistipes sp.; assembly: GCA_947177225.1. Lineage (GTDB taxonomy): Bacteria > Bacteroidota > Bacteroidia > Bacteroidales > Rikenellaceae > Alistipes. The sequence continues at coordinate 98,484 of CAMWTS010000001.1, read as the reverse complement.
GTGGACGTGTGCAGCCGCGACCTTATAAGGAACCGGCCGAGTTGGAGTATAAGATTACTTCGATGATGCACCTTGCGGAGGTTGGAGAGCAGATCAAAGAGTTGCATATCGATTTGAAGGTTGGCGACGTGACGCACAGTTTTATCGAAGGCCTTGCCGATGCCGTGCGTGCGTCGAATGGCAATACGACGTTGCGATTGAGCATATTCGATCCTGAATCAGATGTGCGATTGCGATTCTACTCGAAACGCTACCGTGTTGGCACGACGGTTGACTTCATTTCATATTTAGATGATAATGAGATTAATTATACGATTAACTAATAAAATTGTTTAGAGCTATGGCATTAAAGATCACAAAAGAGAACTACGAAGAGGTTTTGGCTAAGGGTTTGCCCGTCGTTATCGATTTTTGGGCAGAGTGGTGCGGTCCGTGCAGAATGATCGCTCCCATTGTAGACGAGTTGGCTGAGGAGTATGACGGCAAGGTAATCATCGGCAAGTGCGATGTAGATGCCAACGACGACATCGTTGCTCAATATGGTGTGCGCAATATCCCGACTCTGGTCTTCCTCAAAGACGGCAAGCAGGTCGACAAGCATGTCGGTGCTGCGACCAAAGATGCGTTGAAAGCAAAGATCGACGTGTTGCTGTAAGTGGGTTTGCTATCTCAAATCGAATATGGCCTGCGAATCTCGCAGGCCATATTTTGCATATTGGATATATGTGTAAAATCCAAAATAATTCATAACTTTGTAGTGTGACCTGAGGTCACGACATATAATTGATGAAAGTGTATTGATATTTCTTGTTTCGAAATCTGGAAAATTTCATTGCCCAAGAAACAACACACTCGTCACCTTGTATTGGCTTGTACATGTGGCTTTATGCTTCATGCCCAATACGGGTGTGGAGTATTGTTTATTTGGGCAGGGTATTCCAGAACCTCGAAACGGATAAATCAATCGACTCCACACTTTCTTTTTATGTAAACTGGTCGGGGTCGGCAGTACAAAACAATAAGTTATGAATTACTATCGTTCAAATGCCCGCACCTTTTCTTGTTTTGGCATATCCGGAACTTCGGCTCTGCATTCGGTTTGTCGAAAAGTTTCGTCGATTGCTGCTATTTTGGCAGTATTGGTTTTATCTGGTTGTACATTGACCAATTATGTCGGTCATTCGGACATTGATCCCAATCGCTTGCAGGACTCTGCAACCGGTTATAAAGTCGTTGGTCATGCGGAAGGTCGTGCGAAAGCCACCTATATATTTGGCATAGGTGGCATGAGGAAGTGGTCGAGAGAGGCCAATGCGCTTGCGGATATGTGTGAGAATGCCGAATTGAAGAGTAATCAGGCGATAATCAATGTCGTGTCGCGCCGACAAGATATGTTTGTCTTCTTTCCGATATATTGGAGACGACAATTTATTACCTCGGGAACAATTATAGAGTATATTTATCCGAATGATGCTGACCTATCTGCCGATATCGAAGATGCTTCGTTATCGAAATTAGGGAGTATGCCGGAGAGTCAGATAGCGAAAATGTCTGCATCTGAGCGGCGCAAGTTGTTGGCCGAATTGCAAATGGAGTTGTTCGATGATATGGATTATTTGTCGGAAGCTAATGGCGCGCAGGCGCGTATGCGTTTGGCGGAGGTGAAAAATAAGATCAAACTATATAAACTGTTATGTTCATCGAGATCGTCGGGTTATATAGATTTTGAAGAGCGTTTGAAAGAGATCGAAGCATGTATGCCGGAGTCAGATGCTGAATAATGAAGCATTGAAATCTGAACGAAATATTTAACCCCGCCTGCAATTTCCAGGCGGGGTTATTTTTGTTTTAATACTATGCTATTTATGCGATGGTGTGATGTAGTGCGTCATCACGGCGCTGGCGAGATACAGTCCGGCCAGTGTCCATGCTATTCCCTCGTAGCCGATAGGCTCTTTGAGGAGTTTGACGAGCAGCGGTCCGACGAATGTGGATAGACCGGCACCGAGATTCAAGACTGATACTGCAGCACCTTTCTCCTTCTCGACGAGCGACGGCACCAATGCGCTGAGCGGAACATATCCGGCCAGCATCACGCACCACAGTATACCTGCAAGGAGTATGAACCAGAAGTTGTTGCATATGGCAGGCGAGTAGTAGAACAACAAAACGGTGAGAGCGCAACCCACGCCGCCGAACCAGATTATGGTGCGGTTCCAGCCTATGCGGTCGCCGACGATGCCGAATACGAGGTTGAATATGATGTTGAACATGAATATCGATCCCCATATCGAAGCCCACTCCGTATCGCCTATGCCGTAGTCTTTGAGATACAGCGGCATGAAGACCACAAACGCGAATTGAGAGGTGGTGTTTATTATGCGTACGATGCCTCCCATCAACACTTTGGGTTCGCGTTTCATGATTGCGAATCCTTGCAACAGTTCGCGCCACTTCGAACCTCCGGTTTCGGCTTTGTCGCGGTCGTCGAACAGATTGCCGTCATCGCACCGGTTGACCCACAGTGCGAACAACGCTCCTATCGAGGCGAAGACGAGCGAAGTGAACAGCGTCGGTACCACACCTATGTGCTTCATGGCGAATACTCCGTAGTAGGCTCCGAGCACATTCAGGCCTCCGGTGAAGACAAACCAGAACCACCCTTGTGCCGAACTTAGCCGTTGCTTGTCGACGCGATAAGTTATCCATACCATGAACGTATAGGCGAAGAGCGGATAGCCCAGACCCTTGAATGCGTAGGTTATGATTAGCGTGGTGTAGTTCATGTCGGTCATGCCGATGCCGGCGAAGCCCGCCATGCCGACCATGTAGATCAGATAACCTAACAGCATGGTGCGTTTGATGCCGAATGTCTCGGCTATGACACCCGACAGCCACGATGAAATGGCTATGGTGATTCCGTATATGCTGAACAGCGTAGCCGGATCGAGACCATGAGAGTCGATATATTTGCTGAGCCAAGTCTGCTCTATGCCGTCGCCCATCATGAAGACGAGCACACCCAGAAATCCCCACGCGAGCGAACGCGGCAATCCGGTCTTCTCGAAAATAGTTGTCATTTTGCGTCTGGTTATATAGTAATTAGTTTCGTTTCCTTTTTCAAATATACGCAAAATTTTTCTTTTGTATGACTATTTGCGTCGTATGTATAATAAAATAGCCGCAAAACACGATGTTTTGCGGCTATCGGCGAAACGCACTGAGGCGGGTCTACCCTATTTCTCTATGAGCGATATGCTGCGCTGTATGAAATCCGAAAGGTTTTTACCCTTCAACATGCCGTTGCTGAGCAGTGCCAGATCGATTATCTGACGCACTTTGCCGTTGGCTGCGCCGATCTCCTGCAAACGCGTATCGCGCTGTTGGCGCAGGTCGAGCACTTTCTGGGCGAGTTCGTCGCGAGTCGTCTTCTCTTCGGGCGAGAGATCCTCCTCCTTCTTGTCTTTGACCACTTCGTTGAAGCGTCCCTCCTCGACCACTGCGGCATCGATCTTCTTGGTTATGGTGCGCAGCTTGTCGCCGTAGGCCGACTCCACCTCGCTCAATATGTCGATCACGATCGGGTGATTGCCGTTGACGGCGATGGTGAAGTTGTCGGGCATCTGTCCGTAGAACTGGCTCATAGAACCGCCGCTGACCTGTGCCATCTCCTTCATGCGTCGCATGAATTCGTTTTGGGTGATTACGACGGGAGCCTCGTCGGCCGACATCGGCTCGAACGATATATGATAGTGTATCTTGTCGTCCTTGGGCATCTGGCTTTCGAATACCGGACGCATGATCTGCTGTTGAGCCTCGCTCAACGACATGCTTTGCGTATGCTCCTTTTGTATTAGTTTGTCGATCACATCGCTGTCGACACGCACGAAGCGTGTCTTGTCGTGTTTCGACTCATACCAGTTGATATAGTGGTTGTCGAGCTGTCCGTTCATCTCCAATACATCGTAACCTTTGGCTTTGGCCGCTTCGACGAACGAATCCTTGCTTACCGGATCGTCGACATAGAGCACTATCAGATTGCCGTTCTTGTCGGTCTGCTGCTCCTTGATCTTCTCTTCGTACTCTTCGCCGGTGTAGTATTTGCCCTCGATGCTTTTCCAGAGCATGAAACTCTGAGCCTTTTCGGCAAATTTCTCATCGGTGAGAATACCGTATTGAATGAATATTTTCAGGTCGTCCCACTTCTGCTCGTAGTCGGCACGCATGGTCGAAAACAGCTCCTGCAAACGATCGGCTACCTTGCGGGTGATGTAACCGGATATCTTCTTGACGTTTGAGTCGCTTTGCAGATAGCTGCGCGATACGTTGAGCGGAATATCTGGCGAGTCGATCACACCGTGCAGCAGCGTCAGATATTCCGGAACGATACCCTCGACCTGATCGGTAACGAACACCTGATTCGAATAGAGCTGTATTTTGTTTTTCTGTATCTCGAAGTTGTTGTGTATCTTCGGGAAATAGAGAATGCCGGTGAGGTTGAACGGATAGTCTATATTGAGATGAATGTAGAACAGCGGATCGTCGCTCATCGGATACAGCTCGCGATAAAACTCCTTGTACTGCTCCTCCGTTATGTCGGTCGGTTTGCGTGTCCACAGCGGATCGGTGTCGTTGATTATATTGTCCTGGTCGGTGTCGACATACTTGCCGTCTTTCCACTCTGTTTTCTTGCCGAATGCGATGGCGACAGGCAGGAATCGACAATATTTCTTCAACAATTCGTCGATCTTGCTTTTCTGGCAATATTCGGCGCAATCCTCCGACAGATGCAGGACGATGGTGGTTCCGCGGTCGCGCTGCTCGTCGGTCTCCTCCATCTCGAATTCGGGCGATCCTTCGCAGCTCCAATGTACGGCTTTGGCACCTTCGCGATACGAGCGGGTGAAGATCTCCACCTTGTCGGCAACCATAAACGATGAGTAGAAGCCAAGACCGAAGTGTCCGATGATGGCCTGATCCTTATACTTGGCCATAAACTCCTCGGCTCCGGAGAATGCAATCTGATTGATGTATTTGTCGACCTCTTCGGCTGTCATGCCTATTCCGCGGTCGGTGACGGTGAGTGTTTTGGCCGACTCGTCGACGGCTATGCGTATAGTCAAATCGCCCAGCTCGCCTTTGGCTTCGCCCTTGGCCGACAATGTCTTCAATTTTTGCGTGGCATCGACTGCATTGGATACCAGCTCACGAAGGAAAATTTCATGATCGGAATAAAGAAACTTCTTGATTACGGGGAATATATTTTCTGTCGTTACCCCTATTTTTCCGCTTTTCATATCTTTTATGTGGTTATAATTTGTTTGTTCTCTGTTACAGAGCATTGTCAATCAAACTGTGTGCCACTGCCCAACATCTGCCATTTTGACATACGGCACCTGTCAGCACGCGTACAACACGTGCCGGCAGTGTCATGCCAGTCTGAATTTTTCGATCCGGTTTCGCCTCGGCACAGTTCAGGCGAGGCGGGTTTTGCCTGTTGAGAAGGTTCGACGACTTGCACCCTGCCCTGCCTCGGCGCGGCTCGAATCTGTTCGGCTCCGAGCAAGGATTATCTAAATGCTCTCTTTATCGCAGTTTCTCTGCCAGATAGAGACGGGCTATGGTGTATTGGGCGATAAAATATGTCGACATGATCCACACCGTAGCGTGCGGTATGTGCGCGACATAGCGATTCCATGCTATGCACGAATCGGAGAAGATGAACACTATTGCCGCAGCGGCATACCACCATCGGTAACGACTGTCCTGAAATACGGCCGATATGGCCATGGCGGTTATAATGATTATGTAGATTATGATGAATATGCTCTCTGTTCGGCTCGGTATGCGATTTATGATATACGATCCGAGTACGGCCGACAGTGATATCAATGCCGATGCCACTGTGCGCGAGGCTTTCGTCGGGTTGCATCTGCGTATGAAGCCGACGATATAGGCTGTGTGTGCAGCTGCGAACAACCCTATCTGCCATAGAAATGCGTGCAGGTCGCCTGCCAGATCGCCCATGCTCGACAACAGAAGTGCCAGCGGAATGAGCGGCAGGCATCGTCCGGTATTGCCTGCCCGCCATGTCGCCATGCTGAGGAACAACACCGGCATGGTCTTGGCAAATGGCCTGAACCACGACGGGGTATCGATGTGAAATGAGAGGACATATACCGCAACCAATGCTATAAATGCAATGGTGAATACTTTGCAAAACAGTCTGTTGCCCATAATGCTACTGTTATTCTACGTGTGGACGCAATACCTCTACGAGCCACTGCGGGGCTCGCTGCGGACGGCGAGAGAGGCTGTCTATAAATCCGAGAGTCGTGCTGCCCGTTGCTATCGCGCGACCGTCTTCCCCGATAACTTCGTAATCGAAATTGACACGTGCCATAGGCATCTGCGCGATGGAGGCTCTGACTGTTATCACTTCGTCGTAACGTGCCGGCTGCTGATATTTTATGTGCACGTCGAGTATGGGCATCATTATGCCGCGCCGCTCTACTTCGGCATAGGTCAATCCTATCTCACGCATCAGTTCCGTGCGTGCCGCTTCAAAGAAATTGATGTAGTTCGAGTGATGCACTACTCCCATCTGGTCGGTGTGCTTGTAGAGTACGCGTATTTTTGTGTCGTGGCTTATCATAGCTTTATATAAACTCTATAATTGCTTCTTTATCTTCAATGTCAGCTGTTATAACTCTGCCGTCGACAACTATCCGGGTCTCTTCGCCGTCTATTCTGCCGGCATATCTTCCCGAGGGAGGCAGCAACTTGTAGCGGTCGGTGACGGCTATACGCCCGTTGCGGCATACACCTTTTATTATATACGGGTGTGTGAGCATGCGAACGGCCGAATTCATATCGCCGCTCCCGATCAGGCGGCGTATGACGGTCGAGCTCACTTTGGCACTGTCGTCTGTGTATTGCTCTACGCGGTGCAGGGTGAATCCGAATTGAGCGGCAAGCGGTGAAAGCGTGTCGAAATTTCCTTCATTGCCACGACCGAAACGGTGGTTGTATCCTATGACGAGACCGCGTATGTGCAACTTGTCGATCATGTAGTTGCGAATAAATTCGTCGTGGCTTTGGCTGCTGAATCTGCTGTCGAACGGTACTACGATCATATCGTCGATGCCGGCGCGTTCGAGCAGTATTGCTTTCTCCTCGACTGTGGTCAGAAGGGAAAGCCCTTTGTCGGTGCCCAATGCTATGCGGGGGTGCGGCTCGAATGTCATTACCACGCTTCGACCTTCGGTCTGTGCGGCAATTCGCTTCACTGCATCGAGCAGTGCGCGATGCCCGCCATGCACGCCGTCGAACGATCCGAGTGTGACCACCGGTGCGTCGATCGTTGCAATGTCGTCGAAACCGTAGTGTATTCGCATGACAGTAGTTAGTTGTTATTGTTGTTCTCTTCGTTGACCTTCACAAAATATGCGACCTTTTCGAGAATTGTCGTTATGTCGTAATTCTCGACGACGATACCTTGCGGGAAGTTGAGCGGTACGGAAGTGAAGTTCAACACACCCTTGATGCCAGCATTGATAATGGGGACGACCAACTCTGTGGCGACCTCCGTCGGCGACGACACGATTACAATGCTGATATCGAGGTTTTCCACCTTGTCTTCGAACTGGTCCATGTGGTAGCACGGAATGTCGTCGATGATGTGCCCTACTTTGGCCGGATCGACATCGAACGAAGCTATAATGCGCAGTTTGAGTCCTTTGCTGTTGAAATATTTGGTGATGGCCTGTGCCAGGTGACCCATACCTATGATGGCGATGTTGGTTGTCGTTTCGCTGTCGAGTATGTTGTTTATGAAGTCGATCAATACCTTGACATCATACCCTTTTTTCGTGTCGCTTGAAAATCCTATCAACATCAGATCGCGACGCACTTGTACTGCCGTGATGCCGTGCATGCCGGCGAGCACGTGCGAAAAGATATGGGTTATGCCCTGTCGGTGACAAGAGAGCAATGTGCGGCGATATTCGCTCAATCGTTCTACGGTCTTTTCCGGTATGGGTGCCGATATGTTGTTTGCCATGATGCTATTCGGTAGTTATGGTGAAATTGCTGTTGTAGCGTTCGCGTGTCCAGCCGGTATTTATATAAAGTCCGTCTTCATAAGCGAATTTATAACCTGTCGACAGAGGTTTGACAACATCGTTGGAGGCCAATCTCTCCAAGCCCTCATACATGGCGCGGCAGAATATCATTGCGGCATCGTAGCCTCTGTAAGAGAACATCGATGGCAGAGTGCCGAACTCCTTGACATACAGTCCGTCGAAGGTCCTTATCTCCTCGTCGCTTCTTTTGGCGTGATAAGGTGTGGCGAATACGACGTTGTTCTTGAAGAATATACGACTGTCGAGATTGTGGAGCCGAGTCCATTTGCGGTTGCCAAGAACTACATAGCTGCCTATTTGGTGCCCGCGATCCGTGATCGACGATTTCGCCGATGACAACGTGGTCAGTATGCGGTCTATATCGGTCTCCTTGTCGGCCATTATGACGAATACCTTGTCGGCTTGTCCGCGTACCAGAGAGTTGATCTCCACTTGCGCCCCGTTGCTGCCGTCGGCATTGCGATGGTAGATGAACGGCGTGCGGTTGAATGTGAAGTTGTATGATTCGTATCTGCTCGATGCGAGCAGCGGCATGATCTCCGATGCAAATTCGCGATCGTTGCTTGCGGCATATATCAGAGCGATGTTTTTACTGCCGTCGAACATGTCTGCGAATTTATCGTATTTGTGGGCGTTGGCCGCCTGCATTTGAAACAATACCGGACTGTGGGTCTCGGTCATTGTCGAGAGCGGTGAAACCACGGGCGTGGCATTGAGCTCGGCATATTCGAGCACGACGCGTATTTCGTCTTCGTATACCGGACCTACGATGATGTCGGCCTGCCGCAGACGGGCATCGCAATCGATGATAGTTCTCACTGTTTGCGGATTGTGAGCCGTGTTGAAGAGCGTGAGATCGGCGTTGAGATGATCTTCGTTTTTCAATTGTTCCAGAGCCAGCAGGAATCCCTTGTAGAAATCTATGTAGTTGTCGTTTACCTTGTTGTTGACATTTACGGGCAGCATCAGTGCTATTTGCAGCCGCTCGTATGGATTGAGACGGCGGAACCCGACGGGCTGCATGGTTTCCCGTTCTGAAAAATCTGGATAGGCGGTTTGCAGCGAATCTCCCGATTCGGATATATGGCTGTCAGCAACCGTATTGCCTCCGGTTACCCGTACTATCGCTCCGGCTTTGAGACCGTCGCTCAGATTGTTCAGTTGCGAGAACTCCTCCTCTGTCATGCCGAAACGACGTGAGAGCGAATATATGGTCTCGCCTGGCTGTACGATGTGATACGACGCACTGTCGGCCGGAGTTAATGTGTTGAGCGTCTCCTTGTACTCGTTCCACTCGCGTTCGACCGTCTGCACCGGCGTATCGCCTATGTCCGATTTGCGTATCAGCAGTTCTTGCCCGATTGAGATTGCCGTCGGATCGGTGCCGGGGTTGTCTTCGATGATCGTTGCAACCGATATTTCATATTTGCGCGCTATCGAATACAGTGTCTCGCCCGATTTGACATTGTGTTTCTTGAAACGTTTCTTATCTTTTTTCGTCATCGGGTTCTGCTGCGGTTCGATCACCGGTATTTTTATGGTTTGGTCGATGCGCAACGTCGTAGCATCGATTCCGGCATTATTGTCGATAATATCCTTTTCCGATACGTCGTATGCCTTGGCCAATGAATATAATGTGTCTCCGGCCTTGACTACGTGCACGTAGTATTTGGTGCCGTTGATGTAGACCACGGTCGTCGATTTCTCGACGGCCGCGAGTTGACACACCCACATGGTCAATGCCATGACAATTATGAAAAATCGTTTCATCGTCACTGTTTGCAACTCTTTTTTCGAAGTCTTATCTCTGTTATAACCTTTTTTGTATAGAGCGGGAAATCGCCGTTCATGATCCATGTGTAGTAACTCGGATCCTCCTCGAATACTCGTTCCACACTGCGGCCGCGGTACTTGCCGAAAGTAAACACCTCCACGCCCTTGTCGTCGTAGCCTATGCGTCCTGCATAGTCGGCCGTCTCTCCACGCGACGAGAAATCTGCAAGTGCATCTATGTCGTTCTGCAACTCCGGATAGCGGTCGAGCTGCGCTTTAAGCACCTCGTATGTAGCCATCGTATCGGCCTCGGCCGAGTGCGCGTCTGTCAGGTCCTTGTCGCAATAGAATTTGTAGGCGGCCACCAGCGTGCGCTGTTCCATTTTGTGAAATATGTTCTGCACGTCGACGAATCTGCGCCGTTTGAAGTTGACATCTACGCCTGCACGCATGAACTCCTCCACGAGTACGGGCAAATCGAACCGGTTGGAGTTGAATCCGCCGAAATCGCACCCTTCGAGGAACTGCGCCAGCGATTTGGCCACCTGAGCGAAACGCGGACAGTCGCGGACATCGTCGTCGGTGATGCCGTGCACGGCGGTAGCCTCCTCCGGAATATGCATCTCCGGATTTATACGACGGGTCTTGACGATCCGTTCGCCGTCGGGCATGACCTTTATCATCGATATTTCGACTATGCGGTCGCGGGCAGTATCAACGCCCGTCGTCTCCAAGTCGAAGAAGACGATCGGGCGTTTGAGTTTCAATTCCATCTGTGTATATCGAATTGTGCGTTACGCATTTATCATCATAGGCATGAGCAGCATCAGAACCGAACAGCTCTGTTTGTCGTCATATACGGGCTTGAATACTCCTGCGCGTGTCGAATCGGCCAGCTCGACCGAGACGGTCGGGGTGTCGATGTTCGACAATATCTCCACGAGGAAAGTCGATTTGAAGCCTATCGTTACGGGCTGACCGTCGTAGCTGCAATTGATGCTCTCGTTGGCCGATACCGAGAAGTCGATATCCTGCGCCGTCAGATTGATCTTGTTGTCGCCTATATCCATGCGGATAAGGTTGGTTGTCGGGTTGGAACATACGGCCACGCGCTTGATGCCGTTTACCAGCTCCACTCTGTCGACCAGCACCTTGTTGGGGTTGGCTGTCGGGATTACGGCGTTGTAGTTGGGATAGTTGCCTTCGATGAGCCGGCATACGAGCGTATGCGATTTAAGCTCGAATATCACGTTTTTGGCATCGAACGATACGGCTATGCTGCCCTCCTCTTTGAGCAAAAGGTTTTTGAGCAGGTTGGCCGGCTTCTTTGGCAGAATGAGCGACGAGGTGAAATCGCATGTTGCGCCCTCCGACGAGAATTTCACGAGCTTGTGGGCATCGGTGGCTACGAAAGTGATTGCCTCCGGATCGAAATTGAAATATACGCCGTTCATGACCGGACGCAACTCATCGTCGGCCGTAGCGAATATGGTCTTGTTGATACCGCCTATAAGCGTGTCGACCTCCAACTCTATTCGTTTGTGCTCGGCACCTATCGACTGCACGGCAGGATAGCTGACCGCACTCGCTCCGGGAATTGAGAGCGATCCGCTTGTCCATTTGATTTTGATCTCCCATGTATTGTCGTTGACCTCTATATCGAGCGGCATCTCAGGAAACTCTTTAAGTGAGTCGAGCATCAGTTTTGCCGGAGCGGCAATGACACCGTCGCTCTCCATCTGATCTACCGTCAGCGAGCCGATCAGTGTGGTTTCCAGATCCGATGTGGTTACCGTCAACTCGCCGTCTTTAAGCTCCATGCGGAAGTAATCGAGAATGGGAAGCGTGTTTTTATTGCTGATTACCTTGCCTGTGGTTGCCAGCAGCGACAGAAGAGCTGAACTTGATACTGTAAATTTCATATTTCTTATAAATTTAAATTTCTATATGTATAACGCACCGATTATGCCGATTACAACGTTGCCAGTTTGTCGAGAGCCATCTGTATCATCTGGCGCACGAAAGGCTTGTAGTCGGTGCAGGCATTGAGTGCTATGCGTTGTGCAATAATGGTGCATATCGTCGTGGCGCGGTGCCCCATCAGTGCGGCCAGACCGGCCAGTGCGGAACCCTCCATCTCGAAGTTGGTGATGCGGCGGCCGTTGTAATCGAACGATTCGATCTTCTCGTTGAGTTTGGCGTCTTGCGGTTCGAGGCGCACCCAGCGACCCTGGGGTGCGTAGAAGCCCGGAGCGGCAATGGTCATACCCTCCACCACAGAGTCCTTGAACAGCTCCCAAAGCTCTTTGTCCGAGTCGATGAAATAGGGCTTCGGCAGCAGTTCGTTCCAGCCGGTATGCTTCATGAAAGCCTGCTCGATCTCCAAATCACAGACATCGTTGCGACCCTTGTAGTAGTTGAGCAGTCCGTCGAAACCTACCGACGTGCGCGAATATACGAAGTCGCCCACCTTGATGTCCGGCTGAATCGCACCCGATGTGCCCAGGCGTACGAGTGTCAGCTGGCGGAACGTCTCCTTGGCCTGCCGTGTCTTGAAATCGACATTAGCCAAAGCGTCCAGTTCGGTTACGCTGATATCGATGTTGCCGATGCCGATACCGGTCGACATAACGGTCATGCGCTTGCCTTTATATGTACCCGTCACGGTGTTGAACTCGCGGTTCGAGACGTTGCATTCTATATGATCGAAAAAACTCGATACCATGGCCACCCGGCCGGGATCGCCTACCAGGATAACAATGTCGGCCAGTTGCTCGGGCAACAGATGCAGATGAAAAATCGAGCCGTCATCATTGATAATCAGCTCAGAAGAGGGAATAACTCTCATATTTCGATAATTTTATGTTTTTTTACTGTAAATATTAGTGTAAAATTAATACTTTTGTATTGAATTGCAAAAATATTTCGGTTAAAAATTTTTCAACACATACTACTGATATGACATTGATAAAATCGATTTCCGGTATTCGCGGCACCATCGGCGGTGCTCAGGGCGACAATCTTACGCCTATCGACATAGTTAAATTTGCCACGGCATATGTGCGCTTTCTTTCGGAGAAAAACGCAGGCCGGCGATTGACGATCGTCGTGGGGCGCGATGCCCGTATCTCCGGCACCATGGTCGACGACATTATCGAAGGTACTTTGCTCGGTTGCGGCGCCGATGTCATCAATGTGGGGCTGTGCACGACCCCAGGTACGGAGATGGCGGTCATAACGCATAAGGCCGATGGCGGCATAATAATCACTGCTTCTCACAACCCCCGGCAGTGGAACGCATTGAAGCTGCTCAACGAGAAGGGTGAATTTCTTAACGATGCCGAGGGCAAGCGCGTGCTTGCGTTGGCAGAAGATGCGGACTTTGTATTTCCAGAGATAGACAGCATCGGTAAAGTTATTAGCCGAGAGCCGTTTAACGACGAACATATAAAGCAGGTTCTTGCATTGCCGCTGGTCGATGTCGAGTCGGTGCGCAAGCGTCGTTTCAAGGTGGTGGTCGATGCGGTCAACTCTGTTGGCGGTATCGTGATTCCCAAATTGTTGCGCGAGTTGGGTTGCGAAGTGGTCGAGCTCAACTGCGAGCCTACGGGCGAATTCGCCCATAATCCGGAACCGCTGCCCGAGAATCTGACTCAGATTTCTCAGGCGATCGTCGAACACAAGGCAGATTTGGGTGTCGTGGTCGATCCAGACGTCGACCGACTGGCATTTGTCAGCGAGGACGGTTCGATGTTCGTCGAGGAGTATACTCTTGTGGCTGTGGCCGACTATGTGCTGGCGCATACGCCCGGCAATACGGTTTCGAACCTCAGTTCGTCGCGCGCCTTGCGTGATGTGACGGAGCGTTACGACGGTTGCACATATGCTGCGTCGGCGGTAGGTGAGGTCAATGTCGTTGCCAAGATGAAAGAGACCGGTGCCGTTATCGGCGGCGAGGGCAACGGCGGTGTGATCTATCCCGAACTGCACTATGGCCGCGACGCATTGGTAGGCGTGGCCTTGTTTCTGACCTATTTCTCTCGGCTCGGCATGACCATGACCGAATTGCGTCGTACATATCCGGCATATTTCGCTTCTAAAAACAAGATTCAGCTTACGCCGAGCATCGATGTCGATAAGGTTCTGTGTGAGATGAAGAATCGTTACGCAGGCGAGAATGTGAATGATATAGACGGCGTAAAGATCGATTTCGCAGATTGTTGGGTTCATCTTCGCAAGTCGAATACCGAGCCTATTATTCGTATATATACCGAGGCTCATACGATGAATGAGGCCGATGCGCTGGCCAAACGCTTCATCGCTGAGATCGAGGAGATTTGCGATTTGTAGAGTGTTGGTTCCAAACCTAAAACTTCAATATATTATGGACAAGATCAAGAGTTACATAGAGCAGAATCGCGAGCGTTTTCTCGACGAGCTGTTCGATTTACTGCGCATTCCTTCGATCAGTGCACAGTCGTCGCACAAGGCGGATATGCAGCGCTGTGCCGAGTGGCTGGCTGCGGCATTGGTGAAATCGGGTGCCGACCATGCCGATGTCATGCCTACCGACGGCAATCCGGTGGTTTTTGCCGAGAAGATCGTCGATCCTGCGGCCAAGACCGTTTTGGTGTACGGACACTACGATGTGATGCCGGTCGACCCCGTCGACGAGTGGCGAACCGAGCCGTTCGAGCCGGTGATTGCCGACGGCCGTATATGGTGCCGCGGTGCCGACGATGACAAGGGGCAGCTCTATATGCACGCCAAGGCTTTCGAGGCTATGTGCGCCACCGACTCATTGCCGTGCAATGTTAAATTCATGCTCGAAGGCGAAGAGGAGATCGGGTCGGGCAGTCTGTACAAGTTCTGCGAGGAGAATCGCGAAATGTTGAAGGCCGATGTTATACTGGTATCCGACACCTCGATGATCGGCATGGACAAACCGTCTATTACCTGCGGTTTGCGAGGAATAACTTATATGCAGGTAGAGGTTGTGGGTCCGGATAAGGATCTTCACTCCGGGCTCTATGGCGGTGCCGTTGCCAATCCTGCCAATGTGCTGACCCGCCTGGTGTCATCGCTTGTCGACGATAACGGCCGTGTCACCATTCCCGGATTCTACGATGATGTACGGGTTCTTAGCGACGAGGAGCGTCGTGCCCTTAACGAGGCGCCATTCTCGCTCGATGACTACAAACGCTCGATCGATATATGCGATGTCGCCGGTGAGGAGGGTTATACCACCATCGAACGCACCGGTATTCGTCCGTCGCTCGATGTCAACGGCATATGGGGCGGATATATAGACGAAGGTACAAAAACCATTATTCCGTCGCGTGCTTCGGCCAAGATCTCTATGCGTCTTGTGCCGAATCAAGACTTCAATAAAATCGCCGAACTCTTTGAGAAACATTTCCGTGCTATCGCTCCGGCGAGCGTTCGCGTCGATGTGAAGTTCTTGCACGGCGGCGCGCCTTATGTCTCTCCGACCGATCTGCCGGCCTATCGTGCAGCAGAGCGGGCTGTGACAGAGAGCTTCGGACAAAAGCCGCTGCCATTCTATTCCGGCGGATCGATTCCGATAATCAGCGGATTCGAACGCATACTCGGAATAAAGTCGATCCTGCTCGGCTTCGGACTGTCGAAAGATGCCATACACTCTCCCAACGAGAGCTATGGTCTGGATCAGTTCTTCCGCGGTGTGGAGACTATTCCGCTCTTCTACCGTTACTTTGCAGAGATGTAATTCCGTCCGTACATGATTTCTTAAAAATGGCTGCCGATCGACATCGACAGCCATTTTCGTTTGTTCGACCGGCTCGAACCGATTCGGTTCTGCGCTCGGCCTGACGAAGAGGGGGGGGATTTATTTGCGCCTGCGCCGTATGATTGCGATGGTCGATGTCGCTGCGGCCACAATTATCGCCGCTATCCACAGCCATTGCGACAGTCCGCTTTGCTCGTGTCGGGTATCGTCGGCCATGTCTATGGCGGCGAACGGATCGTCTTCGCTGATGTATCGACCCTCTTCGATCAGTTTCAACGCATATCGAAGTATCGAGTCCGGACGGTTGTATATCTCGTCGAATGTCAGATCGACCGGATAATCGGGCATCACGCCGCGGCCATCGGGCAGTCGTTCGCAGCGAGTCGTGTCGTAGATGATCTTTACAAGCGGTATTTGCCACTGGAATCCGGATTCCGGCAGGCGTATGTCTGCGAATTTGTATGCTGTCATGAAATGATATGCGGTTCCGGTTTCGCGGCCTACGACAACGCCTCGGCGGTTGCGTACGATCTCGGCGGGAAATATCGTTGCCGCCGAGCACGACGAAGAGTTCGTCAGTACGTATACGCGGCCTTTGTAGTTTACGGCCGTGTCGATCGGCATGCGGTCGGAGTGCATTTCGTCGTAAAAACCATCGGCACCCTCTTTTGCCGCATATTGCGGAAATATGTCGATCGTGTCGGGATAGTTCAGGCAGCAATCCCGGAATGACGAGAAGTTGCCGCGCTGTTTTACCTGCATTATGTCGCCTTTGGCACGGCTCGGCGCATTGAGTATCGATGCGAGGATACGGTTGAGCACTTTCGTGTCGCCGCCGCCGTTGTTGCGAAGGTCGATTATCATTGCCGGTACGTCGGCCACCGAGTCGATGAACGAAATTATTCGGTCGGTCTCTACGTTGTTCAGCTGGAATGTGGATATACCCATGTATGCCACCGAGTCATCGATCATTCGCAGAGAGAGATTGCCTTGGTGGTTGCGGTTTTCGAGGAGGTAGTTCATATACGTCGACGTGAAGTTGGACGGATTGAAGCCCCGTATGCCCTTGGCCTCTATTCTGCTGCCGTCGTCCAAGACAAGATCTACGTCGCATGCGTCGTTCAGTACACTTGTGCTGTATATTGCCAGCCGCTCCTCCAATACGCTTTCGATACGGCCGTCGTAGCCGCCGATTCTCGATTCGATTCGCATGCGTATCGAATCGGCACTCTCGCCGTTTATGCGCATGATGCGCCGGCCTAACAGCGAAGCATATTTTTGTGTGGTCATCGTGACGCGGCACTCTCCGTCGATCCAGCCTGAAAATATCTGCGGGTAGTTGTTTTGCGGTACCCGATCAGCCCGTCCCTCCTCGTCGGGATACAGATATATGTGGGAGTCGTGAATGCGGCCTTGAAGTTGTTGCATTAACCGATACAGTTTTTTGCGCGATATGCCGCCTGCCACCGAGTCGAGCATCTGCTTTTCGAATTCGTCGAACTCTTCGGCTGTTATCAAATCGTCGAGCGACGGATAGGCCTCTTTCAATACGGCTGTGATCGAAAGTATGTCGCGTCGCGCCTGATCGGCTGTAAAGGTTTGCCTGACAGCGATGCTTGTCGGCGGAATAAATGTCGAGGGGATTCCGAACGGCGACATCGGATCGGACACTCTGTGGTTTTGATCCGATACGTTTATACATATCGATGGCGATCCTATTTTCTCGTAGCTGTATCCGGCAGTTCCGATCTTGTCCGAGCGGTGTATCTGCTGGCCGGTTTTGAATCCGGGTGCAATGTCTATTCCGGATATTGTCAGCGTGCGTCCGTCGTCGAGCCGTATGGATATTACGCCGCACAAATATTTGCTGTCTGCCGATTGTCCCGATTCTGCTGCTATGCGTTCCGCTTGCGGTCGCAGTTCTTTGCCGGGATCGTATTGATATACTTGATTATATGTGAGCGCGCGTGCGCGACATATGCAGAGTGCTGTGATTACTCCGTCGACCGGCGACAGGATCTGTTCTCCTTCGCGGCAATCGATAAACATGGAGGCTGTGTTGTGCTCCTTGTCGATGTATTGTTGCGGTCGGTACGAAATGTTGCTTCCGCTTTGCTTGCCGGCGACCGGCCATGTCCATACAGGGCTTGAATTGACGTTTTGAATGGCGGTTGCGAACAACAGCAGCACCGCGAATAATTTTATACGCATAATCGTTATCTGTTTTGACAAAGATAACGATTATGCGGTAACTTTGTTATTTATATTATGTTAACAATTGTTAAATGTCTCGCCGGTAGATGGCTGTCTCCTATTCGGCGCTTACATCATCTCCTCGTAGGCGTAGCGTATGGCTCTATTGACCATGGTGAGGAACCGGTGTGTCGAGCGGAATGCCTCTACCGTGCGGTCGGTAAGATTGTCGGCAAGCAGGTAGTTGCTGTCTATGGAGCGTTCGATGCAAAGATCCTTCAATCGCAACATTTCGTCGTATGGTGTTCCAGTCGGAAATCCTCGCGGCGTGCGTTTCAATGAATTCATGCGGCTTAAAGTAAAACCGTCGGAGGCCGCTATGGCTGCCTCGATCGCAGCTCCGTTGTCTTCGATCTCCTCTCTGATGCTTTGCAGAACTTTCGACTCGGGCATGTATACTCCGGTTATCAGGAACGATCCGCCCAGCAGGTTATCGCCTTGCTGCGGAGACAGATGGAAGTAGTAACCTCCATAACCGCTCGACTTGCCGTGCGGAGCTATGAAAGCCGAAAAGTAGGTTTTGTAGGGCGTCTTGTCTGCGCTGAATCGGGTGTCGCGATAGATGCGATAGGTGCAGTCGCGAACGCTCAGTGCTCCGATCGAGTCATCGAACGTGCGTATGCCGGCGATAAGTTCTTCAACAAACGAGTTAAAGCGCGCAAGAGCGAGTTGGTACTCGCTCTTGTGTGCATTGAACCACTCACGATTGTTATTGTCGTGGAGTGCTGTCAGAAAATCTATTACAGATTTCATATATAGTTTCGGTTTACCATGCGAAAAGCGGATAGTCGGCCATCATGGCATTGACATCGCGGCGTACGGCTGCTATGTTCTCCTCGTTTTCCGGATCGCACAATACGCGGTCGATCAACTCGACGATATAGTCCATCTTGTCCTCCTTGACGCCGCGAGTTGTAATTGCCGGCGTACCGAAGCGAAGACCCGAAGTCTGGAATGCCGAGCGCGAGTCAAACGGAACCATGTTCTTGTTGGTCGTAATGTCGGCTGCAACGAGACACTTCTCGGCCAGTTTGCCGGTCAGTTCGGGGAACTTGGTGCGCAGGTCGACGAGCATCAGATGGTTGTCCGTGCCATTCGATACGATCTTATAACCGCGCTTTACGAATGCTTCGGCCATTGCCTGGGCATTCTTTATTACCTGCTGCTGGTACTCCTTGTATTCGGGAGTCAGTGCCTCGCCGAAAGCTACCGCCTTGGCTGCTATTACATGTTCGAGCGGTCCGCCCTGTATGCCGGGGAAAACTGCCGAATTGATGATCTGCGACATCTTCTTTACGACACCCTTGGGAGTGGTGAGTCCCCACGGATTGTCGAAATCCTTACCCATAAGAATGATGCCGCCGCGGGGGCCGCGCAGGGTCTTGTGCGTGGTCGAGGTGACGATGTGGGCATACTCTACGGGATTTTTCAGCAGACCGGCAGCGATCAGACCTGCCGTGTGTGCCATGTCGATCATCAGCAGTGCACCCACCTTGTCGGCTATTTCGCGCATGCGTTTGTAGTCCCACTCGCGTGAGTAGGCCGACGCGCCGCCGACGATGAGCTTGGGACGGCACTCCTCGGCCAAACGCTCCATCTCGTCATAGTCGACCTGTCCGGTGGTCTCGTTGAGCTTGTAGCCTACGGCCTTGAAATATTTGCCCGACATGTTGACCGGCGAACCGTGCGAGAGGTGGCCGCCGTGCGAAAGATCGAGACCCATGAAAGTGTCGCCGGGCTGCATTACGGCAAAGAATACCGCCATGTTGGCCTGCGCTCCCGAGTGGGGCTGCACGTTGGCATACTCCGCACCATAGAGCTTGCATATGCGCTTGATGGCCAGATTCTCCACTTTGTCGACAACCTCGCAACCGCCGTAGTAGCGGGCTGCGGGATAGCCTTCCGCATATTTGTTGGTCAAAACCGAACCCATTGCGGCCATAACCTGGTCGCTGACGAAGTTCTCCGAAGCGATAAGCTCGATGCCCTTCATTTGACGCGATCGCTCCTCGGCGATCAGATCGAATACTTGTGAATCTTTGTTCATCAGATTATAGTTTTTATGAAAATTTCGTTTTCATCTTAACAAAGATAAGCAAACTAATCGATTTCGCAATTCGATCGACATATTAATTTTGCACCGCGCAATCTGATTTTTGCATTTTTATTCATCAATCATAAGTTTGTAGCCTATGCCGCGAGCATTGACTATGCGTATACGCTGGTCGTCGGCGAACCGGTGGCGCAGTTTCGTGATGAAGACATGCAGGCTGCGGGCGGCGAAGAAACTGTCGTCGTCCCATGCTTTGAGCAGTATGGCGTTTATGGCCACCGTCTGCCCTATCGGCTCGACCAGCATGCGCAGCACCTCCGTCTCGCGTGCCGACAATGTCTCCCGGCAGTCGCCGTGCAGAAGCAGTCGCTTGTCGTAGTCGAAAACGTATGATCCTACCTCGTATTTGCGCCGCTGGCTGTTTTCCTTGCGGTCTGCCCGTCCTACCAAAGATCTCAGCCGCACGATCAGTTCGCTCATGGCGAATGGTTTGCGCAGATAGTCGCTCGCTCCTCTCTCGAATCCCTCGACGACATCGTCGGCCGACGAACGCGCCGAGAGAAACAGTATGGGTATGCGGCTGTGGCTGCGGCGCAGTCTGTCGGCGAGAGAGAATCCGTCGACCTTCGGCATCATGATGTCGCTGACGATGACATCGGGCGTAAACTCCTCGCAGGCGGCTATACCCTGCTCTCCGTCGTATGCCACACGCACATCGAATCCGTTGCCCGAAAGCGTGTCGGCAATTATGTCGGCAAGCGTCTGCTCGTCCTCGACGAGCAACAGTTTGATTTTATCGGCCATCGTATGGAAGTTTTATTGTGAATGCCGTCCCCTTGCCGATGCGGCTTCTGACCGAGATCGTTCCGCCGTGTTTCCCGACAATGAGTTTAACATAATAGAGTCCTAATCCGAAGCCTTTGACATCGTGCAGCTCGCCCGTGGGCACACGGTAGAATTTTTCGAATATGTGCCCGATTGACGATTGCGGTATTCCTATGCCGTTGTCTTCGACGACTATCGCGACACGGTTATCGTCGAGCGAGGCCGACAGATTGATGTCGACGCTGTCGCCCGAATATTTTACGGCGTTGTCGATCAGATTGCCGATTATGTTGCTCAGATGAAGCCGGTCGGCACGGAATCGCAGCGGTTGTGGCATTACGCCGACTGTGATGGTCGTCGGTTTGTCGGCTTTCAATAGGAACTGTTCGCGCAGACCCGACAGCATCTCCGCTGCGTCGCACTCCGAGACGGAGAGTCGGAAATCGTCGCGCTCCTCGATCGACATTGTCAATATGCGTTCGACCATGGCCGACAGCAGCGACAGCTGATTGCCGACTATGGAGAGATAGCGTTTCCGTTTTTGAGGATCGTCGCCGGCGTCGAAGTTCGAAAGAGCGTCGTTGGCCGCGTATGCCACGGCTATCGGAGTCTTCAATTCGTGTGTTATATTGTGTGTGAAGTCGGCTTTTATGCGGGCTAACGACTTTTGGCGAAACAGAGCATATTGCAGATAGAAGCATATGGCCGCTATGAGCAGCACGATGACTGCGGCCGATATTATCAGCCATCGCATATCCTTGATAAAGGCTTGGTTGGGATTGTCGATCTCAACTATGTATTCCGATTGGTGATTGCGTTTGACATTGATCGGTATCGAGTATTTCAATCCGTCGGCAAGATCGTCGCCCGACTGGTCTGTGTCGTCGTCTACCGTCATGCGGTAGTTTTGCGTTATGCCGGCCGCGGCCAGATTGTATCTCAGACACGATGAAAGAACCTCGAAATCGAGCTGGCTCATTTCGATGTCGCTTTCGATATTGATTTGCGGCATGCAGTTTATCATGTTCGATCCGTTGAATATTGTCATCGAGGTTCGACCGTTCTCTGTCTGTCGGATTGTCTGCGTCGGCTGTGTTCTTGTCGTCTTTGTCCTTTTGGTCGTGGTGCCGGCGACAGTGTCGATCTGAACCTCCACATTGCCCGTGACTGTGCCGACCGCTCCTCCGCCCAATATCGTGATGTCGATATCGGACATATCGCCAAGCTCTGACAAATCATAGAGTTTCGACAGTTCCGACAACTCGTTGAGTTTTAGCATGGCACTGTCGACCGCTTCGTTGATAAATGCCGACAGACTGTCGCGATTGAGCTGCAAGGTCTGCCCGAACATTATGTTGTTGCGCCTTATGGTAAGCTCTTCGTATGCCGAACGCTGCATGGCCGATACGACCTTGCGCTCGAAGTCGTGCATGCGTTCGTCGTACATGTTTTTAAGACTCACGGCCTGCAAGGCTGCCATGCCTGCCAGCAACACTACTATTATAAGTGTGGTGAGTCGAAAGCCGAATCTGTTCATAGAGTGTTCGTTTTCGACAAAATTAGCCATTTTATTCCAATGTCGATCGCTGTTAAGATTATTTAACACTTCTTAACTCGGCGTTAACACTTTGCAATACCATTGCGGAGTATCTTTGTCACTGTGTTGAACGATTTAATTTTTGCAGATATGAAGAAGTATTTTGCCGCGATGTTTGCGTTAATGGCGACGGTTGCCGTCGAGGCGTCGGCCGAGTCGCCCGTGCACGGTGTAGTTGTCGACGAGGACAGAGTGCCGATAGCCTATGCCACCGTTGCCGTCGATCGTGACGGAAGTCCGGTTACCGGGTGTGTAAGCGACGAGAACGGTGTGTTTGGCCTTATGTTGTGCGACGGCGAGTATGATTTGACCGTCAGCTTTGTAGGATATACTACATTCTCCGACACTTTAACTGTTGCCGGAGACACCGATCTCGGAGCGATCGTGTTGCCTCGCAGAGAGGAGAGCGTCGGTGAAGTGGTCGTAACTGCCTCCACCATTACCCGTGAAGCCGACCGCTTTGTGGTGAATGTTGCGGCTTCCGACTTTTCCGATGGCAAAAACGGTGAGGAGCTGTTGAACGAATCGCCTGGCGTGGTGGTTACCGACGACAGCATCTCGATCAACGGCCGGGGCGGAGTCAAGGTGTATATCAATGAGCAGGAGGTGAGAATGGACGGTGAACAGCTGGTGCGTTACATCAGAACGCTGAAAGCCTCCAATGTGCAGAAGATCGAGATAATACCTATTTCGGGAGCCGAGTACGATGCCGATTCCGCATCGGGCGTAATTAAAATAACGCTGCGTCAACGCCGCGAGTCGGGCATCATGGGGTCGCTCGGAGCAAGCTATTATCTTTCGGATAGTTATCAGCAGATATGTCCCAGCTTCTCGATCGACGGCCATACGGGCAAATGGACGGTCGGCGGCTTCGTCAATCATAATCATACGTTGAAAAGCAGTTATTCGTCATACAATTATATAGATTATCTCAACTCCGATTCATCTATGGAGAGCAATAGCCGGTCGGCGACTAACGACGAATACTATTTCAATTCGTCGATACATGCCACATGTGACATCTCGCCGCGTCATTCCATTTCGGCCGAGGCCTTCTATTATCGGAATAACTACGATGTGTATAACGATTATGCCGACCGGTTCGATGCTCCGGTCGAGAGCAGCCGCAGCGAAGCCCGTTACGATATGCGGAACAAAACCTATCAGACCGGCGTGTTGGCCAACTATCTGTTCAAGATCGATTCGCTCGGTTCGCAATTGAAGATTCTGGCCGAATACAATCGCAAATCGGGCGACAATACTCAAAACAGCCGGCTGCATCGCATCTATGTGCCTTCCGATGCCGTTATCGATTCGCTCTACCGTTACAATGCCGGAACGGCCTACGATGTGATTGCGGCTTCGGCAGAGTGGAAAAAGGTGCTTTCCCCGCTATGGCGTCTGACTCTTGGTGCCAAGTACACGGTCAACATGGTGGTTGACGATGCTCTGTACGAGAGTTGCAACGAGGTGGCGGGCTGGCAGCCTGTAAGCGGCAGCATAGTCGATATAGATTATCGCGAAAACATAGCCGCTGCATACGGTATTGCATCGTTCAATGCAAAACGTTGGGGCTTCGTAGCCGGATTGCGTGCCGAATACACCCACTCGTCCGGCCGTGGGTACACTACGCGCAAATATCTGTCGTTGTTCCCCAATGTCAACCTTATATTTAAAATAACCGATGACGGCGCCTACTCCGTGTCGGGATCATATACTCGCAATATAACACGCCCGTCGTTCATGGCATTGAATCCGACCCGATACCAGATGTCGGAGTACAATTACAGCTGCGGTAATCCCTATCTCAATCCTGCATATGTGGATCAGCTGGGATTGAATCTGACGCTCAAATACAAATATTCGTTCTATTTCGGCTATTCGGTCATCAGAGATTCTATAAATCAGGTCTATCTGACCGATGAAGAAGATCCCAATGTGATAGGCATACATTTCGAAAATATGAAGTCGATGCACCAGCTGTATGCCGGCTTTTATCTGCCGATCGACATCACTCGCTGGCTGTCGCTCATGCTGTCGTCGACCTATGCGCGTCAGGGTTATCGCATATCCAACGATTTCGATGAGATGACGCACGGCATGCTCTTTTCATCTGCCCGACTTGCGGTTAAGATGCCGTGGAGTATAACCTTGGAGGGTAATTACTCCTTTCAGAGCAAGGCTTATACCGGCAACATTACCATAAGACCTATGCACCGCATCTCGGCATCGCTCAAACAAAACTTTCTCAAAGGCCGTTTGACGGCACGTGCAACGGTACATTGGACGCTGCCGTCGGAAAACCGCTTCGAGGGTGAAGCCTCGGACTATCGTTCGATCGTTATAAACTCGGTGACGACTCCTATTTTCTCGTTGGGATTGACATGGAATTTCCGCAGTGGCAAGGAGTTCCGGTCGCAGAGCGTGGAGAAGGCCTCCGACTCGTCGTCGCGATTCTGATACGCAACCATATAAAACCGCATAGCATTAGTCGAGACCGCCGCCCGGATTCTGTTGAAAGAGAGTTCGGGCGGCGGCATATTCTGTCATGCGGAGATACGCCGTAGTTATTGCCGGCCGTCGTTTGTCATCAGCTCTGCAAGCAGGTTTTTACAGCCGTCCTCCAACAGATCGAGCACCAGCTCGAATCCCTCACGTCCTTCGTAATACGGATCGGGGACGTATGACCATTCCGGGTGCTGTGTGCAGAACTCCACGAACCGGTATATCTTGCGCTGCGCCGCCCTGTCGGGAGCCAGCCTGAAAACACGTTCGTAGTTGTTGTCGTCCATTACGATTATGCGGTCGAAGCGGTCGAAATCCTCCTCTCTCACCTGCCGTGCGCGATGGGTCATGGCTATGCCGCGTCGGGCGGCTGCCTCGCGCATTCGCGGATCCGATTTCTCGCCCGCATGTCCGCCGTATGTGCCAGCCGAATCTATTTCTATTTCGGCATTCTGCGATGTAGCCATATCTCTCAGAACGGCCTCGGCAGCCGGCGAACGGCATATGTTGCCCAGGCACACGAATAGTATTCTCTGTTTCATATCAATTAGTTTGCTGGCCTTTTGGCATGTCGCGAACAGACCGAATTTCCGAATGCAAATATAATATATTTTGATATTATGCGTATCGGTTCGATTTTTGCTGTGCTCCCGCAGATGATGATACCGATAGGGCATAATCAAAGACAATAAGAACATTAGCCGGTGCGATAGATTCGTATATAGTAAAAATTTTTCATATATTTGCACCCGTAAAATTGTAATAAATAGTAATAGTATTGCATTATGAAATTCAAGACTTTGTTGTTGATCGTATTGGCTGCCGGCTGTGCATTCAATGCGGTCGAGGCTCAGCAGTTGCCGCGCAAGGTGCGTAATGTCGAGTTGCAGGATCTCGACGGCAAGAAGACGAAATTGCCGTGGTGGGGAGAGAAGAATCTGCTTATTTTTTATGTAGATCCAGATAAGGCCAAACAGAATCATGAGTTTACCGTGGAGTTGGAGACCAATCACCGTGCCGCGGGACCCAATATCGAAGGTTTCGGTATCATCAATCTGAAAGATTCGTGGTATCCCGTACCCAACAGCACTATCCGTTCTATGGCCAAGAAACGTACAGCCAAGAACGGTGCTACGATCTTGTGCGACCCCGACCACTGGTTCAGCAGCGCATGGCGTCTGGGCGATTGCAACGATGCTTTCGTTTTGATTATAGTATCCAAAGAGGGCGAGTTGGTATATGTCCACAAGGGCGAACTGTCTCAGGCCGATATCGACGAGTTCTACAAAGTAATCGATAAATACAGATAATTCTGATCCGACAGATGATTCGGTCGGCAATCATATCATGTGTCGCATTGCTGTCGGTCTGCGGCCGTGTCGCTGCGCAGTCCGATACATATGCAGTCGGCAACGATACGATCGCCTATCGATATACGCCTTTTACCGTTCAAAAACAGCGTAAAGGTTTTTTTCGGCGGCTGAGCGATTATATCATGCGTCCGGCAGACGATGTGACAAGCAGCGGTTTTTCGATCTTCGGAGGCCCCTCCTACTCGTCGGAGACGAGTCTGAAACTTGGGGTGGTGGCATTGTTTACCTACCGTATGCGTCACGATGATTTCTCGTCCCAACCCTCCGACGTATCGCTGTCGGCAAGCGCATCGCTCACCGGTTTTTATCGCGTGGCGGCGATGGGCAATACGTTCTTTCGAGGCGGCAAGCACCGTTTGATCTACGATGCCGAGCTGATGTCGCAACCGACCGATTTCTGGGGCTTGGGTTACGAGGCGGCCATGCACAATCCCAAAAGCCAGTATACGGCCAAACGTTACGGCGTGTCGATGCGTTACCGTTATGAGTTGTTGAGACATACGTATATAGGCGTATATGCCGATTTCCGTCATTCCGAGGCCGTCAGACTGCATAGCGAAGCGGCCGGCTATTTGGGCGGGGCACATCGGAATTTCAACACGGCGGGCATAGGTGCGGCATTGAGTTACGATTCGCGGGACTATACGCTGAATGCCCACCGGGGAGTCTATTTGTCGATCGAATATATAATGCGTCCCAAGGCTTTGAGCAATATTGCGGCGACGCTGCGGCAGACGATCGTGACGGTAGATTGGTACAGAGCACTGTGGCGCGACTGCATTATGGCTGTCGATCTCTACGGCGAGTTCAACAGCGATGACACGCCATGGCTGCTGCGGGCGCAATTGGGCGACGACTCTCGCATGCGAGGATATTATCGCGGCCGGTTCAACGGCAACAACATGCTGTCGGCACAGTTGGAGCTTCGGCAACGCATATGGAACCGGCTGGGAGGCGTGGTATGGGTCGGCGCGGGCAACGTCTTCTCCGAAGACGACAGATTTGCCTGGCGCAAGACTTTGCCCAATTATGGCATAGGTCTGCGCTGGGAGTTTAAACGGCGCTCCAATCTTAGAGTCGATTGGGGCATGGGACGAAAATCCAACAGTTTTGTATTGAGCATAAATGAAGCGTTTTGATATAAAATCCATATCGGCAGAGAGTTGGTCGGCCATAGTTGCGGTATATTTCATCATTGCGGTGATGATACCCAATGTGGCGTTGGCTTTCACGGAGAATTACGGATTCTGGACTACGCTTTGCGGTCTGATCCTTCCGGCGGGCATATACCTCTGCTGGGCGACTGCCACGCGTCGTGGCGGAGTGATGGTTCTGTGGGGCATAATATTCATGTTTTTCGCGGCTTTCCAGATCGTGCTGCTCTCGCTGTTCGGCAACTCTATCATCGGAGCGGATATGTTTACCAATGTGCTGACAACCAATCCGGGCGAAGCAAAAGAGCTGTTGGGCAATATATCCGTGCCGGTTACGTTGGTCTTTGCCATCTACCTGCCGCTGCTTGCGTTGAGTGTATATGTTGTCGTCAAACACTATCGCTATGGCGACGGATTCCGCCGGCGCACATTCCGCTGCGGTGCGGTGTTGACCGCCGCAGGTCTGGTGCTGCTGCTGCCGTCGTATCTTGCCGATGGCGGACGCGTATTGCGCGATAAGATATTTCCTGCGAATGTCTCTTACAATCTGGCATTGGGTTTCAGCGAATTGATTAATGTCAAGGGGTTCGACAAAACCTCCGACGGATTCAGCTACGAGGCTCATCGTACGGCTCATGCCGCCGAGGGGCGCGAGGTTTACATATTTGTGATCGGAGAGGCCTCGCGAGCGTGCAACTGGCAGTTGTACGGCTATGACCGTGCAACCAACCCCAGGCTGTCCGATCGCAGCGACATAGTGGTTTTCCGCAACGTAGTCACTCAAAGCAACACCACTCACAAGAGCGTACCGATGATTCTGTCGTCGATAGCCACCGATCAGCATGATGAACTCTACCGGCGCAAAGGTCTGCCGATGTTGTTCGGCGAGGCCGGTTTCAAGACATTCTTCATATCTAATCAGGCACCGCAGGGAGCCATGATCGACAATCTTGCCAAAGATGCCGCCAATATCGAGTATCTCGATCACGAGTATGACGGTGCGCTTGTCGAGCGGGCGCGGAGAATCATGCGCGAAAATCCCGATGACGATCTGTTCATCATCTTGCACTGCTATGGCTCGCATTTCAGCTATAACGAGCGTTACCCGCGTGAGTTCGCACAGTTCACTCCCGACAGCAATATGACCATATCGGGCTGCCACAGAGAACATCTGTGCAATGCCTACGATAACTCTGTTTTATATACCGACTACATGCTATCGTCGCTTATAGATGCCGTCGATGCCGACGGCAGATGCTCTGCTGTGCTCTATTGCAGCGATCACGGCGAGGATCTTCTCGACGACGGTCGCCGAAGATTTCTGCATGCCTCGCCTACGGTGACCTACTATCAGCTGCATGTGGCGGCTCTTGCATGGTTTTCGAGTGCATATTGCAGAGAGTTTGCCGATAAGGTCGAGTTTGCCCGAGCCAATGTCTGGGCACCGGCCACTACTCACTGTCTGTTTCATACGCTGGCCGACATGGCTTCGATCGACGGACGCTATGTCGATGCGTCGGTGGCATTGTCCAGCGGCGAGTTCGATTGGGACGCACCGCGCTATTATCTCGACGATCACAATCGCGCCGAGAACTTCGACGGCAGCATAGGTCTTACCGATGACGATATGCTCATGTTCGAACGCATGGGTATTACGCATATTTGATTCTGAAACAATATTTCTTGCACGCGGCAGGAGGCTGCCGTCGCGAGCGGCAAAAAACAAGAGCATCGTCTTCTGCGGGACGATGCTCTTTTGTCGATGAGGACGAAAAAATTATTTCTTGGCCTCCTCAACCGATACCTTGCGGAAATCTTTCAGCAGCTTGGTCAACTCCAAAGCAGCCTTGCGAGCACGGGTACCTGCGGCCTTATTATTCTTCTCGACCTGCAAAGCTGCGTTTGCAGCAAATGCCTCATACTGGGCATTGATCTTCTCTACTAATGTTTTCATAATACTATTTGTTAATAGGTTTATTCTATATTGCAAAGATATAAAAATATTTTTACTGCAAATGTTTTTTATATAAAAATCGAGGATAAATACATGATTTACCGATCAATCATGGCGCCGTAGCGGCAATGTCCGACAAACGGGTATGTTTTTTGTCCCCGTCTGTCGTTAAATTATAATTCTAATCATATGCGCCACATATTCCGTTTTTCGCTTTTGGCGGCAATCGTTGCGACGGGCATATCGTGCCATCGCACGGCCAAACCCTCCGAGGTGCCAATGCTCGAAGTAGAGGTCGTCCGGGCACAATCCGACACGCTCTACAACTCTCACACGTTTATCGGCTATCTCTATTCTGCAACAAGTGTGGCAATCCAGCCTCGTGTCAACGGCTATTTGATAGCTGCTCCATATTCGGCCGGTATGCCAGTTCGTCGCGGAGAGAAGATCTTCGAGATCGATCCTCAGCAAATATCCACTGCGCTGGCCTCGGCCGAGGCACAGCTTCTGTCGGCGCGCGCTCAGTTGTCGGCAGCCAAGAGCAACTATGAACGCGCCGTGCCGCTTGCGCGCATCGAGGCCATAAGCCAGACGCAGCTCGATCAATATCGTTCCGACTATGCTGCGGCCGAGGCTGCCGTGCGCAGTGCCGAGCAGAGCGTCAAGAACAATCGCATAAATGTCGGTTACACTGTCATTCGCGCCCCGATTTCGGGTATTATAGCTACCGACAAGGCCAGTGTCGGCGACTATGTAGGTCCGGGTACGGCTTTCGAACAGCTGACGACTATTGCCAACGTCGATACGATGTCGGTCAAGGTAACCATTCCCACGTCGCTCTATTTGCAATATCAGCAGCCCGGCCAGGCATCGTTCGACAACGACGACCTTCTGTCGGATATACGTCTCGATCTGGCCGACTCCCGCCGCTACCCTATTCCCGGCATATACGACTATACGGTGCAGAGCATATCCACGTCGGCCGGTACGATCGATATGGTAGTCAACTTTCCCAATCCCGATTTCGAACTCAAACCGGGGCAGTTCGCGCGCGTGACGCTGTCGATAGGACCTCGCCGTCCGGTAGTGACCGTGCCGCAGCTTGCTGTCGACCAGACTCAGGGCATAAATTCCGTGTGGGTGGTCAATGGCAATTCGACGGCCGAATACCGGCGTGTCGAATTGGGCGACAAGTATGGCGACCGCTGGGGTATCGCCGACGGTGTGCGTGCCGGCGAGCAGGTGGTTGTGAGCGGGCGCAGCAAGTTGCGCAATGGCGAGCGGGTGAAGATTCAAACAGAGTAGCCGGCCATGGGAAAGTTTTTTGTATCGAGGCCGATATTCGCAATATCGATAGCCATTGTCATAGTGATGCTGGGACTCATATCCCTCACGCAGCTATCCATAGAACAATACCCCGACATAACGCCGCCCGTGGTCGAAGTGAGCGCTACCTATGAGGGTGCCGATGCTCAGGCTGTGAACGATGCCGTCGCCACTCCCGTTGCGCAGAGCGTCATGGGTGTCGACGATATGCTCTACATGAAATCGACGAGCGCCAACGACGGATCCATGTCGTTGCAGGTGACTTTTGAGGTTGGGTCCTCTCCCGATATGGACGCCATATTCACGCAAAACAACGTAGCTACGGCCACGCCGCAGCTGCCGTCGTCGGTGCAGCAGCAAGGAGTGGAGACGCGTAAGGTCAATACCGGATTTCTGATGGTCTATGCTTTGTCGAGCGACGGTCGCTACGACGATGAGTTTCTGTCGAACTATGCCTATATCAATCTGCGCAACGAGCTTTTGAAGATCGACGGCGTGGGCAAGGTGCAGATCATGGGTGCCGGCGAATACGCCATGCGTATCTGGATTCGTCCCGACGTGCTGCACTACTACGGCATCTCGCTCGACGAGGTGATCGATGCGATCGATGTTCAGGGAGGGCTTTACCCCGCCGGCAAGTTGGGCGCAGAACCGGCTCCCGACGGCACGGTCTATACTTATACGGTGACGATGCCGGCGCAGCTCTCCACGGCCGAAGAGTTCTCCGAGATAATCGTCGCTACTACCGATACCGGTGCACAGGTGCGATTGGCCGATGTGGCCGATGTCGTACTGGGCAGTCAGAGCTATGGCATGCAATCGCGGCTCGGACAGATGCCGTCGACGCTGATTGCCATATATCAGCAGCCCGGCAGCAATGCCGTCGAGGTGGGCAAGAATGTCAGGGCGCAGGTGGCGCGTCTGGAAAGTCGTCTGCTCGACGGTCTGAGCATAACTTCCATCGTCGACAGCACGACGAGTATCAAGGCCGGTATACATGATATCTTCGTCACGCTGCTTATAGCCCTTGCTCTGGTCATTCTCATCATATTCATATTTTTGCAGGACTGGCGGGCGACGGTAATTCCGCTTGTGGCTATCCCGGTGTCGCTCATCGGAGCATTCATCATGTTCCCTCTGTTGGGTTTCTCGCTCAATATCATCTCTCTGCTTGGTCTGGTGCTGGCCATCGGTCTTGTCGTCGACGATGCCATCGTCGTTGTGGAGGCTGTGCAGGTCAATATATCGCAGGGCATGTCCTCGCGCAAGGCGACCATAGAGGCCATGGCCAAAGTGTCGTCGCCGATAGTGGCGACGACGCTTGTGCTGCTGGCTGTGTTTATTCCCATATCGTTTACCGGCGGCATATCGGCACTGATCTTTCGTCAATTCTCCATTACGATAGCCGTCGCTGTCGTATTCTCGGCCATCAATGCCCTGACGCTGTCTCCTTCTTTGTGTGCCATGCTGCTCAAAGCCCGACAGCAGCCGCAGAAGGGTGTGTTCGCCCGATTCAACGGTTGGTTCGGCCGGCGCATGGAGCACTATAATTCGACAGTGTCGACAATGGTCAAACATACGTTTCGCACCGGCATATTCGTAGCCGTGCTGCTGGGCGTGATCGTTATCTGCTGGAAGCGTCTTCCGTCGGGATTTCTGCCGGTGGAAGATCAGGGTTATCTGATGGTTTTTGTGACCACGCCCGAAGCCTCGTCGTTGGAGGTCACTCTTGCCGAGATGGAACGGGTAGACGACATCATACGTACCTTGCCGGAGGTAGATGCAACGGCTTTGTCGGCCGGATTCAATATGTTGGCTGGTATCAGCTCAACCAATTGTGGAATTATATTCACTCTCCTCAAACCATATGGCGAACGCAAGGCTTCGGCTTCGGAGATCGCCGATCGGCTGTCGTCGATGCTCTATCTCGGAGTTCCGGGCGCGGAGAGCTATGCCATGGTTCCTCCGTCGATTCCCGGTTTGGGCGTGGCTTCCGGCGTTACATTCGAGGTTCAGGATCTCGAAGGGCGTGGCTGGGGCTATCTCGAAGAGCAGACCGAGAAACTGATGGATACTATTCGCGGGCTCTCTTCCGTATCGAGCGTCACCACACAGTTCAATTCCGGTGTCCCGCAGCGGCACCTGCTGATCGACAATCGCAAGGCGATGTTGCAAGGAGTCGATATGAGCCGGCTTTACGGTGAGCTGACGACATATCTCGGCGGTACTTATGTCAATAATTTCAATCGGTTCGGACGAGTATATCAAACTTACGTTCAGGCGGCTCCCGACTATCGCCAGGACGAACGAGCACTTGAAAACTACTATATCACCACTTCATCGGGTGAAAGCGTACCGCTCACGTCGTTCGTTGAATTGCGCGATACGGTAGGAGTGGAGTTTCTGTCGCAATACAATCTCTACAATGCCATAGAGGTGACCGTAACCTCCAAGGCCAAAGCCTCGTCGGGCGAGGTGATGAAACAGATCGCAAGTGTGGCCGATGCGACACTGCCCGACGACATAGACATAGCGTGGAGCGGCATGTCGTATCAGGAGAGCGTCGCCTCCAAAAACGGCGCGACGGTCTATCTGCTGGCCTTGATATTCGTATTTCTGGCTCTGTCGGCGCTCTACAACAGCTGGGCTTTACCCATTGCGATAATGATGAGCGTGCCGCTCGCCGTTGCCGGAGCATTGATCGCCATATTGGTGTCGCATTGGGTCGATACGCTGTATGTCAACAATATATATATGCAGATATCACTCGTAATGTTGATCGGTCTTGCCGCCAAGAATGCCATTCTGGTGGTCGAATATGCCGATAAACTATTCACCGAGCAGCATAAGTCGCTATGGGAGTCAGCTGTCGGAGCTGCACGAATGCGTGTGCGCCCTATCATCATGACGGCATTCGCATTCATATTGGGCGTCATGCCGCTGATATTCGCATCGGGGGTATATGCCACGGCGCGGCATATTATGGGTGTAGCACTTGTGGGAGGCATGTTGCTGGCTACGCTTATGGGTATATTTCTCTACCCTGCCTCCTACTATTTCGTCGGACGCATAGCCCGATTCGAACGACGCCGTGCAAAAAGGATCGATAATGAAGATTAGTATGAAACGTATAGTGTTTGTTATATGTGCGATATATATCGCTATATCATGTGCTCCCAAACTATATGAAGCACATGTCGACATGCCTGTGGATTATAGTGAGAGAGCTTCGTTTGCGACCGATGCCGTCATGGCCGATTCGTGTTGGTGGCGGCTGTTCGGCGATGAACGGCTCGATGCGCTCGAAAGCATGGCTCTGGCCAATAATCGCGATCTTAGGGTGGCGGCATCGCGTGTGGTGGAAGCCTATCTCACTCTGCGCAATGTAAAGAGCAGCTTCCTCCCGCAGATCGGTATACAGGCCGATGCCAGCGGCTCCTATAATACGGCCGACGGTACCTCTCAGGAGTATACTTTGCAGTCGTCGGCATCGTGGCAGGTGTCGCTGTTCGGTTCGTGGCGTCACACGCGCCGTGCCAGCGAGGCGGCATTTCTGTCGAGCGACTGGGAGGCCTACGGAGTGGAGCTGTCGCTGACGGCCGAGGTGGCCACCGCCTATTTCACCCTGAGCGGATATTGTCGGCAACTCGATATTGCCGAGCAGACATATGCTTTGAGGGAGGAGTCGTCGGCGTTGATCGACTCGATGTACCGTTACGGTTTTTCGTCGCAGATCGACTTGCAGCGTGCCCGCAGCCTTGTGGCGCAGGCTGCGGCCGATATACCCAAATATCGTGAGGCTGTGACCGGTGCCCGTTATTCGCTGGCCGTGCTGCTCGGACTGACGCCGGACGATATCGACTGCATTGCGGTGTGCGATTCTCTGGCTCTGGACAGATTGCCTGTGACGGTGCCGATAGGTCTGCCCTCCGATCTGTTGCAATGCCGTCCCGACATACGCAAGGCGGAATACGACATGCGGCAGGCCGAGGCCAAGGTGGGTATAGCCCGAAGCGCACGGTTCCCGTCGGTGGCACTGACCGGGGCGGGAGGATTGTTCGGATCGTCGGTGAAGTCGTTTTCCGATTTCGATAAATGGACATGGTCGGCCGCCGGCAATCTCACTGCTCCGCTGTTCGCTTTCGGCAAATTGCGCCGTAACGAACGTATTGCCCGGGAGCAGTATATGCAGTCGGCCTATACCTACGAAAATACGATATTTCAGGCATTGAGCGATGTCGAGACCGCACTCAACGCCATCGAAGAGTCGAGCGTGCAGATAGAGTGCTACGGGCAAATGGTCGAAGCCAATCGCACGGCCTCCTTGCTGACCAGGGAGCTGTACAGAGCGGGAATGTCGGCATATCTCGACGTTATAGATGCCGAGCGGGAGCTGTATGCGTCGCAGTTGGAGTATATTGAACTTATTGTCGGACAATATATTAATTATGTCGACCTGATAAAGTCTCTGGGTGTCGGCTGGCGCATTGAAAAATAACGTATAATGGGGATAACTCTTTTTCCGGAATTTGCGTATCTTTGCATCGCAAAACCGGATATATGCGTTTATCGGAACTTCAAACAGGCGAATCGGCTACCGTAGTCAAAGTGTTGGGCTACGGCGGTTTTCGTCGTCGCATAATGGAGATGGGCTTTGTTCGCGGACAGAGGGTCGAGGTCATACTCGATGCTCCGCTCAAAGACCCTATCGAGTATCGTATCATGGGATACGATGTCTCATTGCGTCGCAAGGAGGCCGAAATGATAGTCGTAATCACCAACGAGCAGGCTCATCGCATGATGGCGGATCGTCGCGAGTTCGGGTGGGAGCGTTTTCCGTTCCGAAGCCGCCGCGATCGTTTGCCCCGCCGCGATTATCGCCGCATGCGCTTCGATACGGATTCGGATTATCGCATGGTATGTCCGTTGATTAACGATGCCGACGGTTCGCAGACCATCGAGCAGGCTGTGTCGAGCAGCCGCAAACAAATATCGATTGCTCTGATCGGCAATCCCAATTCCGGCAAGACGACGCTGTTCAACATGCTGTCGGGCAGTCACGAACATGTGGGCAATTACAGCGGAGTGACGGTCGATGCCAAGTCGAGCCAGCTCAAATATCGCGGCTATACCATCGACATTACCGATCTGCCGGGCACGTATGCCCTGTCGGCATATACCCCCGAAGAGGTTTACGTCAGACGTTTTCTGATCGAGCATACGCCCGACGTCATAGTCAATGCCGTTGTTGCGTCCAATCTCGAACGCAATCTCTATCTGACCACGGAGCTGATCGATATCAATCCCAAAATGGTCATCGCTCTCAACATGTACGACGAGTTGGAGCAGAGCGGTGCGCATTTCGACTACGAACTGCTCGGACGCATGATAGGCGTACCGATGGTACCTACGATGGCCACTATGGGCAAGGGCATCACCGAGCTGCTCGACACGGTAATAGCCGTCTACGAGAACGAGGACAAGCGTGTGCGTCACATACATATCAACTACGGTGCTGTTATAGAGGAGAACCTCGAAGCGTTGAACAACGATATGCGTCTGCATCGGGAGTCGCTGACGGCGCACTTCCCGCCGCGATATTTTGCCTTGAAGATGATCGAGGGCGATCGCGAGATCCGTTCGATGCTCGAATCGGCGCCTCATTATGAAGAATGGTCGCGAATGGCTCGCAGCGCTGCTGCCGATATCGAACAGGAGTTGGGCGAAGATGTCGAGACTGCATTGGCAAATCAGAAATACGGTTTCATATCGGGTGCCCTGAAAGAGACATTCACCGCCGGTGCGAACCAGGCTCACGGCAAAACCCAAAATATCGATGCCGTCGTAACCCATCGCGTCTGGGGATTTCCGATATTCTTCACACTGATGTGGTTTATGTTTTATTGCACGTTTGCCTTGGGCGAATATCCGCAGCACTGGATCGAGAGCGGTGTCGACTGGCTGTACGGGGTCGTACATGGCGGCATGACGCCCGGTGCATTGCGCGATATGCTGGCCGACGGTGTGATAAGCGGCGTGGGCAGCGTGCTGGTGTTTCTGCCCAACATCATGATACTCTATCTGTTTATCTCCTTTATGGAGGATTCGGGCTATCTTGCGCGCGCTGCGTTTATCATGGACAAAGTCATGCACCATGTGGGTGTGCATGGCAAGTCGTTCATACCGCTTGTGATGGGCTTCGGCTGCAACGTGCCGGCCGTGATGGCCTGCCGTACGATCGAGTGCCGCACGTCGCGCCTGATTACCATCTTCATCGTTCCTTTCATGTCGTGCAGTGCACGATTGCCGATATACATGATGATCGTAGGTTCGTTCTTCGCCGCACATGCCGGAACGGTTCTGTTCATGATCTATGTCGGTGGAATGATCGTAGCAGTGGCTACGGCACGACTGATGCGACGCTTTATGTTTCGCGAGCAGGAGGCTCCGTTCGTAATGGAGCTGTCGCCGTATCGACTGCCGTCGTTGCAGACCACATTCAAGCACATGTGGAGCAAGTGTTCCCAGTATCTGCGCAAGATGGGAGGCTTGATATTGGTTGCATCGGTCATCGTGTGGGCACTGAGCTATTATCCGCAAAGTGTCGACTACGAGCATGGCGATGATGCCGTCAACTACGAGCAGTCATATATAGGGCATATAGGCAAGTTCTGCCAACCGCTGTTCGAACCTATGGAGTTCAACTGGAAAGCATCGGTGGCGATATTGTCGGGCATACCGGCCAAGGAGATCGTGGTCAGCACGATGAATGTGCTCTATACGGCCGACGACGATGCCGAGCCGGTCGCATGTCATGCCGAAGCAGAGGATACTTCCGATGACGAACCGACCATTCGGCAGCGCATCGGCAACAGCATGTCGCTGCCGTCGGCAGTGGCGTTTCTCATATTCGTGCTGCTATATATGCCGTGCATAGCCACTGTGGCGGCTATCGGCAATGAGGCCGGTTGGAGATGGGCTGCGGCTTCGGCCGTATACAACACTGGCGTAGCATGGGTGTTGTCGTATGCGGCATATCTCATAACCGGATTATTCGTCTGACGATGGATTGGCAGAGTTGGTGCGTTGCGGTGATCGTTGCCGCTGCTGTATGGATTGCTCTGAGGTGGCTTTTCGGCCGATCGGGGCGGCGGCGCATATGCGATTCATGTTCGGCCGACTGTCCGTTGCGCGACAGTGTCAAACGTCCGGATTCGTGTGACAAGAGATAAAAAAAAGAGACGGTTTTGATCCGTCTCTTTTTTCTTGTTGAGCAGCGTCGGCTACCCCACTGCAAACAATATCATCGTCTGCGCTACCAATACGCGCATGAACATCACCACCGGATATACCGTTGCATAGCTCACGGCCGGCATGTCGTTGCCCGCGGTTTGGTTGGCATATCCCAATGCAGGGGGATCGGTCATCGAACCGGCCATAAAGCCCATGAGCGTATAATAGTTCATTTTCAATTTCAACCGGGCGAACAGAGCTACAAGTATCAACGGCAATACCGTGATGATTACACCGTAGCCTATCCAGCGGTAGCCGCCGCCGATGATGGCATCGATGAACCCGTCCCCTGCTCCTATGCCGACGGCTGCGAGAAACAAGGCAAGACCTATCTCGCGCAGCATAAGGCTGGCGCTCATGGTCGTGTATGTCACCAGGTGAAAATGGGGGCCGAAGCGTCCCAGCAGAATTGCTACAATCAGCGGCCCTCCCGCGAGACCGAGTTTCACGGGCTGCGGAATATTCATAAGCGGAATCGATCCCAGCAGCACGCCCAGTGCTATGCCGACGAACATCGGCATCAGATTGGGTTCGCGAAGTTTTTTCAACGAATTGCCCAAGACCTTTTCCGCTGCGGCTACTGCGGCCTCCGGACCTACTACCATCACCTTGTCGCCCACCTGCAACTCCATGCCCTGGTAGGGAATCAGGTCGACTCCGGCGCGATTGACGCGCGTGATGTTGATGCCGTATCGCGTGCGCAGACGCAGATCGGAGAACTTCTTGCCGTTGATTTCGTGGCGCGTGATAAGTATGCGTCTCGATACGAGCGGTGTCGACTGCATGGCCGTTGCGCCCCACTCGTCGGCGGTCATCTCTATCGGGTGACCGAAGAATGCCAGCACGGCTTCGCTGTCCTCCGTCGAGCATATTACGCGCAGTTTGTCGCCGAGCGTAAGCCGGCTGTTGCCGTTGGCTATGGTGATCTCTCCGTCGCTGTGCATGATACGCGAAATGACGAATTGACGGTTTATCAACTCGCGCACATGCGATATCTCTTTGCCGGCAAGCATGTGATTGGTGAACTCTACCGAATAACGATGTGCGAGCGACGACTCCTTGCTGATGGCGGCCAGAGCTTCGTCCTCCTTCTTGAAATCGACTTTAAGTATGTATCGCATCGCGATCATTGTCAATATGATGCCTACAACGCCAAGCGGATAGGCCACTGCATATCCCAATGATATCGATGACGACAGCATCTCGTTTGCGCCCGCACTGTCGGCATATGCCTGCTGTGCTGCACCGAGACCGGGAGTATTTGTCACTGCACCAGACATGATGCCCACCATTGTCGGCAGCGGTTCGCCTGTGCACAGATGTATTACATATGTTGTGATTGCACCGAGTCCTATCACTGCAATCGCAAGTCCCATAAGCGTCATGCCTCCGCGTTTGAGCGACGAGAAGAAACCGGGGCCTACCTGCAAACCTATCGAGAACACGAACAGAATAAGACCGAACTCCTTGATGAAGTGCATCGTCTCATGGTCGAATCCCATTTTGAAGTGTCCGGCGGCGATACCGGTGAACAGAATCCATGTAACGCCTATCGATACTCCCTTTATTTTGATCTTGCTCAGAGCGATGCCTGCCGCAATGACCAACGCAAGGACAAATACCGTGTGGGCGATCATGGTGCCGGACGCGAGCCCTTCTCCTCCGACAACAACATCTTTAAGCCACTGTAAATTCATGATTGTTTCCTAATTTTGGGGCAAAGGTAGTATTTTCTGCAATACGGAAAAAGTAGTTTTTAAAATATTTTCCGAACATCTTGTGTCGTATATTTCCGTTTGTTCAGGCATTTTTACTGTTTTATACCCGATTATGTGCGGTTATATGCTGCGAAATATTATGCGGGCAAAATAGTAGATCGATTGGAGATTATTTCCATCGGCCGAATCATAAGCCGATATGTGCGGGCGTTTGCAGAGTACGGAGCAGACGCTGAATCGAAAGTCGTCGGGTGACGGCGCGCAATAAAAAAATGCCCGGGCAGGTCGTACTGTGTGTACTGCCTGCCCGGACATTCGAGCGAGCGGAAGCCTGCGGCTGCCTTTCGTGGAGGCGGAGGGAGTCGAACCCTCGTCCAAACAAGGAACCCAAGAGCTTTCTACATGTTTAGCCGGCCGTTTGATCCTTCTATCCGGGCACGGCAGGCGGCGGCCAAACCCGGATCCCAGCCTCTTGTTTTCGTGCGATAACCGAGGCGCATACCGCACTATCTCTTAATCGATGATACCCCGTATGAAAGGCGGTTAAAGAGCGGAATCGCCTTTCGGGATACTCGTCGCACGATTGCCTTGAACCACGCGATTAAGCCA
Source organism: uncultured Alistipes sp. (assembly GCA_947177225.1). Taxonomy (GTDB): domain Bacteria; phylum Bacteroidota; class Bacteroidia; order Bacteroidales; family Rikenellaceae; genus Alistipes. The sequence continues at coordinate 58,137 of CAMWTS010000001.1, read as the reverse complement.
ATTTTCCTTGAAAATTAGGCAGCGAGTGCATAGCTGTTATTGCCATTTGTAGTTTGAGTGTTGCGATTTACGAGACCCCACACAATGCTCGACATGCTTACAATCGAATTCTACCTGCTGTCAAAACCGGTCGCCCCCGATCGGTCGTGCAAGAAGGTGTGTTTCCAACTGCCGTGCAAATGTACTATATTTTTTGTCGAATGCAAAAATAATCGTACATTTGCCATAACAAATAATCGGGAAAATGGATAGTGTACGAGTCATCGATCTGCGCAATGTTTCAATATATCATACCGACGGCAAACGTCGCAAACATGGGGCATACTCTTCTGACGAACTGGTTCTGTCGGGTGTCGATCTGTCGGTCGATGCCGGCGAATTCGTTTATCTGATAGGCCGTGTGGGCAGTGGCAAAAGTACATTGCTCAAAACTTTATATGCCGAGATCGATCTCTGTGAAGGTCAGGGAGAAGTGGTCGGATTCGATTTGCGCAGAATCAAGCGCAGGGAGATTCCGCGTCTGCGCCGCAGCATGGGTATCGTATTTCAGGATTATCAGCTACTGACCGATCGCAACGTGTTCCGCAATCTGTACGATGTCATGCGTGCCACCGGCTGGTCGGACGAGAGTGCCATTCGCCGCCGTATCGACGAGGTGCTGCATCTGACGGGATTGGAGCAGAAATCTTACAAGATGCCGTTCGAATTGTCGGGAGGCGAGCAGCAGCGACTGGTTATTGCGCGTGCGCTTTTGAACCGGCCGCGCCTGCTTTTGGCCGATGAGCCCACGGGCAACCTTGATCCTTTGACGGCCGACGGCATCATGGAACTGTTCAAGCGAATAGCAGCCGACGGTTGCGCCGTAGTCATGTCGACCCACAATATCGCACTTATCGAGCAATATCCCTCGCGCACGATAATGTTCTCGCAGGGGCACATAAGGGAGGTGGATATGGCAACACTCCTGCAAGAATCGGACAATTAGTTTAGATTCATGATATTGCGGAGATTATTTGTTGTGATACTTTTGTTGCTTGCGGCAATCTGCGCATCGGCGCAAGTTCCGGACGACTACCCTGCCGACTATGCGCGTGCACCGCGCTTCAAGGCTTTGGTGTGCTATGATGCGCAGGCCGGACAGGGCATCGAATTCTTCCGCAAACTCAACTGCGGCGACGGCTTTGTGCTCGATGTCACCGCCGATCTGTCCTTATACGACTACGACTGTTTTGCGACATACGGCTTCGTGGCAAGGATAAACACCTATCTGTCGGCCGAGCCGGAGCGTCGTGCATTCGGGTCGCTCATTTATTGCCTCGGAAATGGCTGTTAAATGTGGTTCTGCGTATTGCGATTCTCAAAATAAATTCATATCTTTGTGCGTTAATATTGACGATAAATATCATCGAAAATAATGAGTAACGAACAAGAAAAAGTGTTGAAGCAAGAGGAGGAATATTCGGCGTCGAATATTCAGGTCTTGGAGGGTTTGGAGGCCGTTCGCAAACGCCCGGCGATGTATATCGGCGACATTGGCGAAAAGGGTCTGCATCATCTTGTTTACGAGGTGGTCGACAACTCTATCGACGAGGCTCTGGCCGGATATTGTACTGATATATATGTAACGATCAATGAGGATAACTCGATAACCGTCAAGGACAACGGTCGAGGCATTCCTACCGATTTCCACGAAAAGGAGGGCAAATCGGCATTGGAGGTCGTGCTGACCGTGCTTCATGCCGGAGGTAAGTTCGACAAGGGCAGCTACAAGGTTTCCGGTGGTCTGCACGGTGTCGGCGTATCGTGCGTCAATGCCTTGTCGACACTGCTCATCGCCGAGATTCACCGCGGCGGCAAGATATATCGCCAGACCTATTCCAAGGGTACGCCCACTTCGCAGGTGGAGATAATCGGCGATTGCGACGATCGCGGTACGAGCGTAACCTTTAAGCCCGACGGTTCGATCTTCACCCACACGACCGAGTATAAATACGAGATTCTGGCCAACCGTCTTCGCGAACTGGCATTCCTCAATAAGGGCATTCATCTTACTCTTACCGACCGTCGTGTTACCGATGACAGCGGCGAGTTCCTCAGCAACCATTTCTATTCGGAGCAGGGTTTGCAGGAGTTCGTAGAGTATCTCGATGCTACACGCGGACAGAAGATCATCGAGAAGATCATCTATCTCGATACGGAGAAGAACGGCGTGCCCGTGGAGGTTGCCATGCAGTATAACGACTCCTATTCGGAGAATGTACACTCTTATGTCAACAACATCAATACCATAGAGGGCGGTACCCACCTTACCGGTTTCCGCCGTGCCCTGACCCGCACGCTTAAAAAATATGCGGACGATTCGGGCTTGCTCTCGAAGTTGAAGTTCGATATCAACGGCGACGACTTCCGCGAGGGTCTTACGGCCGTCATTTCGGTCAAGGTGGCCGAGCCTCAGTTCGAGGGTCAGACCAAGACCAAGTTGGGCAACGACGAGGTTGCTGCCGCCGTAGATCAGGCCATGTCGGCTGCATTGGGACACTATCTCGAAGAGAATCCCAAAGATGCGCGTGCCATCGTGCAGAAGGTTATCCTCGCAGCCCAGGCTCGTCATGCGGCGCGCAATGCCCGCGAAGCCGTGCAGCGCAAGACGGTGCTGTCGGGTGCCGGACTGCCGGGCAAGTTGGCCGACTGTTCGAGCCGCGACCGTTCGATAGCCGAGATCTTCTTCGTCGAGGGTGATTCGGCAGGCGGCACGGCCAAGCAGGGACGTGACCGTAATTTTCAGGCCATCATGCCGTTGCGCGGTAAGATTCTGAATATCGAGAAGGCTCAGGAGCACCGCATGTGGGAGAACGAAGAGATCAAGAACATGTTTACCGCTCTGGGTGTCACCATCGGCACCGAGGAGGACAGCAAGGCACTCAACCTCGAAAAATTGCGTTACGACAAGATCATCATCATGACCGATGCCGATGTCGACGGTTCGCATATCGCCACGCTGATGCTTACGTTCTTCTTCCGCAAGATGAAAGAGTTGATCGAAAACGGACATGTCTACATCGCCACCCCACCGCTTTATCTGGTCAAGAAGGGAAAGCAGGAGCGTTATTGCTGGACAGACAAGGAGCGCGACGAGATTACGGCCGAATTCGGCTCTAAGGGTACTCACATACAGCGATACAAAGGTCTTGGTGAGATGAATGCCCATCAGCTGTGGGAGACTACGATGAATCCCGATACGCGTATCCTGCGTCAGGTTACGATCGAAAACGCTGCCGAGGCCGACCGCATATTCTCTATGCTTATGGGCGACGATGTGCCGCCTCGCCGAGAGTTTATCGAGAAAAACGCGCATTACGCCAATATCGATGCATAACGTTGAAAGAGGATTAGCCCTTAGGGGTCGATCCTCTTTTTTATTATAAACCTTAAACGTTTTTATAATGGAGGTAACCGTAATCGGTGTCGCCGGAGGCACCGGATCAGGCAAGAGTACGCTGGTCAAGCGATTGCAGGAGGCGTTCGTTGGCGATGATGTCGCTACGTTGTGCCACGACTACTACTATAAGGCACACCCCGAGCTGACCTACGAGGAGCGTACGCGGCTCAACTACGATCACCCGCAGGCATTCGACACCGACATGCTCGTCGAGCATATCCGCGCATTGAAAAACAATGTGCCCATCGCCCACCCCGTCTATTCGTTTGTCGAGCACAACCGTACCGACGAGAAGGTTCTGGTAAAGCCTTCGCGTGTGATAATAGTCGACGGAATACTGATCTTTGAAAATAAGGAGCTGCGCGATTTGATGGACATAAAGGTATATGTCGATACCGATGCCGATCTTCGACTGGCACGCCGCATTTTGCGCGACGTGTGCGACCGCGGCCGTACGATGCAGTCGGTTATCGAGCAATATACCAATACGGTCAAGCCGATGCACGAGGAGTTCGTCGAACCGTCGAAGAAGTATGCCGATGTGATTATCCCTGAGGGAGGCTTCAATTCGGTGGCCGTATCGATGCTTATTCAGAACATACGCTCGCTGATCGACAACAAGTAAGTCTGTCTGCAAATAGCAGACATATTTCGCAACCCGTCCGAGATCGTCGGACGGGTTGCTTTTTGCTGTTGTTGCGTCATATCGATAATATCGGTATGTAAATCGGTAAACGGGGGCTGTTTATGTCGATCTAAAAGCGTAAATTTGCCGTATGAATACAAAGGAATTTATCGATTACATGAATGCGGGCAATACCGTTACAGCCGGTTCTCCTGTTCACGATGTCATGCACCGCCTCAGTCAGGAGGCCATACGCATAACTCTCGAAATCAACAACGCCTATCACACCCAGGCGGAGATCGTCGCACTTATGTCGGAGCTGACAGGCAGTCGCGTCGACGATTCGTTCGTGCTTTTTCCTCCGTTCAACACCGACTGCGGCAAGAACCTGCGTTTGGGCAAGCGGGTGTTCTTCAACTCAGGGTGCAAGTTTCAGGATCAGGGAGGTATCACCATCGGCGATGACGTTCTTGTCGGTCACAACGTTACCATAGCGACGCTTAACCACTCGATGGATCCCGACCGTCGGGGCGATATGGAGCCGCGACCGGTGCGCATAGGCAATAAGGTGTGGATCGGGTCCAATGCAACCATACTGCCGGGCGTCAGCGTCGGGGAGGGTGCGATCATAGCCGCAGGTGCCGTCGTGACGAAAGATGTTGCACCGCGCAGCGTGGTAGGCGGCGTGCCGGCACGGCTGATTAAGATGATATGATTACATAAATAATATAACGATCATGAAAACAATATTGGTAATATCGACGAGTCTGCGCGCCAACAGCAACTCTTACGCTTTGGCCGCAGAGTTTGTACGTGGAGCCGAAGAGGCCGGCAACAATGTGGAATTATTGACACTTGCAGATAAGGATCTGCGTTTCTGCCGCGGTTGTCTTGCCTGCGTCAAGAGTGGCAAGTGCACCATCAAGGACGATGCTTCCGAAATCGTGGCAAAGATGCATGATGCCGACGCAATAGCTTTTGCCACGCCCATATACTATTACGAGATGAGCGGAGCAATGAAGACCCTGCTCGACCGTTCCAATCCGCTCTACGATTCCGACTACCGTTTTACCGACATTTATATGCTGAGCAGTGCCGCCGAAGACCAGACGCATGTCCCCTCGCGCGCCATATCCGGCCTGGAAGGTTGGATCGAGTGCTTCGGGCGTGCCCGTCTTGCAGGTTCGGTATTTGCGGGCGGCGTCACCGATCCGGGAGATATAGCAGGACATGCTGCTCTGAAAACGGCATATGAGCTTGGCAGGTCGCTGGGGTGATACTAAGCATCGGCTTTTTACTTGGCGGTTCGATATTATCGAACCGTTTTTTTGTATTATTTTGCTTATTATTAGCTACTACGCATCATAAATTTGGCATTGCTCCCGCTTATTCGTATATTTGTTAGTGATCCGACCGACCGATACGAATCCCGCCTTACCATACTCACCGATAAGATTGGATCGTGAATATGGCATTTTATCTTTTCAGAGAAAAGGCGTCATCGTCTGCGCCTCGTTAATTTGAGACCTTTTCTCTCCGGCACAGTATATAAGTCGACTTATACCCTCGGCTTAATAAAAATATTGCGGCTGCACGCCGATCGTGCTCCGCCCCAGAAGGAGTGCGCCTGGCTCGCGCGAGCCAGGCTAAAAGATGCTGTGCCTACCGTCGCCATGCTATCGATCTGCTGTGTGAATGTTCTTTGCAAGAGCATATGCTCAATGTTCCGCTCCGGCCGAACAGAGACAATAAAAAACTCCTCCGGAATTTCCGGAGGAGCGGTTGAATATCGGGTTGATTTCTATTTCAATTCGTCGGCACGCAGATGCACGATTTTGCCGTCGTGCATGACGACCAGATAACCGTTCTCGCGTTTGGTCTTCTCTATCAATCGTTTCTGTGCAAGGAGCACACCTGCATCTATTCTCTCTTGTAGTTGTCTGATCTCAAATTCACTCATAATCTAAAATCGTTTTGTACGATAACGTATCGATAATCTCCTTTATTTCATCTCGCGTACCGTATGCGATCTTTCTCACCCCTTCGGCCGTACTGTTGTCATATATCACCCAGTAGTCGCATATCGGCATGTAGAGCGATGTGAGATTGTGCAGGCTGCTGGCATAACGACGGCAGATAACGTTGGCCGGTATGTTGTGCCCTCCTTCGCTCACACGTTTGGCTACCCGTTCGACGGCCTGTTCCGGCGTCGGCAGCCAAAAGTAGAGCAACGACACAAAATATCCCATGTCGTGAGCCCGGTCGATAAACTTCGCGTAACTCTTTGTCGAAAGGGTCGTCTCGAATGCGAAATCGGCTCCTTCGCTCAGCAGATCGTTCATGCGTCGCAGCATCAGACGACCGGCGTCTATGGCCATGCTTTCGGGATTGAACGGCGACAAACCGCGTGCAATCTCGTCGGCATTGACAAACTCGTTGCACCGAAGCATATCAGGCAGAATGGTATACGACGCAGTAGTTTTACCCGCACCGTTACAACCCGCTATGATGTAGAGCTTCTGCATATCTCATCAATCACCTCGCAAATATAATACTTTCCGGGTGAACAACCAAATTTTCATATCGGCTCGACGCAAAATACGTTCCTCGACGGTGCATAAGGCCGATTATCGACTCTTCGAGGAGTCGGGACAGCTTACTGTATCCCGACTCTGTCGAAGATGAAATCTACGTTTTTGAGATAGTAATCCAGAGTGAAGCAAGCATCGAGCTCCTCAGGCGAGAGATGCGACATCACCTCTGCATTTTCAGCCAAAAGCACCTGATAGTCGGCTCGCTCGCTCATGGCACGCATGGCTACCGGCTGCACGGTGTCGTAGGCCTGCTCGCGCGACAGCCCTTTGTCGATCAGTGCGTTCATCACGCGCTGCGCGAATATCACCTTGCGGGTGCGATAGATGTTCTCCATCATCACCTCCTCGAATACCACCAGATTGTCGAGTATGCCGCGGAAGCGAGTCAACATATAATCGAGCAGCATCGTAGCATCGGGCAGTATGATGCGCTCGGTCGACGAGTGCGAAATGTCGCGCTCGTGCCACAATGCGACGTTCTCATACAGAGCAGCCATATAACCGCGCATGACGCGTGCGCAGCCGCAAATATTTTCGCTGCTGATGGGATTGCGTTTGTGAGGCATGGCACTCGATCCCTTCTGTCCCTTGCCGAACGACTCCTCGACCTCATGCACCTCGGTGCGTTGCAGATTGCGGATCTCCATTGCCATCTGTTCGAGACTCGATGCGATTACGGCCAGCGTGGCCATGTAATAGGCATGACGGTCGCGCTGTATGACCTGAGTAGATATGTTTGCGCTGTCGATGCCCAGCTTCTGGCACACATAGTCCTGTATGAACGGCGGTATGTTGGCGAAGTTGCCCACTGCGCCGCTTATTTTGCCCACCTCGACACCGCGCGCTGCGGCACGGAAGCGTTCGAGGTTGCGCTTCATCTCCTCATACCACAAAGCCCATTTCAAGCCGAAGCTCGTGATATCGGCGTGAATGCCGTGAGTACGGCCTATGCAAGGTGTCGATTTGAATCGCAGCGCCTGCTTGCGCAGTACGGTCATGAACTGCTCTATGTCATCGGCCAAAATCGCATTTGCCTGTTTGAGCAGATATCCGTTGGCCGTATCGACCACATCGGTGCTCGTCAGACCGTAGTGCACCCACTTGCGCTCTTCGCCAAGAGTCTCGCTCACGGCGCGCGTGAAGGCCACGATGTCGTGACGCGTCTGCTGTTCGATCTCCTGTATGCGTGCTATGTCGAACGATGCGTTTTTCCACAACTTATCCACGTCCTCGGCCGGCACTACACCCAGCTGGCTCCATGCCTCCGAAGCGAGGATCTCCACTCGCAGATAGGCGTCGAACTTGTTTTTCTCGGTCCATACTCTTCGCATGACCTCGCGGCTGTATCTTTCGATCATCTTCCCTATCGTTTCATGCGTTTGACAAAGCACTCTATCGTATTCTCCATCAGACAGCATATGGTCATGGGACCCACGCCGCCGGGAACTTTGGTTATGTGAGATGCCACCGGCTCGCAGGTCTCGAAGTCAACGTCGCCGCACAACTTGCCGTTGCGGCTGTCGCGATTTACACCCACGTCGATCACCACAGCTCCGGGCTTGACCATGTCGGCCGTTACGAATCGTTCCTTGCCTATGGCCACTACCAGAATGTCGGCGCGACGCGTTACCTCTGCGAGATTGCGCGTGCGAGAGTGTGCCACCGTCACAGTCGCATTCTCGTCGGTCAGCAATTTGGCTACCGGCAATCCGACAATGTTGCTGCGACCTATTACCACAGCCTCTTTGCCCGATATCTCTATGTCGACCGATTTGAGCAGCTTTATGATGCCTTTCGGTGTGCAAGGCAATACGCAGGGCTGTTTGAGCCACAGACGCGCGACGTTGAGCGGGTGGAATCCGTCTACGTCCTTGTCGACCGATATGGCGGCAATGACCTTGTCCTCGTCGATGTGTCTGGGCAGCGGCAATTGCACGAGTATGCCGTCGACCGTGTCATCGGCATTAAGCTCTGCGATCAGATCGAGCAGCTCCTGCTCTGAAATGGAGGCGTCGCGGCGAATTGTCGTATTGCGAATGCCCACCTCGTCGGCGGCCTTGCTCTTGCCTGTGACATACGATACGCTGCCCGGATCCTCTCCCACGAGAATCACCACCAGGTGCGGTACCCGGCCGTATTGTTTCGCTAAATCGGCCACTTGTGCGGCCATCTGAGCTTTGAGCGATGCCGAAAGCTCTCTACCGTTTATAACCATATAACTCTTATTTTCTGTTTTTAAATGCTTTGTCTCCTATATCATTGCGGTAAAAAAGGTTGTCGCACTCGATCTTGCCGATCTGCATGCGCGCCTTCTGCTGTGCCTGATCGAGCGTAGGTGCCGAGCACACGACGATCATTACGCGTCCGCCGGCCGTTACCAGCCGTCCTTCCGACATGGCCGTACCCATGTGGTATACCGCGCCGTCTATGTTCTCCACGCCGCGTATCTCCGCGCCCTTGGCATAACTGCCCGGATAGCCTTTCGATGCCAGCACTATACCCAGCGTTGCTTCGTCGCTCCACTCGACCGAGGTCTTGCGGCCGTCGGCTATGTCGCACATCAGACGGTATGCGTCGCTTTTCAGACGGGGCAGCACGACTTCGGTTTCCGGATCGCCGAAACGGGCGTTGAACTCTATGACCTTCACCCCTTGTTCGGTCTTCATCAGACCGCCGTACAACACACCGCAGAACGGCATGCCCTCAGCTGCCAGAGCCGCTGCCGCGGGACGCATGATACGCTCCATGGCAAACGTCAGATCGTCGTCCGATATGAACGGCAACTCGGTGTATGCCCCCATGCCGCCCGTATTCGGACCTTGGTCGCCGTCGAAAGCTCGCTTGTGATCCTGTGCCACCGGCATCGGATAGACATCGCGCCCTGACACGAAACACATCAGCGAGAACTCTTCGCCCTGCAAATACTCCTCTATCACCACACGTCCCTGCCCGAACCGATCGTCGACGAGCATGTCGCGCAAGGTGGCTTCGGCTTCGTCGTAGCTCTGTGCTATGACCACGCCTTTGCCGGCTGCCAGCCCGTCGTATTTCAGCACCGACGGCAACGGTTGCGAGCGAACGTAAGCCACAGCCTCGTCGTAATCGGTAAAGGTGGCGTATGCCGCCGTCGGGATATCGTATTTGTCCATCAGGCATTTTGCGAAATCCTTGCTCGACTCGATCCGTGCAGCGGCCTTTGTCGGTCCAAATATACGCAAATTTTCCTGTTTGAAGCGATCGACGACGCCTGCTGCCAAAGAAATTTCGGGGCCGACCACCGTAAGATCTATTTCGTGCCGGCGTGCGAAACTGCACAATGCCTCCACGTCGGTGTCGGCAATGGGCACGCACTCTGCCGCTTGCGCTATGCCGGCATTGCCGGGAGCGCAGTATATTTTGTCTACTTCGGACGATCGTCCCAACGCCTCGACTATGGCGTGGCACCGTCCGCCCGATCCTATAACCAGAACTTTCATCGTATGGAGGGTTTAGTGTTTGAAGTGTCGCATACCTGTTACGAGCATTGTCATGCCGTACTCATCGGCCTTGGCCACCGAATCGGCATCGCGTACGCTGCCGCCTGGCTGCACGAGTGCCGTCACACCGTAATTCTCGGCCAGTGTCACCGTATCGTCGAATGGGAAGAAGCCGTCGGAGGCGAGTATCAGTCCCTCGGTGATACCGGCCGTTCTGGCCTGCTCCAATGCGATGCGAGCCGACCCGACGCGATTCATCTGTCCTGCGCCGATGCCCAGCGTACGACCGTCGCGCACCGCCACTATGGCATTCGACTTGACATGTTTTACTATGCGCCAGCCGAAATTCATGTCGCTCAACTCCTCGGCAGAGGGCTGACGCTGCGTGACGCACATCGAGGCTTCGATCCGGCGTGTCGAGGTATCCATATCCTGCACCAGCATGCCTCCGTTGACGCCGACGTATTGCTTGCGCACGGCATCGTCGCGAGTCATGTCGATCTGCAACAGTCGCAGATTCTTTTTCGACGCGAATACGGCCAGTGCCTCATCGGTAAAAGAGGGTGCCATGACGATCTCCAAGAATATCGGTTTCATCAGCTCGGCCACCTCGCCCGTAATCTCACGATTGACGGCTACGATGCCGCCGAATATGCTCACCTTGTCGGCTTCATAGGCTTTGATCCAGGCATCTTTGATGTCGGTGCCAACGGCTGCGCCGCAAGGGTTCATATGTTTCAATCCTACGCAGAAAGGCTCGTCGAATTCGCGCACGATGCTCAATGCTGCATTGGCGTCCTGTATATTGTTATATGACAACTCTTTGCCGCCCAATTGCTTTGCCGAAGCGAGCGAATAGGCGACCGGCTCGCCCATAGCATAGAACGCCGCCTGCTGATGCGGATTCTCGCCATAGCGCAACGACTGCACCTTGTCCAGTGCGATCATCGGTTTCTCTTCAAGTCCGGCTTTGTCGCGCATGTAGCCTGCGATGCACATGTCGTAAAGTGCGGTGTGGGTGTAGGCTTTGGCCGAGAGTTCCAGACGGGTTTGGAGCGTAGTGTTGCCGGTGCGTCCGATCTCCTCGATTATGCGGGCATAATCGGTCGGGTCGCACACCACAGTCACGTCGCGGTAGTTCTTGGCCGCACTGCGCAGCATCGACGGACCGCCGATGTCGATATTCTCTATGGCCTCCTCCATCGTTACGCCCTCACGCGAGATGGTGCTGCGGAAGGGATAGAGGTTGACGCATACCAGATCGATGAACTCTATGCCGTTTTCGCGCAGTGCCTGCAAATGGCTCTCGTCGTCGCGACGCGCCAGCAGGCCTCCATGCACCTTCGGGTGCAGCGTCTTGACGCGACCGTCGCATATCTCGGGAAATCCCGTCACGTCGCTTATGTTGATTACATCTATGCCGCTCTGCCGAAGCATCGTCATCGTACCGCCGGTGGCGATAATCTGCCAGCCCATGCGGACAAGTTCTGAGGCAAATTCTGCGACACCGCTCTTGTCGCTAACGCTTATCAGTGCTCTCATCTTCCGTTTATCAGTTTATCGATTGTTTCTACATAAAGTTTGTGTTCGATGGAGTGGATCATTGCAGTCAACTCCTCTTCGTCGTCGCCGTTGTAATCGACGGCACGCTGCGAGATGATCTCTCCGCCGTCGAGCGATTCGTCGACATAGTGTATGGTGACGCCGTAGACCTTGACACCGTAGGCCATGGCATCGGCTATGGCGTGCGCCCCCTTGAACGATGGCAGCAGCGACGGGTGTATGTTGATTATGCGCCTTGCATAACGTCCGAGCAGCACGCGGCCTATAAGGCGCATGTATCCGGCCAGACATACCAGCTCTGCGCCGCAGGCATCGAGCCGGTCGGCAATGATGCTCTCATACTCTTCGCGCGAGGAGTAATCTTTGGGTGAGAACACCAATGTCTCTATGCCGAACCGCTCGGCACGTGCAACGACGCCGGCCGACGGGTTGTCGCAAACGAGCAGTGCCACCCGTGCATCGATCTCTCCTCGGCGGCAAGCCTCGGCTATGGCTTCGAAATTGCTGCCGCTGCCACTGGCGAATACGGCTATGGTGTGTGTTGCCATGCTACGCTACCCTATCGTTACACCCTCTTTGTCGGTCACACGACCTATGACGCTCGCCCGCTCGCCGCACTCTTCGAGTATGGCTATTGCGCGCTCGGCCTGCGAAGCGTCGAGTGCCACGACCATGCCTATACCCATGTTGAAGATGTTGAACATCTCGCGATGCGATATGCCGCCACGCTCTTCGAGCATGCGGAATACGGGCAGTATCTCCCACGAACCCTCGTCGATTTCGATTCCTTGGCCGTCGTGCAAAATGCGCGGAATGTTTTCGTCGAATCCGCCACCCGTAATGTGGCTGATACCGTGCACGTCGCACTCCTGCAACAGACGCAACACCGACTTGACGTAGATTCGTGTGGGTGTAAGCAACACCTCGCCCAGAGGAGCCTCGCCCAGACCTTCGCATGGTGCATGCAGATCGAGCCCGCTGTCGGCGACGATCTTGCGCACGAGGCTGAATCCGTTGGAGTGGACGCCGCTCGATGCCAAACCCACGAGCACGTCGCCCGCCTTGACCTTCGATGCGTCGATGAGCTTCGAACGCTCCACCACGCCGCACGTGAAGCCTGCTATGTCGTACTCGCCGCCGCCGTACATGCCCGGCATCTCGGCGGTCTCGCCGCCTATGAGGGCACAACCGGCCTGGCGGCAACCCTCTGCAACACCCGCAACTATTGCCTCGATCTTTGCCGGTTCGTTGTGGCCGACGGCAACATAATCGAGGAAGAAAAGCGGTTCGGCGCCCTGTGCCAGCACGTCGTTGACGCACATGGCCACGGCATCGATGCCTATGCTGTCGTGCTTGTCCATCTCGAATGCGAGTTTGAGCTTAGTGCCGACACCGTCGGTGCCACTAACCAGTACCGGCTCTTTGATACCCAGCGACGCCAGGTCGAACATGCCGCCGAAAGCTCCGATATTGCCCATCATGCCTTGGCGCGCGGTCGATGCCACATGCGATTTTATACGTTTTACGACCTCGTATCCGGCTTCCAGATTCACTCCGGCCTCTTCATAACTTTTTGCCATAAATTCCAAGAAGTTAACAGTTTTTATCTCTATCCGTCTGCTCTGCGCTGCGATACAGATCGGTCATATAACGGCCGTTGAAGCAGGCCATGCACAGTTCGCTTCGTTTGCCGGCTTCGAGCAACGCCTCCTCCGACAGAAACTCCAACGAGTCGGCCTCGATTGCTTCGCGCGCCTGCTCCTTGCTCTTGCTGGCACACAGCAATTCGTCGTAGGTCGACATGTCGACACCGTAGAAACATGGGTGTTTTATGGCCGGGCTGGCTATGCGCACATGCACTTCGCGTGCTCCGGCCTCTTTCAACAGCCGCACTATTCTGAGCGACGTGGTTCCGCGAACTATGGAGTCGTCGATCAGTACGACGCTCTTGTCCTTGACAAGACTGCGCACGGCCGACAGTTTCATGCGCACACCCTTTTCGCGCATCTGCTGTGATGGCTGGATAAAGGTGCGGCCTATGTATTTGTTCTTAATGAGTCCCATTTCGTAGGGAATGCCGCTGGCCTCCGAAAAACCTATGGCGGCACTCAGACTCGAATCGGGTACGCCGATCACCACATCTGCCTCCACGGGTGCCTCCTTGTAGAGCAGGCGTCCCGTATGCTTGCGGAACGCATGCACGTTGCAACCCTCGATATCGCTGTCGGGGCGCGAGAAGTAGATATACTCCATCGCACACATGCAGTGACGCTTGTACTTCGAGTAGTCGCGGCTGCGTATGCCGTGCGCGTCGATGGTGACAATCTCGCCCGGCTCTATGTCGCGGATATACTCGGCGCCGACGATATCCATGGCGCATGTCTCGCTGCTGATGACATAGCCGTTGCCCAAACGGCCGATGGCCAGCGGGCGCAGACCGTATTTGTCGCGACAGGCATAGATGCGGTTGCGCGTCATAATGAGAAATGCGAACGCACCCTCCAACATGTTGAGTGCATCGATGATAGCGAATATGCGGTCGGATTCGTTGCTCTCCTTTTTTATGAGGTGAGCGAGTATCTCGCTGTCGGAGGTCGAGTGGAACAGGCTGCCGCGCATCTCCAAGTAGTGTGTCAGCTCGCGCGAGTTGACCAGATTGCCGTTGTGTGCCAATGCGAAATCGCCCGTGAAGTGACGGAATACGAATGGCTGCACATTGAGCAATCCTCCGCCTCCGGTAGTCGAGTAGCGCACGTGGCCTATGGCCATGCTGCCGTCGAGAGTCGACAGGTTGGAGTGGTTGAACACCTCCGTCACCAGACCTTCGCCCTTGACTACATGCAACTCACCGCCATCGTTGACCGCCACTATGCCGCATGCCTCCTGACCGCGGTGCTGCAAAGCATGCAGCCCGTAGTAAGAGAGGTTGGCGGCATCGTCGACACCGAATACGCCGAATACGCCGCACTCCTCGTGCAGGTCATCGCCGAATATCATATCGGAATCCTTCAACATTATCGTCCGTTATTTCGATAAGCACTTGGTCAGACGGTCGAGAATCTCCTCATAGGCTTCGCGCACGCGTCCCAGATCGCGACGGAAACGGTCTTTGTCGAGCTTCTCGTTAGTCTGGCTGTCCCACAGACGGCATGTATCGGGGCTTACCTCGTCGGCAAGGATTATCTCGCCCTTCGATGTGCGGCCGAACTCGATCTTGAAATCGACCAGCGTTATGCCCATCTCGGAGAACAATTCCTGCAAAGCCTCGTTTATGCGGCCGGTCATGTCGTATATGTGAGCCAGTTCGTCATACGTGACGATGCCCATTGCCACCGCGTGATGATCGTTGATAAGCGGATCGCCCAGTTCGTCTTTCTTGTAGCAGATGTCGTAGATGACGTTCGACGGCTTGGTGCCCTCCTCTATGCCGAGACGCTTGGCCATCGAACCTGCTATGATGTTGCGCACGATCACCTCCAAGGGAATGATCGACACCTTGCGGCATATCTGGTCGCGGTCGTTGATCGTCTCGATATAGTGGGTCTCGATGCCCTTGTTGCGCAGATACTCGAATATGAGTGTCGATATGCGGTTGTTCAGCACGCCCTTGTTTTCGATCTTGGCTTTCTTGATGTTGTTGAATGCCGTCGCGTCGTCCTTATAGTGAATCACGATGATATCTTCATTGTCGGTCTTGAATACCTGCTTTGCCTTTCCCTCGTAGAGTTGTTCGAGCTGTTTCATAGTGTGGAGATTATTTAAGTTGTTAATACTATTTTCTTTGTGTGAAATATGCCACCGCATTGGCGAATATGTCCTGATGCTTGTCGCCGGATATATTCTTGTAGAGCCCCTCTTCGTAGCGTTCGGTGTGTCCCATCTTGCCGAGTATCTGTCCGCTCGGGCTGATTATTCCCTCGATGCCGTATGACGAGCCATTGGGATTGTGAGGTGCGTCGGTTGTGGCATATCCGTCGGGGTCGACATACTGGAATGCCACCTGCCCTGCGGCAAACAGCTTCTCGGCCAACTCCTCGCTTACCACGAACTTGCCTTCGCCGTGGCTTACGGCTATCGCATGCCGGTCGCCCACGTTGAACGACGAGAGCCATGGCGATGCCGTGGTACCCACGCGCGTTTCGACGATCTGCGATATGTGGCGGTTGATATCGTTGCGGAAAAGCGTCGGCGATTCGGGCGTTACACAGCCCAGACGCCCATAGGGCAGCAATCCCGATTTGACAAGAGCCTGGAAACCGTTGCAGATACCCAGAATCAGTCCGCCGCGATCGAGCAGTGCATGTATGGCATCGGCCACCTTGCGGTTGTTCAATACATTGGCAATGAACTTGCCGCTGCCGTCGGGCTCGTCGCCGGCAGAGAAGCCGCCGCTAAGCACGAATATGTGGCACGAGTCGATATTGCGCTGCATCTCGTCGATCGATGAGAATATGTCGTCGGAGCTGAGATTTCGGAAAACAGATGTGCGAACGGAGGCTCCGGCGCGACGGAATGCGCGAGCCGTATCGTAGTCGCAGTTGGTACCGGGGAATACCGGAATGTAGACCTCGACTTTGTCGACCGGTTCGCCCGGATATGTCATGGCCGCATCGGTGCAGTCGCTCTGGCGCGTCGTGCTGCCTGCTGAGCCGCGATCGGGGTATATCGTTGCGAACCGGCGGGTATTGGCCGCCAGCAGATCGTCGATCGGCATGGCGCAGCCGTTGATCGTCAGCACCGGACGGTCCACGGTGCAACCGAGCAGCTCGGCAGCCTCGAAGTCGAGCTTGCTGCGACACTCCGCAACGATCGAACCGTAAGAGTAGTCGAACAGTGACTGCTCGTCGCACTCGATATCGGCACCCACCCGGTTGCCGAACGACATCTTCGACAGAGCTTCGCTCACGCCTCCGAACCCAACGGCGTATGCCGCGACGATAGTGCCGTCGGCAATTTTATCGGCCACGAAATCGAAGTTTCGCTTCAAGGCCTCGGTGTCGGGCATCATGTCCGGCTGCGGACGGTGACGTATAATATAAATGTTGTTGCCGGCATGCTTGAATTCCGGGCTTATCACCTTGCCGGCATCGACTGTCGTAATACCGAAAGCCATCAGCATCGGCGGCACATCGATATCGCGGAACGTGCCGCTCATCGAGTCCTTGCCTCCGATCGAAGGCAGCCCCAATGCCACCTGCATTTTCAACGCTCCGAGCAGGGCGGCCAGAGGTTTGCCCCACGACAGAGGTGTGGTCATTCGTTCGAAATACTCCTGATATGAGAAACGCATCTTGTCGTAGCGGGCACCTGCCGCCACGACCTTGGCGCATGACTCCACGACAGCGTATGCCGCACCGTGATAAGGGCTCCACGAGGTGATGAACGGATTATAGCCGTAGGCCATGATGCTTGCCGTCGATGTGAAAGCATCGCCTACGGGCAGCTTCTGCACCGAAACCTGCGTCTCGGTGGTCTGCGTGCGACCGCCGAAGGGCATCAGCACGGTAGAAGCTCCGATCGTGGAGTCGAACATCTCGATAAGTCCCTTTTGCGATACGACATTGTCGTCAGAGAGATTGTTGCACATGCGCTCCGCAAGGTCGCCTCCATCGATTCTGCGCTCGAAAGGATTGCGATTCTCTACGGCACCGATCTCTATTCGGGTATAATGTCTGGCTCCTGCGCTGTCGATAAATTCGCGTGCAAGATCCACTACGAGCTGCCCTCCGTTGTACATTCGCATGCGGCGGGTATCGGTCACGTCGGCGACATGGGTCACCTCGACGTTCTCCTCGTGGCACAGCTCCATGAATCGCTCCATATCCTTGCGCTCGACCACGACGGCCATACGCTCCTGCGATTCGCTGATGGCGAGTTCGGTGGAGTTAAGACCGTCGTACTTGACCGGTACGCGATCGAGATATATGTCAAGACCCTCCGTAAGCTCGCCGATGGCCACGCTGACGCCACCGGCACCGAAGTCGTTCGATTTTTTGATAAGTCGCGTCACTTCGCGGCGGCGGAACAGACGCGAGAGCTTGCGCTCTTCGGGCGCATTGCCCTTTTGCACCTCCGAGCTGCACTCCTCCAAAGAGTTCTCATTGTGCTCTTTCGACGAGCCGGTGGCACCGCCTATGCCGTCGCGGCCGGTGCGACCGCCGAGCAGCAGTATCACGTCGCCTGCAACGGGCGTTTCCCGACGCACGTCGTCGGCCTTGACAGCACCGACAACCGCGCCCACTTCCAGACGCTTGGCCACGTAATCGGGGTGATATATCTCGCGTACGTGGGTTGTGGCCAGACCTATCTGATTGCCGTAGCTCGAATATCCTGCGGCAGCCTTGTGTGATATGATGCGCTGCGGCAGTTTGCCGTCGAGAGTCTCCGCTACGCTCTTGTATATGTCGCCGGCACCCGTGACGCGCATGGCCTGATAGACATAGCTGCGTCCCGACAACGGGTCGCGAATGGCACCGCCCAGACATGTCGAGGCTCCGCCGAACGGCTCGATCTCCGTGGGGTGATTGTGCGTTTCGTTCTTGAATTGCAAGAGCCAGCGTTGCGTCTGCCCGTCGACATCGACATTGACAAATATGCTGCATGCGTTGTTCTCTTCGCTCTGTTCCAGATCGTCGAGTTTGCCGCACTTTTTCAGATAACGGGCGCCGATGGTCGCCAGCTCCATAAGGCACAGACTTTTTTGCTCGCGTCCCAATTCGCGGCGTATGTCGGCAAGCAGTTTCAACGATGCACCTATCTCGTCGCTGATGAACGACTCATCGACCGTGATCTCGGTGATCTCGGTGGTGAACGTCGTGTGGCGGCAATGATCGCTCCAATAGGTGTCGAGTATGCGCAACTCGGTTTCGTAGGGGTCGCGCTGCTCTCGGCGGAAGTATTCCACCACTTCGCCCAGATCGTCGGCGTTCATCGCAAGGCCGTATCGTTTGCAGAACGGTTCGAACTCCTCCGCGGTCATCGATGTGAAACCGTCGAGTCGGGCAACGGGCTTGACGGCCGCATGCTCCGAGTCGGACAATATGTCGAGCCGCTTGCGGCGCGATTCGACGGCATTTATGCAGTAGTGTTCGATTCGTGCCATCTGCTCGTCGTCGACACCCTCGTCGAATATCATAAGCCGGGCGCTGCGTATGCGCACGTCGGCCGTGGGGTCGATCAGTCTGACGCAGTCGACGGCCGAAGCGGCACGCTGGTCGAACTGCCCGGGCAGATACTCGATGGCCAGATAGCGTTTGCCCTGCAAGTCGCATTCGTCGCTGACACGATCGGTGACGATCTCTCCGAAGACCGTGTAGCGACTCTTTTCGAGCAGCTCCTCCGAGAAGCCGAACAGGTCGTAGACGTTCAACAGCCGCAGCTCTCCTATCGACAGCGACAGATTGTTGTTTAGCTCGTGGCGGAGTGTTTCGGCTTCGACGCCGAACTCCGGATATTTCTCTACATAGATGCGGTAATCAGCCATATCCTATATGTTAGTTCTGTTTTACGAATTTATCTCTCCATACTTCGTCGTATCCTCTGCCGTCGAGTCCGACGAATGTGATGTGTCCCATCTTGCGCTTGGGAAGACTCTCGCTCTTGCCGTATAGATGTACGTAGACATCGTCGCGGCTCTCGGCCGCTATGGTCTCTGCGGCGGCCAGATCCTGGCCGAGTATGTTTTTCATTACTGTGGTAGCCTTCAACTGCGGCTCTTCGAGCGGCATGTCCAGCAGATAGCGGCACAACTCACGATACTGGTCGGTAGTGCAGCCCTCTATGGTGTAGTGACCGCTATTGTGGGGGCGCGGTGCCATCTCGTTGAAGAAGAAGTCATCGCCGGCCACGAAATACTCTATGGCCAAGATGCCGCGATAGCGGTTGCGGCGCATGAACTCCTCGCTCTTTTCCACCATGCGCCGGCGCAGGTCGTCGCTCATCTCCGGAGCGGGAACGATACACAGATCGAGTATGCCGCCCGAATGTACATTGCGCCCCACGGGGAAGTGGATATATCCGTTCTTTTCATCTCCGACGCATATGACGCTCGCCTCATAATCGAAACGGACGAACTCTTCGAGTATGCAAGGCACCGACAGCAGTCTCTCCGCATCGGCCAGATCGTCGATGCTGCGGATCACCGCTTGCCCGTGACCGTCGTAGCCGAGTCTGCGGCTTTTCAATATGCAGGAGTATCCGAACTCGGCCGCCTTTGTCTTCAATGTTTCGCGATCGGCGATATCTGCGAAGCGTGCGCATCGCAGTCCGCTCTCGACGGCGCGGCTCTTCTCCCGCAGGCGGTCCTGCGAGTCGATCAGCGATCCGATGCCCTGCTTTATGTTGTAACGTTCGGTGAGCGAGCGGAGAATGTCGCCCGGAACATTCTCGAATTCGTAGGTGACAACATCGCTGCGGCCGCACAACTCCTCCAATGCCGCAATGTCGTCGAATGGCGCCACGATGTGTTCGTCGCACACCTTGAATGCGGGTGCGTCGGCCGACGGATCGAGGCATATCGTCCGTGCGCCCAACTCGGCCGCAGCCTGTGCGATCATCAGTCCCAGCTGTCCGGCTCCTATTATGCCTATCGTTCTGGTCATGGCCGCTACAATTCAGCTTCGAGTACATCGGCAGTCTGTCGGGCGCGGAATGCGTCGAGCCGCTCGGCCAGGGCCTTGTCTTGCAGCGAGAGGATCGATGCCGCTATGAGTGCCGCGTTCTTGGCTCCGTTGATGGCCACCGTGGCTACCGGCACGCCGGCAGGCATCTGCACGATCGACAGCAGCGAATCGAGTCCGTTGAGTGCCCGCGACTTGACCGGAACGCCGATGACCGGCAGCGAGGTCATTGCAGCCACCATACCCGGCAGATGCGCGGCTCCTCCTGCACCGGCTATGATGACGTCGATGCCACGGCTGCGTGCCGTCGAGGCGTAATCGTACATGAGCTGCGGTGTGCGATGTGCGCTCACTACTCGTTTCTCACATGGTATGCCGAGCTGTACCAGCATGTCGACGGCTGCCGACATCACCTCCCAGTCGCTGGTCGAACCCATTATCACTCCAACTTTCATAATCAGTTATCTTATCGTATATTAAACCTCAAAAAACAAGACGGCCGCTATATGTTCATAGCGGTCGTCATACCTTATATAATATGTCGCACAATCCCGATTGTATAGTCGCCGGCATGTGTACGGAGATTCTTGCGTCGCGGCCGCAATCTTCGTGCGGTGAACAAGAAGATGCGTTTTGCCCCATGTTGCCTCGTCGGGCAATCGGTCTCCGCTTTCGGTGCAGAGATTGTCTGTCGCATATCTGTCCTGACAAGAAAATCATGTCGCAAATGTAGGACAATTCCAGTCGACAAAAAAATGCCGCCGGGAACTTTTTTCAACTTTTTTTTAACAATTCCGCAAAATGCGAAAACGCAAAAAATCTCCCCCGTTTTTGCTTGGACATAACCCGAAATATGCTTACCTTTGCCCGAAATAAAACGAGACGATGACGTACTGCCCGGCTTACATAGCGATATGCAAGGCATCTCACACGAAAAGTGCAGATGTACAGCATCAGCCTCTGCAATCGATCGACTTTGTTACATTTGTCTTAAATAATTTATCGGCGACTTTTGAAGTCGCCTATTTTTTTTTAATATGACCGATCAACGAATCATAATAAAGAGCTGCACGATACCTGGCGACGACGCCTCGAAGATCAAAGATATCGCCGTCGAGCGCGGTATCATCTCAGACATTGCCGACAGCATAGAACCCGACAGCGGCGACATGGTCATCAATGCCCGCGGACTGGTGGCATCGAGCGGGCTGGTGGACGTGCATGTCCATCTGCGCGAACCCGGTTACGGCTACAAGGAGCGTATTGCCACCGGAACGGCTGCCGCCGCACGCGGCGGATACACCACCGTGTGTGCGATGCCCAATCTCGATCCGGTGCCCGACTGCCGAGAGAACCTGCAACGCGAGTTGGAGATAATAGCCGAAGATGCGCAGGTCAAGGTAATACCCTATGCCGCCATTACACGTGGCCGCCGAGGTCTCGAACCGGTGGATTTCGCACTTCTGAAAGATTCGGTCGCGGCATTTTCCGACGACGGCAGCGGAGTACAAAGCGAGGATATGATGCGGCAGGCAATGCGTGCAGCCGCCGACAACGATTTCATAATAGCCGCACACTGCGAGGTCGACGAGTTGCTGCACGGAGGTTATATCCACGACGGAGGCTATGCAGCCAGTCACGGCCACCGCGGCATCTGTTCGGAAAGCGAGTGGCGGCAGGTGGAGCGCGATATCGCATTGGCCGAGCAGACCGGCTGCCGCTATCATGTCTGTCATATATCGACCATGCAGAGCGTCGAGCTGATACGTCGCGCCAAGAGTCGTGGTGTCAGAGTGACATGCGAAACGGCGCCCCACTATCTGGTCTTCACCGACGAGGATTTGCAGGAGCACGGACGCTGGAAGATGAATCCGCCCATACGCTCGGCAGCCGACCGAGAGGCTCTGCTGCGCGGCATCGCCGACGGCACGATCGACATGATTGCCACCGACCATGCTCCCCACTCGGCCGAAGAGAAGTCGCGCGGACTGGAACACAGTGCAATGGGAGTGGTCGGTTTGGAGACGGCTTTTCCGGTATTGTATACTCATCTCGTATGCACCGGTATAATCACTCTCGGACGGCTTCTGGAACTGATGAGCGCCAATCCGCGCCGCGTCTTCCGTCTGGGCGGCGCACTTGCCAAAGGGGAGGCGGCCGACATTGCGCTGTTCGATTTGGAGGCGGAGTATCGCATCGATCCCTCCGGATTCGCATCGATGGGACGCAGTACGCCTTTCGACGGCATGGCGGTCAAGGGTCGCACCTTCATGACGATGGTCGACGGCCGTGTGGTTTACATGGACAAAACAAACACAAGATAGAATGAAACCCTTTAACAAAAAACTGGTACTCGAAAACGGACGGGAGTTTCCCGGCTACGGCATCGGCGCCGACCGCAACACGGTCTGCGAGCTGGTGTTCAATACCTCGATGGTGGGTTATCAGGAGATTCTCTCCGATCCGTCGTACACCAATCAGATCGTGGTTATGACCTATCCGCTGATAGGCAACTACGGCATAACCGACGAAGACTATGAGACGAAGTTCCCAACGATCGGGGGCATGGTGGTTCGCGAGTGCAACGACGCACCGAGCAACTTCCGCTACACGAAGACTCTCGACGAAGTGTTCGAAGAGCTGAACATACCCGGCATAAGCGGTGTCGACACCCGCATGATAACCCGCATAATACGCAGTGAGGGTTGTCAGAAAGCCGCTATTGTCGACTACGGCATGCCTCACGACGAGGTGATGCAGATGATTCGCGAAACGGAGATTCCGCGCGACGGCGTGCGTCGGGTGAGCTGCAAGAAGCGATGGTTCTCGCGTACGCCCAACCACAAATACGACATCGTGGCCATCGACTGCGGCATAAAATACAACATCATACGCCAGTTCAACCAGAAAGGGTGCAATGTGACCATCGTCCCGTTCGACTCCACTCCCGAAGAGATCATGGCTTTCAATCCCGACGGAATATTTATCTCCAACGGTCCGGGCGACCCGGTCGATGTGGAGGAGGTAGGCCGCACGATAGAGGCATTGCGCGGCCGGCTACCCATATTCGGCATATGCCTGGGACACCAGCTTATCGCTTTGTCATACGGTGCACGCACATTCAAGATGAAGTTCGGCCACCGTGGCGGCAACCACCCGGTCAAGAACCTCGATACGGGACGAATAGAGATCACGAGTCAGAATCACAATTATGCCGTGGACGAGGAGTCGCTCCGGCAGACACCGCTGCGAGTGACGCATATCAATCTGCTCGACTCTACCGTAGAGGGCATGGAGTCGGCGGCCGACAAGATCTTCTCGATACAGTATCACCCCGAAAGTGCTCCCGGACCGCAGGACAGCACCTATCTATTCGATAAATTCATTAAAATGATGGAGGACAACAGAAATGCCTAAGAGAACCGATATAAAGAAAGTGATGGTGATCGGATCGGGTCCGATCGTCATAGGTCAGGCCGCGGAGTTCGACTATGCCGGCACGCAGGCGTGTCTCGCGCTGAAAGAGGAGGGCTACCAGGTTATTCTGGTCAACTCCAATCCGGCTACCATAATGACCGATACGCACATAGCCGACAAAGTCTACATGGAGCCGCTGACATTGGAGTACGTGGCCAAGATCATACGCTACGAGCGTCCCGATGCCATCGTGCCGGGACTGGGCGGACAGACAGGTCTCAATCTTGCCGTGCAATTGGCCAAGAAGGGTATTTTGGAGGAGTGTCAGGTGGAGATACTCGGCACGTCGTTCAAGAGCATCGAGCAGGCCGAAGACAGGGAGTTGTTCAAGGAGCTGTGCATGAGCGTCGGCGAACCGGTGCTGCCGTCGATCATCGTAGGGTCGATAGACGAAGCTGTCGATGCCGCCCGTGAAATCGGCTATCCGGTGGTGCTGCGTCCGGCCTTTACGCTGGGCGGCACGGGAGGCGGCTTTGCCGATGACGAAGATGAACTGCGCGACATCATGCGCAACGCGCTTATGCTCTCGCCCACGCACCAGGTGCTTGTCGAGAAGAGCATAAAAGGCTACAAGGAGATAGAGTACGAGGTGATGCGCGACAGCAACGACACGGCAATAACCATTTGCAACATGGAGAATGTCGATCCGGTGGGTATTCACACCGGCGACTCGATTGTGGTGGCTCCGAGCCAGACCCTCACCAACAAAGAGTATCAACTGCTGCGCGACAGTGCATTGCGATTGATCCGCGCATTGAAGATCGAGGGCGGCTGCAACGTGCAATTCGCACTCGACCCGCTCTCGTTCAAGTATTATATCATCGAGGTGAATCCACGTGTGAGCCGTTCATCTGCTCTGGCATCGAAGGCCAGCGGCTACCCTATCGCACGTGTGAGTGCCAAGATAGCCGTGGGACTTACCCTCGACGAGATCATGATAGCCAATACCCCGGCCAGCTTCGAGCCTGCGCTCGACTATGTGGTGACCAAGATCGCACGTTTCCCGTTCGACAAGTTCAGCGATGCGTCCAATGAGCTGGGCACTCAGATGAAAGCTACGGGCGAGGTGATGAGTGTCGGACGCACCATCGAAGAGAGCCTTTTGAAAGCAGTGCGTTCGTTGGAGACGGGCGTTTGCCACATATACCACAAAAAGTTCGACACGATGTCGGCCGACGGCATATTGGCATATATCCGCAAGGGCACCGACGACCGGCTGTTTGCCATTGCCGAGCTGATACGCCGCGGAGTCGACCTGCTGCACATCTACAACAACACCAAGATCGACATGCTGTTTTTGGAGAAGTTCAAAAACATCGTCGAGATGGAAGAGCATGTGCGTCGCGGCATCGGAGATCGCGAGACTCTGCTCGACGCCAAACGAATGGGATTCGGCGATAAATATATAGGCATGCTCTGGGGCAAAAGCGAATCGGAGATATTCAACATGCGGCGCGAGTGGAAGATATTCCCCGTCTACAAGATGATAGACACATGCGCCAGCGAGTTCGATTCTTATGTGCCCTACTTCTACTCTACATACGAGCAGGAGAACGAATCGGTGGTCAGCGACCGCCGCAAGATCGTCGTACTCGGATCGGGTCCGATCCGCATTGGTCAGGGCGTCGAGTTCGACTACTCTACTGTGCATGCCATCTGGGCTATACGCGAAGCCGGATACGAGGCCATAATCATAAACAACAATCCCGAAACCGTATCGACCGACTATACCATAAGCGACAAGCTCTACTTCGAGCCGCTTACGGTAGAGGACACGATGAACGTCATCGAACTGGAACGTCCGGAGGGCGTGATCGTCTCGCTCGGCGGACAGACCGCCATCAATCTGGCAAAGCCATTGGCCGACCTGGGCGTGAAGATCATCGGCACCGGCATCGAGGCCATCAACAATGCCGAGGATCGCAAGTGCTTCGAACAGATAATGCGCAGGGCGGAGATCCCGCAGCCCGAGGCCGAGGCCGTTACCGATATCGAGTCGGGCGTACGTGCCGCCGAGCGCATAGGTTATCCGGTGCTGGTGCGCCCGAGTTATGTGTTGGGAGGTCGCGCCATGCAGATCGTATCGAACGAGGAGGCCATACGCCACTATCTGAAAAATGCGGTCGAGATCAACGAAGACCAGCCGGTATTGGTAGACAAATACATCATGGGCAAGGAGTTGGAGGTCGATGCCATTTGCGACGGCGAGCAGGTATTCATACCCGGTATCATGGAGCACGTCGAGCGTACCGGCATTCATTCGGGCGACAGTATCAGCGTCTATCCCACTTTCAGCGTTAGCGACAAGGTGAAGCAGACCATAATCGATTACACGGTGCGTCTGGGCAGGGAGATCGGCATCATCGGTCTTTACAACATACAGTTCATCGCCGACAAGGACGACAAGGTCTATGTCATAGAGGTCAATCCGCGCTCGTCGCGCACAGTGCCGTTCCTGTCAAAGTCGACCGGCGTGCAGATGGCGAAGATTGCGACCAATGTCATACTCGGACACTCGTTGCGCGAGCAGGGCATCACCGAAGTGTATGCCGCTGAGCGCAAACGCTGGTATGTAAAGACTCCGGCCTTCTCGTTCGCCAAGATACGCGGCGTTGACTCCTATCTGTCGCCGGAGATGAAGTCGACGGGCGAAGCGATCGGCTACGACAACTCGCTGACGCGTGCGCTCTACAAATCGTTGCAGTCGTCGGGTATGACCATTGCCAACTACGGAACGATCCTGGTGACCATAGCCGATGCCGACAAGGTGCGTGCGCTGCCGCTCATACGCCGCTTCTACAATCTCGGATTCAACATCGAAGCCACGAGCGGAACGGCGAAGTTTCTGCGCGAAAACGGTATACGCACGCGATGCCTGCATAAGCTGAGCGAGGGCTCGACCGAAATATTCGAGTCGCTCAGCAAGGGACACGTCAATTATGTAATCAACACAATCGATATCAACCAGCACAGTGCCCGTCTGGACGGTTACGACATACGTCGCTCGGCCGTAGAGAACAATGTGACGATATTCACAGCATTGGAGACGGTGAGCGTACTTCTCGATGTCTTGGAGGAGATCACGCTCGGAGTATCGACTATCGACGCCGAATAGCATATGTCAAGGAGAGGAACATACGTAATTACTGAAAACAGGAGTCTCACGCCAACCGTGTATCGCATGCGCCTGGCCGGCGATACGCGTAGCATAATGCGTCCGGGTCAATTTATCGATATCGCTCTCGAAGGGCTGTTTCTGCGCCGTCCGATCTCCGTCTGCGACTATGATGCAGAGAGCATCTCGATCATATACAAGGTCGTGGGGCGCGGTACACGACAGATGAGCCGCCTGCAATGCGGGGATTCGCTGGATTGTCTGGTGGGACTCGGCAACGGTTTCTCGGTGGAGACCGCGTCGCAGCGTCCGCTGCTTGTCGGCGGCGGTGTGGGACTGCCACCCATGTATAATCTGTGCAAGCAGCTTGTCGCCGCAGGCAAAAAGCCGCAGGTGGTTATGGGGTTCAACACCGCCGGCGAGGTGTTCTATCGCTCGGAGTTCGAGAATCTGGGCGTCGACGTATTCTGCGCCACGGCCGACGGTTCTCTGGGGGTGAAAGGTTTTGTTACAGATGCCATCGGCTCTTTCGAGTTGAAGTTCGACTATATATATGCCTGCGGTCCCGCACCGATGCTTCGTGCCTTGTACGACAGATTCGATATCGATGGAGAGTTCAGCTTCGAAGAGCGTATGGGCTGCGGGTTCGGAGCCTGTATGGGCTGCACGTGTAAAACCAAATACGGCAACAAACGCATATGCGTAGATGGTCCGGTATTAAAACGCGAAGAGATAATATGGTAAACAGACATGATACAAGCGTTGAGCTGTGCGGCGTAAAGCTCGATAATCCAGTGATTCCGGCAAGCGGGACATTCGGATTCGGACGCGAATTCGCCGAATTCTACGATCTCGATCTGCTCGGTGCCATATCCGTCAAGGGCACCACTCGCGAAGCTCGCTTCGGCAATCCGACGCCGCGCATTGCCGAGTGCACATCGGGGTTGATAAACTCGGTGGGATTGCAAAATCCCGGTATAGATGCTGTCATATCGCACGAGCTGCCGGCACTGAGAGAGTTGTTCCACAAACCTATCGTCGTCAATATAAGCGGCTTCTCAATAGAGGAATATGTGGAGTGTTGTGCCAAGATCGACAAGGAGAAGCAGGTGGAGATAATAGAGGTAAATGTCTCGTGCCCAAATGTTCACAATGGCGGCATGAGCTTCGGGACATCACCAGGATCGGCGGCGGCCGTCACCGAGGCCGTTAAACGCGTTACGACCAAGCCGGTATTCATCAAGCTGAGTCCCAATGTAACGGACATAGTGTCGATAGCCCGATCGTGCGAAGATGCAGGTGCCGATGGTATTTGCCTAATCAACACTCTGTTGGGTATGCGAATCGACACCATGCGTCGCCGTCCGGTCATAGCCAACAAGATGGGAGGTTTTTCGGGCGATGCCATATTTCCGGTAGCCGTGCGAATGGTCTATCAGGTGGCGACGGCGTGCAACATACCGGTGATGGGTTGCGGCGGCGTGTCGAGTGCCGCCGATGTTGTGGAGATGATGATGGCCGGTGCAACTGCCGTGCAGGTGGGTGCTGCCAATCTGCGCAATCCGTATGCCTGCAAAGAGATAATAGAGACTCTTCCCGACGAGATGGATCGATTGGGCATCGAGCGTCTGAGTGAAATAATAGGAGTAGTAAAATAACGATGGAACATATGCAGAAAGATGTTATCATAGCTTGCGATTTCAGCAGCAAAGAGCAGGTTTTGAATTTTTTGGACAAGTTTACCGCAACCAAGCCTTTCGTTAAGATCGGCATGGAGCTGTTTTATGCCGAAGGTCCGGAGATAGTACGCGAGATCAAGGCTCGCGGCCATAGGATCTTCCTCGACTTGAAATTGCATGACATACCCAATACGGTGAAGAAGGCGATGTCGGTATTGCGCAATCTCGATGTTGATATGTGCAACGTGCATGCAGCCGGCACGATCGATATGATGCGTGCGGCACGCGAGGGTCTCACCCGTGAAGACGGCACACGTCCGCTGCTGATAGCCGTGACGCAGCTTACATCGACCAGCGAAGAGCGCATGCAGCATGAACTGCTTATCAATGCAACCATTAACGACACTATCATAAAGTATGCCCTTAACACGAAAGAGGCAGGGCTCGATGGCGTAGTTTGCTCGCCGTTGGAGGCCGCCATGGTCAAGCAGGCCTGTGGCACGGATTTTATGACCGTCACTCCGGGCGTTCGTTTCGCAGACGGCGATGTCGGCGATCAGGTGCGCATAACCACTCCCTCGCGTGCACGCGAAATAGGCTCGGACTACATCGTGGTAGGACGTCCTATAACACAAGCCGCCGATCCGGTCGCAGCCTACGAACGATGCCTCGAAGAGTTTTTAGGTTAAACATGTTATTGCGATGAAATCCATTAAATTATTCTACCTGCGCAACTGCCCCTATTGTAAACGGGCATTGCAATATATCGAGGCCGAAAAGGCTGCGCACCCCGAATTCGAAAAGCTCGAAATAGAGATGATCGAGGAGTCGGAACACCCCGAAGTGGCCGACCGCTACGACTATTACTACGTTCCTACGTTTTACATAGGCGACGAGAAGGTGCACGAGGGTGGAATATTTGCCGATGAGATGGAGCCGCTATTGCGTAAAGCATTGGAATAATTAATATAAACAAATATTTGATATGGAGAGACTGATAGCCAAAGATCTGTTGTCGATAGGAGCTGTATTCCTTCGTCCGGAGCAACCGTTTACATGGGCAAGCGGAATCAAAAGCCCTATCTATTGCGACAATCGTCTGACCCTGACCGCACCGGCCGTTCGCAATCGTGTCGAGCAGGGCTTGGCTGAGCTTGTCAAGCGACATTTTCCGGAGTGCGAGGTATTGATGGGAACATCGACGGCAGGTATCGCTCACGCTGCCATTACTGCAACGATACTCGATTTGCCGATGGGATATGTTCGAAGCGGAGCCAAGGATCACGGTCGAGCCAATCGTATCGAAGGTCGTCTGGAAAAGGGACAGAAGGTCGTTGTCGTAGAGGATCTGATCTCGACGGCAGGCAGCTGCATCGAGGTGGTGGAGGCCTTGCGCGAAGCCGGAGCGGAGGTGCTCGGCGTAGTGAGTATCTTCACCTACGGTATGAAGCGCGGATTGGAGCGTATGGCAGCAGCAGAGGTTATAAATCACAGTCTGTCGAATCTCGACGCATTGGTGGAGGTGGCTTCGGACGAGGGTTATATCAAGGCCGAAGACAAACGTCGCATATTGGCTTTCAGAGACAATCCGTCGGACGAAAGCTGGATAAAGTAATTTGTCGTATAACGGTCATAAAACACTAATGATATGAGACATCTTATCGATCCGACAGATCTTTCACTGGCCGAAACCAACGATATAATCGCTTTGGCCGAAGATATAATAGCCAACCGCGGCAAGTATGCCGATTGCTGTCGCGGCCGCAAGCTGGCCACACTTTTTTACGAGCCGAGTACGCGCACGCGTCTCAGCTTCACATCGGCCATGATGGAACTCGGCGGCAACGTCATCGGCTTCTCCGACGCCAAGAATTCGTCGGTCAGCAAAGGTGAAACGGTTCAGGATACAGTAAGAGTAATCAACTGCTTTGCCGATATCATTGCCATGCGTCACTCGATCGAGGGTGCTCCGCTGGCTGCTACGGAGGTGTCGCGCACTCCCATCATCAATGCCGGCGATGGCAGCCACAGCCACCCTACCCAAACCCTGACCGACCTGCTCACGATAAAACGCGAATTGGGACATCTCGACAATCTGACCATAGGTTTTTGCGGCGATTTGAAGTTCGGCCGCACAGTGCACTCGCTGATAAAAGCCATGTCGCGTTATGCCAATGTCAAAGTCATTCTGATCGCGCCTCCCGAACTGCGCCTGCCATCATATATCAAGGCCGAGGTATGCGACAAGTGCGGTATAGATTATCGTGAGGTGAGCGACATGGAGAGCGTTATGCCGGAGTTGGACATACTCTATATGACGCGTGTGCAGAAAGAGCGTTTTCTCGACGAAGAGGAGTTCGACCGAGTGAAAGACTGTTTTGTCCTCGATGCTAAAAAACTCGCTTCGGCAAAGAGTAAAATGGCTATACTCCACCCGCTTCCGCGCGTTAACGAGATTTTGCAAGAGGTAGATGCCGATCCGCGCGCGGCCTATTTCCGGCAGGTTGAGAACGGTAAGTTCGTGCGTATGGCACTGATGTTGCGGTTGCTCGAATGGGCCGACCGCGGCGCAGCCGTACCGGCAATGGCGTTCGACGGAACTGTGAGCGACGGTCATGTGTGCTCCAATGCGCGCTGCATATCCAATCTCGAACCGGTCAAGCCTCTGTTCAGAGAGTCGCAGACCGAAACGGGGGTATACAGATGCGTTTATTGCGAGGCCAAGGCCAAATAGGTGAACAAAGGGGAACTCCGAAAGGGTTCCCCTGATTTTTTATATGTGTAACCGGCATATTGTTACAATCCGGCGATCTTCTTGATCTCGTTGAGTTTGTTCAATGCTTCGATCGGTGTCAGAGAGTTGATGTCGAGTCCCTTGATCTGGTCGCGTATCTCTACCAGCACAGGATCGTCGAGCTGGAACATGGAGAGCTGGATATTGCCCGCAGCCGGCGCGTCGGCACACTCCTTGACACTCGGCCGCTTCTTCGAGCGATTCTTCAAATCGCCGCTCGGAACTATCTCATTGTTACCATATACTTGTTCGAGATTCTGCAAAATGGCTTCTGCTCTTGCCACGACCGATTGCGGCATGCCGGCCATGCGTGCCACATGAATACCGAACGAGTGCTCGGTGCCGCCGCGAACGAGCTTGCGAAGAAATACGATCGTCTTGTCGATCTCCTTGACCGTTACATGGTAGTTTTTCACACGCGGCAGCATGTGTTCCATTTCGTTAAGCTCGTGATAGTGCGTGGCAAACAGTGTCCGCGCATGTGCCGTAGGATTGTTGTGGAGATATTCCACCATGGCCCATGCTATGGAGATGCCGTCGTAGGTGCTCGTGCCACGGCCGATCTCATCGAGCAGGACGATGCTGCGCTCCGAGATGTTGTTGAGAATGCTTGCCGACTCCAACATCTCCACCATGAATGTCGATTCGCCCTGCGACAGATTGTCCGATGCTCCGACACGAGTGAAGATCTTGTCGACGATGCCGATGTGCGCCTCGGCCGCCGGGACGAACGACCCCATTTGCGCCATCAGCACGATGAGTGCCGTCTGTCGCAGCAGAGCCGATTTACCCGACATGTTGGGACCGGTGATGATGATGATCTGCTGCTCCTTGTCGTCGAGCATGATATCGTTGGGGATATACTCCTCGCCTACCGGCATCAGTGTCTCGATGACCGGGTGGCGCCCCTGCTTGATCTCGATGCTGTGTCCCTCGTCGAGAACCGGACGCACATAACGCCGCTCGACAGCCAGACGAGCCATCGATTGCAGACAGTCGAGACGGGCTATGATCTGAGCGTCGCGTTGCAGCGATGCAAGATGGCGCGCCACGAAGGCGATGATGTCGGCGTAGATCTGTGCCTCGATATGCAATATGCGCTCCTCTGCTCCGAGAATCTTCTCCTCATACTCTTTAAGCTCGGCGGTGATGTAACGCTCGGCATTGGCCAGGGTCTGTTTGCGAATCCACGTATCGGGCACCTTGTCCTTATGTGTGTTGCGCACCTCGATGTAGTAGCCGAACACATTGTTGTAGCTGATTTTCAACGACGGTATGCCGGTCAGATCGCTCTCGCGCTGCTGTATTTGCGACAGATAGTCCTTGCCGTGCAGGGCTATGCGGCGCAAATCGTCCAACTCGGCCGATACGCCGTCGGCTATGATACCGCCTTTCTGTATCTGATTGTTTTGCGGATCGGGATAGAGATCGGTGGCAAGACGGTTGCGCACCTGAGAGAGCGGATCGATATGCTCGGCCAATTCGTGCAGCCCGTCGTATGCGGTAGACTCCATTGCGGCCTTCAATAGTTCGATCGATGAAAGCGAGTTTTTCAGCTGCACCAATTCGCGGGGCGTGACACGCTGAGTGGCTACGCGCGAAGCGATACGCTCCAAATCGCCGATCAAGGCTATCTGCTCGCGCATGGCGTCGGCCAGATCGCTGTCGTCGACCATGTTTCCCACTATATCCTGACGCTTGCGGATCTTTGCCAGATCCATCAGCGGCATGGCTATCCAACGCTTCATCATACGCCCGCCCATGGCTGTGAGCGTGCAATCCATAACATCGGCGAAACTGCACTTGTCGCGCGAGGCATTGGACGAGAAGAGTTCGAGATTGCGAATCGTAAATTTGTCGATCCACACCGAGTCGTTGCGGTCGATGCGGGCTATGGAGGATATGTGGCCGGTGTTTTTATGCTCGGTAAATTCGAGATAATAGAGAATGGCTCCGGCGGCAGAAATTCCTGCGGTCATATGCTCGATACCGAAACCCTTCAATGACTGCGTGCCGAACTGAGTGCACAGCTTCCCGCGGTTGATCTGCTCGGAGAAGACCCATTCGTCGAGCCGGTAGGTATAGTGTGCCGAGCCGAACGATTCACGAAAACGCTCCTCCTCGCCGCGTTGATAGACGATCTCCTTGGGAGAGAGGTTGGATATGAGCTTGTCGACAAAAGCGTCGTCGCCTTCGGCTGCATAGAACTCGCCGGTCGAGACATCGAGAAATGCCACGCCCGTAGTCTGCCGGCCGAAATAGACCGCCGCAAGATATGTGTTTTCCTTGTTGGCCAGCAGGTTCTCGCCCATTATTACACCCGGTGTCACCAACTCTATGACACCGCGTTTAACGAGACCTTTTACGCTCTTCGGGTCTTCGAGTTGCTCGCAAATGGCTACGCGTTCGCCAGCTCGCACCAGTTTGGGCATATAGGTGTCGATGGCATGATATGGAAATCCCGCCAGCTCGACATACGATGCCGAGCCGTTGGCACGACGAGTGAGCGTAATGCCGAGTATGCCGCTGGCCTTGATGGCATCTTCGCCGAATGTCTCGTAGAAATCGCCCACGCGAAACAGCAATATGGCATCGGGGTGAACCGCTTTGATGTCATAATACTGCTTCATCAGAGGTGTCTCTACATATTTCTTTGCCGTTTTTTTATCTGTTTTGTCGGTTGCCACTCCAATGTCGGTTTAATGGTTTAGTAGTGGCAAAGGTACTCTTTTTGCAAGATTATTCAAAAAATCGCTCGTCAAAATTTACCAGATACACTCGCTCCGTAGCGCGCGTGATGGCGGTGTAGAGCCATCGCAGCATGTCGCGAGTCATGGGTTCGTCGCCGAACAGACAGCGGTCTATAAAGACGGCACGCCACTGTCCGCCCTGCGCCTTGTGGCACGTGACAGCATAAGCGAATTTCACCTGCATGGCGTTGAAATGGGGATTCTCGCGAATGGCCTTGTAACGCTTTATCTTGCTGCGTATGTCGGTGTAATCCTTTTCCACCTCGCAGAACAGTTGCTGCGACTGCTCGCGTGTGAGCGACGGCGACTCGGACGAGAGCGTATCGAGCATCACCTTGCATTCCAGTTCGTAATCGTCGTAGTCGGGGAACGACAGCACGGCATCGATGAAGCGGAAGCCGTAGAACTCCTCGAAACGACGTATGCGTTTCAGGCGTGCCGTATCGCCGTTGGCCACGAAGCTCATGGGCGAGTTCTCGACGCGTTCGGTATAGTGATAGTTGTTCTTGACGATCATCAGCATGTCGCCGCTCTCGATCTCCTCCTCGGCCGACAACGTATAGCGGCGTATGCCCTCGTTGTAGCGGTTGGCGCGCTTGTTGGAGCGAGTTATGACGATGGTTTCGTCGCGTCCGTAACGGTCGTAGCAATCCTGCAAGCACTCCATCAGCTCGCCGCCGCCGATAGATCGGAAGTCGTCGAACGAAGTGTCGAAATGAGGCACTTCGCACAGGTTGTTCTCCAACATGCAGCGCACCAGCGTGGCATTGAACAGTATGCCTGAATCGACGCTCTGCCGCACCACGTCATTCATTGTGCCGTATTCGACCTGGCCATACGGAAGCAGCTCCGACGGTTCCAGCGCAGGGCTGAAATCGGCACCTACGGGAGGCAGCTGGGCATCGTCGCCCACAAGTATCAGCCGGCACTCCTTGCCCTGCCGCACATATGTTATAAGGTCTTCGAGCAGATTGCCGCTGCCGAATGCCGAGACGGAATCACCGCCGGCCGACAGCATCGATGCCTCGTCGACGATGTATACTGCGCCCCTGTCGCGGTTTATATTGAGCGAAAACTTGGATTCGTAGTCGGCCGTGGTTCGTTCGCGATATATCTTTTTATGTATGGTATAAGCCGTCTGTGAAGAGTATTGCGTGAGCACCTTGGCCGCCCGTCCGGTGGGTGCCAGCAGCACGCATTTGATCCCCAAATCTTTCAGCGCAGCAACCAGAGCCGAGATCAGCGTGGTTTTACCCGTGCCGGCATATCCGTTGAGAATAAAAATCTTCGAATAATCCTCTTCGGCCAAAAACTCCGACAACGATTCGATTATTTTTTTTTGATTAATAGTTGCGTCGAAAGAGATTTTTGCGTAAATTTGGGTCGAAATATGTGTGCTATGCATGCAGATAACAATTTTTTGTAACAAAACTGATACAAACTTAATAACAAATATTCTAAAATGAAAAAAGTAACAGAGATTTTGTTGGCGGTAGTCATCGTCGTATTATGCTACGTTATTTTCAAGCAGATCCAAGGCCCCGTGCAATTCGAGAAGGAGGCTGCGAATCGCAAAACCGCCGTCATCAAGAAGATCAAGGACATTCGTACCGCCGAGCAGGAGTATAAGAAGGCCAACGGCAAGTTTACAGACAACTGGGACGAGCTGATCCGATTCATTCTCGAAGATACTATCGAGTATAAGAGCGAGATCTACGACGAGAACAACCTCGACAATGCCGCTATTCTCGAACAGCTCCGCAAGCAGGACAAGAACTGGAAGAACGAGAAGATCGTGCGCGTGGCAGTCAAGGATACAATTTTCGATATCAAGGACAAGGCTCCCTATCATCTGAGCGATGCCGACATTCGCAACTTGCCTTTCATTCCGTTTGGCAACGACAAGAAGTTCGAGCTGGATACGGCGACCATCACGACGGCCGGTCTGCAAATCCCCGTGGTGCGCTGCCATGCCGCCTATATCGATTTCCTCGATACCGACACTTACAACCAGGAGGTATGGAACCTTTTGGCCGACGAGTATAATTTCTTCGCTGCACAAAGCTCGGATATGGAGCTCAAAGAGATGGGACTCAAACAGGCCGCTGATGAGGGCAAGGTTTCGATCCGTCAGTTCGGTGTGACATTCGGATCATTGGAGACTTCGACCAACGAGGCCGGTAACTGGACAGGCGACAACAGCAATGACTAAGATTAATATAACAGATCGTAAAGTGTCCATTCAACTTCCGTTGGGTGGACACTCTTTTTCAGCGGAATCGCTGACGGGCGATATGCTCAGCGGCAATATGCCGGTGGAGGCTGTGCTGCCTACGGCGCAAACACTGCTCATTCCGCAGGAGGAGTTTTCCGCATCTCTTATCGACGCATATCTTGCCGCCG
Source organism: uncultured Alistipes sp. (assembly GCA_947177225.1). Classification (GTDB taxonomy): domain Bacteria; phylum Bacteroidota; class Bacteroidia; order Bacteroidales; family Rikenellaceae; genus Alistipes. The sequence continues at coordinate 21,604 of CAMWTS010000001.1, read as the reverse complement.
CAGGCATGGCATGTCGTCCGGAGCAGTGTTGCGTGAGTACCCCGCAGGACAACGGCATAGTGGCCGTAATGGCCATCGACAAGGCGACGCACGAGATTTTGCACAAAGCGTTCGGAGACAGGCTGTACTACACTACCCCGCTGCTTGCACCATGCGCATTGCAATGCGGTGCCGCATTGCAGCGTATTCAGACGCTGCTGTTCGCCCGCGTTTACGTCGATGGCGAATTGCGATTTGCAGAAGTGATGCCGTCACAAAACGAAGCCGATTTACGTTATCATCTGTCGAAACTCGACTCGGTATACCATATATATAATATGGAGGCACGCCTGCTCGGCTCGGCGGCCGGACTGATCGAAGTTTGCAAACCCATATTCAAACATCTTACATGCGAATAATAAGCGGAAAATACAGAGGTCGGGCAATCATGCCGCCCAAGAATCTGCGAGCGCGCCCGACGACGGATTTTGCCAAGGAAAACCTCTTCAATGTGCTTAACAATCTGCTCGACTACGAGGAGTGCGACGTGCTCGATCTGTTTTCGGGCACCGGATCGATAAGCTACGAGTTTGCCTCGCGCGAGGCGCGAAGCGTAACCTCGGTCGAGATCAATGCCGTGCATCATAATTTTATTCGGCAGACGGCGAAATCGCTCGGCTTCGAGAATTTTTATCCGGTCAAAGCAAATGTTTTCCTCTATTTGAAGAGTTGCAACAAGCAATTCGACGTTATTTTTTCCGACGCGCCATACGATCTTGAAGGATCGGAGCAGGTCATCGATCTGGTTTTCGAGGAAAATCTGCTTCGCGACGGCGGAATTCTCATATTTGAGCACTCAAAAAAGTGTGATTTCTCCGATCGTCCTAACTTTTGGCAAACAAGGAGTTACGGCAGCGTGCAATTTTCGATGTTTAAAAAGTGATATTTTTTTTGAAAAATAATGTCGAAAATATTTGCAGGTTTAAAAATTTGTCGTACCTTTGCAATCGCAATCAGGAAGGATAGACAACCTGAAAGCAACCAAAGAACGGTGCGTTAGTTCAGCTGGTTAGAATACGTGCCTGTCACGCACGGGGTCAGGGGTTCGAGTCCCCTACGCACCGCCAGCAGACATCGAAAGATGAGCAAAACCTTGTAAGCAATTTGTTTACAAGGTTTTTTGTTTTACGACACGAATATACCCCACTGTGCAATGCCGTGAATTTGGAGTTTTATCCAACAGCCAATATCCGCATCTCATCGCGACGCCCCATCAGCGCTGTTCAAGTCGGAGTTAAGCGATTCGAACATGTCGATCTAAATAAATCCTAATTTGTGCACAAGTTCAACTTTGCATTTCGTCGACAGGCCGAATAATTATTGCTGCGATCTATTCGATGGCAAATAGCATATGGTCATGCTTCCGATTCCAGACTAAATCCCATATTACAGCACTCCTCTTTTTAAGTATCGTCCGTTGCCATGCAATGAATCGCTAGATAGAGGCATTGCATGGAGATTCAAGTACTCCCACCCAACACTCTTAAACATTATTTACTTGATTCCTCATCATTGCTATCGATAGAGCAATTTAGTATAAAACAATCCGCATATACACAAGATACTTTTAATCTATAATAGAGATGATACACTCATCAACATCATACTGAGAGGTCGCAAAGACGTATCATAGAACCTATGACCGTCGATGTTATGCGGCATATCATTTAGTCACACTGTCGAATACAGCCGACGACTAAAAAGATATTGCAGAAATTCTGATAAAATTCGGCCATTATTATGGCCGTATATGCTCATTTAGCTTAAAACATAAAACTTGACATTCTCCTTAACTGCCACCCGAATATACTCACGCTCGGCAATGCGTAAATAAATTTGGCATTGCTCTCGCTTATGCGTATATTTGCCCTGTAAATAAAACGTCGAAATATGGCAGACAACTATTTGGGACGAAAGATGGAGGATTATATGGCACAGCCGAAAGCGTCTCGCAAGGTGCATAAACCATCGGCAACGCTGCAACATCTGTTGCTGAAAAATCGCAGTCATCGCGGCTATGATGCAAGTTTCAAGGTGCGCGAAGACCAACTGCGCAAGATTATCGAGGTCAACACCAAGATTCCGTCGGCACGCAATCAGCAAGTGCTCAGATTCCGCCCTGTGCTGGCCGACGAAGCACATCTCGTAACGGAGCATATCCGGCTCGGAGGTGCGCTGCCGCAATTGAATCTGCCGCTGCCAGGCACCGAGCCAAACGCATTCATCATTGTCTGTTCGACTGCCGAGGAGAACCGTTACGTCGACATCGATTTAGGTATATCGGCACAAAGCATGCTGCTACAAGCGGTTGAAATAGGACTCAACGGCATATGTATCTGTGCTTTCGACAAAGAACGTATCCGACAGATATTCGACCTAGAATACGAACCATTGATGATTATCGCCATCGGCCGTGGAAGCGAGATCATAGAACTCGTCGAAATCGAAGCAGCACAGAGCCACACCTACTATCGAAGCGAAGGCAAACACTTCGTACCCAAGATCAGGCTCAATGATCTGATAATAAAATAACTTGACCAGACGCAAACAATAACAAAAAGCGATATGTTGTTCATATCGCTTTTTGTCGTTTCTACGGATTGATTCGGCATCGTGCGGCCATCGAATACCCGTCTTTGCAAGCACCCGACTGCGCACACAACGACTCCTACAAATAGTCCTCTCGGTGCGGTGTAAATACATCGACTACCTCACCGCCCTCAATCACTTCGAAAGAGTGAGGCACGTTGCCCGGTATGGCATAACTGTCGCCTGCATGAAGCAGCAAATCGATGTTCTGCTGCGGCAACTCCACTTTCAGGCGGTATTCACCCGATACGACATATCCGCACTGCTCATGCACATGGGTATGAGTAGTCGCGAAATTGCCCTTTACATAGTTCATCTTCGTCACCATCGACTTTTCGCCCACGGCAAGCGAATCAAGACAAACACCCTTGAATACTCTTTTCAAGGCCTCCTCCTTACGTACTACGATCTTTGTTTCCATCTTTTTGTATTATATTTCCAGTTTCATCTGAATATCGCCACGTTCATATGCCGTGTGATATTCGTCGAGCTCCTTAAAACCCAATTTCCGATATGTATGTATAGCCGCTTTGAGCAACGTATTACTTTCGAGAAACAGCGCTTTCGCCCCCATTGTCCGCGCCTTGTCGATAGCTGCCATGCAAAGCATCGTTCCGATACCCTTGCCACGGGCGGCACCGCTGACAGCAAGTTTGGCCAATTCATAATCATACAGAGGATCGTCCATTTTGCATAGAGCACATACCCCTACCGGATTGTCCTTATATGTAGCTACGAATATGAAGCCGCCTTTGTCGATGATATACTCCTGCGGCCGATCGAGATAATCCAGATCATGCGACTCGATCGTCCAGTAGCGCGTAATCCACTCTTCGTTCAAAGATCTGAATATCTCCTTGTGACACGATTCATAAGGGATAATGTCTATCTCGCTTCGTTCTCGTATATTTCGTGCCTCCCTGACACGCTGCAACAGACTTTTTTCGGCAAGCAACTCCTCCCATTCGCCGACAGCCTGCCACAAATCGTGACGGGTTTGAGATGAAATACTCTCCACCGCAACCTCCACATCTTTACAAATATCGGTCAACATTGCCGCAATCTCCTCTCCGTGCGGCGACAAGCTCATGACTGTGCGTCGTCTGTCCGATTCGTCTTCAAGCGCAGTTATCAATCCCGCAGCCATCATCTCGCTTGCAATGTTGCTCACAGACGGGTGGCTGTGTCCGATCTCGGCAGCTATGCCCGTTACGGTCTTTCCGCCGGCAGCTGACAAAACGAAAAGCACCGGAAACCATTTCGGTTTTATATCGATGCCATACAGCTCGTAAATCCGGGCTGCATCGGCCGTCACTGTATCGGTAAGCATTCGCAATCTGCTGCCGATAGCCATTTTACCTGTTTTATCAAAAAAGCTCATAGCAATATGTGTAACCAATTACGTAATTAATTACGCAAATGCAGGCAAATATCGTTACAATGCAAAATTTTTCGGATATATCAACAAGTATATTATGGAATCAATATAGAGACCAACGCGTTGCACATCGGACAATTTGCACGCCAGCATCTAACGTTACCAATAAAAACGCAGAGCAGAGTTGGCTACGGCCTTGATTATTTGATAAGCCAGACGCTCAACTCATACAGCAGCCACATGGGCAGTGCCACTATCGAGAGTGTGAATATGTCGGCCGTGGGGGTTATGACGGCAGCGACGATGAGTATGACAACAATGGCATGGCGGCGATATCGGCGCATGAAATCTGCCGAGATGAAGCCCAATTTGGAGAAGAGCCACGCCAGCACCGGAATCTCGAATACCAGTCCCATAGCCAGCGACATCACCATGAGCGTCGAGATATAGGAGCGCAGCGTTATCATGTTCTCCACATCGGCGCTCACCTGATAGGTGCCCAGAAAACGGAATGTCAACGGGAATATAAGAAAATAGCTGACCAGCACGCCGAGCAGGAACATGGCATAGCCGCACCCCACAACACGGACGGCATAACGACGCTCATCGGCATACAATGCCGGTGAAACGAATCGGAACAACTGATACAGTGCATATGGCGATGCACATATCAATCCGGCGCACAAGGCGGCTTTCATATGGATTATGAACTGTTCGGCAAGTCCGGTATTGATGAGCTGCACCGAAAAATCCGTCGAACCGACCTCGCCCACCAATCCGCTTGCGGCATAAAGCCATCGGTAAGTCACGAAATCGGGGCTTTTGGGTGCGAGTATCACCGCAAACAGAGCATCTTTGAGAATAAACGCAACAACAGCAAAGAGCAGAGTCGCCGCAACGATCTTGACTATCGCTCTGCGCAACTCGCTCAAATGCTCCCAAAAAGATTGTTGTCTCGTCTCGGACGACATGCCGCTACCCTACTTCTGCTGCTCCTTATCGCTATTGCCGTCGGCCTTCGACTCGTCGTCGACACCGTTCATTCCCTCCTTGAACGATCTGACACCTCGTCCCAGTCCCTTCATCAGTTCGGGAATCTTCTTGCCGCCGAACAACAACAATATCACCAGCACTATAAGCAGCACCTCCTGAAAGCCCACGCCTCCGAGAAAAAGTAAATTCATGTTTGTCATAATATATTGATAATCGATTAAAACTCACGTCCCTGTTTCAAGTCCTCGACAAAGCGGTCGATACGCTGCATCTGCGCCGGAATATCGATATTCTGCGGACAGTGATGCACGCACTGCCTGCACCCTATACAGTGGTCGGCCTGCCGCAACCGCGGCACCGACCGGTCGTATCCGATCAGAAAAGCCCGGCGCGACTCGCTGTACCCGGCATCGCGCGACGACGAGGGCATGCGACCTTCGTTGATACACTTGTTGAAATGCAGCAATATGCCTGGTATGTCCAGTCCGAACGGGCATGGCATACAGTATTTGCAGTCGTTGCACGGTATGGTCGGGTATCTCAACAGCGCCTGTGCCGTCTCTTCCAAAAACTCGCGATCGTCGTCGGTCAGAGGATCGAGCGGCGCATACGTCCGCAGGTTGTCTTGCAGATGCTCCATATAGGTCATGCCGCTCAACACCGTCAATACGCCGGGAAACGATCCTGCGAAACGGAACGCCCACGAGGCCACACTCATATCGTGGCGACGCTCGCGCAACTTGGCAGCAATATGATCGTGTACGTTCGACAGACGTCCGCCGAGCAGTGGCTCCATGATGATGGCCGGAATATTGCGCTTGGCCAGCTCACCGTAGAGATACTCGGCATCGGTATTGCGGGCATTGATCTCCTTGGCATGTCTCCAATCGACATAGTTGAGCTGTATCTGCACGAAATCCCACTTGTATTTATCGTGTTCGGCCAGCATACGGTCGAACACGGCAATGTCGCCATGATAGGAGAATCCGAGATTGCGTATACGCCCCGCCTCCCGCTCGGCCAGCAGAAAATCCAATACCCCGTTATCTATATATCGTGCCTCGAAATCGGCCATACCGTTGCCCATGCCTATCGCATGCAGAAGCATGTAGTCTATGTAGTCGACCTGCAATTCCTTAAACGAGTTGCGATACATCTCCAACGACGCCTCGCGGCTCCACGTCGACGGTGCGAAATTAGAGAGTTTGGTGGCCACATAATACGACTCGCGAGGATAACGGCTCAGCGCTATGCCCGTGGCCCTTTCAGACATACCGCGACAATATGCCGGCGAGGTGTCGAAATAGTTTACACCATGCGCAATGGCGAAATCGACAAGACGGTTGACTTGCTCCTGATCTATCGCATCGGGGTTGTCGGCTCCGTCGCCCATAGTCGGCCAGCGCATGCAGCCGTAACCGAGCAGCGACACTCTGTCGCCGTTTTTTCGATTGGTTCGATATGTCATCTTGTCCGTCGGAATATCGGCCGATGCGACATACGCCTGATCCTGTCTGCTGCCTTTGCGGCCGCAACCGGCAACCGAAGCTGCCGACACCACGACTGCGCCGAGTCCCATGCGTTTCAGGAATTCCCGACGGTCTATACCTTTGTTATTATCGTTGTTCATACGCTTCGGATTATATGGTTCGATGTTGTTCGTGCCCCTCGACATAAATAGCACTGAACGGACGCGCCGGGCACAGATTCTCGCAGGCTCCGCAGCCTATGCAACGCTCGACATTGACCGACGGAATCTTCGGTGCATCGGGATCGTCGCTGTCATAAGATATCATGGTTATCGCTCCTGCCGGACAGTGGCGGGCGCAATTTCCGCAATAGACTCCCTCCGTAACGGGCAGGCAATTGCTTTCAATCCAAACGGCATGACCGATCTGTATCGACGACTTCTCAGCACGCGTGATCTTGCGTATGGCTCCCGTTGGACACACCTCCGAACACTTGGTACACTCCGGACGGCAATAGCCGCGTTCGTATGATGATTCGGGCTGCATGAGCGTCATCAAATCGCCCGACGGGCGCAACACCCCATTGGGACATACCGACACGCACAACTGGCAGCCGGTGCAATGCGAAGCCATATTGCGCAGGCTTCGTGCACCCGGAGGGACTATCGGTGTCCGACGCACCGGAATCTTCTTGTCGGCGATAACCGCCAGACCGCCGTCCACCACCTTGTCCTGCGCACGGATAGCAGAGGTTGCAGCCAGCATACCAACGCCTGTCAGGAAGTTGCGTCGGGCTGCATTGCTCGGCTCGGCGGTAGCATGCGGCTCTTTCTCCGCCACGTCGTTTTTCCTGCGCATTCGGTAAGCGATTGCGCCTTTGTGGCATTTATCTATGCAATCCATGCAGGCGACACAACGCGAATAGTCGATCTTATGACTCTTGCTGTCGATGCACGCAGCCTTGCAGTTGCGGGCGCACAGACCGCAGCCGTTGCATTTGTCGGCATCGATCGACGGCCGCAACAGCGAAAAGCGAGAGAGAAATCCGAGCACCGTACCAACGGGACATACCGTATTACACCACGTGCGGCCGTTGCGCCATGCTAAAACGGCGATAACGGCAAAGCTCACTGCGGCAACGGCCAGCGTCGACGCGCTTTTGATCCAGACATCGACCGAATAGAAAGCATAGCTGTCGGCACGCTCGGCCATATAGGCCAGCGCATTATTGCCCCATGCCCATAGCGGTGCGAAAAGATTCTGCGCAATGCGGCCATAGGCACTGTATGGAGCAAGCAACGCCACCAGAGAGCCTGCGCCGACAATCATCGCCACAACGAACAGCGCAAGAATGCCGTAGCGCAGCCATTTGCGTTCGGGCGAATAACCGTAGCGGTTTTTCCTCGCGCGCTTGCCGAACCATGCCGCACAATCCTGCATGACGCCCAGAGGGCATATCACAGAGCAGTAGACGCGCCCGAACAAAAGCGTAAGCACGACAAGCGCAGCCACAATGGCAGCATTACCGGCCAGGATCGCCGGAAGTAGCTGTACTTTGGCGAGCCACCCCAGCCACGCATGTACCGTACCGGTAAAATCGAGAAACAGCAGCGTGATCGAGACGAAGCAGACGACAGCCAATAAGATTCTTATCTTTCGCAACATACCTATTAATGGTTTTATTGTTTACAAAGATAACGAATCATTTTCAGACAACACCTACCCGAATCAAACAAAAATATACCACAATTTAGGAATTGCGGTATATTCACTTGCAAGGGTCTGCCTCGATCAATGCATCAGCAGAACGATGACAACACCCCAGATAATCAACAATGTATTGCCAATGGCATAGGTTATCGTATAACCCATTGCCGGCACATTGCTGTCGAGCACCTCTTCCACGGCTCCGAGTGCGGCCGTCGTCGTGCGCGCACCGGCCGCGCAGCCGAGGGTCAGAGCCGAATTGAACTTGAACAGATATCGTCCGGTCAATACACCGAGTATAAGCGGCAACGACGTTGCCACTACACCCACAAGCAAGAGCGTCCAGCCGACCTGTTCGAATCCGGATATGAAGCTCGGACCGGTAGATATACCTACAATGGCGATAAACGTATTAAGTCCCAGATTATTCATCAGCCACACAGCCGATTCGGGAATACCTCCCAACACCGGCTTGCGCGAACGCAGCCAGCCGCATACCAGTCCGGCGATGAGTACGCCACCGCTGACGGTAAGGCTCAGGGGTATGGCTCCTATACGGGCTGCCAGCACCCAGCCGAACAGCAAGGCGCCGATCGTAATGGCTGCACCGATGAGCGATATGGAGCTCTTTTCGGTAGGCATGTCCCGAAAGCCGACATTGGGTGCCGCACTCTCCACATCGCTGCGTATGCCCGTCAGCTCCACCCGGTCGCCTACGTCGAGTTTGGTGCCGCCGTATACCGGTATGGCCACATTGGCACGCGTCAGGCTGCGTATGCCCACTCCGTGCATATACTCCTGCGCCAACAGCTCCTCGATGCGCTTTCCTGCCGCACCGCGGCGGTTCACCACTACGGGCATAGTCATAACCGGGAAATTTATCAAGTCGGCATCTTCGACCTCGTGTCCGATCCATGTCTCCTCCTCTATGACGAAGCGGCGGCGACCGCTCACCACGAGTACATCGCCACGCGATATGAACATGCGAGGTTCGGCATCGCGCACCACTCCGCGGTGACGTATGCGCTCGACGAATATGCGTCGCTGCTGCGCCGCCATCATCTGCTCGAACTCACGTACTGTATGACGGCCGTCGAACCACTCGTTGTCGGCACTGAAAGCCCGAAACACTATCGCACGCGCCGCCGGGTCGAATCCCCTGGCAAGCGTCATGTCGCGTCCCAGCTTCTGCTCCAAAGCCCGCGCATCGGCACGCACTTTATCGACTCCGCCGAGCATCTTCGGACCGAGCCAGCTGATGATCCACGCCGAGCCGGCAGTACCGAATATATAAGTCACGGCATAGCACACCGACATCGAACTCATATCGACGCCCGACGAAGAGATCTGCTGCATAGTGTCGCTTGCAGCTCCCAAAGCCGCAGACATGGTCTGCGATCCGGCCAGCAAACCCGCCGCCTGCGATGCGTCGTAGCCCATAATCACGGCACACAGCCACACTGCTCCCAGGCTGAACAAGCATTGCAACACTGCAAATCCCACCTGAGGCAAACCGTCGCTATGCAGACCACGGAAGAACTGAGGTCCTACCGAATAGCCTATTGCAAAGAGAAAGAGCAGGAAAAACAGTGTTTTGGCAGGATCATTTATAGTTATGTCGAGCTGACCGACAACCACGCCTACCAGCAATACGCTCGTCACGGAGCCGAGAGAAAAACTCTTTATGCGCACCTTGCCGAGCATAAATCCGACCGCAAGCGTAAAGAACACGGCTATCGACGGATTGCTGCGTATGAAATCCAGAAAATGGACATCGGTAAACATATCGCCGTCACTTTTTGTTGGGACGAACCAGCGCAGCTATCCACAGCAGCACGACCGCACCGGCGATCGAACACAAGATGTTTCCGAATGTGCCGATGGCGACTACGCCGAACCACGAAAAGATCCAGCCGCCGAGGAAACCGCCTATGAGGCCGACAATAAGATTCATGATGAGTCCGGCACCGCCGCCACGCACGATGACATTGGCTATCCAGCCCGAAACCAAACCGATCAGCAAATACCAAAGAAAAAACATAATACCAATTTTAATTGTCATACATAAATTGCAATGCACATAAGTGCAAAAACAATACCTGCGACAAAAAAAGCGTCGGAACAAAAGTCCCGACGCCCCGATTCGTATTATGCAATCCGCTATTTTACATAGATGTTTCAAGCAGTCGACCGCAGCCGGTTATTACGACCGAGTCTGCCTCGGCCGGAATCAACACGACCTCGCCGGCAGTCAAGGTCTCGCTGCCGCCATCAATCGAAATCTCCACCTGACCGCTTATGCACATGTATATGGCAAATGAATCGGACTCGGCACGGTCTATTTCAAGACGAGAGTCTACATCGACAACCGACGTATTAAAATAATCGCAGGCAACGACTTGCGACCGGCCATTTGAAGTCGGTTCATATCTCTTGTGGAGCTGATCTGCATCGATCGAGAAGTCTATTGCATCGACCGCGAGAGCCGTGTGCAGTTCACGAGATCGTCCCGAAGCATCGACACGATCCCAATCGTATATGCGATATGTTATGTCGGAGGTCTGCTGAATCTCGACCACCTCGATTCCGGCACCGAGAGCATGCACCACACCGGCCGGAATGAAGAATACGTCGCCCGGCTTTACCTCCACACGATTCAGCAACTCCGGCAGCGTCGATTTGGCCACGGCATCGATATACTCCTCACGCGTTATGTTGCGGTTCTTGAAACCCACATACAGCGCCGCCCCAGGTTTGCAATCCACCACATACCACATCTCGGTCTTACCGTAAGAGTTGTGACGCTCGGCAGCCAGTTCGTCGTCGGGGTGCACCTGCACCGACAGCACGTCGTTGCAGTCGAGATACTTGATAAGCAGAGGGAATTCAAGACCGAACCGGTCGAAAACCTTCTCGCCTACCAGATCTCCCATATATACCTCGATGATCTCTTCGAGATTGTTGCCCTTCAAAAAACCGTTCGACACCACCGACACATCGCCTGCAACAGAAGATATGTCCCAACTCTCGCCGTAGAGTTTATCCGAAGAGAGCCGGCCGGCCGACTTTCCCTTTTTCGCCGCAATGGCATGACCGCCCCAAATACGCTCTTTAATGCGCGGTCTGAATTTTATAGGATACAGCATTGTTTATTCAAATAAAGCCTCTGCCTTTGCAATTACATCGTCGGCATCTGGCGTCAACGGGAATACATGATCCGGTTTAAGATACCATATCTTCTTGTCTGCCATCATGGCACGTTCGCCGGCACCGGTTACATTCAGCATGATGCAGGCATCGCGATCGATACGGCCGTCGTCGACCATCTTGATAAGCGTTGCCAATGCCACGGCGGGCGCAGAGTAGATATCCACACCTTCCGTTTCGAGAAACAGCTGTGCGGCGCGACGAGCCTGGGCATTGGTAGCAACCATGACATTGCCGCCGGTAGCCTTCAACGCATCGTACAAACCTCCGGCCAAAGAGTACGGCGGTTTGCGGTTGGAGAGCACCTTCGCGTCGATCAGCTCGGCATCGCGGCGCGCCTTGGTGGCGCTGTAAGGCAACATCTCGCGCGAATCGACACGCCATGCGTCGTACATCGGAACGAACGGAGCATTCTGCGACACGATCAGCTTCATGAGATTGCTGCCGAAACGGCCGTCTTCGATCAGACGCATGTTGGCCTCCCATGCGGCGATTGCTCCCGTACCGCTGCCGACAGCCTGGAAGTAGTAATCAGGGATACGGCCTATGGTGGTCACTGCCGACAGCACCGTAGTTGCCATACCGTCGCGGCGAGCCACGTTCTTGGCACCGCCCTCTGCATAGAATCTGGGCGCCGTCAAGGCTATGTTGCTCAAATGAATCGCATCGAAATAATCCCCCCCACGCTCGCAAGCAATGAGCTTAACGCACGGATTGAGCGGTTTGTCGAACCACAATGCCGACAGATTGTCCGACGGCACCGACAGCAGCAGAGGAATATTGTTGTCCGAACATACCTTGGCAAAGGCGCGTGCCGTGTTGCCGGCCGATGCCACCACCAGCACCTTGCCGTCGTTGCACGGATTGATTCGCGCGCAAACGCTGTACGCCTCGGTCTCTTTGAACGAACAGGTGCTCATCATGGCACCCTTCGACGGGCAATAGCCGTTGAGGGTGATGTAGAGGTTAGAGAGTCCGAGACGGGCTGCGAGCTTCTCGCTCTTGTATGTCACTGGCGCCGACGATCCCTCCAACATGCGATTTATCGGCAGCCAGTCGCAAAACTTGTAGAATCCATAGTCGTCCGAACGGACATCGATCTGCTTCACTGCGTAGGAAGTGCGCACCAGCGACGGTTCGGCGCACTGGTGATCGTCGAGAGTCCAACCCTCGTCGGCGAACTCGCGACCGGTGGCCACACACTTCAACGTATACTGTGTAGGTTTTATGCTCTTCATATTTGGTTTAGATTTGCTTTCTCAATAAAACGTGCAAATTTACAATATTTTTCATAGTCGGACAATAAGTATTATTACCTATTGTAAAAAAGAGGATAAAAATTGCATATCTGTAAAATATGTCATACCTTTGTTGTCATAAACATTTGTAGCGCAGATGATACTTAACCGATATCTTGCCACCGTCGTGCTGGCACTGCTCGCCATGCCGCTCACCGCTCAGACGAATGCGGACTGGGCTAAATTCGGACGCTACGAACAGGCGAATCGAGACATTCAGACTGCCGTTCGCGCCGTATTCATGGGCGACTCGATAACCGATCATTGGGCACAATACGATCCCGGCTTCTTCTCGGCCAACGATTTTCTCGGCCGAGGCATCAGCGGCCAGACAACCAGCGAAATGCTCGTACGCTTCCGCCAGGACGTCATAGACCTGCACCCCGCGGTAGTGCTGATAATGGCCGGCACCAACGACATAGCTCAGAACAACGGCTTCATAAAGCCGGAAAACACCTTGGGCAACATCATCTCGATGTGCGAACTGGCGCGCGCCAACGGCATAGAGGTGATCTTGTGTTCCATACCTCCGGTAAGCCGGTTCGCGTGGCGTCCGGAAATCGATCCGGCACAAAAGGTGGTTGAACTAAACGAAATGATACGCAAATATGCCGTCGACAACGGCATATGCTATCTCGACTACTATCGACATCTTGCCGATGACGGCGGAGGCATACCCGAAAAGTGGAGCCACGATACGTGCCACCCCAATGCAGAGTGCTACCGCACCGTAATGGAACCGCTGGCATTGAATGCCGTAAATGCTGTATTGAACGACAAAAAATAACAACTAAATTTAAACGCACTATGAAAAGATTCCTCACGCGACTCTCGGCAGTCGCAATGGCCTTGACTATGGTTATGGCCTGCTCGAAAGAGAATGCCGGCAATGGCGACTATATCAACGCCATTCCCGAAAATGCCACGGCAATAATGTATATCGACGGGTATCAGATGATGCAGAAGACCGAGCTGCTCGATCAGTTCAAGACGATACGTCAGATTGCAGCCAAGCAGGCGCCCAATTTGGTCGGAAAAGCGAATGCCGATTTCGTGGAGAGCATCATTCTCGACCTCGACAACACCGGTATAGCCACGACCGAGCCGATATATGCGGCCGTAACAGCGAAGTCGACGGACGATGCCGAGATCGTGGTGCTCGCCAAGGTGTGCGACAAGGGCAAGCTCGACAGACTCATGGCTCTGGCCAATGAAAATGGTGCCGGGCTCGAAATCGAGAATACCGACGGTTGCACCATCGTTCTGAACGAAGATGGTGCGTGCATAGCCTACAACGATGCAGCCATCGTTATCGCCGGCGAAAGCGACAGCAACTACCGTCAACTGGCAATCAACACTTTGAAGTCGGCATATACTCCTCGCGCGACAGCACTGCCCGACTTCAAGAACTATGACATAGGCATATATGTCGACACCAGGAAGCTCCTCGAACTCGGAGTCAAGGCTGACAGAGATTTTGCAGCTCAGTACGAGCAATATATCAACACCGACATGTTCGGCGACGGCGTCATAAGCGGCCTGACATTCAACCCCGGCCACATACTCCTCGACTGCAACATAATCGGCATGAGCGACGAGATGAAAGCAAGATTCGAATCGGCATACTCGAACAAAGTCACCAACGAATATCTCAAATATCTGCCCGTCGACACATATGTCGTTTTGAGCAGCTATTTCAACGGCAAGCAGACGTGGGATATGATAATGGACATGCCGATGGTAAAAGATCAGCTCGAACAGGCCAAGCAGTACACAACGGAAGAGGAATGGCAGGAGTCGATGGATATGGCCAATAAGGTATTCGACAGCTTTGACGGCGATGTCGTAATGGCACTCAACCGCATCGGCAACAGCTACGGCGATACCGACATCAAGGCATCTGCCATCATGACGGTCAACAACGATTATATCATCTCGCTGTTCGAAATGTACAAAGCGATCTTCGGCGATGACATCACCCAGACCGGCAACAACGCATATTGTGCAGATCTCGGCGATATGACAGCATACTTCGGCCAGCAGGGTTCGATGCTCTACGCCTCTACCGAGGGCGTGCCTGCACCCGTATCGCGTTCGGCAGCCGATGCAGCATGGGTCAGCGACATCGATACGGCAAGATTCTTCATGGTAGTCAACCTTCGCAAGATATTCGCCGATCCGCTGGTCAACACTATGATGTGGCGCGAGGTCTACAACGATCGCACTGCCGGCGACGTTGCCCGCAGTCTCATCAACCTGCTCGACTACGCATACATGCGCGACGTAGACTTCAACAGCAGCATTCTGGACATCGTACTGCTCAACCGCACAGACAATGCCTTGAAGCAGATAGTCGATGCGATACAGCCTGCGGTAATGCAGAATGTCGACTTAAACGCATTGTTTTAACAAATATCGCATAGACGTGAAATCCATCATACTCAATGATGTCGTACCGGAGATCTTCGCCCAGCGCGGGGATCTCCGCTCCGATATTTGGCATAAGAAGGTGGTATTCGAAAAAGGCCTGACATATCTGGTGGAGGCGGCATCGGGTCAAGGCAAATCGTCGTTGTGCAGCTATCTCTACGGGCAGCGCGGCGACTACCGGGGCAGTATCCTTTTCGATGACGACGATATTTCGCGCTTCGACACCCGTCATTGGAGCCGCATACGCCGCAACCATTTGAGCATACTGTTTCAGGAGATGCGTCTGTTTCCGGAACTGACGGCCATGGAGAATGTTCGCATAAAGAATCAGATCACCCGCTCGCAGAGCATCGCAACGATCGGCCGGTGGTTCGAGGAGCTCGGCATAGCCGACAAGCGCGACGTGCCGGTTGCCAAGATGTCCTACGGCCAGCAGCAGCGCGTAGCACTGATAAGAGCCTTGTGCCAGCCGTTCGATTTTCTGCTGTTGGACGAACCCATATCGCACCTCGACGAGCACAACGGCAACATCATGCGCGATATGATACTGAGCGAAGCCCGTCGCATCGGAGCTGGTGTAATATCGACGTCGATCGGCCGCCACCTCAATATGGAATACGATAAAGTTCTGAGTCTATGAAACTGATCTGGAAACTCCTTCGCAGACATATCAGCGTCGGACAACTGACAGGATTCTTTCTTGCCAATCTCGCCGGCATGGTAATAATACTCTGCGGCATACAGATATACCTCGACATCGAGCCTACTCTGTCGGGCAAAGACGGGCTTATCGGCAACGACTATATAATAGTATCGAAGCCGGTCAAGCAACTCGGCTCGCTCATCGGCAAAAACACCGCCAGGTTCTCCGACCAGGAGATAGCCGACATGGAAGCACAGCCCTTTACGGAGAGCGTCGGAGCATTCAAGTCGTCGCAATACGGTGTATATGCCCGACTCGACACCGGCAAGAAAAGCGTCTCTACCGACATGTTTTTCGAATCGGTGCCCGACCGATATATCGATGTCGACATCGACGAATGGGCATTCGATCCGCAATCGCAGACCATACCCATAATTGTTCCGCGCAACTATCTGAATCTTTACAATTTCGGCTTTGCGCAGGCACAAGGTCTGCCGCAACTGTCGGAGGGGATATTGGAGAGCATATCGTTCGACATAACGCTCTACGGCAACCATATGCGCGACTCTTTCAAGGGGCGCGTGGCGGGCTTTTCCAACCGGCTCAACACGATTCTGGTGCCCATGAGCTTCATGCAATGGGCCAACAACCGCTACGCATCGGGGCAGGACGACATCACCTCACGGCTCATCGTCGAGGTAGGAAACCCTGCCGACGAGAGGATCAACGCCTATTTGCAGGAACATGGCTACGAAGCTGAAAACAATTCGTCCGACAGCAGCAAGATCGGTTTTCTGTTGAAGCTGATAGTGTCGATCATAGTCGCGATAGGTGCAGTCATCAGCATATTGGCCATATACATATTGACGCTGAGCATATATCTGCTGCTGCAAAAGAATACCGAGAAACTCGAAAATCTCGTATTGCTGGGCTACACTCCGCGCCGAGTGGCTGCACCATATATCATGCTGACCGCCTCGCTCAACATCGCCATACTTATAATAAGCATTATCGCAGTCTGCATCGCACGTGGCATCTACTCTGCGAAAATGGCAACGGCATTCGCCGGTGCCACCACGGCCGGCTTTATGTATACGGTGATGGCGGGAGTCATTCTGATAGTCGTTATCATAGCATTCAATTCGCTTATCATACAGCGCAAAATAAACGTCATATCACGCAAAAGATGAGATTTAGAAAAGCCATATGCAACGACCGTGATACGATATTGAGCATTGTCCGCAGTGCTCAATTATCGTTATGCGAGTCGGGCATCGACCAGTGGCAGGACGGATATCCCTCGGCCGCAATCATCGACGAAGACATCGCTGCCGGCAACGGCTGCGTCATCGAAGACCGTGACGGAGAGATAGCGGCCTACGGAGCCGTCATATCGGACGGAGAGCCGGCATACGACCATCTGCAAGACGGAGAGTGGCACTTCGGAGGACGATACATAGTCATACACCGGCTTTGCGTCGCAGCCGACCGTGTGCGCCAGGGCATTGCCAACTCCTTTTTCCGCTACGCCATGCAAATGGGACGCAGACTCGGCATCGACATCATCAGAGTCGACACTCATAGCGATAACCGACGCATGCTGTCGCTGCTGGCCAAAGAGGGCTTCGCCTATTGCGGCAAAGTGTCGTATCGCGGAGCATTGCGCTCGGCATTCGACCGTCGTATCGCCAAACCGGAAACAGCCTCGCGACCGGCTGTCGCCGAGGATTGTGCGCTGATAGCCGATGCCGTCATGGAGGCCTTCGGCGACGATCTGTGCCGACGGCTCTGCAACGGAGCTCCACGCGAGGATATTCACGATTTCTTTCGGAATATCATTGCGCGCCCCGACACGCAGTACAGCTACCGGAATACCCTTGTCGGCATGGTCGACGGCATTCCGGTCGGTGCCATATGCGGATACGACGGCGGTCGTCTGGAAGAGCTGCGACGTCCTGTGCTGGACGCATTGCGCAACAGATTCGGCACCCTGCCCTCCACTATCGAAAACGAAACCCGGGCGGGAGAGTTCTACCTCGACTCCATCGGAGTCGATCCGCTCTACCGCGGCTGCGGTGTCGGAGAGATGTTGCTGCGCGACATGACGGCCAAGGCTCGCAACGAGGGTGCCGGTGTGGTCGCGCTGCTGGTCGACACGAATAATCCATCGGCCGAGCGGCTATATACCCGCGTGGGATTCCGCCGTGATGGCACACGGCAACTATTGGGACACACAATGTATCACCTGACAATATAGAATAATGGCAAGCTACCTGCAAGTCGAAAACATAAGCAAATCATACGGCGACCACACACTCTTCTCCGGCATAGGATTCAACATCAACGAAGGCGACAAGATAGCCCTCATAGCACCCAACGGCACGGGCAAAAGCTCGCTGTTGAAGATTCTGGCCGGCGTGGAGTCGTCGGATCGCGGCGGCGAGGTGAAATTCATGAAGGATATTCGCGTGGCGTTTCTCGACCAAAACACAGATTTCAACCCCGATCGGCGCATATTCGACGAGGTCTATTCGCGCATGGACAGCCGCTCGTCCGCCGTGCGCGAATACGAACTGGCAATCGCATCGGGCGACCGGCGCCGCATCGACGACGCGACGGCTGCCATGGAGGCCTGCGACGGTTGGAGTCTCGAACACGACATACACCAGGTATTGTCTTCGCTGCATATCGACCGGCTCGATCGCCGCATGCGCGAATTGTCGGGAGGCGAAGCCAAACGCGTGGCTCTGGCCTGCATGATGTTGCAGCAGGCCGATTTCCTGATTCTCGACGAGCCGACCAATCACCTCGACATCGACATCATAGAGTATCTCGAATCATACCTGCAACGCTCGCGCTGCACGCTGCTCATGGTTACACACGACCGCTACTTTCTCGATCGCGTATGCAACACCATATTCGAGATCGACCGCGGCGAACTGATCGTATATAAAGGAAACTATGCCGAGTATCTTGCCAAACGCGAGGAGCGTTATGCCAACATGCAGGCCAATATCGACAAGTCGCGCAACCTGCTGCGCCGGGAGTTGGAGTGGATAAGAAGCACTCCGCAGGCACGCACCGGCAAAGCACGCTACCGCATCAACGCCTTCTACGACCTCAAAGACAGAGCCGCCGTATCGCTCCGCACCGACAACGTGGAGATCGACGTCGCATCGTCGCGTCTGGGACGTAAGATCATCGACTGTACGGACGTATCGTTCAGCTATGGAGAGCGGCGCATGCTCGACGACTTCTCCTACAAGTTCACACGCGGCGAGAAAGTGGGTATCGTCGGCAACAACGGAGCAGGCAAAAGCACTTTCCTCGACATAATGACAGGACGCATAACACCCGACTCGGGAGTTGTCGAGCGAGGCGAGACACTGCGCATCGGCTACTATCGCCAACAGGGCATCTCGTTCCGCGCCGGACAAACCGTACTCGACACCGTAACGGAGATAGCCGAGGAGGTGCGCTCGGCCGACGGACATACCATATCGGCCACGTCGTATCTGACCAAATTTCTGTTTCCGCCCGAGACATTCAACAAGCGGGTCGACATACTCAGCGGCGGCGAGCAGCGAAGGCTGTATCTGTTGACGATACTTATGCGCAACCCCAACATGCTGATTCTCGACGAGCCGACAAACGACCTCGACATCATGACTCTCAACGTATTGGAGGAGTATTTGCAACAGTTCGAAGGATCGCTGCTGATAGTCTCGCACGACCGTTATTTCCTCGACAAGACCACCGATCATCTGTTCGTCTTCACGGGCGACGGACACATCAAGGATTTCGTCGGCCGTTACAGCGAATATCGCGAATATATGCGCGAAGAGCAGGCCGAGCAGCGAAAAGCGGCCGCCGCATCGGAGAAACCGGCTCCGCAACAGCAACGCAATCGCAACAGCGAGAAACGCAAGCTGAGCTACAAGGAGCAGCGCGAACTGGAACAGATCGAAGCCGAGCTTAAATCGCTCTCCGATGAACGGCATACTCTGGAAGAGCAATTGTCGTCGGGCACTCTCGGATACGACGAATTGACACGTGCCTCGCAGCGAATAGAGAAAATAATAGAGGAGATCGACGTCAAAGAGATGCGCTGGCTCGAACTCAACGAATAACAGAGATGCCCGACACACGCTTTTGTGTCGGGCATCTTCGCAAACAGGATTCCTGCTACCCTATCATATCCCAACCTCCATACCTGACGCAACCCGTCGGCATGTTTCGTCGTCGGTCAGAGCACGCAAAACGGCCAATGAAAATGCGACCGAAACGCCTGCACCGGCGCCTGTTATAAGATTGCCGTCGACAACGACATCGCCGCCGACACAATCATATGCCGACAACTGTTCGCGTACACTCGAATGCGCCGTGATACGTCGTCCACAGGCAATGCCGCGAGCAGCCAGGACAGTGGGAGCCCCGCAGATGGCCGCCACGATACGGCCTTCATCGTAATATCGGCCGACGATATCGCCAACGGCTGCCGATGTAGCAAGATTGACATATCCGGGATTTCCTCCGGGCAGAATCAGAGCATCGCCATCGGAAAGATCGGCATCGGATAGCAACATATCGGCCTCGACGACAACGATTCCGTGCGACGATACCACTCTCTTGCAATCGGCCACAGCCACGGTCTCGACCTCTATTGCGGCACGCTTCATCACGTCGATCGGAGTCAACGCCTCGATGGTCTCGAATCCTTCTGCCAGCAAAACATATACTTTCATAACAATCCGTTTTTTACATTTGTATGCCAAAGATAATGCCGCCGGCGGAAAAATCCAAACATCGGCGAGTCATACAATAATAAATTTAACACAAAATAAATCAGTCCATTCGTTTGCATTATTTGCCAACAATTACTACTTTTGCACCGATTCAATCAAGACCTGCACATGCAGGCATGTAAGATAAAATCCCATATTCACAGCCGGAGGATTATTCCCCGGCTCTGGAGAGTATGGGATTTTACATAATCCTCTTGATTGAATCGCAACCAGGGTCGGGGATACTTTTTTAATAACACTGACCCAAATGAAAGAGATATCTAAATTCAAATTCCAGAACGGCCGGCTGTATCTATTCACCGTCGACCGCAAGCAATCTCCTCAAATACGACACCTGATCGACGCAGATGCTCTGTATGGCGTCTACAATTCCCGCCACGACAACGACATCGTGTTGGAAATATGCAGTCACGACATGCTGAACTTCTGCTTCTACGCCACATTGCCGCAACGCTTCGAATATGTCAGAGAGGGGCACGCTTCGGAATATCGCGATTTCTTTTTCAATGCAGGCTGGAATGCCGCTTTTGTCGAGATAAACAGAAAGGGGACGTGTCACACACGGCGATAGCGACACAAAAAAAGCCGGTGCGAGAAATTGCACCGGCTTCGGAAAATCCTATTTAATCGTTATTCGATCACAACCAGCGGAGCCTCCGACTGAACTGAGTCTCCCTCGGCGACCAACACGCCGACTACACGACCTGCATAGTCGGAAGTGATCGAGTTCTCCATCTTCATGGCCTCCAACACCAAAACCTCCTGACCGACGCTCACCGTATCGCCGTCCTTGACTTTGATCTCGATAACGCGACCGGGCAGCGGAGCCACCACGGTTTTATCCGTCAGAGCCACACGCTTGGGGGCAGATTCGGCAGCAACCACGTCGCCTTCCGAATCGGCAATCTCGATAAGTACGGCATCGGCCTGTACCGAGTCGCCCTCGGCAACCAGAATCTGCTTTACGAAGCCCGCATAGTCAGAGGTGATAGAGTTCTCCATCTTCATGGCCTCCAATATCAGCACCTCCTGACCTGCTGCAATCT